>NC_019673.1:8005217-8682935 GCF_000328705.1 Saccharothrix espanaensis DSM 44229 | reverse complement strand
TGGACGCCGAAGTGGGCGCAGCCGTCGATGGCGACCGCCACGCGATCGAGCGACTGCTGGCGTCTGTACGTCCCCTGGTGGTGCGGTACTGCCGCGCCCGAGTCGGAAGGCAGGAGAGGTCTTTCGCTTCGGCGGACGACGTGGCCCAGGAGGTGTGTCTCGCGGTGCTGACGGCCCTGCCCAGCTATCGCGACCAGGGTCGGCCGTTCTTGGCGTTCGTCTACGGAATCGCAGCGCACAAGGTCGCCGACGCGCATCGCTCAGCCGCCCGGAACCGGTCCGAACCGGTCCCGGAGGTGCCGGACGCCCCGGAGACCGAAGCCGGACCGGAGCAGCGCGCCATGCAGGGCGAGCTGTCCGGGCGGATGGCCCAGCTCCTGAAGATCCTGCCGGAGAAGCAGCGGGAAATCCTGCTGCTCCGAGTGGTCGTCGGCCTGTCGGCCGAAGAGACCGCCGACGCGGTCGGCTCCACGCCGGGCGCGGTACGGGTGGCGCAACACCGCGCCTTGGCCCGCCTCCGCAAGACCTTGGCAGCGGAGGAGGTGGTCTGAGTGGCTGACCAGCACGAGAAGGGCGATGGACAAGTCGTGCGCGGACGAGACGAGAGAACCCCGCTCACCTCGGATGACCCCCTGGTTGAGCCCGGCGACGACCTCGCCGGCATCCGGGCGGATGACGTGTTGCTGGACGCGCTCGGCGGGCGTGGCCAGACCGACGCGTTGGTCGACGACGAGCTGAACGCGCTGCTGCTGGCGTGGCGGCGCGAAGTCGACAGTCGTCCGATGGGTGAGCTGGTAGACACCGACACCGCCGTGGCGACGATCGCCGCGGCCCGCCCCCAACAGCGGGGGCGCCACCGCTTCCTGATCCCCCTGGCGAGTGCCGCCGCCGTGCTGGCCATCGCGTTCACCGGGGTCAGCCTGGTCGCCCGCGACGCCCAGCCGGGCGACGCCCTCTGGGGTCTGACCAGGGTGCTCTACTCCGACCACGCCCGGTCGGTGGAAGCCGCCGTGACGGTCCGCACCGACCTGGAGACCGCGCGCGCCGCGCTGAGCGCCGGCCGGTACAACGAGGCCCGCGACCTGCTCAACCGCGCGAGCGAGGTGCTGCCCTCCATCTCGGTGGACGACGGCAAGGCCGACCTCAAGGAGCGGCACGACTCGCTGATGCGCGAGTTGACCAGCACCACGCCGTCGCCGACGAACACGCCGGCCGCGTCGACCCCGCCGGCCACGACGACGCAGACGACCACGCCGCCGGTCCCGTCGACCACGACGCAGTCGACGACCACGACGCAGCCGACGACGACCACGACGACCACCACGACGACCACCGAACCGCCGCCGACCACGGGCGGCTCGGTCGCGCCGCCGCCGACCGGCAGCGGCGAGGCGCCCAGCGGCAGCGAGCCCCGCAACGACCCGGGCAACGCCGGCACCACCGCCGCCGAACCCGGCACCCTCGACCCGGTGACGACCGGGGGCAACTGACCCCGGCTCGACCGCACCGGATGCCCGTCACCTCACCCGAGGCGGCGGGCATCCGCCGTTGTCGGGCCGACCGGCCGGGTGTTCGCCTGGCGACCCGCCCCGGTCGGTGCGGGCGGCCAGCGGCATCCGCCGTTGACGGGCCGGGCCGGGCCGACCAGGTGCCGCCTGACGATCCGCTCGGCACTCGCGCCGGTCGGTGCGGCCGGGGTCGGGGTGCCCGGGTGTCCGGAACGGGGTGGAAGTCCGGTTCCGCGCGGCGGGTGTGACGAGTGATCCGTCACATCTGCGGCGATCGGGTCAGCGGGCGCTCTCGGTCGCCGTCACGCCGTCGGCGTACCCGCGGCAGTACTCCCAGCTGACGTAGGAGCCCGGGTCCGGGTCGTAGGCCGGCTCGTGCGGGCGCATCCGGCCGTCCGCCAGCAGCTGCTCCAGGCTCGACCGCAGCAGCGCCCAGTCGTGGTAGTGCGGCTCCTGGCACTCGCCGCAGTCCACCACGATCCCTCTGACCCCGCGGGGTTCGAGCAGCGCCTGGTAGACGGCGAGGTCGCTCAGGTCGCCGACCAACTCGGCCCGCTCGACGTCGTCCATCGGGGGGTGGTCGTGGTCGTCGTCGGGCTGACCGAGGGCCCGCGCCGGGTCCTCGGGGTCGCCCGCGAACGGGTCTGGTGGCAACGCGTCGTGCGGCACGACCACGCACGGTACCGGGCAGACCCCCGACCACGTCCAGATACCATGGGCTGAACCCATCGCCGCCTGCGGAAAACCCCCTCCGCGCGCGGCGGGATCACCGCACGACGGAAGGCAAGCCAGCCGCCATGACCAGCGAGCTCAACGCTGACGGAGTCCCGCCCAAGTTCGCCATGCTGGGACTGACCTTCGACGACGTCCTGCTGCTGCCCGCCGAATCCGAGATCGTGCCCAGCGGCGTGGACACCAGCACCAGGATCTCCCGCAACACCACCCTCCGGGTCCCGCTGGCCTCCGCCGCGATGGACACCGTGACCGAGGGCCGGATGGCCATCTCGATGGCCCGCCAGGGCGGCATCGGCGTCCTGCACCGCAACCTGTCGGTCGAGGAGCAGGCCCGCCAGGCGGAGACCGTGAAGCGGTCCGAGGCGGGCATGGTGAGCGACCCGGTGACCTGCACCCCGGACGACACCATCAAGCACGTGGACGACCTGTGCGCCCGCTACCGGATCTCCGGCGTGCCGGTGACCGACGCGCAGGGCAAGCTCGTCGGCATCATCACCAACCGGGACATGCGGTTCGAGGTGGACCACTCCCGCAAGGTGAGCGAGGTCATGACCAAGGGCCCGCTGGTCACCGCCCAGGTCGGCGTCTCGGCCGACGCGGCGCTGGGCCTGCTGCGCCGGCACAAGATCGAGAAGCTGCCGATCGTGGACGGCGACAACCGGCTGCGCGGGCTGATCACGGTCAAGGACTTCGTCAAGACCGAGCAGTACCCCAACGCGTCCAAGGACCCGGACGGCCGGCTGCTGTGCGCGGCCGCGATCGGCGTCGGCGCGGACAGCTTCACCCGCGCGATGACGCTGGCCGAGGCCGGCATCGACGTGATCATGGTCGACACCGCGCACGGCCACCAGCGCAACGTGCTGGAGATGGTCGCCCGGGTGAAGAAGGAGCTCGGCGACGAGGTCGACGTGGTCGGCGGCAACGTCGCGACCCGGGCCGGCGCGCAGGCGCTGGTCGACGCGGGCGCGGACGGCGTGAAGGTCGGCGTCGGCCCCGGCTCGATCTGCACCACCCGGGTGGTCGCGGGCGTGGGCGTGCCGCAGATCTCGGCCATCTACGAGGCGTCGCTGGCCTGCACGCCGGCGGGCGTGCCGGTGATCGGCGACGGCGGCATCCAGTACTCCGGCGACATCGCGAAGGCGATCGCCGCGGGCGCGAGCGCGGTCATGCTCGGCAGCCTGCTGGCGGGCACCGCCGAGGCGCCGGGCGAGCTGGTCCTGGTCAACGGCAAGCAGTTCAAGACCTACCGGGGCATGGGCTCGCTGGCCGCGCTGCAGGGCCGGGGCGAGGCGAAGTCGTACTCGAAGGACCGCTACTTCCAGGACGACGTGCTCTCCGAGGACAAGCTCGTGCCCGAGGGCATCGAGGGCCGCACGCCGTTCCGCGGGCCGCTGTCGTCGGTGGTGCACCAGCTCGTCGGCGGCCTGCGCGCGGCGATGGGCTACACCGGCTCGAAGACGATCTCGGACCTCCAGCTCAAGCAGCTCGTTCGGATCACCGCAGCCGGGCTGAAGGAAAGTCACCCGCACGACATCACGATGACCGTGGAAGCGCCGAACTACACCACGCGCTGAGCTAGGTTCCACGGGTAAGCCCGCTCCACGAGAGGACGTAACAAGGTGCGCGATCTGGTCGAGATCGGCATGGGCCGGACCGCGAGGCGGGCCTACGAGCTGGACGACGTCGAGATCATCCCGTCCCGCAGGACCCGGTCGTCCAAGGACGTCTCGACGGCCTGGCAGATCGACGCCTACCGGTTCGAGATCCCGCTGATCACCCACCCGACGGACGCGATCGTCTCGCCCGGCACGGCGGTGGCGGTCGGCGAGCTGGGCGGGCTGGGCGTGCTCAACGCCGAGGGCCTGTGGGCGCGGCACGGCGACGTGGACGAGGCGCTGTTCCGGCTGGTGCAGTCGGTGGAGGACACCGACGACCCGGCCGCGCCGGTCAAGGTGCTCCAGGAGCTGCACTCCGCGCCGGTCCGGCTGGACCTGGTCGCCGAGGCGATCAAGCAGGTGCGCGAGTCGGGCGTGACGGTCGCGGTGCGGGTCAGCCCGCAGCGGGCCGCCGAGCTGGCCCCGGACCTGATCGCGGCGGGGGTGGAGATCCTGGTCGTGCAGGGCACGATCATCTCCGCCGAGCACGTGTCGCGCGACGGCGAGCCGCTCAACCTGAAGTCGTTCATCGCGGACCTGGACATCCCGGTCATCGCGGGCGGCGTCGGCGACTACCGGACGGCGATGCACCTGATGCGCACCGGCGCGGCGGGCGTGATCGTCGGCTACGGCTACACGCCGGGCGTCACCACGACCGACGCGGTGCTGGGCATCGGCGTGCCGATGGCCACGGCCATCTCCGACGCGGCGGCGGCCCGCCGGGACTACCTGGACGAGACCGGCGGCCGGTACGTGCACGTGATCGCCGACGGTGGCGTGCTGACCAGCGGCGACGTGGCGAAGTCGATCGCCTGCGGCGCGGACGCGGTGATGCTCGGCGAGCCGCTGGCCGCCGCCTCCGAGGCGCCGGGCCAGGGCCTGTACTGGACGTCGTCGTCGGCGCACCCGTCGGTGCCGCGCAGCCACGTCTCGACCGGCGTGGACCAGGTGGTGGACCTGCGCAGCCTGCTGTTCGGCCCGTCGGTGGACCCGCGCGGCGTGACGAACCTGTTCGGCTCGCTGCGCCGCGCCATGGCCAAGACCGGTTACTCCGACATCAAGGAGTTCCAGAAGGTCGGCCTGACCGTACGGGGTTGAGTCGGATCGCCAGGCTCCGACGTGGCCACGCGTGGTGCGTGCCGCCGGTCGGCCTCGTCGGAGTCCGGCCATCCGGGACAACAGCCCGACAGCCCCTAGCTGTTACTCGAAGTTACGCCTAATCTCGCTGCATGGGTGAACTCGTCGGTAACAAGACCGATTACGACGTCGTGGTCGTGGGTTCGGGCTTCGGCGGCAGCGTCGCGGCCCTCCGGCTCACCGAGAAGGGCTACCGCGTCGCGGTGGTCGAGGCGGGTCGGCGGTTCGCCGACGACGAGTTCGCCAAGACCTCGTGGGACCTGCGGCGCTACCTGTGGGCACCGGCCCTGGGCTGCTACGGCATCCAGCGCATCCACGCCCTGCGCAACGTGATGATCCTGGCCGGCGCGGGCGTCGGCGGCGGGTCCCTGGTCTACGCGAACACCCTCTACCGGCCGCTCAAGCCGTTCTACAACGACCGGCAGTGGGCGCACATCACCGACTGGGAAGCCGAGCTGGCGCCGTTCTACGACCAGGCCAGCCGGATGCTGGGCGTGGTGGACAACCCCACGACCACGCCGTCCGACGAGGTCATGAGGCAAGTCGCGGCGGACCTGGGCGTCGCTGACTCCTACCGCGCGACGCCGGTCGGCGTGTTCTTCGGCGAGCCGGGCAAGACCGCCGAGGACCCGTACTTCGGCGGCGCGGGCCCGCACCGCACCGGCTGCGTGGAGTGCGGCGAGTGCATGACCGGCTGCCGGGTCGGCGCGAAGAACACCCTGGTCAAGAACTACCTGTACCTGGCCGAGCGGAACGGCGCGGAGGTCCTGCCGCTGACCACCGTCACCGACCTGCGGCAGGCCCCGGACGGCACGTGGGCGGTGGCCACCCGGCGCACCGGCGGCCGGCTGCGCAAGGGCCAGCGCACGATCACCGCGGGCCAGGTCGTGCTGGCCGCCGGCACGTGGGGCACCCAGCAGCTGCTGCACCGGATGAAGGCCGAGGGCGTGCTGCCCCGGCTGTCGGCCAAGCTCGGCGAGCTGACCCGGACCAACTCCGAGTCGATCATCGGCGCGGGCCGGTTCACCGTGGACGAGAGCCGCAACTTCAGCCAGGGCGTGGCGATCACGTCGTCGATCCACCCCGACGAGCAGACCCACATCGAGCCGGTGCGCTACGGCCGGGGCAGCAACGCCATGGGCCTGCTCCAGACGCTGTCCACCGACGGCGCGAAGAGCACGCCGCGGGTGGTGCAGTTCCTGGCGCAGGCGGTGCGGCACCCGGTGCGGTTCTTCCGGATCTTGTCGGTGCACCGGTGGAGCGAGCGGACGGTGATCCTGCTGGTGATGCAGAGCCTCGACAACTCCATCACCACGTTCAGCCGCAAGGGGTTGTTCGGCCGCAAGCTGTCCTCGAAGCAGGGCCACGGCGAGCCGAACCCGGCGTTCATCCCGGCGGGCCACGCGGCGAACCAGTCGGCGGCCAAGCACATCGGCGGCGTCGCCGGCGGGACCTGGGGCGAGCTGTTCGACATCCCGCTGACCGCGCACTTCATCGGCGGCTGCCCGATCGGCTCGGACCCGGCGGCCGGCGTGATCGACCCCTACCACCGGGTCTACGGCTACCCGGGCCTGTCGGTGGTGGACGGCGCGGCGATCTCGGCGAACCTCGGGGTGAACCCGTCGCTGACCATCGCCGCGCAGGCCGAGCGGGCGTTCTCGTTGTGGCCCAACAAGGGCGAGGCCGACGGCCGGCCGGAGCAGGGCGCGGGCTACCGGCGGGTGCCGGCGGTGGCCCCGGCGAAGCCCGCCGTGCCGACGTCCGCGCCGGGCGCGCTCCGGCTGCCGATCGTGGAGGTCAGGAACTCCTAGTCCGGCGGGTCGGCGGAGCAGGTCGCGCAGGCCCGTGCCGACGTCGGCGCGGAGCAGAGCTTCCGGGCCTTCGGTCGTGCGCACCTCTGCGCACCGCTGCCGCGCACCGCTGCCACATTCCCCTGCCACATTCCTCATGGGGTGCATATGTGTTGAGGTCAAAAGCTGGTGGGCGCGCTCTCGCCGTGCCGGTCCTATGGTGGGGTCGTGGCAGCGAAGCCGTTTGCGTCCAGTGCCGACCTCGCTCCGAAGGACGAGGTGTTCGTCGAACTCGCGGAGGGCGTCTACGCCCTGACCGCGGAGGGCGACCCGAACGTGGGCGCCGTCGAGGGCGAGGACTTCCTGGTCTGCATCGAGGCCAGAGCCACCCCGGTGGCCGCCCGGCGCTGGCTCGACCTGCTCCGCGAGCGCACCGACAAACCCGTGCGCTACCTGGTCCTGAGCCACTACCACGCGGTGCGCACGCTGGGCGCGAGCGCGTTCGGCGCGCAGGAGGTCATCGCCCACGAGCTGACCAGGACGCTGATCGCCGAGCGCGGCGAACAGGACTGGGCCAGCGAGTACGGGCGGATGCCGCGGCTGTTCGAGGAACCCGCCTCGATCCCCGGCCTGACCTGGCCGACGCTCACCTTCTCCGACCGCCTCACCATCCCGCTCGGCGGCGACCGGGGCGAGTTGGAGCTGCGCTACTGCGGGCGCGGGCACACCGCGGGCGACATCGTGGCGTGGCTGCCGCACCAGCGCATCCTGTTCGCCGGCGACCTGGTGGAGTCGCAGGCCGCGCTCTACACCGGCGACGCGTTCCACGACGACTGGGCGACGTCCACTTTGGACAACGTGCGTGCGCTGGGCGCGGAGCAGCTGGTCGGCGGGCGGGGCGCGGTGGCGCGGGACCGGGCCGAGGTGGACGCGGCGATCGCGCAGTCCCGGCACTTCCTGGACGAGCTGCGCCGCACGGTCGGCTCGGTGCACGTCGGCGGCGGCACGGTGGCGCAGGCGTTCGCGGCCGCGCACAAGGCGTTGGCCCCGCGCTACGGGCGTTGGCCGATCTTCGAGCACTGCCTGCCCTTCGACGTGCAGCGGTACTGGGACGAGTGCTCGGGCGTGGACTGGCCGAGGGTCTGGACGGCCGAACGGGACCGCGAGGTGTGGGCGGCGCTGACGTGAGCCCCGCTCCCATCGGCGGCGAGGTCACCTCGGTCCGGGCTCCCGGCGGCCGGCCCTACCCGGACGCGCTCGCCCGTGCCGCCCTGGGCCCGGAGCCGGTGACCGCCGCGGCGGGGTCGTGGCCGGGACGGCGGGCGCGCCGCTCGGGCCGCGAAGACCCGGTGCTGGTGGTGGGCGCGGGACCGGTCGGCATGACGGCGGCGCTGCTGCTGGCGCGGGCCGGCGTGCCGAGCGTGGTGCTGGAGGCCGCCGGGCGGCGCACGGCCGTGGGCAGCCGGGCCATCTGCCTCCAGCACGACGTGCTCAACATCCTGGAGCGGGTCGGCGCGGGCCGGGCCGTCGCGGACGCGGGCGTCACCTGGTACCGGGGTCGGACGTTCTACCGGGGCCGCGAGATCGCCACCATGGAACTGCCGCGCCGCCAGGGGTTCCCGCCGTTCGTGAACACGCCGCAGACCGACGTCGAGCGCATCCTGGAGGACCGGGTCCGCCAAGAGCCGCTGATCGACCTGCGCTGCGGGCAGCGGGTGGTGGCCCTCTCGCAGGGCGACCACGTCGAGCTGACCACGGACACCGACACGTTCCGCGGCACGCACTGCCTGGCCGCCGACGGATCCCGCTCGGCGGTGCGAGACCTGCTCGGGATCGGCTTTCCCGGCCACTCGTTCGACGACCTGTTCGTCATCGCGGACATCGCGGTCGACCTGGGCCTCCCGGAGCCCGAGCGGCTGTTCTACTTCGACCCGCACTGGAACCCCGGCCGCCAGGTGCTGCTGCACCCGCAGCCCGGCGGCGTCTACCGGATCGACTGGCAGGTGCCCGAGGGCTTCCGGCTGACCGACGGGCACATCCGGGAGATCACCGGCGACCGCCCGTACGAGGTGCGCTGGCAGTCCACCTACCGGTTCCACCAGCGCCGGGCCACGGCGTTGCGGGACGGCCGGGTGCTGCTGGTGGGCGACGCGGCGCACGTGATGAGCCCGTTCGGCGCGCGCGGCCTGAACTCCGGGATCTGCGACGCCGACAACGCGGTGTGGAAGGTCGTGCTGGACCGCCGCGGCGAGGCGGGCCCGGACCTGCTGCCCTCCTACGAGCGCGAACGCGCGGCGGCGGCCGACGAGAACCTCCGGGTCACCGGCGACACCATGCGGTTCCTGGTGCCGCGCACCGAGCAGGAGCGCGAGCGCCGCCGGGAGGTGCTGGAGCACGGCCGCACCGCCGAGATCGACTCGGGGCGGCTGTTCGAGCCGTTCGCCTACCGCGACTCGCCGCTGACCAGCCCCGGCTGCACCGGTGAGCTGGTCGCCGACAGCGCCCGGCTCGGCCCGGACTTCACCGTGGTCGACGGCGTCCTGATCCGCCCGGACGGCCACCTCGCGGCGGTCGCCCCGAGCGACCCGGACGCCGCGCTGCGCCGCGCCAAGGGGTTCACCGCCGGCGTGGCGCGAGCCGGGGCCCCCGGGGCTCGGGCGTGAGCACCTCGGCGATCCGCAGCCGGTAGGGGTCCGCGGGCTGGCCTTGACCTGGTCGGGCGCGGACCTCAGCGCTTGGCGCGGTTCGCGGCCGACATCCGCCCCATCACGTCCTCGGTGGCGAGCCTGCGCTGCAACGCCGCCGCGAAGCCCGGGAACGCGCTGCCCAGGGTGCTCGCCACGCGCAGCTCGACGGGAGCCACGTCGACCTCGCCGCGGTCGCGCTCGACGGCGTCCAGCACGTCCGCCGCGACCTGGCCGGGCGAGACCGTCCGCAACCCGGAGGGCGGTTTCTGGCCGGTCTCGGCGAACATGCCGGCGTCCCGGACGAACCCCGGCTGCACCACGGACACGCCCACGCCGGTGCCGGTCAGGTCCTGCCGCAGGGCCAGCCCGAAACCGCGCAGGCCGAACTTGGTGGCGTTGTAGAGTGAGGCGTGGGCCGAGGTGACCTTGCCCGCGAGCGAGCCCATCAGCACCACGTGCCCGCGCCCCCGGTCGAGCATCGCGGGCAGCAGCGCGTGGGTGAGGGCGATGGGCGCGTCGAGGTTGACCGCGAGTGCGCGGCGGACCTGCTCGGCGGTGAAGTCGAGTAGCTCGCCGTTGGCGGGCAGGGCGGCGTTGGCGACCAGCACGTCCACCTCGCCGGCCTCGCCGGCCAGCCGGTGCAGGTCGTCCGGGTCGGCCAGGTCGGCGACGATCGCGCGGGCCCCGGTCTCGGCGGTGAGCGCCTCCAGCTCGGCGACCTTGCGGCCGGTGAGCACGAGCTTCGCGCCGCGCCGGTGCAGCGCGCGGGCGATGGCGTGCCCGAGGCCGCCGGTCGCGCTGGTCAACAACACGGTTGCTCCTCTGACCTGCATGGACGCTTCCCAGGTGTGATCAACGGATACCCGTGACCGTGGTCGGCCGGGTAGTTGTTCGTTCGAACGAACAGTACCGTATCGAGGGAGTCTCACGTCGAGACCGGACCAAGCCGACGCCGCCGTCCACCGGGAGCGGCCGGCGCTGCCCGGCGTGCGGCCGTTCGGCCTCGCACCGTCGCGCCTGGTCGCACGGGTGGAGGTCGCCCTCGGCAGGCAGGGGACAATGGCGGCATGACCAGACCCGCCGAGACCCGGCAGCGGATCATCGCGGCCGTGCTGCGGATCATCGGCGACGACGGCGTGGCGGGCGTGACCAATCGGCGCATCGCGCAGCAGGCGGGCGTCTCGCTCGGGTCGGTGACCTACCACTTCGCCACCCAGCAGGACCTGCTCAGGGAGAGCCTGCTGCACTTCGTCAGCGAGGAGACCCGGCACATCGGTGAACTGGCCCGGCGCACGGAGGGCGAGTTCGCCGACCTCCGGCAGGTCGTCCGGCTGGTCGGCGAGGTCGCCGGCGCGATGCCGCCGGACAGCGAGCGGATCGCGCCCTACGAGCTCTACCTGCACGCGGGCCGGGACCCGGAGCTGCGGACCGCCGCCGCCGAGTGCTTCGCCGCCTACGACCGGCTCGCGGCCACCGTGCTGACCGCGCTCGGCGTGGCGGAGCCGGAGAAGGTCGCCAGTGCCGTGGTCGGCCTGGTGATGGGCCTGAAGCTGCGGGCCCTGGCGACCGGCTCCGACGCCGAGCACCTGGTGGACGCCCTGCTCATGCTGACCCGGGGTGCCGAGCCGGCCGGCGGTGCCGGGTCGGCGGCGGGCGAGCCCGTCCGGCCGGCGGGGGAGCCCGGCTAGAGGGTGATGCCGGTGAGCACCATCGTGCGCTCCTCGGTGAAGTCGTCCATCGCCGACCGCACGCCCTCGCGGCCCGTCCCGGACCCCTTCACCCCGCCGTAGGGCATCTGGTCGGCCCGGTAGGACGGCACGTCGCCGATGATCACGCCGCCGACCTCCAGCTCGGCCGCCGCCTGGAACGCCACCGCCACGTCCCGGGTGAACACCCCGGCCTGCAAGCCGTAGTCGGTGGCGTTGGCCAGCTCGAACGCCTCCGCCGTGGACGCCACCACGGACACCGTCAGCACCGGCCCGAACACCTCGTCGCGCCACAGGTTCGCCGACGCCGGCACGTCCCGCACCACGGTCGGCTGCACCGTCGTCCCGTCCCGCCCGCCGCCCACCAGCAGCGTCGCCCCGGCGGAGACCGCCTCGGCCACCCACTGCTCGACCCGGCGCGCGTTGTCCTCGTCGATCAGCGGCCCGACCTCGACCTCCGGGTCGTGCGGGTCGCCGGTCCGCAGCGCGCGCACGGCGGCCACCAGCTTGGGCACGAACTCCTCCGCCACGTCCTGGTGCACGATCACCCGCTGCACCGCGATGCAGGACTGGCCGGCCTGGTAGTTGCCGAACGTGGCGATCCGGGACGCCGCCCGGTCCAGGTCCGGCCAGTCCGGGCAGACGATCGCGGCCGAGTTCGAGCCCAGCTCCATCAGCACGTGCTTGCGCGGCGCGTCGTCGGTCAGCGACCAGCCCACCGAGGTCGACCCGGTGAACGAGATCACCGGCAGCCGCTCGTCGGTGACCAGCGCCTTCATGTCCGCGCCGCGCACCGGCAGCACCGAGAACACGCCCTCGGGCAGGTCGGTCTCGGCCAGCAGCTCGCCCAGCAGCAGCGCCGACAGCGGCGTGGCCGACGCGGGCTTGACGATCACCGGGGCGCCCACCGCGAGCGCCGGGGCCACCTTGTGGGCCACCAGGTTCAGCGGGAAGTTGAACGGCGCGACGGCCAGCACCGGACCGCGCGGCACCCGGCGGACCAGCGCGAGCCGGCCCTCGCCGGTGGCGTCGGTGTCCAGCCGCTGGAGGTCCCCGGTGAACCGCCGGGCCTCCTCGGCGGCGAACCGGAAGGTGTTCACCGCCCGGGTGACCTCGATGTTCGCCCACTTGAGCGGTTTGCCGTTCTCGGCGGTGATCGTCTCGGCGATCTCCTCGGCGCGGTCGGCCAGCGCCCGGGACACCGCCAGCAACGCCTCCGCGCGCACGTGCGCCGGGGTGCGGCGGAACTCCTTGGCGACCGCGGCCGCCGTCGCGATCGCCCGTTCCACCTGCTCGGGGCCCGGTACCGCGACCGACGCCACCTCCGTGCCGTCGAACGGGTGGTACACGGTGATGGCCTGCGTGCCCTGCTCGGCGTGTCCGGCGATCCAGCAGGGACGTGGCTGCGGGGTGGTCGCGTCCATGCGCCCAACCTAGGCCGTTCCGCGCACCCGGTGCAGGTCTGAGACGATGTCGGCCGTGTCTGAGAGCAGCAACCGCCCAGTTCTGGTAGTCGACTTCGGGGCGCAGTACGCGCAGCTGATCGCCCGCCGGGTCCGCGAGGCGCAGGTGTACTCCGAGGTCGTGCCGCACACCACGTCGGTGGCGGAGCTGGTGGAGCGGGACCCGGCGGCCATCGTGCTGTCCGGCGGGCCGTCGAGCGTGTACGAGCCGGGCGCGCCCCAGGTCGACCCGAAGGTGTTCGAGCTCGGCGTCCCGGTGTTCGGCATCTGCTACGGCTTCCAGGCGATGGCGGGCGTGCTGGGCGGCACCGTGGAGCACACCGGCACCCGCGAGTACGGCCGCACCGACCTGGCCGTGACCGAGTCCGGCCTGCTGCACGAGGAGCTGCCCGGCACCCACCCGGTGTGGATGAGCCACGGCGACTGCGTCACCGCCGCCCCCGAGGGCTTCACGGTGACCGCGTCCAGCGACGGCGCGCCGGTGGCCGCCTTCGAGGACCGCGAGCGCCGCTTCGCCGGCGTCCAGTACCACCCCGAGGTCGGCCACTCGCCGCACGGCCAGGAGGTGCTGCGCCGGTTCCTGCACGAGATCGCGGGCATCCGGCCGCAGTGGACCACGTCGTCCATCGTGGACGAGCAGGTCGCGCGGATCCGCGAGCAGGTCGGCGACGGCAAGGCGATCTGCGGCCTGTCCGGCGGCGTCGACTCGGCGGTCGCCGCGGCCCTCGTGCAGCGCGCCATCGGTGACCGGCTGACCTGCGTGTTCGTCGACCACGGGCTGCTGCGCGCGGGCGAGCGGGCCCAGGTCGAGCGGGACTACGTGGCGGCGACCGGCGTGCGCCTGGTGACCGTCGACGCGCGCGAGCGGTTCCTCGGCGCGCTGGCCGGCGTCACCGACCCGGAGGAGAAGCGCAAGATCATCGGCCGGGAGTTCATCCGGGTCTTCGAGCAGGCCGAGCGGGACCTCAAGGCCGAGGGCGACTACGAGTTCCTGGTGCAGGGCACGCTCTACCCGGACGTGGTCGAGTCCGGCGGCGGCGCCGGCACGGCGAACATCAAGAGCCACCACAACGTCGGCGGCCTGCCCGACGACCTCCAGTTCACCCTGGTCGAGCCGCTGCGCGCGCTGTTCAAGGACGAGGTCCGCCGGGTCGGCACCGAGCTGGGGCTGCCGGAGACGATCGTGCAGCGCCAGCCGTTCCCCGGGCCGGGGCTGGGCATCCGGATCATCGGCGCGGTCGACGCCGAGCGGCTGGAGATCCTGCGCAAGGCCGACGCGATCGCCCGCGAGGAGCTGACCAGCGCCGGCCTGGACCGGACGATCTGGCAGTGCCCGGTGGTGCTGCTGGCCGACGTGCGCAGCGTGGGCGTGCAGGGCGACGGCCGGACGTACGGCCACCCGGTGGTGCTGCGGCCGGTGTCCAGCGAGGACGCGATGACCGCCGACTGGACCCGTCTGCCCTACGACGTGCTGGAGCGCATCTCGACCCGGATCACCAACGAGGTGGCGGAGGTCAACCGCGTGGTGCTCGACGTGACGAGCAAGCCGCCGGGCACCATCGAGTGGGAGTGACCCCGGCCTGACCCGCCCCACGGCGGCACAGGCACGCGAAAAGGCCACCTCGCGGACCGCGAGGTGGCCTTTCCGACCCCCGGACTTCCCCCAGCGCCTACACCCCTGCCGGCGCTTCTCCCCGATCTCCCCCTGCGGTTCCCCGACCCCCGGTTCCCCGCTCTTCCCCGTTCCCCTGACCTGGGCCCGTTCCCGGTGCCCTTTCCCTGGGCCCCCCTCCGGCTAGCGCCTCCGGCGGGCCGAGCCGGCGAGCAGGCCCAGGCCGATCAGCATCGCCCCGCCCGCCAGGACCCACCGCACGTCCAGGAACGCCGGCCACGACGCCCCGTCGGAGAGCATGTAGGCGGCGGCGACCAGGGCTGCCGCCCCGAACACCAGGCCCACGACGTCCACCCCTCGCTTCTCGATCGATCCCTGGTCAGCCACGGCGCACCACCACCTCTCCCACTCCCGCACGGACATCGAGCTCCAACTTCAGACCACCCTCGCCGGTGCCCCCGTCGGTCACCGTCGCGGTGTTGTTCCGGCCGCCCTTCTCGGGGCCGAGGCACTCGACCGAGCCCAGCCCGGTGTGACAGGTCACGGTCACGTCGGCGGAGGCCGGCACCCGCACCTTCACGCTGCCCACTCCCACCTCCACCGCGGTCGTCGCCGTGCCGGACGCCGGCAGGCCGGTCAGGTCCAGGTCGACGGTGCCCGCGTTGGTGTCGTACCGCGACTGCAACTGCTCGATCGTGACCGGCCGCGCGTCCACGTCACCGACGTGCTCCGAGCCGTCGAAGGTCGAGAAGTCCGCGCTGGTCAGCACCGCGCCCGCCAGGCTCAGCGGCACGACAAGGCCGATCAGCCCGCGTCCGCCGCCGCGGAACGCGCCCACCAGCAGCCCCAGGCCCAGGGTCGCCACGACCAGCCCGATGATGTGCTGGGCGGTGAACCAGGCGCTGTACGAGGACGCCACCAGGGCGCCCGCGAGCACCACCAGCGACAGCCCGAACGTCGCCGCGCCCACCCGGGACCTGCGCCGCCGGTGCGGCGGCCGGGACGGCTGCTCGGCCGGCACCGCGGTCGTGGGCGTCGGTTCGGGCAGGTCCCACGCGAAGGGCGCGGCGCCCAGCGGGTCCCACGCGGGCGGCGTCACGCGGGTGGTGGGGGACTCGGCGGTATCCACGGGCCTCACCTCGGGTGCGGAGGGCGGACGGTTGAGCGAGCCCCGGCCGCGGTGCAGCAGGTAGACCGCCCCGACGGAGAGCAGCACGCCGCCCACCATGGTGAAGCCGCCGTCCACGAAGAAGCCGGTCGCGGGCAGCACCGCGAGGCCCAGCAGGATGGTCAGCGGCACCGGGGTGGAGCTGCGGCCGCGGCCGATCAGGGCCTCGGCGGCGGACACCTCGTCGTTGTCCTGCGCCAGCCACAGCCAGCCCAGCAGGTAGATCAGGAAGCCCGCGCCGTTGCACAGGGCCATGGCCACGAACGCGACTCGGACGACGACCGGGTCGATCTGGTACCGCTGCGCGATACCGGCGGCGACGCCGGCGATCTTCCGCCCCTCGTGCGGCCGCCTGGGTCGGCTGACCCAGAAGTCCTTCAGCGTCTCTTCGACGCCGGCTGTGCTCAGGTTCCCGCTCACGATGTCGAGCATGGTTGTCCGGGGGACGATGCACATCGGGGACCCACCCTGATCCGCGCATCGGGTGGAACCCTGATGGAAGGGCCACCCGCACGTGTGACCATCAGGAGGTGAGCTCGCAGGTGGATTCCACGCCCAAACCGGCCACGCCCGACCAGACCGCGTCCGACCCGGCGGTGGCACGCCCAACGGTGGCACTCCCGACGACGGCACACCCGACGGCGGCACAGCCCGCGGGCGCGCAGTCGACGGGCGCGCACCCGGCGTTGTCGACCGCGACCCTGGCGGCCAAGGCCGGGCGCGGGGCCGAGCCGGTGCGCCGGCGGCGGGCCGGGCGGGTCGTCGCGGGCGTCGCGGGCGGTGTCGCCGACCACCTCGGGATCGAGGTGTTCTGGGTGCGCGCCGTGTTCGCCGCGCTCACCGCCCTCAATGGCGTGGGGATCGTGGCGTACGGCCTGCTGTGGCTGTTCGTGCCGCAACGCGCGGTGGACACCCCGGAGAAGCCGCCGAAGCCCCAGGAGCGTCAGCAGGCGCTCGGCCTGGTGGCGCTGGGCATCGCCGCGGCGGTGATCAGCGGGCTGCTGTCCGGGCCGGTCAGCGGCTGGATCGTGGGTCCGCTCGCGGTCGCCCTGGTCGGCGCGGCCGTGGTGTGGCGGGAGGCCGACGAGGCGCAGCGCAGGCGGTGGCGCGACGGTGCCCGGTCCGGCCTGTTCGGCACCGGCCGGGCCGCGCTGGTCCGGGTGCTGTCCGGGGTGGCGCTGGTCGCGATCGGCATCGGCGTGCTGCTGATCAGCAGCTACGGCATCGACCAGCTGCGGTTCGCGCTGCTTGCGGTGGTGGCCACGCTGGGTGGCGTGGCGGTGCTCACCGTGCCGCTGTGGATCAAGCTGATCAACGACCTGGGCGAGGAGCGCCGGGTCCGCATCCGCACCGAGGAGCGCGCCGAGATCGCCGCGCACCTGCACGACTCGGTGCTCCAGACGTTGGCGCTGATCCAGAAGCAGTCGGACAACCAGCGCGAGGTCAAGCGGCTGGCGCGCGGCCAGGAGCGGCAGCTGCGGGACTGGCTGTACGGGCCCGCGATGGGCGAGGACGGCCAGCCGACGATGATGTCCGCCGCGATCGCCAAGGCGTCCGGCGAGGTCGAGGACCAGTTCGCCATCGCCGTCCAGCAGGTCGTGGTGGGCGACTGCGCGCTGGACCACAACCTGCTGGCGCTGGTGCAGGCGGCCCGCGAGGCGATGGTCAACGCGGCCAAGCACGCGGGCGTCGGCGAGATCAGCGTGTACGGCGAGGTCGAGCCCGAGCGGGTCACCGTGTTCGTGCGCGACCGGGGCAAGGGCTTCGACCCCGACCTGGTCCCGGAGGACCGGCATGGTCTGGCCGACTCGATCCGGGGGAGGATGGACCGGCACGGCGGGGAGGTCCGGCTGCGCACCACGCCCGGCGAGGGCACCGAGGTGCAGCTGTACATGCCGAGGAAGACCGCCGGAAACCAGAAGACGGAGGCCAGGACGTGACAACCGAGAAGGCGCCGGTGCGGGTGTTCCTGGTGGACGACCACGCGCTGTTCCGGGCGGGGGTGCGCGCCGAGCTGGACTCGATCACCGCGGAGGTGGACGTGGTCGGCGAGGCGGGCTCGGTGGCCGAGGCCGTCGTCGGCATCGGCCACCTGAAGCCGGACGTGGTGCTGCTCGACGTGCACATGCCCGACGGCGGCGGCGCGGAGGTGCTGCGGCAGGTCCGCACGGCGCTGCCGGACGTGGTGTTCCTGGCGCTGTCGGTGTCGGACGCGGCGGAGGACGTGATCGCGGTCATCCGGGCGGGCGCGCGCGGGTACGTGACCAAGACCATCTCCAGCCAGGAGCTGGTGCGCGCGGTGGTCCGGGTCTCCGACGGCGACGCGGTGTTCAGCCCCCGGCTGGCCGGTTTCGTGCTCGACGCGTTCGCCGACCGCCCCGGCGCGGCCCCGATCAGCGACCCGGAGCTGGACCTGCTCACGCCCAGGGAGCGCGACGTGCTGCGCCTGCTGGCGCGCGGGTACGCGTACAAGGAGATCGCGTCCGAGCTGTTCATCTCGGTGAAGACGGTCGAGACGCACGTGTCGAGCGTGCTGCGCAAGACCCAGCTCTCCAACCGCTACGAACTCTCCCGCTGGGCCTCCGACCGCCGCCTGGTCTGACCACCACCGCCCTGGGACGCCCCGCTGCGCCGCCGGAACCGGCCGCCTGACGCAAGCACGCCGCCGGAGCGGGTGCGCTGCACTGCCGCGTGGCCGGAAGGGCTCAGGCGCGCCCTCAGGCCGCCGCAAAGGGCCGTCGACCCGCCACACCGCGCGGCCCGAGCGCACCAGGCGTGTCGCCGGGGTCGGGACGGGTCGGCGTGGGGCCCAGGTCAGGCGATGGCGGCCTTGAGGGCGTTGAGCAGGGTTTGCACGGCCGGCGAGGTGATGCCGTCCTCGCGGATCGCCGCGCAGATGGCGCGGGTCGGTTCGGGGTGGCGGAGCTTGCGGACCACCACGCCCGGGTGGATCACGCCCAGGCCCAGCTTCGGCACGATGGTCACGCCCAGGCCCGCCGCCACGAAGCCCTGCGCGGTCGGGTAGTCGTCGGACTCCAGCACGAAGTTCGGCGCGAACCCGGCCGCCGCGCAGCCGTTGAGCACGATGTCGCGGCACGGGCCGGGCGGGTTCACCGCGTCGACCCACGGCTCGTCGGCCAGGTCGGCCAGGTCGAGCACCCGCTTGCGGGCCAGGTCGTGGCCGCGCGGCAGGACGGCCAGGTACGGGTCGTCGAGCAGGTGGACCAGGTGCACGCCGCGCGGTGCCTCGGACACCCGCGCGGACACCGACAGCGCCACGTCCGCGCGGCCCGCCTCGACCTCGACCATCGGGTCGTCCGGCTCGATCAGCTTCAGGTCCAGCTGCACGTCGGCGTGCCGGGCCTTGAACGCGGCGACGGCCGGCGGCACGAGGGCCGCGCCCGCCGTGGCGAAGTACCGGACCCGCAGGCGCCCGGTGCGGCCCTCCCGGAGGTCGGCCAGCGCCGCTTCCGCCTCCACCAGCCGGTCGGTGATGTGGGCGGCGTGCTCGGTGAGCATCCGGCCCGCCGCGGTGGGCCGCACGCCCCGCCCGACCCGGTCCAGCAGCGGCAGCCCGGCCTGCTTCTCCAGGGCCGCCACCTGCTGGCTGATCGCGGACGGGGTGTAGCCGAGGTTCACCGCGGCGGCGGTGATGGAACCGGTGCTGACCACGGCCCGGAGCACCTGCATGCGTCGCACGTCCAACATCGCCCGATCGTACAGCTCAGCTTAAGCGTCGTGCAGTTCTATTCACTTGTCCTGATGCTTCGGGTAGCGCAGAGTATGTCCGTGAACAGACCCGGCACGCTGGTCAGGATGGGTGTCCTCGCGCTGCTCTGGGGTTCCAGCTTCCTGTGGATCAAGATCGCCCTCACCGGGCTCTCCCCGGTCCAGATCGCCCTGGTCCGCACGCTGCTGGGCGCGGCGGTGCTGGTCGTGCTGCTCTACACGAGGGGTCAGCGGCTGCCGGCCGGCAAGGGCATCTGGGGCCACCTGGCGGTCGCCGCGGTGTTCGGCAACGTCATCCCGTTCGTGCTGTTCGCGATCGGGGAGCAGACCGTCGACTCGGGCGTCGCGGGCGTGCTGAACGCCACGACACCGCTGTGGGCGCTCGCCCTGGGCCTGCTGCTGGGCTTCGAGCGGCGGCGCAACAGCGCCCGGCTGGTCGGGCTCGTGCTGGGCTTCGCGGGCACCCTGCTGATCTTCGCGCCGTGGGAGAAGGCCGGTCTGGCGAGCTGGGGCGCGCTGGCGTGCCTGGCCGCTGCGGCCTCGTACGCGGTCAGCTACACCTACATCGGCCGCACGATCTCCGGGCGCGGCCTGTCGTCCATCCAGCTCTCCTCCGCGCAGCTGGTCACCGCGACCGGCCTCACCGTGCTGGTGCTGCCGGCGGGCGGGCTGGACGAGACCCACCTGAGCTGGCAGGCCCTGGTGGCGGTCGGGATCCTGGGCGTCTTCGGCACCGGCGCGGCCTTCGTCCTCAACTACCGGCTGATCGAGGACGAGGGCCCCACCAACGCCACGACGGTCGGCTACCTGCTGCCCGTGGTGTCGGTGCTGCTGGGCGCGGCGTTCCTCGGCGAGGACCTCAACCTGAGGGTCGTGGCGGGCATGGTGGTGGTGCTGGTGGGGGTCGCGCTGACCCGCCGGCAGCCCGCGACGGCGATCATCCCGGTCGACCCGGAGCCGGCGACTACGCACAAGTGACCTGCGATAACGCTGGGTTACCCGCCGGTATCGGCCAACTGAGACAGCCGAACTGGGCAAACGGGTGGACCTGAGACCCAGGTCTCCCCCGATAGCGTGGTATTGGCCCGAACCACGTCCCGTTCGGCCTTCTCGGACGTCTCCTCTCCAAGAGAGGGATGAACACGGGAAGGACCACAACCATGAGCGCCGAGAGCATCACCGCGAGTACCACGTTCCACCTCCTGGTTCCGGGGGTCGCGCCGGCACCGGTGGAAGCGGAGCTGCACTACGAGCCGGAGGACCCGTACGCGGTCGCCGTGCTCTTCCACACCGGGCAGGGCAAGGTCGAGTGGATCTTCGCCCGGGACCTGCTGGCCGACGGCCTGCTCACGCCCTCCGGCGAGGGCGACATCCTGGTCCGGCCGGCGGCCGACGACCCGGAGCGGGTCCTGCTGGAGCTGAACGCGCCCACCGGGTTCGCGATCCTGTCGGCCCAGGCCGAGGACATCGCCGAGTTCCTGGACCTCACCTACGACGTGGTCCAGCCCGGCGAGGAGGACCTGTGGATCGACTTCGACCGCGAGCTGGCCAAGCTGGTCTCCACCAACTGACCCGGTCGCTTGCCCTCCACCAGGGTCGACGGGGGTCCCGGGGGACGGCGGGCGACCGGTACCGGCCGGGCGCACCGGCGGCGGCGCGACAGGCGTCGCCCGGCGGGCGCACGACCGGGGGGCCGGGGCCGCGCGAGGTGTGCCACGCGGCCCACACGCACCACCCGCGCGTGATCGCGGTCTTCGACGGGGGTCGAGGACGACCGGGGTCGCCGCGGCGGGACGTCACACCGTCCCCGCGCTGATCGGCGCGAGGACGCGGTCAGGCCGGCCCCGGCGGCTGCCGGGCGGTCGGCGGCGGAGTCCGAGCCGGTACCCGGCCGGGCTCCGGGACGTGAGCCGCAGGACGTGAGCCGCAAGACGTCGTGAGCCGCAAGATGTGGGCCGCAAGACGTCGTGGGCCGCAAGGCGTGAATCGCAGGACGTGAGCCGCGGGACGTCGTGGGCCCCGGGACGACGTGGGCCCCGGGACGTGGATTCGGGTGGGACCGGCGGTCTAGGCCTTGCCCAGCGACTGGTCCTTGGCGATGAACAGGCCCTGGTTCTCCCACTTGAGCACGATCAGCTTGCGCTCGCGGGACACCGAGCCGGCCTTCAGCGTGTAGGTGATCTCGATCTCGTAGGCGTACGGCTCGTTGATCTTCACGCTGTCCAGCTCGATCGACTTGATCTGGCTCCACCAGCCCTTGTAGCCCTCGAACCCGCCGTTGCCGTTCTTCATCTCGGCGGTCAGCCGGTTGAAGCCGTCCTCGACGTTGCCGGGCATCAGCGCGAAGTAGTCGCGGATCGCCTGCTCCTGCTGCTGCGGCGTCGGGTCGGTGGTGATCTTCGGCGGCGGGGTGGACGCCTTCTTGGTGGTCGACACCGACGGCTCGCCGCCCGCCGCGGGCTGCGTGACCGTCGTGGTCTGGCCGGCCTGGTCGTTGGCCTTGCCGTTGGTCAACATGCTCGCCAGCAGGATGCCGACGACGGCCGCGGCCGCGATCGCCAGCGCCGTCACCACGGTCGAGCGCTTGCTCTTCATCGGCCCGCGCCCCGGCGGCTTGGGGTCGCGGCGCGGCGCGGCGGCCGGGCGCTGGGGCGGCGGCAGCGCGTTGGCCGGGCGCGGCGGGGTCGACACCGGCGGTGCCACCCGGGTCGCGGCCGGTGCGGGCGCGTGCGACCGGGTCGCCGCGGCCTGCTGCTGCACGGGCGCGCCCTGCCACGACGGCGGGTGCGTCTGCGGCAGCGCCACCGGGAACTCCGGCGCGGCCCGGCCGGCGGCCACCGCCGCCAGGGCCTCCTTGGCCTCGGCCATGGTCGGCCGGTCCTCCGGCTCGGCGCGCAGCAGGCGCATCAGCAGCGCGGTCAGCGGGCCGGCCTGCTTGGGCGGCGTGACCTTGCCCGACGCGACCTGGTGCAGCAGCGCGATGGTGTTCTCGTTCAGGCCGAACGGGGGCATCCCCTCGATCGCCGCGTACAGCGTCGAACCCAGCGAGAACACGTCCGAGGGCGGGCCCGGGTCGTAGCCCTTCGCGACCTCGGGGGCCAGGTAGGCGGGCGTGCCCGCGAGCATCCCGGTCGCGGTGACCGTGACGTCGCCGGTCGCCCGGGAGATGCCGAAGTCGGTGATCTTGACCGTGCCCTCGTTGCCGAGCAGCACGTTGCCGGGCTTGATGTCGCGGTGCACGATGCCCGCGATGTGCGCGGCGGCCAGCGCCGACGCCACCTGGGAGCCGATCGACGCCACGTCGCGCGGCGGCAGCGTGCCGCGCTCGGACAGCACCGTCGACAGGCTCTTGGACGGCAGGTACTCCATCACCAGCCACGGCTGGCCGTCGTCTTCGGCCACGTCGTAGACCGCGATGGCGTGCGGGTGCTGGAGGCGGGCCGCGATCCGGCCCTCGCGCATCGCCCGCCGCTTCGCCTCGTCGGTGTCCGCCTCGGCGAGGCCCGGCTGGAGCAGCAGCTGCTTCACCGCGACGGTGCGGTGCAGGCGCTCGTCGTGCGCCTGCCAGACGATGCCCATCGCTCCGCTGCCGATCCGGTGGCCCAGTCGGTAGCGGCCGGCAACCAGGCGGCCATCGTCGGTCACAGGTGCTCCAAAGCTAGCTCGGGCTGGTCAGGGGCGAACACCGGTGACAGCGCCCACTACGACTCCAGGACGTTTCGTCACCCGATCGGGTTCGTCGTCCACCTTACGAGGTTTGCTACCCGCCTTGGGCCGGCATCGTCGTACTCGTGACCGGCGGCGTCGTCGTGGTCGGCGGCGTCGTCGTCGGCTTCGGCGTGGTGGTAGTCGTCGTCGTGGTGGTCGTCGTGGTCGTTGTCGTCGTGGTGGTCGTGGTGGTGGTCGTCGGTTCTTCGGTGGTGGTGCGCGGCGGCTCTGTGGTAGTCGTCACAGGAGGCGTCGTGGTCGTCGTGGGCGCCGTGGTGGAGGTGCTGTTGGTGACCGGCGGCACCGTCGGCTCCTTGGCCTTGAACACGCCGAGCAGCACCATCAGGAAACCGATCAGCAGCAGCCCGCCCAGCACCACGGCCGCGATCACCAGCGGCCGGGTGTTGCTCGGCTCGGCCGGCGGGGCCACCGGTGCGGTCGGGCCGACCGTGCGCGGTCCGGGCCGGACCACCCGGGTGCGGTCGGCGTCCAGCACGGTCGTCGCGCCGGCCAGG
This sequence comes from Saccharothrix espanaensis DSM 44229, assembly GCF_000328705.1. Classification (NCBI taxonomy): domain Bacteria; kingdom Bacillati; phylum Actinomycetota; class Actinomycetes; order Pseudonocardiales; family Pseudonocardiaceae; genus Saccharothrix; species Saccharothrix espanaensis. The sequence continues at coordinate 8,659,522 of NC_019673.1, read as the reverse complement.
GGCATCGGCGCGGGCGCGATGCCGCCGAGGCTGGGGTTGCGGCCGTGGGCCACCGCGTTGAGCATGTCGCGGGCCTGGGCCATGGTCGGCCGGTCCGCCGGGTCGTAGTTGAGCAGCACCAGCAGGACGTCGGCCAGCGGGCCGTCGATGGTCGGCGGGTTGATCCGGCCGGCCGCGACGGCGTGCAGCACGCCCAGGGTGTTCTCGCTCAGCCCGAACGGCGGCTCGCCCTCGGCGGCCGCGAACAGCGTCGAGCCCAGCGAGAACACGTCCGAGGCGGGCGTCGGGTCCTGGCCGCGCGCGATCTCCGGCGCGAGGTAGGCGGGCGTGCCGGCGATCAGGCCGGTCTTGGTGACCGTGACGTCGTCGCTGGCCCGCGAGATGCCGAAGTCGGTGATCTTGACCAGGCCGTTGTCGGCGAGCAGCACGTTGCCCGGCTTCACGTCCCGGTGCACGATCCCGGCCGCGTGGGCGGCGGCCAGCGCGGCGGCGGCCTGCGCGCCGATCTGGGCGACCTCGACCGGTTCGAGCGGGCCGTGCTCGGCCATCGTGTCGGCCAGGCTGCTGGACGGCAGGTACTCCATGACCAGGCACGGAGCGCCGTTCTCCTCCACCACGTCGTAGACCGCGATGGCGTTGGGGTGGTGCAGCTTGGCCGCGATCCGGCCCTCGCGCATGGCGCGCTGGATCGCCTCGTCCCGCTCGGTGGCGTCGAGGCTGGGCTGGAGCAGCAGCTCCTTGATCGCGACGATCCGGCCCAGGCGCTCGTCCTGGGCCCGCCAGACGATGCCCATGGCACCGCTGCCGATCCGGTCCAGGAAGCGGTAGCGCTCGGCGATCAGCCGTTCGTCGGAGCTCACCGGGCGACCTCGCTGGGGCGCTGCGGGACCGCGGCAAGGGCAGCAGGTCTCACGCTCGGGCTCCTCGTCGTGCGGATCGGTGCGCGGACAGACTACCCCGGCGGTGACTACGGCTTTCGGACCGTTGCGCAGGTCACGCGAGCTACGTCCGGACCGGGAAGGGATACCTGAATCCGCTCGGTGAAGCCACCTGTTCGGGTGAAGATCGCGCCATTTGGGTCCGAACGGCCCATTCCGGGCGCACCGAGCGGCTCCGCATTGCGAAACGCCTCCGCACCGGACGGGGTGCCCGTCCGGCCGGTACCGGCCGGACGGGGCTCGCACGCCGAAGCACGGCCGGGCGTGCCGGACCGGGTGGGCGTGCCGGACCGGGCGGGACTACGCGGCGGGCGAGAAGAAGTCGAACCCGCCCAGCGGGTCGAGGATGCCGCCGAGGTCGAGCCCGAGGTCCACGCCGGGAGTGGTGGGCGCGGTGGGGGTCGTGGGCGTGGTGGGAGTCGTGCTCTCGCCGGAGGACGGGGCCGGGGTGGTGCTGCCGGACGCCGGCGGCGGGGCCGCGGACGTCGTGGGCGGGGTGGTGGTGGGCGGCGGCGGCACCTCGGTGGTCGGCGGGACCGTCGTGGTGGGCGGCTGCTCGACCGGCGGCGGTGCCTGCTCGGTCGTGGTGGTCGTGGGCGGCGGGGCCGGCTGCTGGGTGGCCCGCGGGCGCTGGGTGGTGGTCTGGGTGGGCGCGGCGGTGGTCGGCGCCTCGGTGGTCTCGTCGGCCGCGGGCTGGGCCTGCTGCTGCTTCGCGGCGGCCGCGGCCAGGTCGTTGCCGATGGTGTTGGTGCTGCGGGCGGCCTGGCGGTTGTCGTACCGCACCTCGGCCAGCGGGCGCTCGTCCGGCGAGGACAGCAGGTTGGTGGCGGTGAAGGCGACCGCGCCGGCCAGCACCACACCACCACTGGCCATCGCGACCAGCTTCGGCACGGACAGCCCGCCGCCGCGCTCCTCCTCGCCGGCGCGGCCTTCGCGGCGCAGCAGCTCGGTGATGTGCAGCTCGCGACCCGAGAGGTTCGTCGCCGGCGTGAACCGGATCGTCTCCTCGTCGGTGATCCGCGGGATCGGCTGCGTCTCCGCCTCGCGCCTGGCGAGCAGGTCGGCGACCGACAGCTTGGCCGTCGAGCCATCCTGTCGACGGCGGTTGTCGTCGTTCGACACCGGAGTTCACCTTTCCCGGAAGTGTGCGTTGAGCTACCAACCGGGAACATGGATACCGAATCGTGACCGACTGCGTAACCCCTTTGGGGGAACTTTCCTCGTCAAGAACTTTACTCATCGACGCTGAGTGAGATTCGACCCGAAGGTAGTCACTCAGTGTCAACCACGTTGGGCCGAAAGGACGTCTGTCCGGACGATGCGCGGTGGGCTGGTGTCGCTGAGCCAGAACCGCTGCTCGACCCGCAACCACCGCCCGGAGCGCTCCTGCATCGACACCGCGGCGAGCACCGTGCCGTCCGGCCGCAGGGTCGTCGACTCGATGGTGATGGCCTGGACCCCGCCCCACGAGGTGACGAAGTCCCGCGCGTTCCCGCCGACCAGGCCCGGCGTCAGCAGCAGCACCGCCTCCGCGGGCTTGGCGGGCAGCAGCTCGTAGAAGTGGCGCACCACGTCGACCTGCGGCTTGGACCGGGTCGCGGCCTCCCTGGGTGGCACCACGTGGCTGTCCGGCTCCGCCGCGACGTCCAGCGGCAGGTCGATCCCCATCGGCGAGGGCTCCGGAACGGGGGTGGCCGGCGCGTCGCGCGGCCCGGCCAGCTGCGCGGACAGCACGTCCGGGCGCAGCGCGGCGGACCCGGCTATCTCGGCGGGCGGGGCGGGCGTCGGCCGGAGGGGGCCGCTGTCCCGGTTGCCGACCATGATCGAGGCCGCCGCGATCGACACCAGCAGCACGAGCGCGCCGGTGCTCAGGCTCGCGATCCGGGCCGCCCGGTTGGACGGTCGGGGTGGTGCCTGGTGGCCGGGCTCGCCGAGCGGTTCGGCGACCGGTCCGGCCGCGGTCTGCTCCCGGGTCGGGGAGCGCAGCGGGGTGCGCTGCCTGCGGATGAGTTCGGCCACCGAGACCGACCCCGCGCGGCTGTGCCGGCGACCGCTCGTCGTAGGGCGTTGCACTGGCGACTCCCTCGCACCTGTGTCGTCAGCGAGAACTCGTACCGTGCTTCACCAGCGAAAAGCCAGTGGAACCGCCGGGTTCACCCTTTCGTGGCGTTCAGCGGTGTGTCGCTGTCCCTCGTTCAGGTGATCAAGTACGGAGAGGCATCCGGCTGTACGTTTGCGAACGACCGTTGGGCGTCGCCGGCGGGCCGTTCGGCGTCGCCCACCGGACCCGCCAGGCGGGCGGGAGGTGGCCGGGTGGGCGGTGGCCGGGCGGGTCGCCGGTCAGGCGCCGCCGACGAGCCGCTCGGCGTTGATCAACGGCTCGCCCGCCGTGGTGAAGACGAGCTCGCGCCGCTCGGTGGTCGTGCTGCCGTCGTCCTTCGTCACGTTCAGCGTGCTCACCGTCACCCCCGAGGCCGGGTCCACCGTGATCGCGGTGACCTGGACCAGCGACACGTCCGAGAAGCGCCGCTCCAGCAGCGCCTCGGCGTCCGACCGGAACACGTCGGCCACCATCGCCATCGCCTTGTCCGCGTCGGCCACCGCCTCCTCGAAGAACTGCTCGGTGCGCAACGCGATCGCGGCCGCGTCCACCAGCGGCGCCGACTCGCCGGGCACCGTGGTCACGGTCGGCGACGAGGACGGGCCGGTGGTGGTGGTGGTCGACCGGCCGGGCTTCCCACCCGGCTTCCCGCTCGGCTTCCCGCCGGTGTCGCCGCCGGTCGACGTGCCGCCGGTGCTCCCGGCCGACGTCGGGTCGGTGGCCGCGCCCCCGGTGCCGGTGCGGCCCTCGCCGCCCGCCCGGATCGCCGCGGCCTGGTCGGCGCGCCGCTGCTCGGGCCGGTCCGCGCCGCTCGGCGGCGGGGTCGCGGAGGTGGTGCCGAAGCCGGTGATCAGCGGGCTCGCGGTGGGGTAGCCGGGCATCCCGATCCGGTCCTCCGGCGAGTCCGCACCGACCAGCTTGGCCGCCGCGTACGCCAGGCCCACCAGCACGGCGGCCGACGACACGACGGCGAACCAGGCGGCCCGCTTCCACGTGCGGGGCGGCGTCACCGAGGCGGGCACCAGGCCGATGTTGAACTTGCGCAGGCCGACCGCGTCGGTGTCGACCAGCGGGTCGCGGGTGCGCTGGGCCGGGAGCGCGCCGGGCCCCAGGGCCGGCTTGACGTGCGGTGCCGGGGTGCGCTCGGGACCCCCGTCCAGCGGCAGCCAGATGGCCCCGCCCTCGTGCTCCAGCCGGTGCCTGCCCGACCGCTCCGATTCCCGGATGTCCATACCTGTTGTGATCCCTCACACCCCCGGGCCTGACGTCGGTCAGGCCGCAGTTCACCTGTTCAGGGGCAGGGAAACCGGGGGTGGGACGACGAAAACCCTGCGCCTACCCCAGGGTAGGTGCAGGGTTCGGGAGTGGCTGGACGGATCAGCCGGATGGCACCACGTGCCACACGGCCGGGTGAACCTCTCGATTACCGCTTCAGTTCCCGCTGTTGAGCTTCTTGCGGCTGCTCTGCAGCGCGTTCGTCGCGGCCAGGCCCGCGCCGCCGGCGATCAGCGCGCCGATGACGTCGCCCGAGACGCTCTCACCGGACGTGATCAGCAGACCGACCAGTCCCACGACCGTGGTCACGCCGGCGACCGTCCAGCGGCTGCGCACGTACTGCGCGATCGGCGCGCCGGCCGCCCGCTTGGACTTGGCGGCCGAACCCAGCATGGCCAGGTAGCCGTCGTGTGCGAGCGTGGCGAGCACGCCGAGGATTGCGATGAGGCCCGTGATGAGACCGATGACTCCGCCCATGTGTCCAGTGTGCCTGGGCTTTTTCGGTTTGGCCCATGGGTGATCGCCCTGATATCCCCCTGGGGTGGAGTTTTTCTGGCACGACGCCTGCCTGGAGCACGACACCGGCGAAGGGCTGTGGGAGCTGCCGGGCACCCCGGAGTGGCTAGACGCGGCCGAGCCGCACCCCGAGAACGCCGCCCGACTGCGCACGTTCCGGCACGCCCTGACGCATGGCCCGATCGCCCCGCACCTCACGTGGTCGCAGGGCCGGTTCGCCACCGACGAGGAGCTGGCGCGCGTCCACGCGCCCGCTTACCTGTCTTCTCTATATAAGGACTGTCACGCGGGCCGTCAGGTCTCGTTGGAGACGAACACGGTCGTCGGTCCCGGCTCGTGGGACGCGATCCGCGCCGCGGCCGGCACCGCGCTGGCCGCGGCGGAAGCGGTCGCTGAGGGCCGCACCCGCATGGCTTACGCGCTGGTCCGCCCGCCCGGTCACCACGCCCAGCGGGACCTGCCGGACGGCTACTGCATGGTCAACAACGCCGCGCTGGTCGCCGAGACGGCCCGGCGCGCCGGGCGGCGGGTCGCGGTGCTGGACTGGGACGTGCACCACGGCAACGGCACCCAGGACGTGTTCCGGGACGTGGACGAGGTGCTGACGATCTCCGTGCACATGCGGCACGGCCCGTGGGGCGCGAACCACGTCCAGACCGGCGGCCCGGAGGAGAGCGGCCCCGGCAACCTCAACGTCGAGCTGTCGCTGGGCGCGGGCGACACCGCGTACCGGCGCGCGCTCGACGAGCTGGCGGTGCCCGCCATCCGCGCGCACGGCGCGGACTTCCTGGTCTGCGCGTCCGGGTTCGACGGCTCGGCGTTCGACCCGAACGGGCGGCACAACCTGACCGCCGCCGGGTACCGGGACATCGGCCGGAAGGTGGCGGCGCTGGACCTCCCGACCGTGCTGACCCAGGAGGGCGGCTACCTGCGCGGCTACTCCGCGCTGTGCCTGCACGCCCTGGTGGAGGGGCTGGTGGGGGTCGGGCCGCTGCTGGACGACCCCCTCGCGTACCTGCCCGACGACGCGCGGCCGGTGGACCGCGACCTGGCCCGCGCGGCTAGCGGCCGAGCGGCCCGCGGCCCAGCTTGAGCAGGATCATCGCCAGGTCGCGCCCCTCCGGCCCGAGCTCCTTGTAGCGGTTGAGCACGTCGATCTCCCGGTTGTGCACGATCTTCGTGCCGCCGGCGGCCATCCGGGCGGCGCCGATCGTCCGGGAGATCTCCACCCGCCGCTTGACCAGGCGCAGGATCTCCGCGTCCAGGAAGTCGATCTCCTGGCGCAGCGCGTCGATGTCCTCGTTGGCGGGTGCGGTGTCGGTGCTGTTCATCGCGGGTGACCTCTCGACTCTGGCTGGTGAGTCCCGGTCCGGAAGCGTCGAAGCCCCGGAATCCGAGGACTCCGGGGCTTCGTGGGTGGCTTGACGCGCTAGCGGTCCACGGGAGCCGGAGTCCGGGTCCCGTAGAAAAACTCGAAGGTGACCGAGCGCATGGGCCCATCATGCCACAGCCGGCGGATCGCGCGGGGGAGTGTCGGTGCCACCGGGTAACGTGGATCCACGATGAGCGCCTTGTTCGACTTGCCGCCAAGTCCCCCCGATTCCCGGTCCTCCCGCCTGCTGGACGACCTCAACCCGGCCCAGCGCCGGGCCGTCGAGCACGCCGGTTCGCCGCTGCTGGTCGTCGCGGGGGCGGGCTCGGGCAAGACCCGCGTGCTCACCCGCCGGATCGCCTACCTGCTCGGTGAGCGCAAGGTGCACCCCGGCGAGATCATGGCCATCACCTTCACCAACAAGGCCGCGGCCGAGATGAAGGAGCGGGTCGCCGACCTGGTGGGCGCGCGCGCCCGGTCGATGTGGGTGTCGACGTTCCACTCGATGTGCGTCCGGGTGATGCGCCGCGACGGCAAGACCCTCGGCCTGTCGTCGAGCTTCTCCATCTACGACTCCGACGACACCCGGCGGCTCATCACGCTGGTGGCGCGCGACCTCGACCTGGACCCGAAGCGCTACCCGGCCCGCACGCTGGCCATCCACATCTCGAACCTGAAGAACGAGCTGGTGGACGTCGAGACGGCGAAGGCCCAGGCGGGCAACGACCTGGAGCGCCGGGTCGCCGAGGTCTACGAGAGCTACCAGCGCCGGCTCACCGAGTCGAACTCGCTGGACTTCGACGACCTGATCATGCGCACGGTCGAGCTGCTGCAGAACTTCCCGGCGGTGGCCGAGCACTACCGCCGGCGCTTCCGGCACGTGCTGGTGGACGAGTACCAGGACACCAACCACGCGCAGTACACGCTGGTCCGCGAGCTGGTCGGCACCGGCGAGGGCGGCGTCCCGCCGGCCGAGCTGTGCGTCGTGGGCGACGCCGACCAGTCGATCTACGCCTTCCGCGGCGCGACGATCCGCAACATCGTGGAGTTCGAGCGCGACTACCCGCAGGCGACGACCATCCTGCTGGAGCAGAACTACCGCTCCACGCAGCGGATCCTGACCGCCGCGAACGCGGTCATCTCGCGCAACCCGAACCGCCGGGACAAGCGGCTGTGGAGCGACCTGGGCGACGGCGAGAAGATCGTCGGCTACGTCGCGGACAACGAGCACGACGAGGCCGCGTTCGTGGCGCGCGAGATCGACCGGCTGGTCGACGGCGGCGACGCGACCAACGGCGAGATCGCGGTGTTCTACCGCACCAACAACCAGTCCCGGGTGTTCGAGGAGATCTTCATCCGGCTGGGCCTGCCCTACCGGGTGGTCGGCGGCGTGCGGTTCTACGAGCGGCGCGAGGTGCGCGACGCACTGGCCTACCTGCGCACGCTGGCCAACCCGGACGACACGGTCTCGCTGCGGCGGATCCTCAACGTGCCCAAGCGCGGCATCGGCGACCGCGCCGAGGCGTGCGTGTCGACCTACGCCGAGCGGGAGCGGATCAGCTTCGCGGCGGCGCTGCGGGAGGCCGTGCGCGGCAAGGTGCCGCTGCTCAACCCCCGCTCGCAGAGGGCGATCGCCGGGTTCGTCGAGCTGCTCGACGAGCTGGGCGCGCTGGTCGAGCGCGGCGACGACGTGGCCGACGTGCTGGAGGCCGTGCTGGACCGCACCGCCTACCGCGCGGAGCTGGAGGCCAGCGAGGACCCGCAGGACCACACCCGGGTGGAGAACCTCAACGAGCTGGTCACGGTGGCCCGCGAGTTCACCGACCTGGGCGCGGCGGCGCAGGGCCCGACCGAGGACGAGGGGCTGCCCGCCGAGGGCTCGCTGGCCGCGTTCCTGGAGCGGGTGGCGCTGGTCGCCGACGCCGACCAGGTGCCGGACGCGGAGTCCGACGGCGTGGTCACCCTGATGACGCTGCACACCGCGAAGGGCCTGGAGTACCCGGTGGTGTTCGGCACCGGCTGGGAGGACGGCGTCTTCCCGCACCTGCGGGCCCTGGGCGACCCGGTCGAGCTGGCCGAGGAGCGCCGGCTCGCGTACGTCGGCATCACCCGCGCGCAGCAGCGGCTGTACCTGTCGCGGGCGCTGGTGCGCTCGGCGTGGGGCCAGCCCTCGGCGAACCCGGCGTCGCGGTTCCTGGACGAGATCCCGGCCGAGCTGGTCGAGTGGCGGCGGGTGGAGCCGCAGCGCTCCGGCCCGTCCACCGCGACCACGTGGGGCAGCCGCCGCTCGGACGGCCCCGCGCGGCCCGCGCCGGTGAACAACCAGTGGAAGGACACGCCCTCGCTCAAGCTCGACGTGGGCGACCGGGTCAGCCACGACAAGTACGGGCTGGGCAACGTGGTCGCGGTGGACGGGTCGGGTCCCCGCGCCACCGCCACGATCGACTTCGGCAGCGCGGGGAAGGTCCGGCTCATGCTGATCGGCGGCGTGCCCCTCGTGAAGCTGTGAGGGCGGCGACCAGCGCGGCGGCGACCGGGAACAGCACCGCCAGCCGGTAGCCCTCCAGCGGCGTGTCGCCCAGCGCCGCCACGGCGGTCACGCCGGCCACCCCGAGCGCCGCGCCGAACTGGAACGACGTGTTGAGCAGCCCGCCCGCGAGGCCCTGCTCGGCGTCGGCGATCCCGTCGGTGGCGATGATCGTCAGCGGCCCGTAGGCGAGCGCGAACGCGAGCCCGAGCAGCAGCACGGTCGGGAAGAGCTGCCAGTAGCCCCAGCCGTGGTCGATCCGCAGGAACAGCGTGAACGAGGCGGTGGCCAGCAGCAGCCCGGCGGTGACCACCGGGGCCAGGCCGAACCGGGCGACCAGCCGCGGGGTGAGCGTCGGCGCGAGCACCGAGTCGATGCCCACCACGAGCAGGGCCAGGCCGGTCTCCAACGCCGACCAGCCGAGCACCTGTTGCAGGTACAGCACGGCGACGAGCTGGAACCCGAAGAACGCGGCCGCGAGCAGCAGCGCCGAGACGTTGGCCCGCAGCAGGGGGCCCGAGCGCAGGATGCCCAGGCGCACCAGCGGGTCCGCGGTCCGCCGCTCGATCACCACGAACGCCGCGAGCAGCGCCACGCCGCCGACCAGCGCGGGCCAGACGCCCTCGGCGATGGCCAGCACCAGCAGCACCATGCCGCCGGTGACGGTGACCGCGCCCGCCAGGTCGAACCGCCCGGTCGCCCGGTCGGCGCTCTTCGGGATGGCCTTCAGGGAGGCCACCAGGATCAGCAGCGCGAGCACGACGGGCGCGAAGAACACCCACCGCCAGCCCACGACGGTGAGCAGCCCGCCGACCACCATGCCGAGCGAGAAGCCGGCCGCCCCGATCCCGCCGTACACCAGGAGCGCCTGATCGCGCCGTGGGCCGGTGAAGGTGGTGGTGATGATGGAAAGACCCGCCGGCGTGAGGAACGCGGCGCTCAGGCCCGTCACGAAGCGGGCGGTGATCAGCACCCAGCCGTCCTGGGCGAGCCCGCCCAGCCCGGAGAACACCACGAACACCGCCAGCCAGAACAGGAACACCCGCCGCCGGCCGAGCAGGTCCGCGGCCCGGCCGCCCAGCAGCATGAAGCCGCCGTAGCCGAGCACGTACGCGCTCACCACCCACTGGAGGGCGCCGGCGGACATGCCCAGCTCCGCCTGGATGGACGGCAGCGCCACGCCCATCATCGCGACGTCGATGCCCTCCAGGAAGATCGCGCCGCACAGCACCAGCAGGAGGCTCCACTCGCGCCCGCTGAACCGCGCGGTGGTTTCCGTTGTCGCCACAACCCCACCTTTCTTCTTGCATGTGCATGCAATCCTGCGGGAGGATGCGGAACCGTGGAAGACGGCACTTTCAAGTCACCGGGTTACTGCGACGAAACCGACGAGGACGCGCGGCAGTGGGACGCGCGCTCGGACTGCGCGGTCCGCAAGGTCGCCGATCGGATCGGCGACAAGTGGTCGGTGCTCGTGCTCGCCTACCTCGCCGAGCGGGGGCACCGGTTCGGCGAGCTCTGGCGCCGGATCGACGGCGTCAGCCGCCGGGTGCTCACCGTCACACTTCGGCAGCTGGAGCGGGACGGCCTGGTGCTGCGCACCGTCCACCCGACCGTGCCGCCCCGCGTCGACTACGCGCTGACCCCGCTCGGCGAGACCCTGCACGTGACCCTGCGCGGCCTCGTGACCTGGGCCGAGGAGCACGAGGCGGAGATCGCGGCGGCGCGCGCGGCGTTCGACGAGCGGGCCGGCGCGGCCTGAGATCTCACCCGTTCGAAGTCATCCCGAACCCGTGCGCAACCCGAACCCGCGATGGGCGTCTTAAGGGGTGTCACAAGCGGGATGACCGGGGCATTCGGGGTGATCCGGGCAGAGGGACCGCTTGCGGGCAGCACGCGGAAGCCGCTTCGGGGGCGGCGGAAGCGCGAGGGGAAACACCGCGGGGGCGGTCCAGGGGGTAGTTGCAGAAGGGCGGGTCGCACACGCGACCCGCCCTTTTCTCTTCGTTCGCGAACCGGCGGCACCACGACCGCGCGGCGCGGGCAGCGGTCGGCTCACCGGTGGCGGACGTCCACGTGACGGCACCGCGCGCCCAGGACGGGACCGCGCCCGGCGACAGGGCCCGGCGACAGGGCCCGGCGACACCGCCAGACGGCACGTCGAGGCGTGCGGCGTCGGTGCGTCGCGGGTCCGGCGGGCCGGGTCGGGCGCCGGGCCGGATCAGACGCTGATGCCCTTGGCGTTCAGCCAGCTCAGCGGGTTGATCTTCATCCCGCCCGGGTTCCAGACCTCGAAGTGCAGGTGGGGACCGGTGGAGAAGCCTCGGTTGCCCATCCGGGCGATCTGCTCGCCGGCCCGGACCTGCTGGCCCTTGCGCACCGAGTAGGTGTCCACGTGGCCGTAGACGGTCACCGTGCCGTCGGAGTGCTCGACCTTGACCCACAGGCCGAAGCCGCTGGCCGGGCCGGCCTCGATCACGACGCCGTCGGCGGCGGACAGGATCGGGGTGCCGATCGGGCCCGCGATGTCGATGCCGTAGTGCATCTCGCCCCAGCGACCGCCGAAGCCGGAGGTGAAGTCACCGGCGGCGGGACGGGCGTACTTGGGGCGCTTGGACTCGGCCTCGGCCGCCTCGCGGTCCTCGGAGATCCGGGCGCTCTTGGTGAGCTTCTGGGCCTCGGCGGCGGGGTCGGTGGTCTTGGAGACCGGCAGGACGTGCGGCGCGGCGGGACCGCTGCCGCCGACTCCGAACGCGGCCGCGCCCTCGGAGGCCGCCGCGAGCGGCGTCACCTCGTCCTGGGCGGGGCTGTCCGAGCCGGAGCCCAGTGCGTGCAGCGTCTGGCCCGCGCCGGCGGCGGCGAACGCGCCGACCGCGACGGCGGCGACGACGATCCGGCCGCGCAGCGCCGAGGGCGGTGGCGGCAGCCGGTGCGACCCCACGTCACGCGTGGAGGCGCGGTCGACCGCTTTTTCGAGCACGTCGGTACTGCTGTGGCCGCCGGGGGAGCGGTGTCGAGAAGACAAAACCTGGCCTTCCGTCTTCGGGGAGTCCGGTCGACACCGGGCGGGGGATCCCGGTTGAGCCAGTCGGGGTACCGGCTCGTTCTCTTGCTTGTGACCAGACCGTGACAACGGACCCGGGGACAGTAACGGCGCGGAAGCCTCGTAGGCAATCCCCGGCGAGCTTGTCTACCGATTAGCGGTCGGCGCGCGGACCCGCCGTGAGAGCGGTGACGCTACGTCACTTCGGAGCTACTAAACCCCTCACGTACAGGCACGATGGGGTGGTCTGTAGCGTCATCCGTTCGAGTGACGGCAGTCACAACCACCTGCAGAGCGCGAGTGTCGACCGATAGCGAAAGGTGACCTGAATCACGTATCCGGTACTCCTCCACGCGCAACGAGGGGTGCTCCAACCGGGCGTGCCGCTGCGGGATCACCACCTGGTCCATCCCGCTCCACACCACCACGAACTTCGTGCGGCACGGCCGGCACGGTTCGGACAGCTCGGCCAGCAGGTCCGATCCGGGGCGCAGCTGGCGGGTCAGCGAGGTGGGGAACAGGTAGGCGGCGAGCGTCCCGCCGTGCGGCGTGCCCAGCGTGACCAGGGTCTTGACGCGGGCGTCCCCGTGCAGCCGCTGCACGTAGTAACGGGCGATCAGCCCGCCCAGCGAATGCCCGATCACGTGCACGCGGTCGGACCCGGTCTGCTCGCAGATCCGCTCCACGTGCTCGCCCAGCAGGGCGGCCGAGCGCCTGACGTCGCCGGTCAGCGCCGTGAGGACGCTGTAGTTCACCGCGTGCACGACTCCGAACCCGCGCCTGCGCAGCGCCCCCGACAGCACTGCGAAGGTGGATCGGTTGTCCCCGATGCCGTGCACCAGCACGATCGGGGTGCCCGCGGCGTCCATCGCCGAAACAACCAAGCCGCGCCGGCGGAGCGGGAGCCGGTCGGTCCGGTAGTGCCGCAGGTGCCCCTCGGGCCGGAACTGCTGCTCGATCGCACCCCACGGGTACAGGACGGTGTGCGCGGTCAGCCAGGCCGCCTCGACCACGACCCCGCGCGCGCCGCCCGGCGTCGCCACCGCGCGCGCCACCCCGGCCACGCCGCCGGCCAACCCGGCCCCGGTCCCGGCCACGTCCCGCAGCACGCCGCCGACCAGCCCCGCACCCGTCCCGGTCGCCGTGCGCAGTGCGTCACCCGCGCTCTCGACCAGCCCGGCACCGGCCCCGGCGACGTCACGCAACGCGACACCGACCCGGTCCACGCCCGCGTCGACGGCGGTGCGCACCGCGTCGACCCCGGCCCGGACCGCGTCCAGGCCGAACCCCGCCCAGCCGGTCGGCCGCGTCCCGACTTCACCCATGGGGCCGAAGGTAGGTGAAAGCTCCACGAAAGTGGACTACCCGCTGCGGGCCGGCGGACACCCCCGGTGGCCGGTGCGCGCCCTGCTAGCGTCGCCCCCGATGACGCGAACCGCTGACCTGACCTCCCCCGCGCACACCAGGCTCCGCCTCGCGGTCGGGCTCGCCGCGGCAGGCGGCCTGTGCGGCGCGGTCGGACCCGCCATCTCCGTCGTGGACGGCAGCGCCCCGCCCGCGTACACCGCGTGGCCCCTGCTGGCCGTCCTGGCGCTGCTCCCCGCGGCGGTGTCCGGCTACTTCCTGCGCCGCGGCCGGGAAATCACCGCCGCCGCCGTGCTGGTGCCCGCCGGGGTGTTCGCGGTCGGCCGGTTCCTGATCGACCTCCAGGTCGTGCGCGACCCGCTGGTCGCCGCGCGCCCCGAGCTGTTCCGGCCGGACAGCCTCGTCCCGCCGACGCCGACCGCCGGCGCGTGGCTGCTGCTCGCCGGGCACGCCCTGGCGCTGGCCGCCGGTGTCGTCGCGGCCGGCCGAGCGGACCAGGACGGCGACCGGTCCCAGCGGTTCGGGCTGCCCACCACGGCGGGCGTGGTCGCGGCCGTGGGCCTGTTCAGCGCCCCCTACTCCTCCACCGACGCCTTCATCCCGGCCGCCGGCCCGCTGGACGCCCCGCCGCTGCCGCTGCTCGGCGGCCTGCTGGTGCTGCTGGCCGTGCCGGTCCTGGCGGTGCTCGCGGCGAGCACCGGCGACCCCGAGGCGCGCCGGGGCGGTCTGCTCGGCATCGCCGCCGTGCTGGTCGCGCTCGCCGTGCCCGGCCTGGCGACCGCGATCGCCGTGGACAAGGTGGACGTGGCACCGGGCCCGTTCCTGGTGCTGGCCGCCGCCGCGGCGCTCGCGTGGTCCACGACGGACAAGAAGGAGCACGACCTCGAACTGCCCGGCCGCCGCCGGCTGCACCTGATCGCCGCCTCGCTGGGCGTCGCGACCGGTGTCGCCGCCGCGCTCGGCGCCCTGGTCGACCACCTGCACGTCCCCGGCGTCGCCGCGCCCACCGACTACGCCGCCCGCCTGCTGTGGCCGGCCGCGATCGCGGTGACCCTGCTCGCGCTGCTCCCGAAGGCCCGGCCCGCGTTCATCGTGGCCACCGCGACCGTGCCACTGGCCGCCGGGCCGGCGCTGGACGCCGCGCTCAACGCGACCCGCGTCCCGTCGGTCGAACCCGCCGCCGGCGTCTGGTTCACCGCGCTGGCCGTGCTGCTCGCGGCGGCCGCGGCGGTCGCCGCCGCGCTGGCCGGGGCCGTGGAGCGGGACGAGGAGGGCGTGGAACGCGCCACGCCGCCGTTGCCGCTGCTCGCGGCGGGCCTGGTGGCCGGGCTGCTCGCGCTCGGCGCGTTCGCGCTGCCGGTGCTCAAGGCCCCGGACTTCGTGCCGATCACCGCGTTCGGGCTGCGGGTCGGGTCCTGGGGGCTGCTGATCGCGCTGGTGACCGTGCTCGGCGCGGTCTGGCTCGCCCTGGTCTCCCGGCCCGGCCGGGGCGCGGCGCTGCTGCTCGGCGCGGCCTGCGTGACCGCGACCCGGGCGCTGGAGTACCCGCTGAGCGAGTCCCGGGTGGCCGGCACCGCGCCCGGCCCCGGCCTGTGGCTGGCCCTGGCCACCACCGCCGCCCTGCTGATCGCCGCGGTCGCCCGCACCTCCCGCTCCTGATCCCTTTCGGCGGATCGGCGGAACGCCACACCATTGCGATTCGCCTTCCGTCGAAACAGCGGAATGAATGGTGCCGGAGTCGTCGCCACGATCACGGGAGGGTGCGAAACGCTCGCCGGAACGGGTGAGGCTGAATCGGTGTGGTGATCGACCTCACCACCTTTATGACCGACCTCACGGGTAGGGGGTGCGGACTGGTCCACGCAGGTCGATAGTGTTCTGCGCAGCCGCGTCGAGCCGGTCCCCCCACGGCTGTGCCGGCGTTCCAGGTGATGCCTGGTACGTGTGGGCACCAGGCTCCGGCCTGGAGCGCCGGACCTATCGAGGACCGCACCAGGACGCGGCGTCCGACACCGACGTCGCAGGAGACCCGAGTGGACCTGTACGAGTACCAGGCGAAGGACCTCTTCGCCGCCCACGATGTCCCGGTGCTGCCGGGCGACGTGGCCAGCACCCCCGCCGAAGCCAAGGCCATCGCCGAGCGCTTCGGGCAGACCGTCGTCGTCAAGGCCCAGGTCAAGACCGGTGGCCGCGGCAAGGCGGGCGGCGTCAAGCTCGCCGAGACCCCGGCCGAGACCGAGGTCAAGGCCGACGCGATCCTCGGCTTGGACATCAAGGGGCACGTCGTTCACCGCGTGCTGGTGACCCCCGCGTCCGACATCGCCGAGGAGTACTACTTCTCCTTCCTGCTCGACCGCGCCAACCGCACCTTCCTGGCGATGGCGTCCGTCGAGGGCGGCATGGACATCGAAGAGGTCGCCGCGACCAAGCCCGAGGCACTGGCGAAGGTGCCCGTGGACGCGGTCAAGGGCGTCGACCGGGCGAAGGCCGACGAGATCGTGGCCGCCGCCAGGTTCCCGGCCGAGGTGGCCGACCAGGTCGCCGACGTCATCGTGAAGCTCTGGGAGACCTTCGTCTCCGAGGACGCCACGCTGGTCGAGGTCAACCCGCTGGTCCGCGACCCCGAGGGCAAGATCGTCGCCCTCGACGGCAAGGTCACGCTGGACGAGAACGCCTCCTTCCGCCACCCCGCCCACGAGGCGCTGGTGGACAAGCAGGCGGAGGACCCGCTGGAGGCCAAGGCCAAGGAGAAGGGCCTCAACTACGTCAAGCTGGACGGCCAGGTCGGGATCATCGGCAACGGTGCCGGCCTCGTCATGTCCACGCTGGACGTCGTCGCCTACGCGGGCGAGAAGCACAAGGGCGTCAAGCCCGCGAACTTCCTCGACATCGGCGGCGGCGCGTCCGCCGAGGTGATGGCCAACGGGCTGGACATCATCCTGCACGACCCGGACGTGCGCAGCGTGTTCGTGAACGTGTTCGGCGGCATCACCTCCTGCGACGCGGTGGCCAACGGCATCGTCGCGGCGCTGGGCATCCTGGGCGACCAGGCCACCAAGCCCCTGGTGGTCCGCCTCGACGGCAACAACGTGGAGGAAGGCCGCCGCATCCTCGCGGACGCCGCCCACCCGCTGGTGACCGTTGTCGACACGATGGACAACGCGGCCGACAAGGCCGCCGAGCTCGCGGCTGCGGGGGTCTGACGATGGCTATCTTCATCACCAAGGACAGCAAGGTCATCGTCCAGGGCATGACCGGCGCCGAGGGCACCAAGCACACCAAGCGGATGCTTGCCTCGGGCACGAACATCGTCGGCGGCGTGAACCCGCGCAAGGCCGGCGAGAAGGTCGACTTCGACGGGAACGTGCTGCCGGTGTTCGGCACCGTGTCCGAGGCCATCGAGGCCACCGGCGCGGACGTCACCGTGATCTTCGTCCCGCCGGCCTTCGCCAAGGCCGCCGTGATCGAGGCCATCGACTCGGGCATCGGCCTGGCCGTGGTGATCACCGAGGGCATCCCGGTGCACGACACCGCGGTGTTCTGGGCGCACGCCGTGGCCACCGGCAACAAGACCCGGATCATCGGCCCGAACTGCCCGGGCCTGATCAGCCCCGGGCAGTCCAACGCGGGCATCATCCCGGCCAACATCTCCGGCGCGGGCAAGGTCGGCCTGGTGTCCAAGTCGGGCACGCTGACCTACCAGATGATGTACGAGCTGCGCGACTTCGGCTTCTCCACCGCCATCGGCATCGGCGGCGACCCGATCATCGGCACCACCCACATCGACGCCCTGGCGGCCTTCGAGGCCGACCCGGAGACCGCGGCGATCGTGATGATCGGCGAGATCGGCGGCGACGCCGAGGAGCGGGCCGCGGCCTACATCAAGGACAACGTCACCAAGCCGGTCGTCGGCTACGTGGCGGGCTTCACCGCGCCCGAGGGCAAGACCATGGGCCACGCGGGCGCGATCGTGTCCGGTTCGGCCGGCACCGCCCAGGCGAAGAAGGAAGCGCTGGAAGCGGCCGGTGTGAAGGTCGGCAAGACGCCGTCCGAGACCGCCGCGCTGATGCGCGAGATCATGCAGTCGATCGGCTGACGTTCACCCGTTCGCACAGGCCACCCCTGACTCAGGGGTGGCCTGTGCGGCATTCCGACGCGAGTCAACGCGCACATCCGGCGGAACCAGTCCGGTCCGGTCGTCGTCGGAGAGTGTGCATCGGCTAGCGTTTGAGTTGTCGCCAGCAGTCCTTCGGTCGAGGAGGAGACCTCACCATGTCCGTGCCGTACGGCGCCCCTCAGCAACAGCCGGGTCCGGCGCAGCAACAGCCGGCGGCGGTGGGGGTCAACCTGAACCTCATCCTCCCGCTGGTCGCGGCCGGCCTCGGGCTGATCGCCTACCTGCTGGCCTTCGCCGACGACGTGTCGTCGGGGTCCGTGGAGTACCTGCTCGCCGCCGCCGCGCTGGCGGGCCTGACCGTGCTGCCCAAGGCGCCGAAGCTGCTGCCCGCGGCGGCGGTGCTGTCGGTCGTGCCGACCCTGCTGTTCCTCCAGGCGATCATCAAGAGCAGCGGCGGCGTGAAGGGCATGTCCGTCGTCCTGCTGATCATCGCGCTGCTGGAGTCGGCGGCGATCGTGCTCGCCCTGCTGCTCGACGCCGGGATCGTGAAGTTCGAGCCGAAGCCGGCCAACCCGTACGGCGGGCAGCCGGGCGGCTGGAGCCCGCAGTCCGGGGCGTTCCCGCAGCAGGGCCAGCCGCAGCCCGGCCAGTACGGCCCGCCGTCGGGCCAGTTCGGTGCCCCGGTGCAGCCGCAGCAGCCCGGCGGCGCGCCGCAGCCGACCTCGTACATGCCGCAGCCCGGCCAGTTCAACCAGCCCGGCCAGCAGCAGCCCGGCCAGCAGCAGCCCGGCCAGCAGCAGCCCGGCACGCCGCCCGGCGGGTTCGGCGGCCAGCAGCAGGGCTGACCCGCAGTCGTGAGAGGGGTGGTGCCGACCTGTCGGCACCACCCCTCTTCGCGTGCGCGGCGTGCCTCACCCGAACGGCCGAGCCCCCCTGAGACAGTGGAAAGATGCCGGTGCTGCAAACGTCTTCGCACGGTGCCGTGACGGACTCCGTGCGCCCGCCCGAGTTCTCCCGCGCCGAACGGGCCCGGGTGCTCGCCATGACGGCAGCCGGCTCCGTGGTGGTCAGCTACGCCGCCGTCGCGGCCCTGCTCGCCCTGGTCTCGTCCACGGCGGCGCACGCCCAGTTCTCCACCACCGGGGTGCTGTCCGCGTCCGCGCCCGCGTGGCTGGTCGCCCACCACGTGCCGCTGCGGTTCGACGGCGGGCAGTTGGGCGTCCTGCCGCTGCTGCCGACCGTGCTGCTGATGCTGCTGGTCTCCCGGGCCGCGGCGGGTGCGGCGGACCGGTTGGGGCTGTTCGAGCCGTTGCAGGCGCGCGGTGTGGTGCTCAGCATCGCCGGCGCGCACGCGGTGGTCGGCGGCGTGGTGGCGTTCCTGATGGGTGACGACGGCGTGGTCCGGGCGACGCCCGCGGTGGCGTTCTTCGGCTGCGCGGCGGTGTCCGGGGTCGCGGCGGTGGCGGGTGTGGCGCAGCGCTGCGGCCTGGTCGAGGTGGTCTTCGAGCGGATCGACCCGGTGGCCCGGCGCGGGCTGCGGGCGGGTGCGATGGCGCTGTCCGCGCTGACCGCGGCGGGCGCGGCGCTGCTGGCGTTCGGGCTGGTCGTGTCCTGGTCGGTGACCAGCGAGCTGTTCGACCAGGCGGGCGGCACCCTCGGCACCGGGCTCGGGATCTGGCTGATGTGCCTGGCCTACCTGCCGAACGCGGTGGTCGGCGCGCTGTCCTACGTGGCCGGCTCCGGGCTGTCCATCGGTGCGGTGACCATCGCGCCGACCGCGTTCACCGGCGGCCCGGTGCCGGCGGTGCCGCTGCTGGCCGCGCTGCCCGAGGAGCAGACGGCGTTCCTGCCGCTGGTGCTGGTCCTGCCCGGCGCGATCGGCGTGCTGGTGGGGTTGTCGCTGCGCGACGCGGCCGAGACGCCGCGCGCCCGGCTGCGGGCGGTGCTGGTGGCGGCGGTGACCGGCGCGGTGGGCGCGCTGCTGCTGGCCGCGATCGCGGGCGGCAGCCTGGGCAACGGCGCGTTCAACCCGGTGACCGTCCCGGCCGGTCTGCTCGCGGTGCTCACGTTCGGCTGGATCGTGCTGCCGGGCGGGGTGGTGGCCTGGTTCGCCGGTGCCCGGCCGGTGCCCGAGCCCGTGACCGACGACGCCGGTCCCGGGAGTGTTGGCGGTGTCGAAGAGGCCGAGGACGCCGAAGAGGGCCACGACGACGAGGGCGAGTACGACGAGGACGCCTACGAGGCCGAGGACTCCGACGATCCCGATGACGCCGCCGACGTCGAGGATGACGTGGACGACGAGGACTTCGACGAGGACTTCGACGACGAGGAGTTCGAGGACGAAGAGGACGACGCCGAGTACCGCGACGAGCTGGACGAGGTCGAAGCGGAAGCCGAAGAGGCCGACGATGACGACGACACCGAGCCCGCTGCGGAGGGTGACCGGGACGACGACCAGGACCTGGCCGACAAGCGCGACCAGGCACCGCCTAGGCTCTCCTGAGCTGCTGTAACAGTCCCCAGCAAGGAGAAGCACGCTGAGCGCCGCGACCACACTCCGGCTTCCGACGCCCGCGCGGGTCGTCGTCCTGATCTCCGGCTCCGGCACCCTCTTGCAGGCGCTGCTGGACGCCGCCGCCGATCCCGGCTACCCCGTCGAGGTGGTGGCGGTCGGCGCGGACCGGGCCGGCGTCGAAGGTCTGGCCCGTGCCGAGCGCGCCGGCGTGCCCGGCTTCGCGGTGAAGCTGCGCGACCACGCGTCCCGGGACGCCTGGGACGCCGCGCTGACCGACGCGGTCGCCGCGCACGAACCCGACCTGGTGGTCTCCGCCGGGTTCATGAAGATCCTCGGACCCGCCTTCCTGGCCCGCTTCGGCGGCCGGATGATCAACACCCACCCCGCGCTGCTGCCCGCCTTCCCGGGCGCGCACGGCGTGCGCGACGCCGTCGACTACGGCGTCAAGGTCAGCGGCGCGACCGTGCACCTGGTGGACGGCGGCGTGGACACCGGGCCGATCCTGGCCCAGGAGGCGATCGTCGTCGGCGACGGTGACGACGCCGACAGCCTGCACGAGCGCATCAAGGTGGTGGAGCGGCGGCTGCTGGTGGACGTGGTCGCCCGACTGGCCCGCGAGGGCTGCACCGTGAACGGACGAAAGGTGAGCATCCCGTGACCACTCCTGCCGAGAGGCGACCGGTTCGTCGGGCCCTGATCGGGGTCTCCGACAAGTCGGGGCTGCTGGAACTGGCCACCGGCCTGCACGCGGCCGGAGTCGAGATCGTCTCCACCGGCGGCACCGCGAAGGCGCTGGCCGACGCCGGCGTGCCGGTGACCGCGGTGGAGGACGTGACCGGGTTCCCGGAGGTGCTCGACGGCCGGGTCAAGACGCTGCACCCCGGCGTGCACGCGGGCCTGCTGGCCGACACCCGGCGGCCCGAGCACGTGGCCAAGCTGGCGGAGCTGGGGATCGCCCCGTTCGACCTGCTGGTGGTCAACCTGTACCCGTTCGTCCGGACCGTGGCGTCGGGCGCGTCGCCGGACGAGTGCGTCGAGCAGATCGACATCGGCGGGCCGGCGATGGTGCGCGCGTCGGCCAAGAACCACGCGAGCGTGGCCGTCGTGGTCGACCCGGAGCGCTACGGCTGGGTGCTGGAGCAGGTCGCGGCCGGCGGGTTCACCCTGGCCGACCGGCAGTCGCTGGCGGCGTCGGCGTTCCGGCACACCGCGTCCTACGACGTGGCCGTGGCGTCCTGGATGGGCAGCGCGCTCGCCCCGGACGACGAGGGCTCCGGCTTCCCCGGCTGGGTCGGCGCGACCTGGAACCGCAAGCAGGTGCTGCGCTACGGCGAGAACCCGCACCAGAAGGCCGCGCTCTACACGCGGGGCGACGGGCGGACCGGGCTGGCCACCGCGCGGCAGCTGCACGGCAAGGAGATGTCCTACAACAACTTCGTGGACTCAGACGCGGCGTGGCGCGCGGCGTGGGACCACGAGCTGCCGTGCGTGGCGATCATCAAGCACGCCAACCCGTGCGGCATCGCGGTGTCCTCTGTGGAGGGTCCGGGTGCGATCGCGGACGCGCACCGCAACGCGCACGCGTGCGACCCGGTGTCGGCGTTCGGCGGGGTGATCGCGGCCAACCGCGAGGTGACCGTGGAGCTGGCCGAGCAGGTCGCGGAGATCTTCACCGAGGTGATCATCGCCCCGGCCTACGCCGACGGCGCGCTGGACGTGCTGACGCGCAAGAAGAACGTGCGGATCCTGGTCGCCGACGAGCCGGCCCGGGGCGGCGTGGAGACGCGCGCGGTCTCCGGCGGGCTGCTGCTGCAGACCGTGGACACCATCGAGGCCGAGGGCGACGACCCGGCGAACTGGACCCTGGCCTGCGGTGCCGCGCTGGACGCCGAGGGCCTGGCGGACCTGGCGTTCGCGTGGCGGGCGTGCCGCGCGGTGAAGTCGAACGCGATCCTGCTGGCGGCCGGCGGCGCCACCGTCGGGGCCGGCATGGGCCAGGTCAACCGGGTGGACGCGGCGCGGCTCGCGGTCGCGCGGGCCGGTGACCGGGCGCGCGGCGCGGTGGCCGCGTCGGACGCGTTCTTCCCGTTCCCGGACGGGCTGGAGGTGCTGCTGGCGGCCGGTGTGCGGGCCGTCGTGCAGCCCGGCGGCTCGGTGCGGGACGCGGAGGTCATCGCGGCGGCCGAGGCGGCGGGCGCGACCGTGTACCTGACCGGCACGCGGCACTTCGCGCACTGACGACCGTGGGGCTCTCCGGTCCTCTCGGGGAGCCCCACCACCGGGTCAGCGCTTGGTGACCTCTTCGCCGGTCTTGCGGACGACGGCTTCGGCGTCCTCGATCGGGAACTCGGCGTCGCTGAAGAAACCCTTGTCGTGCCCCGAGTAGCGGATGTTCCAGACCACCGCGCCCTTGCGCACCAACAGGTTCACCTCGGTCAGGTCGGCCTTCTGGGACGGCGCGACCAGGATCGCCTCGTCGCCCAGGCCCGGCACCGGCTTGGCCTGCTGCCCGGACGCGTAGGAGTTGAAGCCGGAGTAGTTGTTCCTGGCCTGCTCCAGGTTGCGGTCCGGCTTGTCGGAGAACTTGTCGAAGTCGTAGACCAGGAAGCTGAGCACGCGCGGGTTGCGCCCGTCCTTGCCCTTGGTCTGCTCCCACGCGCAGTGGGTCTGCTTGAGGCCCTTCTCGCCCTCGTGCGGGGCTTGGACGAGCCGGAAGCTGCTGACGTGCGCCTGTGACCTCAGCTCCGCGCTGAGCTCGCACCGGGCGATCGGCTGCTCGCCGGGGCCGCCGCCGGGTTCCTTGCTGTAGTCCAGGTACAGCTTGCCGAACACGCCGGCCACCACCAGCACGACGGCCCCCACCGCCAGGCCGACGATCAGGCCGGTCCGCTTCTTCTTCGGCGGCTGCGGGCCGTACCCGCCGGGCTGCCCCGGTCCGGGTTGGCCGGGACCGTGCTGGCCGGGACTGTGTTGACCGGCTCCGGGTTGTCCGGGTTGGCCCGGGAACCCTTGGGGCGGACCGTATCCGGGCTGTCCGGGAGGCGGTGGCCCGTAGCCGGGTTGCCCGGGGGGCGGTCCGTAGCCCGGTGGAGGGGTCTGCCCGAAGCCCGGCTGGTTCGGCTGGTTCGGCTGGTTGTGCGGTGCGTTCACGGTTCCCCCCGCGCGTTGCCGGAAGCTGCGCCGAGCAGTGTGCCAGTCACCCGGTCGTGGCCATTGACACCGGGTGGTCCGGAGGGGATAGGATCACCTCATTCGTTCGAACGTTTGTTCGACGGACAGGTCGCCGGCTTCCCACGGCGGTCCGCGCACAGGGGTGCGCGCGGATTCGTGGGAGGAGGGTTGGTGTCCAGGTCGGCAACGGCGACGTTGGTCGCGCTCGGGGTAGGCGCGGCCGGCGAGTCGGCCATGGCACAACCTCAGGTCCTGCCGGTTCGCGGGGAACTGGCGGACGTCCTCCCGTGGGGCGGCCTGCGGCGGGGCAGCACGGTGTTGGTGCGCGAATCGACATCGTTGCTGCTCACGCTGATGGCCCAGGCGACAGCGGAAGGGTGTTGGGCGGCCGTTGCCGGCCTGCCGCGGTGTGGGGCACTCGCGGCGGCCGAGTTGGGGGTGGCCGTCCACCGCCTCGCTCTGGTCCCTCGTCCGGGGAGGGACCGGAGCGAGGTCGAACGGACCGTCGCGGCGCTGCTGGACGGTTTCGACGTGGTGTCACTGGCCACCCCGGTGACACCGGCGACCGCGCGCAAGCTCTCCGCCCGTGCCCGGCACCGCAAAGCGGTCCTGCTGCCGTTCGGCGGCCCGTGGCCGGGGGCGGATGTCGAACTGAGGGCGACTTTCGGCCCGTGGCACGGCCTGGCCCGGGGTCACGGGCTGCTGGCCGACCGCACGGTGACCGTGCACGCCACCGGACGCGGCGCTGCCGCACGGGAGAGGACGACGACCCTGCCCCTGCCGGGCCGGCCGTCCCCCGCGCCGCGTCCGGTCCTCCGCCCGGTCCAGGCGGTGGCGGGATGCTGACCACGCCGCCCACCCCTCGCGAGGACAGGCCACCGACCACGTCGGACACTCCTCGCGCCGGCGGGTCGCCGACGACTTCGCCGACCTCTCGGGCGTGCGGGTTGCCGACGGCTTCGGTCACCGCCTGCGCCGGCGGGGTACCGATGGCTTCGGCCATCGCCTGCGCCGGCGGGGCGTTGACCGCGTCGTCCGACTCCGGCGATGGCGGGATGCCGCTCACCCACCCGGGATCCGCCGACTTCCGCGCTGTGCCGGGGTTTCCGGACCACAGCGGCGGCCCTGGCGTGCCGTCGTCCCGGCCGTGCTCGCCAGACGACCACGCGGTGCCCGTTCGCGCGGTGCCCGCTCGCGCGGTGCTGTGCCGTGTGGTGTCCGCCTTCTTCTCGTGGGTCCGGGCCCTGCACCCGGATTCCGTCCCGCAGTTGGTCCCGTGGCGTCCCGGCGGTCTGACCAGAGGAACGAGGTGACGGCCGTGTACACGCTCGCCGTGTGGTGCCCGGACTGGCCGGTGGTGGCGGCGGCGGCCGAGGCCGCGTTGCCGCCGCACGTGCCGGCCGCGGTGGTCCGGGCGAACGAGGTGGTGGCGTGCTCGGCGGTGGCCCGCGCGGAGGGCGTGCGGCGCGGTCAGCGCAAGCGCGCCGCCCAGGGCCAGTGCCCCGACCTCGTGGTCTTCGAGCACGACGACGTCCGCGACGCCCGGCTGTTCGAGCCGGTCGCCGCCGCCGTCGAGGAACTCGCGCCGGGCATCGAGGTGGTCCGCCCGGGGCTGGTCACGGTCGCCGCGCAGGGACCGGTCGGCTACTACGGGTCGGCGGAGCGGGCGGCGGAGCGGCTCGTCGACCACGTCGCCGGGCACGCCGGCGTCGAAGTCCAGGTCGGCCTCGCGGACGGCCTGTTCGCCGCCACCATCGCCGCGCACCGCGGCCTGGTCGTGCCGCCCGGTGGCACGGCGGACTTCCTGGCCCCGCTGGACATCCGGGAGCTGGACCCGGCCGCCGAGCAGCGCGCGGACCGCGCCGAGCTGGTCGACCTGCTGCGCCGGCTCGGCCTGCGCACGCTGGGCGCGTTCGCCGCCGTCCCGGAACGCGACGTGGCCGGCCGGTTCGGCCGGTCCGCCGTGCTGGCGCACCGGTTGGCGGCGGGCGTGGTGGAACGGCCGCGGGTCCGCCGCCGGCCGCCGGCCGAGCTGTCGGTGACCCAGGAGCTGGACCCGCCGGTCGAGCGGGTCGACGCCGCCGCGTTCGCCGCGAAGGCCCTCGCCGAACGCCTGCACCGGGTGCTGGCCGACCGCGGCCTGGCCTGCACCCGGCTCGGCATCCAGGCCGTCACCGAGACCGGCGAGCGGTTGCGCCGGGTCTGGCGGTGCGCGGATCCCCTGACGCCGCAAGGCATCGCGGACCGGGTGCGCTGGCAGCTCGACGGCTGGCTGACCCGCGAGCGGCTCACCTCGGGCCTGCACCTGCTCCAGCTCGACCCGGAGGAGATCGTCGACGCCGACGCGCTCCAGCTGGGGCTCTGGCCGGGCGCGGGGCAGGACCAGGGCGAGGCCGCCGAACGGGCCGCCCGCGCGATGGTGCACGTGCAGGGCCTGCTCGGGCCGGAGGCCGTGCTCACCCCGGTGCCGCAGGGCGGCCGGGGCCCGGTGGAGCGGATCCGGCTGGTGCCGTGGGGTGACGAGCGCGTGCCGGAGACCGATCCGGGCCGGCCGTGGCCGGGCCGGCTGCCCGCGCCGGCACCGGCCACTGTCTTCGCCTCCCCCGAACCCGTGACGCTGGTGGACGAGGCGGGCGGTGACGTCGTGGTCACCGGCTACGCCGAGCTCGTCGTGCGCCCCCACCGGATCGTGCACGGCGGACGGGCGCGCGCGGTCGTGGCCTGGGCCGGGCCGTGGCCGGTGGACGAGCGGTGGTGGGACGGAGAGCACGCGGTGCGCGCGGCCCGGCTCCAGGTGCTGGGTGCCGGGCCGGACGGGGAAGAACTGGCGTTCCTGCTGATCCGCGTGGGCGGGAAGTGGGCGGTGGAAGGGGTGTACGACTGATGTCCGGAGACTTCTCCGACGACTACCAGGGCCTGGCGGACTGGCTGTACGGCAGCGAGCCCGGCTTGGCCGAGGTGGGCGAACCGGCCTACCCGGGCAGCTTCGGCTGGACGCCGCCGCTGGTCCCGCTGCCGCGCCGGGCGCCGGACGAGCTGTTCTGAGGTGGGCTGGAACAACCCGCCGGTGCGCTGGTCGGAGCTGGAACGCGCGCTGTCCGGCGAGCCCCAGCGGCCCGACGGCGGTGACGGCCCGGGGTGGACGCGCCGGCGGGAGCGCTACGAGGCCCCGCCGGACTTCGCGGTCAAGGTCGACGAGCTGGGCGCGACCCGGTCCCGGGTGCCGTACGTGGAGCTGCACTGCCACTCCAACTTCAGCTTCCTGGACGGCGCGAGCCACCCCGAGGAGCTGGTGGAGGCGGCGCAGCAGCTCGGCCTCGACGGCATCGCGATCACCGACCACGACGGCATGTACGGCGTGGTCCGGTTCGCCGAGGCGGCCAAGGAGCTGGGCGTGCGGACGGTGTTCGGCACCGAGCTGAGCCTGGGGCTGTCCGCGCCGCAGAACGGTGTCGCGGACCCGGAGGGCGAGCACCTCCTGCTGCTGGCGACCGGCACGGCCGGCTACCACGCGCTGTGCCGCACCATCACCACCGGCCAGCTCGCGGAGGGCGGCGAGAAGGGCCGGCCGGTGTACTCGCTGGACGAGGTCGTCGCGGACACCCGGGACGAGTGCGTCGTGCTCACCGGGTGCCGCAAGGGCGCGGTGCGGCGGGCGCTGGCGGAGGAGGGCCCCGAGGCGGCGTTCGGGCAGCTGCGCCGGCTGATCGGGCTCTACGGCGCGGACCGGGTGTTCGTCGAGCTCACCGACCACGGCTACCCCGAGGACGGGCCGCGCAACGACCTGCTGTGGGCGATGGCGCACGAGCTGGGGCTGCCGACCGTGGCGACGAACGCCGTGCACTACGCGGTGCCCGCGCGCGGCCGGCTGGCGGCGGCGATGGCGGCCGTGCGGGCGCGGCGCAGCCTGGACGAGATCGCGGGCTGGCTGCCGCCGGGGCGCACCGCGTGCCTGCGGTCGGGGGAGGAGATGGCGCGCCGGTTCGCCCGGTTCCCCGGCGCGGTGCACCGCGCGGCCGTGCTGGGGTTGCAGTGCCAGTTCGACCTGAAGCTGATCGCGCCCGAGCTGCCGCCGTTCGACGTGCCGGCGGGCGAGGACGAGAACAGCCACCTGCGCGCGCTCACCCTCGCGGGCGCGGTCCGCCGCTACGGCCCGCCGGAGGCGAACCCCAAGGCGTACCGGCAGGTGGAGCACGAGCTGCGGATCATCGAGGAGCTGGGTTTCCCGGGCTACTTCCTGGTGGTGCACGACATCGTGCGGTTCTGCCGGGAGAACGACATCCTGTGCCAGGGCCGGGGTTCGGCGGCGAACTCGGCGGTCTGCTACGCCCTGGGCATCACCAACGTCGACGCGGTCCGCTTCGACCTGCTCTTCGAGCGCTTCCTCGCCCCGGCCCGGGACGGCCCGCCGGACATCGACCTGGACATCGAGTCCGACCGCCGCGAGGAGGCGATCCAGTACGTCTACCGCAAGTACGGCCGCCGGCACGCCGCGCAGGTCGCGAACGTCATCAGCTACCGCGGTCGGTCGGCGATCCGGGACGTGGCCAGGGCGTTGGGCTACTCGGCCGGGCAGCAGGACGCGTGGAGCGGGCAGATCGACCGCTGGGGCCCGCTGCGGTCCACCGTGGAGGGTGGCGGCATTCCCGGTCCGGTGCTGGACCTGGCCGCGCAGCTGGAGAACTTCCCGCGCCACCTGGGCATCCACTCCGGCGGGATGGTGATCTGCGACCGCCCGGTGAGCGAGGTGTGCCCGGTGGAGCGCGGCCGGATGGCCGACCGCACGGTGCTGCAGTGGGACAAGGACGACTGCGCGTCCATCGGCCTGGTGAAGTTCGACCTGCTGGGCCTGGGGATGCTCTCGGCGCTGCACTACGCGATCGACCTGGTGCGCGAGCACGAGGGCGTCGAGGTCGACCTGGGCGCGCTGGACCTGGGCGACGAGAAGGTCTACGAGATGTTGCAGCGCGCCGATTCCGTCGGCGTGTTCCAGGTCGAGAGCCGCGCCCAGATGGCCACCCTGCCCCGGCTCAAGCCCCGGACGTTCTACGACCTGGTGGTCGAGGTGGCGCTGATCCGGCCGGGCCCGATCCAGGGCGGCTCGGTGCACCCCTACATCCGCCGCCGCAACAAGGTCGAGTCGTGGCAGCACGACCACCCGCTGCTGGCCAACGCCTTGGAGAAGACGCTGGGCGTGCCGCTGTTCCAGGAGCAGCTGATGCAGATCGCCGTGGACGTCGCGGACTTCACCCCGGCCGAGGCGGACGAACTGCGCCGGGCGATGGGCGCGAAGCGCTCCACGCACCGGATGGAACGCCTGCGTGAGCGGTTCTACCAGGGTGCCAAGGCCAACGGCCTGGACGAGGAGCTGTCCGGGCGGATCTACGCGAAGCTGCTGGCGTTCGCCAACTTCGGCTTCCCGGAGAGCCACGCGCTGAGCTTCGCGCACCTGGTGTTCGTCAGCGCGTGGTTCAAGCTCTACCACCCGGCGGCGTTCTGCGCGGCGCTGCTGCGGGCGCAGCCGATGGGGTTCTACTCGCCGCAGTCGCTGGTCGCGGACGCCCGGCGGCACGGCGTCCGGGTGCTCGGCCCGGACGTGAACGCCGGCCTCCCGCACGCCACGCTGGAGCGCGTCGACGGCGAGCAGGCCGTCCGGATCGGCCTGGCCGGGGTGCGCACGGTGGGGCAGCGGTTGGCCGAATCGATCGTCGAGCAGCGCCGGGCCGGGCCGTACCGGGACATGGCGGACCTCGGCGGGCGGGTCCGGCTGACCGCCGCGCAGGCCGAGGCCCTGGCCACCGCGGGCGCGTTCGGGTGCTTCGACCTGGACCGGCGGTCGGCGCTGTGGGCGGCGGGCGCGATCGCGGGCATCCGCCCGGACCGGCTGCCGGGCACGGTGGCGGGCACCGAGGCCCCGCCGCTGCCCGGGATGGACGAGGTGGAACTCGCGGTGGCCGACGTGTGGGCGATGAACCTGTCCCCGGACAGCTTCCCGACCCAGTTCGTCCGGGAGCACCTGACCGGCCTGGGCGCGCTGACCACGGCGGCGCTGGCGGACGTGCCGGACCGGGCCCGGGTGCTGGTCGGCGGGGCCGTGACGCACCGCCAGCGCCCGGCGACCGCGGGCGGCGTCACGTTCCTGAACATCGAGGACGAGACCGGCATGGTCAACGTGGTGTGCACCGCCGGCCTGTGGGTCCGGTACCGCCGGATCGCCCGGTCGAGCCCGGCGCTGCTGATCCGCGGCGTGCTGGAGAAGGCGGAGGGCGTGATCAGCCTGCGAGCCGAACGCCTGCAACCGCTGTCGATCCGGATCCCCTCCCGCTCCCGCGACTTCCGCTGACCGCGCGCAGGCCGCCCGCAGGCCGCGCCGACCGGCGCGGCCTGCGCACCGGCGACGGGCGGTGGCCGCCCGCTACGACTTCGTGAAGGTCGAGAAGACCACGCCGGTGCTGAACGCCTGCGTCTCCACCAGGGCGAACCGCGCCGCCGGGAACTCGCCGTCGAACAGCGGGATGCCGCGTCCCAGCACGACCGGGTGAACCTTGAGCACCAGGCGGTCGATCTCCGGGAGCAGGGCGGCGGCCAGCTTGCCGCCGCCGCACAGCCAGATGTCCAGCCCGTCCTCCGCCTTGAGCTCGCGGACCTTCGCGAGCACGTCGCCGGACACCACCTCGACGTCGGCCGGCGTGTCGCTCAGCGTGCTGGACACGACGTACTGGCGCAGGTGCGCGTACGGGCTGGGCAGGCCACCCGGGACCTGGTAGGTGGACCGGCCCATCAGCACCGTGTCGAAGCTCTTGTTGGGCCCGGTGATGCCGAGCGGTTCCCGCATCTGCGTGGGGACGGTGTCCGGTTGCTGCTCGATCAGGGCCGCCATGTGGTCGCCCTCGAACAGGAAGTCGCCGAAGCCGCCGTCGGGTGCGGCGATGAAGCCGTCGAGGGTGGTCGCTACCAGGTAGGTCAGCTTTCGCATGTGTTTCCTCTCTTAACCACTCCGACTGTAGTACTCTGGCCGTAGTGGTTGTCAAGGAGGACCGATGGTCAGGAACCAGGCCCGGCGGACAGCGCTCGTGGACGCCGCGATCGAGGTGTTGGCGCGCGAGGGCGCGCGGGGGTTGACCTTCCGCGCCGTCGACGCCGAGGCGGCGGTGCCGGCCGGCACCGCGTCGAACTACTTCGCCAACCGGGACGACCTGCTGCGCCAGGCCGGCGAGCACCTCCACGTCCGGCTCCAGCCCGACCCCGACCGACTCGCCGTGATCCTGCGGGCAGACCGCGACAAGGCGCTGGTCACCGAGCTGATGAAGGACATCCTGGCCCGGCTCGCACACGACCGCGCGGGCTACCTGGCCCTGCTCGAACTGCGCCTGGAGGCCACCCGGCGGCCCGAGCTGAGGGCGGCCCTCACCGCCACGATCACCCGCAACCTGGAGGAGAACGTCCGCTACCACGTGGACCTCGGCCTACCGGGCGACCGGACGACCGTCGTCGGGCTCTACCTGGCGATGACCGGCCTGGTGGTCGAACACCTGACCCTGCCCGACGTGCTGCCGCCGGACACCCTGGACGACCTGATCACCGCCCTGGTCGACCGGCTGTAGCCCCCTGGCCATCGACCAGCGCGCTAGCGGCTCAGCGGGCCGCCGATGATGGTCATCGCGACACCGATCACCGCGATGCCCAGGCCGGAGTACAGCAACGCGTCCACGCCCCGGCTGCGGATCGCGATCAGGCCCGCCTGCTCGTCGGTCACCAGCACCCGCAGCAGCGCCGCGAGCAGCAGCGCCACGCCGATCAGCACCGCGCCCTGCCGCCAGTGGTACTGCGCGACGCGCAGGATCCCGAACCCGACCACGGCCAGCACCAACGCGAACGGCAGGTGCTGCCCCGCCGCCGACCGCCAGCGCTGCTCCGGCATCAGCTCCACCGCTTCCGCCCTCAGTCCGTCGCGAGGCCGCGCTCGGCCGCCTCGACCGTGTTGGTCAGCAGCATGGCAATGGTCATGGGTCCCGCGCCACCGGGGATCGGCGCGAGGAACCCGGCGACCTCGGCCACGTCCGGGTGCACGTCGCCGACCAGGCCCGCCTCGGTGCGGGTGATGCCGACGTCGACCACGGCCGCGCCGGGCTTGACCATGTCCGCGGTGATCAGGCCGGGGCTGCCCGCGCCCGCCACCACGATGTCCGCCCGGCGCACCTCGGCCGCCAGATCCTTGGTGCCGGTGTGGCACAGGGTGACCGTGGCGTTCTCGCTGCGCCGGGTCAGCAGCAGCCCGATCGGCCGGCCGACCGTCACCCCGCGACCCACGACGGTCACGTTCGCGCCCGCGATCGGCACCTCGTACCGGCGCAGCAGCTCGACCACGCCGCGCGGCGTGGCGGGCAGCGGGGCCTCGTCGCCCAGGACCAGCTTGCCCAGGTTGACCGGGTGCAGGCCGTCGCCGTCCTTGCGCGGGTCGATGCGCTCCAGGATCGCGTTGGCGTCCAGGTGCCGGGGCAGCGGGAGCTGCACGATGTAGGCGGTGCACGCCGGGTCGGCGTTGAGCTCGTCGATGACGGCTTCGAGCCGCTCCTGCGTGGTGTCGGCGGGCAGGTCGCGGCGGATCGAGGTGATGCCGACCTTCGCGCACGCGGTGTGCTTGCCCTTGACGTAGGAGTGCGACCCGGGGTCGTCGCCGACCAGCACGGTGGCCAGCCCCGGCGTCACCCCCCGCTCGACCAGCGCCGCGACCCGCGCGCGGAGGTCGTCGAAGATCGAGTCCCGGGTGGCCCTGCCGTTGAGGATCGTCGCCGTCACGCGCCCCATCCTCCCACCACCGCCTACGCCCGGCCGCGCCGCCGGCCGGGCAGCGCCGCGATGCCGACCGCCACCAGGGCCAACGCCGTGCCGACGACGGTCACCGCGGACAGCGCCGCACCCGCCGGCAGCACCGCGTCCACCGCGAGCGCCCCGACCAGCTGACCGGCCACCTGACCCAGGCCGGTCAGCAGCACCCCGCTCCAGCGCACCGCCGGCACCGCCGAGCCGATGGCCACGATCCCCAGCACGCCACCCGCGTACAGCCACGGCCCGCTCGGCGCGGTGACCGGCAGCCCGCGCACGGCGACGTCGACCGCGCACACCGCCACCAGCACGACCGTCCCGGTGGCGAAGTTGACCAGCGTCGTCACCCGCGTGCTGCGCGCGGCCTCCCGCACCTGCCCGTTGACCGCCTGCTGCCAGCCCAGCCCGAGCCCGGCCAGCGCGGGCAGCAGCGCCGGCCACAGCGCCTCCGGCCGGCCGAACTCGTCGGACACCGCGATCCCGACCGCGACCACCGTGAGCGCCGCCCCGGCGACCCTCGGCCCGGTGAACGGCCGCACGCTCGCCGGCCCCACCCCCGCCCGGTCCACCAGCAGGCTGCTCACCACCTGGGCCGCCACCACGGCCACGGTGAACGTCGCGACGCCCAGCACCGGGACGGTGAGCCCCTGCGTGGACACGAAGAACGCCCCGCACGCCCCGCCGACGCACTGCCACCAGCGGATCCCGCCGGCGCGCAGCACGTCCCGCAGCCGGCGCAGCCCGGCCCGGCCGGCCCGGGTCGTGGGCACCACCGCGAGCAGCACGACCAACCCGCCCGCGAACGACACCAGCGCCGCCACGAACCCGTCGCCGAAGGCCGAGCCGAGTTGCCCGTTCACCCGGCCCTGCACGGCCAGGAACACCCCGCCGATGAACGCGACGAGCACTCCGAGCGCCCGGACGTCACCCAACTGCGTGGTCCCGGGCCGCCGGCACCCGCACCCGGCTCGACAAGGCGACCGCCAGCAGCGCCGCCCCGGTGCTCGCCAGGGCCGCCGCGGCGGGCCCGACGTGGTCCAGCAGCCATCCGACGGCGGGCAGCACCAGCGCCGACCCGGCCGTGCTGAACGCGCCCATCCAGCCGAACGCCTCGGCCTTGCGCCCGTCCGGCGCGAGGTCGTCGACCCGGGCGTTGTTCGCGGCGATCGCGGGCGCGATGGCCAGCCCGCCGACCGCCAGCACCGCCCCGATCAGCCACGCCGACGACGGCACCAGGACCGGTGGCAGCACCGGCACCAGCGCCGCCACCCCGAGCGCCAGCACCGCCAGCCGCCGGGTCAGCCGGAACCCGCCGGTCCACCCGCCCGCGACCAGCCCGCCCAGCACCGACCCGACGCCCCACACCGCCGTCAGCACCCCGGCCAGCGCCGGGCTGCCCCGGTCCCGCGCCCAGGCGATGACCACCATGTCCACCGACACCAGCGACGCCACCACGCACAGCCCGGTGAGCAGCGCGTACAGCATCGAGCGGTCCGCGAGCAGCGTCCGCCCGCCGGTCCGCTCCGGGCGCGCCGCCGGCTCGTCCAGCCCGGCCCGGCGCAGCGCCCCCCGGAACCCGAGCGCCCCGAGCACCCCCATCGCGCCGCACAGCCACAGCGCGGTTCGGGGGTCCGCAACGGCGACCGCGAACGCCGCCAGCGCCGGCCCGACGACGTACATCAACTCCTGCATGGACGCCTCGACGGTGAACACGGCCTGCCGCGCCGGCCCCGTCGCCAGCCTCGGGAAGCTCGCCCGGCTCAGCTGGGTGACCGGCGGCATGGACATCCCGGCCAGCACCGCGACGACCACCGACAGCGGCCACCACGACGGCGGCAGCACCGTCGGCAGCAGCCCCGCGACCCCGCTCGCCACCCCGTACCCGATGGCCGTGACCAGCAGCAACCGGCTCGCCGGGTTGCGGTCCGCGGCCCGCCCGCGGACCGGGCCGGCGATGCCCAGGCCGACCGCGAACGCCCCGCCGACCAGCCCCGCCGCCGCGTACGAGCCGGTCCAGCCGGCGATCAGGAACGACGACGCGAGCGGCGTGCCGGGTATGTGCAGCCGACCGACCATCGACCACAGCAGCAGCGAGGGCAGTCCAGGAATGGCCGCGAGTTCGCGGTAGGGCCGGAGCACCCGACCACTGTGCACCCGGCCCCCGACAGGCCCGCCACCGATATCCGCGGGAACCCGACGCCCTCGGTTAGCGTCAGCACCTCCTAGAGGCACGAGCGAGGGGACAGCTGTGACCGATCCCACCGGGCGGAGGGCTGAGCTGGAGGCCCGCAACGCCGCCATGCGCGACCAGGTCGACACCCTCCTGGCCGAGCTCAAGACCAAGACGGCCGAGCTGCGGGAGACCCAGGAGCGCGTCCAGGCGATCACCGCGTCGGCGGTGTCCAAGGACGGTTCGGTCCGCGCGTCGGTCGACTCCACCGGTGCGGTGACGTCCTTGGAGTTCTCCGCGAACGCCTTCGAGCGCACCACCCCGGACAAGCTCGCGCGCGTGGCCACCGAGACGATCCTCCAGGCCGTGGCCAAGTCCCGCACCGAGCTCAACGAGGTGATCGCGCCCGCCCAGCGGGGTGGCAGCGTCGACCTGTCGGAGCTGCTGCCCGGCGTGCCGTCGCTGACCGACCTCATCCCCCCGCCGCCCGCCGTGCCGCAGCCGCCGTCGGCCCAGCGCCGAGCGCCCGCGCCGCGACCCGACGACGAGGACGGCGACAGCTTCATGGACAGGAGTGGCTGGTGAGCGGCGGCGGTTTCCAGGTCGACCTGCCCGGCATGCGCCGGGGCGCGGCCCAGTTCAGCGGGTCGGGCGACGCGCTCGACGGCGTGTTCCAGCAGCTCGACGGCGCGTTGCGGGCCGAGGGCCAGTGCTGGGGCGGCGACGAGTCGGGGCAGGCGTTCGCCAAGAGCTACGTGCCCAACTCGACCGCCACGCTCGACGCGTTCAAGAACCTCGCGAAGGCGTTGCAGGACATCCGCACGGGTGTCGACCAGTCGGCCGACACCTACGAGGGCGTCGACCAGGGCAACGCGACCGGGATCTCCCGGACCTACTGACGGACTTACTCAAGGGGCACTGCGGTGGGCATCGAGATCCCGAGCGAGGTCACCTGGCTCTTCCCGATCGTGGTCGGGCAGAGCTGGCCGGAGGGTGACGAGACGGCGTTGCGGCGCATGGCCGACGCCTACCGCACGGCCGCACAGGGCGTGAAGTCGGTGATCGACGAGGCCAACGGGGCCGCGTCGACGGTGATGGCGAGCCAGACCGGCGAGGCCGTCGGGCGCTTCGAGGAGTACTGGAAGAAGTTCGCCGACGGCGACGAGTCCTACCTGCCGAAGCTGCAGAAGATCTGCGAGCAGCTGGCGGAGAGCTGCGACAACACCGCGCTCGAGGTCGAGTACACCAAGCTGTCGATCATCGCCTCGCTGATCGCGCTGGCCATCGAGATCGCCGCCCTGGTCGCCGCCGCGTTCGGCACGTTCGGCGCGACCACCGCAGGCATCCCGATCGCCCAGCAGGCGACCCGCCTGATCGTGCAGTTCACCTTCCGGCAGCTGATCCTGGCGATCCTCAAAGAGGTCGCGATCTCGGTCGGCATCGACGCGGCCATCCAGGGCGTCCAGATGCTCAGCGGCAACCGCGAGAACTGGGACTGGGGCAAGACCGGCGAGGCCGCCGTGTCCGGCGCGGTCTCAGGCCTGGTCGGCGGCGTGTCCGGCGGCATGAAGTTCGAGGGCGGCGGACTGGCCGGTCAGGTGGCGGTCGGCGCGACCCGGGGCGCGGTCGAGGGCGCGGTGTCCACGGTCGGCACCGCGGCCGTGATGGGCCAGGACATCAGCGCGCGTGACGTGCTGATGGGCGCGTCGGCGGGTGCGGTGTCGGGCGGTATCGGCGGCGCGAAGGACGGCATCACCGTCGAAGCGCCCCGGGTGAACGTGGGCGGTCCGGGTGGACCGCCCGACCTGGGCCCGGTCTCGTCGCCGCCGTCCCTCGGCAACCCGGCCGGCACCCCTGGCGGCACTCCCGCCGGCACTCCGGGCGGCACTCCGGGCGGCAGCACCTCCGGCGGCCCGACGATCAGCCGTGACGGCCTGAACACCCCGCGCGGCGGCGACTCGACTACGGCGTCCTCGGTGGCCGCGCCGCCCGCCCCCGGCCCGTCGGTGGCCGCACCGCCCCGGATCGGCGGCGGCGAAGCCCCGACGCCCGGCGGCACGTCCGCCCCGGCCGGCTTCTCCGGCGCACCGGCCACCGCCCCGATCGCCCGCCCCGGCGCGGGCTCCCTGCCGACGTCACCGGGAACCGGCGGCAGCGCCCCGTCGATCAGCAACCGCCTGGGCGCCCCCACGACCGGCACCCCCCTGGCCGGCAGCACCCCCGGCGGCACGTCCCCCGGCAGCACCCCCCGTGCACCCGGCGCCGCAGGCATCCCAGGCGCGACCCCGCACGGCACTCCCTTTGCCACTCCCGGCGCGACCCCCGGCACGACGCCGGGCGGCACGGCCGGACGCGCCCCGGGCGGCCTGCCTGGTGGCGTCGGCGTGCCCGGCGGCTCGGCCTTCACCCCCACCACCACACCCGGCGGTCCGACCCCCGGCACGTCGGGTCTCGGCACGGCTCCGACGCCCGGCGGCTCGACTCCGGGCGGTCCCGTTCCCGGTGGCTCGACCCCCGGTGGCTCGACCCCGGGCGGACCAGTTCCCGGCGGTTCCGTTCCCGGTGGGTCAGTTCCTGGTGGTTCGGTGCCCGGTGGTTCGGTGCCCGGGGCCGGTCCGGTTCCGGGGGTTACCGGTGGGCCGGTTCCGGGGGTGGCTCCGACCAGCGGGGTGGCTCCGATGGCTCCTCCCGCCGGTGGTCCGGCGGGCGGTCCGGCGGTCGGTGGGCCGGGTGCGTCCGGTCCGGCTCCGGCTGGGCCGGGTGCGGGGTCGGCGGCCGGGATGGGTGCGCCCATGGCCGGTGGTGCCGGGCTCGCGGCTCCTCCCGCAGGTGGCGGTGGCGGTGGTGGCGGTGGGCGTGGACCTTCCGCGCCGACGTCGTCCGGCTTCTTCTCCGACCCGAACTCCGGTGGTCACGACCAGACCGTGCCCGGGACGGACGCGGTCAGCGCCAGCTCGACGACCGGCATGCCGGTCCAGCCGTTCCACGAGACCGGCCCCGCGCCGCAGCACACCACCCCGGTCATGCCCGAGCAGCGCGGCCCGTCCGCCCCGCCCGCAGGCGGCATCGCGGCCCAACCCGGCGGTTTCGGCCCCCAACCGGGAGGTTTCGGCCCCACCGGTCACCAGCCAGGTGCGGGCGCACCCCCGCACCACCCCGGAGCAGGCACCCAGCCGACCCGCCCGGACGCCTCGACCCCCGCACCACGCCCCCCGCAGGGCTCCGCCCCGACCACCCCGCGCGCCGACCTCGGCACCGCCCCGCGCACCGACGCCCCCGCGTCCCGCGGCCCGGAAGCGCCTGCCTCGCGAGGCACGGAAGCGCCTGCCTCTCGCGGAACAGAAGCCCCCGCTTCCCGTGGCACCGAAAGCCCAACCCCGACTCCGGACGCCACCCCCAGCCCCACCCCGGACGCGACCACCCCGGACGGCACGACCCCCGACGGCACCACCCCGGACACGGTCGGTGCGCCCGGTGACGAGCACTCGCCCGCCTCCAGCCACGAGTGGCCCGCCGACACCGCACCCGCCGACCCGGCCTCGGCCGGCGGCGCGACCCCCGCCGCAGACCCGTTCCCGCACAAGGGGGTCTGGGGCAACCCGGCCGGTGTGGTGCCCGGGTTCTCGCACGACGGGCCGTACCACTCCGTCCACGACAGCACCGGCCCCACGGACCGCGAGATCGGCACCTACGACCAGCGCGCCGCCGCGATCATCGAGCCGACCTACCAGCCCTACGGTCCGCACGGCAGCTACCAGCCGTTCATCGACGCCCACTCGCACCCGGACGGCTCGATCGCGTGGCCCGCGAACCAGGGCGCGGACGGCCCGCGCGTGGTCGTGGAACTGCCCGCCGGCACGGTGCTGGACCGGTTCGGCAGCCCGAACGGCGACTTCCTGTCGCCGCTGCGCCCGGACGGTCAGCCGTACGGCTTCGGGGAGCGCGCGATCCTGCCCGACAGCATGGGCAAGGGCTACCACGTCTACGTCCTCGACGCCCCGCTCACCGTCGAGCTCGCGCAGGTCGCCCCGGCGTTCGACCAGCCGGGCGGGGCGCGCCAGCTCCAGCCGGTGGTGGACCCGGCGCTGATCGACCCGGCGACCGGCCAGATGAGCGTGCAGCGCCTGCTCGACCTGGGCGTGATGCGCGAGGTGGACGTCCCGCCGGCGGACGGCCGCGTGCTCGCCCCCGACTTCGGCACCTTCGACCGCGGCGGCAACGTCCTGCGCCCCGACGCGGCCACCGTCGCCGACGCCCGCGCCGGTGCGTTCGACGGCTACCCGTCCGCCGAGGGCCCGGCCACGCACACCCCGAACCCGGACCTCGGCCCGGTCGCGCACAACGGTCCGATCCCGCTCGGCGAGGTGTCCCAGCGGGTCGACCAGGCGATCCGCAACAGCCAGGTCACCGACTCGGGCGTTGCCCTGCACACCGAGGACCGGCTGCGCGACCTGTCCGGCCGGATCCCGGCCACGGACGGCCACGCGCTGCTCGACGTGCACACCGACGGCGACGGCGTCCGGATCGGCGACACCCACTACACCCGGCCCGAGCTGGTCGAGCTGATCACCAACCACCCGGACCTGGCGAACCGGCCGATCACGTTCGTCGGCTGCGACGCGGGCGCGGGCGGCGAGAACAGCCTCGCCGCGCACGTGGCCCGGGAGACCGGTCAGCCGGTCACCGCGCCGGACACCCTGGCGTGGTCCGACCAGCACGGCAACCTCTACGCGAGTTCGCCGACCGAGACCGGCGGCCCGCGGATCCCGCCGGACGGCGGCTGGCACGCGTTCGAGCCGGACGGCACGAGCACCCCGGTCGGCGACAACGGGATGCCGCCCGGTCACGAGCCGAAGGGCGACCTGGCCACCGCGACCGACGACCAGGCGCACCGCGGCCGGCAGGACGTCGAGCCGCAGGTGCAGACCCCGTGGCAGGAGCCGGAGACCCGGCACCGCGAGACCGTCCGGTTGGCCGAGGACCAGTCGCTGTTCGACGGCCGCGAGCTGCCCCGGGACACCCGGATCGAGGTGCGGAACCCGAACGGCGAGGTCCGCACGGTCGTGCACGTCGACGCGGACGGCAGGGTCCACGTCGACGCGATCGCGCCGAACACCCGGCACGGCGACAACCCGGAGGTCCGGCACCCCGCGCCGGACGCGCACTACCGGGTCGAGACCGGCCACCGCCACGACGCGTTCGTGGCCAACGCCGACGGCACCCGGCAGACCACCGAGGGCACGGTCCGGATCGGCGGCCAGGAGGTCCCGGTCCAGCGGACCGCGATCATCGAGACACCGCCGCCCCCGGCGAACGGCCGCGTGGTGATCGGCCAGGACCACCCGCTGGCCCCGGGGCCGGGGGAGGCGTTCACCGCCCGCACCGACCTGCCGCCGGACACCCGGCTGGAGGTCCACGACACGGACGGCGCCTACCGCGGCACGGTGCAGACCGACGCGGACGGCCGGCCGAGGTGGATCGCCGCGCCGGACTTCCTGGGCGAGTCCCGCAACCCCGAGGTGACCCACCCGGTCGGCGGGGCGAACTACAACATCGACCGCGGCCCGCTGCACCAGGAGTTCACCACCGACGCGAACGGCCACCCGCAGAACGCGGTGGACGGCACCGCACCGGCGTTCCGCGACCAGCACTCGGTGGGCGACCTGGGGCAGGGCGAGCCGTTCAGCCGGCCCGGCCAGGTGCACGACGCCAACACCCAGTACACGGTCACCGACGAGCACGGCCAGCACCGCGGCCGGTTCATCACCGACGACGCCGGGCACGTGGTGTTCGAGGAGACCCACTCGGGCCAGCGCAGCCGGGTGAACAACGAGATCGCGCACGCCCCGGCGGGCGCGAACATCACCTCCGACGGCTTCTACGGGCTCGGCCGCGCCGAGCAGCCCGCGCGGACCTGGCCCGCGCCGGGCAGCGGCGAGGTCCAGCTCCAGCAGGTGCGGACCAGGGTCGACGGCGAGTACCAGTACTCGGTGCAGGTCGTGGGCGGTGTCCCGGCGCACTGGACGCCCGCGCAGGTCGCCGCCGTCACCGCGCCGTTCGGCAACGCCACCCCGTTCTCGGCGCGCCCGGACCTGCCGCCGAACACCCGGTTCACCCTGGACGACCACCAGAAGCAGGGCTACGGCACGTTCCAGACCGGCGACGACGGCGCGGTGTCGCACCTGCACACCTTCCGGCCGTTCAGCCCGGACCTGAACCTGCCGCTGCCCAACGCCACGCTGACCGCCGACAACGGCATGTGGAGGGGCCGGACGAACGGCGACGGCGAGACGGTCGCCACCACCGGCCGGCCGGACATCTCCTCGGGCGGCGCGATCCGCCGCGACGGTGCCGCGCAGATCGAGGTCGGCAACCACGGTGAGGTCGACGGCAACGGCAGGAAGCTGTCCGACGGCGGCCACCACCAGGGCAACGAGCTGGGCTTCCCGGCCGAGGCGGCCAACCAGTCCAGCCAGCAGCGCGACCAGAACCAGGGCAACGGCCGGCCCGCGTTCGCCTCCGCGGAGACCTGGCACCGGATGGAGCGGGACCGGTCGAAGTTCATCAAGGCCGGCGGTACCGTCGAGATCATCGACACCTTCGCCCTGCGCGACCCGCTCCAGCGCCACCCGCACACGTACCAGACCCGGTGGCGTGTGACGCTCGCCGACGGCACGACCGAGATCTACGTCAGGAGCTACCCGAATGAGCACAACGCAGCCCTCTGGCCCGCCGAGTTCTGAGCAGCGGCACGACGAGCTGCTCCAGCGCATCGGCGGCCTGCTGCTGACCGCGGCTCCCGAGGACTTCCGGCGGATCGACCTGCTGGTGAAGATGACGGTCGCGGTGCAGGACCTGGCGCTGACGGTGTACCGGCCGGACGGGTCGACGCCGGAGGTGCTGCCGCCCGACGAGCTGACCCAGGCGTTCCAGGAGATGCGCCAGGTGCTCTACCAGCCGGGCCGGGGCGCGTGGTTCTCGTGCCGCTGCGTCGTCAACGCGCCGGTGCGGATCGACATCACCTACAACTTCGACCACGACCCGCGGTTCGAGCCGCCGGTCCCGGCCGCGGACTTCGCCCGTGACCTGCTGGTCTTCCCCCGCGACGAGGCCTTCGTCCCGGACTGGCTGCGGGCCAAGCTGACCGAGGCCGCCACCGAGGAGCAGAACGCATGACCGCGCCGCAGTTGGACGTCGAGGACCAGAACGCGATCCTCGGCTCGGTCACCACGCTGCTCGTGCAGCGGCTGCCGGGCGACTGGGAGCAGCTGTTCGTGGACTTCCGGGTGGTCGGCCGGTACGTGGAGGCGCAGGCGTCCGGGCTGACCATGTTCGGCGGCTCGTTCCCGTGGCAGCTCCCGGACGAGGCGCTGCCGTTCCTCCTCCAGCTCCGCGAGGGCATGGCCCGCCCGGACCGGGGCACCTGGTTCTCGCTGAAGTTCCACCTGGTGCACCCGGACACCTACTCGGTGGAGTTCAACCGGGACCACGAGCCGGACTGGACGTCCCCGCCGCCGGCCGCGGCCTACGCCGACGAGCTGGAGCTGCACCCCCGGGAGGACGTGCCGGCCTGGCTGCGCGCCCACCTCGGTGGCGGCGCGCCCGCCGCGCACCCGCCGCTGATCGCCGCCCCGCTGTTCGACGGCGTGGACGCGGCGGGCGTGCCCACGCACGACCGGCCGCGCGTGCACCCGCAGGAGCTGGACGACCTGCTCGCGTACCTGGAGAACGCGCCGGTCGCGCTGGCCGCGCGGTCCTACGGCGCGGACGCGTTCAAGCCGGACGCGACGCCCGCCGTGCCGGTGTCGTTCCACACCGACGGCACCTGGGTGTGGCCCGGTGGCGTCGCCTACTACCTGCGCGAGCACCAGATCGCCCCGGTGCCGCAGCTCGTGCAGCACATCCGGGACAACGGCTACGAGGTGCCGCCGGTCGACCCGGCCGCCGAGGCCGCCGCCACGGCCGTGGCCACCGGCCAGGTCGCGGGCGCGCCGCTGCCGGAGTACACGCCGCGGGTGATCAGCGACGTGGACCAGCGCGCCCTCGACCACCTGAAGGCCCGGCTGGACCACTACGGCGTCGGCGAGGCCGAGTACGGGATCGTCGAGCCGAAGCCGGACGCCCTGGTGCTGGAGCCCGCGCCCGGCCCGACCGGCTGGCAGGTCCAGTTCTGGGACGCCAACCGCGGTCCGCACGGCCGGCCCCGGGTCTACGAGCACGCGGTGGACGCGGCGAAGGCGCTGCTCGCGCAACTGCTGTGGCGCGACGACCTGGACGGGACGCGGTCCGGCGGCCAGGTGCCGGTGGTGCAGCCGGTGGCCGACATCCAGCCGCTGGCCGACGAGCCGCCGCTGTCGCTGTTCCGCGACCGGGAGGCGGTGGTGGTGCCGCCGGGCACCGAGCTGGACCGGTTCGGCGCGGAGACCGGCAATCTCGTCTACGCCGCCGGGACCATGTACGGCAACCGCTCGCTGCCACCCGATTGGCTGAATCGTCGCTACCACGTGTATCGGGTGCAGCAGCCGGTGCCCGCGCTCAAGGGCGTGGCGGTGCCGTGGTTCGGCCAGGTCGGCGGCGGCACCGGCTACTTCCTGGCCCGCTCCGTGCGCGATCTGCTGGCGGATGGCAGCCTGGTGGAGGTGGCGGAGGCGAGCACCGAGCCGCCGACACCGATGGTCTAGTTCCGGTCGCACCGCGTGGTTCGTCCGTTCGGCGCAGCGGGGTCACGTGCGGCCACGGGGAGTCGCGGGGGAAGATGTTGCACGTGTCCGAGCCGAAGCCGTTGAACCCGACCGAGCAGGACGCGCTGGTCAAGCAGATCGGCCTGACGCTGATGCGCGCCGCACCGGAAGACTGGCGGCACGTGACCGCGGAGTACCGGGCGACCGGTCGGTACGCCGAACTGGTCGCCGAGGTGCGCTCGGCCGACGGCACCATGCGCGTCTGGTCCCCGCCGCAGGACGTGGCGGCGCTGTTCGCACGCCTGCGCGCGGGCATGTACCGGGAGGGTCGCGGCAGCTGGTCCAACGCCCGCTACCAGCTCGACCACCCGTCCAGCTACAACCTGGACTTCGACCGCGCGGAGCCCGCGTGGCAGGCGCCACCGCCGCCGCAGGCGTACGTGGACGAGATGCGGTTCTTCCCGCGCACGGACGAGAACGTGCCGGACTGGCTGCGCCGCAGGCTGGCGCAGGCCCCGGTGCCGCCGCCCCCGCCGCCCCCGCAGCCGCCGCGCGGGTTCCGCACGGCCCGGGTGTTCGACGGCGCGGGCCCCGGCGGCCGGCCCTCGGTGAACCGGCCGCCGGTGCCGGAGACCGAGCGCGACCTGCTGCTGGACTACCTGGACCGCGCGCCGGTCGCGGTGGTCGGCCGGGGTTTCGACGCCGACGTGCTCAACCCGGACGCGCCCGCCGTGGTGCCGGTGGCGTTCCAGACCGACGGCCACTGGATCTGGCCCGCCGCGGTCGGCTACTACCTGCGCGCGTACGGCGTGCCGCCCGAGCCGGAGTTGGTGGAGCGGGCCAAGGCGACCGACTACGAGCTGCCCGAGGTGTCCGAGGACGCCCGGGTCGCCGCCGCCGCGAACCTGGGCGCGCCCGCCGCGCCCCGCGACACCGCGCTGCCGGTGGCCGAGGTGCCCGAGCCCGAGGCGTTCGGCCGGGCCTACGCGGGCGCGGAGTTCGAGACCGCGAAGTTCGACGGTGCCGCGTTCGAGGGCCGGGAGTTCGACTCCGCGCAGTCCCAGGACCCGCGGTCCCAGGACCCGGAGTTCGCAGACCCGGAGTTCGCAGACCGGAATTTCCAGGACCCGGAGTTCGACGGTCGGCGGTACGAGGAGCCGGCGTTCGCGGAGCAGGACGCGCCGGTCGAGGTGGGCGCGACGGTCGCCGCCCCGCTGCCCGTGCTGCTCGGCGACGACGAGCCCGACCACGCCGGCGCGCCCTCCGCCGCGGAGGAGACCGCGAACCTGACCGAGCTGAAGTCCGACGTGGTGGAGTACGCCCAGGAGGGCCCGCCGTACCGGGTGCGGTTCGAGGAGGACGGCCCGGTCATCGACGACCGGTACCGGCGCGAGTCCTACGTGGACGGCATGGACCTGTTCGCGCCGGTCACCACCTACGACCGGGAGGACGGGACGGCCCCGGAGGTCGGGCCGGGCGACACGCAGGCGTGGAGCCCGTTCGCGGACGAGGCCGCCGAGGACGTCGACGGGCCCGCCGTGGAGGAGCCGACCGAGGACGACCCGGACCTGGCGGACGTGCCGGTCGTGCGGGCCGGGCCCGAGGCGGGCCCCGGCGAGCGCACCGCCGGGTTCGAGGTGGACCAGGAGGAGCTGTTCCCCGAGCAGCCCGCATTCGACCGCCCGCAGCAGTTCGCCGACCAGCCCCGCTTCGAGGACCAGCCCCGCTTCGAGGACCGGGCGCAGTTCGAGGAGCACCGGTTCGAGGAGCAGCCGCAGGCCCGCCCGCAGTTCGTGGACGAGCACTACGACGACCACGAGCAGCACCACGAGCAGCACCACGACCACGGGCACGATTACGAGCAGCACCA
The DNA here is from genome assembly GCF_000328705.1 of Saccharothrix espanaensis DSM 44229. NCBI lineage: Bacteria > Bacillati > Actinomycetota > Actinomycetes > Pseudonocardiales > Pseudonocardiaceae > Saccharothrix > Saccharothrix espanaensis. Next base: position 8,615,035 of record NC_019673.1, on the reverse strand, counting down.
CGGGCACGAGCAGGACCACGAGCCCGACCACGAGCCGGTGGCGGTCGAGACCCGGCAGGTCACCCAGGACGAGGAGCGCGAGCTGACCGGCGTCCGCCGGGCACTGGACGAGCTCGACGTGCCGCCCGCCGCGTACCGCTTCGGCGACCCGGCCGACCGCACGTGGGTGCTGCGCACCGAGGGCCCGGACTGGGAGGTGGCCTGGTTCGACCACGGCCCCACCGACCCGCTCCGCTTCGAGCGGCTCGAGGACGCCGCCGCCTACCTGATCGGCAAGCTCGTCCTCACCGGCCGCCGGGCACCGCGCCCGCTGCCGCCGCCCCCGCCCCGCTCCCAGCCGCCGCGCCCGCAGTCGGGTCCGCCATCGGGCCCGCAGCCGGGTCCGCAGTCGGGTCCGCAGCCGGCCGAGGGCTTCCGCGAAGAACCCCCGCGCCCGCAGGCCGAGGGCTTCCGGGACGAGCAGCAGACCCGCCCGGCCGCCGAGGGCTTCCGCGAGGAGCCGCGCCCGCCGGCGATCAACGGGTTCCGCGACGACCGCCGCCAGGCCGCACCGGAACGCCCGGAGCAGCCGCCCAAGTCCCGCAGCTGGCCGATCACCCCGATGAACGGCGAGCCGCCGCTCACCCTGTTCCGCCACAAGCAGATGGTGGAACTCCCGGTGGGCATGGAGGTCGACCGCTTCGGCGACGGCGCCGGCAACCTGGTCTACGCGGCGGGAACCCCGTTCGCGGAGCGCTCGCTGGTGCCGTCGTGGATCAACCGCCCTTACCGGGTCTACCGCCTGCGCCGCGCGGTCGAGGTGCTGACCGGCGTGGCCGTGCCGTGGTTCGAGCAGCCCGGCGGCGGCACCGCCTACCTGATGCCGAAGTCCGTGGAGGACATGCTGGCCGACGGTGCCCTGGTGGAGGTCGCGAACCAGGAGGCACCCCACTGACCTCCCCGGGCCGACCGACGTCCAGGGGCGAACCGATCGTCACGGGTTGAGGCGGTGGGCCCACGCCGTCACGCCACGGGTGCGCACGTGCGCGGCCACGGCGAGGACGGCGAGGCCGACCGCCACCACCCAGTTCCCGGTCGGCTCGGCGTAGGTCGCGACGGGCAGCAGCGCGCCGACCGCCGGCTCGGCGTTGTTCAGCACCCCGACGCCGAAGTACCCCACCAGCACGATTCCGCCCGCGAGCCCGACCCCGACGAACGGGGCCAGTCCCACCACCGCCGCGCTGTACACCAGCACGTTGGACAGCGACCACAGCCACGGCGCGCCCTCGGACACCCTGGTCGCGCCGACCGCCATCACCAGCAGCGGCAGGACCAGCGCCGAGGTCGCTGCGGCACCGGAGACCAGCGCCGCCCGCCGCGTCCCGACCCGGTCCCACTCCCAGAACCGGGGCCGGACCAGCGTGGTCACCACGATCGCGGTCAGCACGCCGCACAGCTCCGGGTAGGGCAGCAGGTTCGCCGGCCGCAGCGGGGCCATCTCGATGCTGATGCCCCGGTTGCCCAGCGCGAGGCCGGGCAGTGCGAGCAGCACGGGCACGACGGCCACCAGCCGCGCCGACCGGGAGGCGAGCACGATCCGCAGCATCACCGGGGCACCTCCGCCCCGGTCGGCGCGCACGTCCGGATCTCGTCCCGGTGCTCGGCGATCCACGCCCGCACCCGCTCGGCGGGCACGCCGTGGAACGCGAAGCCCTCCGCCGGTTCGCCCGCGGCCATCAGCCACGTGTAGAGGTCGTTCGCGACCTCCCGGCCCTCCGCCGCCGTCGAGGGGCACGAGGTGGCCCCGGCCGGCGCCGCCGCGACGTCCACCCGTCCGCTGTCGACCGGGTTGTCGGGCTTGATCGAGTACCACAGCACGTCGTCGCCGCCCACCCCGGCGAGCGCCTGGTCGTAGACCCGCCGGGCGGGCCCGGACGAGCCGAACGTCTCGAACACGCCTCCCACGGCCGTCACCATCCCGGCCAGTTCGCTGCGGTGCCCTTCGTGCACGCGGTACTCGACGCCGGCGCGGACCTCGCACACCTTCGGCGGCGCGTCGTCCAGTGCGTACAGGGCGGGGGTGATCAGCAACGGCGGCACCGCGAGCGCGACCGGTGCGAGCAGCGGCAGCAGCGCGCGGGCCGCCGGGGCCGCCCCGGCGCGGTGCGCGCGCAGCAGTTCCGCCGCAGCCCAGGCCGCCGCGACGACCAGGACCGTCAGGAAGGCGAGCCGGTAGAGCACGAACGACCAGCGCGCGTCGGAGCCGACGCCGGGTACGAAGTGCAGCACCGGGGCGAGCGCGGAGAACGTGTCGCTGGTCGACCCCGCGATCGACGCCGCGAACAGCAGCACCACGGCGACCGGCGCGACGAGGGAGGTCCGGCCCAGCACGCCCACCAGGTAGCCGACGACCGTCGCGGCCGTCAGCCCGAGCAGCCTGGTCAGCGCGACCGCCAGGTCGAAGCCGCCGTGCTCCGCGTCCGTCGTGGTCACCAGGGTCAACGGCGTCAACCCGAGCAGGTAGCCGACGAGCACCGTCCCGACCAACCGCGCCAGGTGCGGCCCGACCACACCCCACCCGGCCCGCGCCGAGATCGGTTGCGCGTAGATCCGGGTCGGCGGCGTCAGCCGGCCCGCGACGACGGCGGCGAGACCGGCGGCGATCGGCGCGGCGTAGGCGTTCTGCTGGTGGAACTCGGCGGAGGTGATGACCCAGTCCTGGTACGGCCAGGCCAGTGTCGGCAGGGTGGCGGCGAAGGCGACGAGGCCGACCGCCACCCCGGGCAGCACGTAGAGCCACGCGCTCAGCGGCCAGAACACGCGCGGCCGGAACTCGGTCACGGACACCACCGAGCCGTTCGACCAGGGCGTAGTAGGCCCGTTCGAAGTCGGAGCCGAGCACCCCGCCGCGCTCGTCGCCGGTGGTGGTGATCAGGTCGGCCGGCTCCTCGCCCGTGCCGTCGAAGATCAGCCGCCCGTCGGCCGGCACGCCCACCTTGCGGCACAGGTGGGAGATGTCCTCGATGAGGTGGGTGGACAGCAGCACGGTCCGGGTCCGCCCCGGTTCGGCGATGATCTCCCGCAACCCCAGCCGCTGGCCGGGATCCAGCCCCACGGTCGGCTCGTCGAGCACGACCACGTCCGGCTCGTGCGCCAACGCGGCGGCCAACCCCACCCGCTGCCGCTGCCCGCCCGACAGCGCCCGCACCCGCTCCCCGGCCCGGTCCTCCAGCCGCACCGCGGCCAGCGCGGCCTCGGCGGCACCGACGCACTCCTTGCGCGGCAAGCCGTTCACCCAGGCCGCGTAGGCAACGGTGTCCACCACTCGCATCTCCCCGGCCAACGAGAACCGCTGGGGCATGAACCCGACGGACGGGCTGCCCGCGCCGTCGACGGAGATCGTGCCCGCGTCGGGCTTGGTCAGCCCCAGGAGCAGGTTGAGCAACGTGGTCTTGCCGGCCCCGTTGGGCCCGAGCAACCCGGTGACGCCCGCCTCGATGGCCCAGTCCACCCCGCGCAGCACGGACGTGCGCCCGTAGGAGAACCGGACCTGGTCCACAGTGATTCGCATATCCCTCTCGACCGCCATCGAAAGCGCGGTGCGGCACGCAGCGCGCGCCGCACCGCGGTTCACGAATCAGCAGCGGTTGACCCGCCCGGATTCGATGTGATCACATTCCACCGTACGGGTTTTCGGCACCGAGTCCACATGCCTCGTCGCTCCACGCGGTGGAGCTGAAGGCGACCTCTGCGGCCGCAATCGCGCCGGCGACCACCAGACTCGGTGCAGAAACAGCTGCGCAGGCTTTGACCGATCGAACCCCCCATGTCCGACTCACGTTAGGCACCTTTCGGGTGGTCTCACGAAAGCCGCGCAGGTGATCTTCTGGAACGTGCCGGTCGATGGCAGCGGGGAGTTTCGCCGGTCAATTCAGGCGTGGCAGACGCTTCTGGGCAGTCGGGTGATTCCCGATTCCCGATTCCCGATTCGCGTCGAGCCTGGGCGAGCCTGTCGCCGGAGCCGTCGCGCGCGCCGGAGGTGAAAATTTCACCTCCGGCCCGGTATTGCGTCAGCCCGAATGCTCAGTCCACCCGCAGGCCGTGTGCGGCGGCGAAGGCGATGGCGGTGTCCACGTCGATGCGCGCCCCGCGCAGGTCGGCGGCGACCAGTCCGTCCGCGCCCAGCCGCGCCCCGCGCAGGTCGGCGCCCTCGAACTTGGCCGCGCGCAGCCGCGCGCCGGTCAGGTCGGCGTCGCGCAGGTCCGCGTCGCGCAGGTCGGCACCCTCCAGGTTGGCCTCCCGCAACCGCAACCCCCGCAGCGCCGCCTTGCGCAGCAGCGCGCCGGACAGGCCGACCAGCGTGAGGTCGGTCTCCTCCAGCAGCACGGTCCGCAGCCCGCACTCCACGAACACCGACCCGAGCAGCGTGCTCGACCGGAACGCCGCCGCGGCCAGCACCGCCCGGTCGAACCGGCACGAGCGGAACGCGGCGGCGGTGTGCGAAGAGTCACCCAGGTCGGTCCGGTCGAACTTGCACTCGGTGAACGTGCACCCCGAGGTCACCAGCCCCCTCAGGTCGGCTTCGGTGAAGTCGCACCGCAGGAACGACCGCCCCTCCCACCGCTGTCCGGCCAGCACGGCGTCGCTGTAGTCCTCGTCGGCTTCGATGATGTCCATGTCCACTGTCACACCTTGTCATCGTTCAACGGTTGGTAACCTCACCGCGTCGGGCAACCCGCCCGGTGCGCCGGTCCCGGAGTAGAGACCGCCGCTGACAGGTGCAGCCTGCCTAGTGGTCGTGCCCGAGGACTGAAGCCAGTTCGATCGTCATTCGGGAAGGCTCATGACCCGCACGCCCGTGAACGTCACCGTCACCGGTGCGGCCGGCCAGATCGGCTACGCACTGCTGTTCCGCATCGCCTCCGGCCACCTGCTCGGCCCCGACGTGCCGGTCCGCCTGCGCCTGCTGGAGATCCCGCAGGCCGTGAAGGCCGCCGAGGGCACCGCGATGGAGTTGGACGACTGCGCGTTCCCGCTGCTGTCCGGCATCGACATCACCGACGACGCCAAGACGGCGTTCGACGGCGTGAACGTCGCCCTGCTGGTCGGCGCGCGCCCGCGCAGCAAGGGCATGGAGCGCGGCGACCTGCTGGAGGCCAACGGCGGCATCTTCAAGCCGCAGGGCGAGGCGATCAACGCGGGCGCGGCGGACGACGTGCGCGTGCTGGTGGTCGGCAACCCGGCCAACACCAACGCGCTCATCGCGCAGCAGCACGCGCCGGACGTCCCGGCCGAGCGGTTCACCGCGATGACCCGCCTGGACCACAACCGGGCGCTGTCGCAGCTTGCCAAGAAGCTCGGCGTCGCGGTGACCGACATCAGGAAGCTCACCATCTGGGGCAACCACTCGGCCACCCAGTACCCCGACCTGTTCCACGCCGAGGTCGGCGGCCGGATCGCGGCCGAGGCCGTGAACGACCAGTCCTGGCTGGAGAACGACTTCATCCCGACCGTGGCCAAGCGCGGCGCGGCGATCATCGAGGCGCGCGGCGCGTCGTCGGCGGCGTCGGCGGCGAACGCGGCCATCGACCACGTGCACACCTGGGTCAACGGCACCGACGAGGGCGACTGGACGTCGGCCGCGGTCGTGTCGGACGGCTCGTACGGCGTGCCCGAGGGCCTCATCTCGTCGTTCCCGGTCACGGCCAAGGACGGCAGGTACGAGATCGTGCAGGGCCTGGAGATCGACGAGTTCTCCCGCGCCCGCATCGACGCCTCGGTGGCCGAGCTGGTCGAGGAGCGCGACGCGGTCCGGGGTCTCGGCCTCATCTAGTCCGTCCGCACTACGACGGGGGAGCCTCCACACCGGGGGCTCCCCCGTGGCATGTTCTCAAGGGTGACGAAGAACCCGTGGCCCGTCGGCGAACCCCAGCTGTCCCAAGACGTCCACCCGGCGCTGGCCGCCGCCGCGCGGGCCGCCGCCCGCGCCTACCAGGAGGCCCGGCAGCTGCACACCCGCGCCGAGCTGCGCGAGGAGGTCGCCGACGGCGCGGACGGCACCCCGACCATGCGGGTCGACGCGCTGGTGGAGGGCGCGATCGTGGAGGCCGCCGAGGCGTCGGGCGTGAACCTGCTGTCCGAGGAGGCCGGTTTCGTGGACCACGGCTCGGCCGCGACGCTGGTGGTCGACCCGGTGGACGGTTCGGCGAACGCGGCCATGGGCGTCCCGCTGTCGTGCTTCGCCGGGGCGCTGGTGATCGACACCGTGCCGATTGAGGCGCTGACGGTCTGGTTCGACACCGGTCGGGCGTGGTCGGCGAAGGCGGGCCGGCCGACCCCGTTCCGCACGTCCGGCCGAACCCGGCTGCGGGGCGCGTCGATCTGCATGATGCGCCCGAAGCGCGGCACCGAGGAGGCGTGGACGCGGGTGGCGAGCGCCGCCGACCGGATCCGCATCCTGTGCACGACGTGCCTGGAGACGATGCTGGTGGCGGAGGGCTCGGTGGACGCGTTCGCCGACCCGGGCTCGGACACCCACCGGCTGATGGACCTGATCGCCGCCCTGGTCACCGTCCCGGCGGCGGGCGGCGTGCTGCTGGACCTGCGCGGCCGGCCGGTGGAGTTCGACCTGGACCTGACCCGCCGCTGGTCGGGCATCGCCGCCGCGACGCCGGAACTGGCCGACGAGCTGATCGCCACGATCCTGGGCTGAGGGCTACCCCCGGTACCACTCGGCGGTCCGGGCGATCGCCTCCTCGTGCGGCGTGACGGGCAGCGGCCCGAAGGTGTCCTCGAACGCCGAGTGGTCCACCACCCACGGCTCGGTCTGCTGGTGGGACAGCTCGCCCGCGCCGCGCAGCCGCTTGTCGAACAGCGACACGAGGGTGACGGTCGCCTTGGGCAGCCGGCGCGGCTGGCCCCGGGTGCCCAGCACCCGCCCGGCCAGGGCGACGAACTCGCGCACGGTCAGCGTCTCGGCGGCCGGCGTGTGCCAGACCCGGCCGTCCGCGCGGGGGTCGTCGCCCAGCACGACCTGGGCGCGGGCGGTGTCGCCGAGGTAGGCGAAGGTGTGCGGCACGTCCAGCGGCCCGAACCACATCGCCCGCTTGCCCAGCGCCATCGGCTTGAGCAGGAGCTCGCCCGCCAGCGACCCGACGCCGCCGGGCCCGTAGTAGTCGCTGGAGCGGGCCAGCACGACCGGCACGGACGCCTGCCGCAAACGCTTGCCCAGCGCGCTGCGCAGCTTCTCCTTCGGCCCGACCGGGCGTTCCGGCGTGTCCTCGGTCAACGGTCCGGACACCGGCCCGTACGCGTACAGGTTGTCCGCCAGCACGAGCTTCGCCCCGGCCGACTCGGCGGCGGCGACGGCGTTGTCGAACAGCGTCGGCAGGGTGTCCGCCCACGACGGGTACGGCACGTTCGCCGCGAGGTGCACCACGGACGCGCCGCGCACGGCCTTCACGGCGGCCTCCCGGTCGAGCAGGTCGGCCCGTACGTCCTCGACACCGTCGGGCACGCCCCCGGAGCGCGAGACGCCGCGGACCTCCCGCCCGTCGGCCGCCACCTGCCGGGCGATCTCCCGCCCGATGCCCCGACCCGCGCCCAGCACGACCACCGTCATGACAGCTCCCCTGATTGCCTCTTACTGACGTTAGAAGTTCTAACACAAGTTAGAGTGTCTTTGTCAAGGGAGGTTGGACGTGACCACGACCCGGCGTGAGCGGTACCGCGAGGAGACGAGGGACGAGGCCAAGCGCATCGCGCTGGAGCAGCTGGCCGAACTCGGCGTGGACGGCGTCTCGGTCAACGCCATCGCCAAGCGCATGGGCGTCACCGGCCCGGCGCTCTACCGGTACTTCAAGAACCGGGTCGACCTGCTCAACGAGCTGATCCGGGACGCCTGGCGGGACCTCGCGGAGGCGGTCGAGGCGTCGGTGCGGCGCACCGCGGGCCACCCGCCGCGCGAACGCGTGCACGGGTTCGGCCAGGCGTTCCGGGACTGGGCGATCGGTCAACCGCACCGCTACCTGCTGCTGTTCGGCTCGCCGGTGCCCGGCTACCACGCGCCGCACGACACCATCGCGCTCGCCCACCGCACGATGAGCGCGTTCATCGGCGTGCTGACCGAGGCGCACGCCGACCCGTCCGCGCGGCCCGCCGAACCGCCTGCCGACCCGTCCGCAGTACCGCCTGCCGGCGCGTCCGCCATGCCGGCTGCCGGCGCGTCCGCCGCGCCGGTCGCGGAACCGCCTGCCGGTCCGTCCGCCGTGCCGGTCGCGGAACCGTCCGGACTGGACGGACAGCTGGTGGCCTGGGCCCGGTCCCGGGGTGAGGGCGAGGTCGACCCCGCCGTGCTGCTCACCGCCCTGCGGGCGTTCACCAGGCTGCACGGCGTGCTCAGCCTGGAGGTGTCGGGCCAGTTCGGCCCGATGGGGTTCGACCCGGCGCTGCTCTACCGCGCCGAGGTCGACTCACTGCTCCGCGGCGACTAGTCGCCCCGGCGGGGTTCCACCAGGCTGTCCGGGCCGGGGTAGACCAGGCCCTCGTGACCGTCGGAGAAGCGGACCAGGTACGGCGGCGCACCTTCCCGGCCGCGCACTTCGAGGATCTCGCCGACCCGCTCGTCGAGACCCACCGCGCGGCTGTGGACGTGCAACCGGTCGCCGGCTATAGCGTGCATTTCCAACACCTCCGGTGCGTCCAGCGTAGGACTGTTCCGAAGGTACCGACAGCCTGGCACTTCCGCTCGGCACGACCATCGCGCGCGACGGGGCCCGACCCGCCGGGAACGGGCGTCAGCCGCAGGCGGCGGACAGCTTCGCGACCTGGTCCAGCTTCTTCTGCGTCCAGTCCGCGAACTTGGTCGGGTCGAGGTCCGACAGGGTCACGTTGGACATCGTGTCCGAGACGCCGGTGATGGCGTCCTTGAGCGTCGCGTCGCCCGCCTTCTCGGCCAGCTTGCCCAGCTCGTCGGCCTTGGCCTTGGTCTCGTCCACGGCCTTCTGCGGGTCGGTCGCGCTCGGCGTGTAGCCGGCCAGCGCGATCGCGTCCGTGCACAGCTTGACCTTGTCGAACGCCTGTCCGGCCTGGTTGGCCGCGTTGGACGCCTCCTGCACGGCCCCGCAGGCGGACATCGCGCCGACGAGACCCAGGGCCAGCAGGGTGATGGCGATGGGGCGACCTGCGCGCATGACTACTCCTCGGGTGGGAAAACGTGACCGTTTCGTCCGACTCTACCGACGCGCGTACAAGCGGCGCACCACATCGTCTATCTCCGGTTCCTCCACCACCAGATCGTGCACGTCGGCCCGGGTCGCGACGGCGGAAATCAATGCCGCCGCGGTGGTTTCGGCGCGGCGGAAAGTGAGGTGCTGTCGCAGTCCGGCCAATTCCACCCGGACCGAGACCACGCCCGGCAACCCCTCCAGCGGGGCGGTGGGCGTCTCCAGGTCGACCACCAGCACCCGTTCCGGCGCGACCTCGGACCGCAGCTCCTCCAGCGGGCCGTCGGCCAGCACCGTGCCGCGGTCGATCACCACCAGCCTCGGGCACAGCCGCTCGATGTCGTCCAGGTCGTGCGTGGTGAGCAGCAGCGTGGTGCCGCGCGCGGTGTTCAGCTCGGCGAGGAACTCGCGCAGCCGCTCCTTGGACTCCAGGTCGAGCCCGATCGTCGGCTCGTCGAGCACCAGCAGCTCCGGGCCGTGCAGCAGGGCCGCGGTCACCTCGCCGCGCATCCGCTGGCCCAGCGAGAGCTGCCGGACCGGGGTGTCCAGGAACGGGGCCAGCTCCAGCAGGCCGGTGCACTCCTCCAGCCGGCGCGCGAACTCCGCCGCCGGCACCCGGTAGATCGCGCGCAGCAGGTCGAAGCTGTCCCGCAGCGGCAGGTCCCACCAGAGCTGGCTGCGCTGCCCGAACACCACGCCGATCCGGCGGGCCAGCTCGCGCCGCGACCGGGACGGGTCGACGCCGGACACCCGGACGTGCCCGGAGGTCGGCACCAGGATCCCGGTGAGCATCTTGATGGTGGTGGACTTCCCGGCCCCGTTCGGCCCGACGTAGCCGACCGCCTCGCCGGCGGCGACGTCGAAGCTCACCGCGTCGACCGCGACCACGGTCCGCCGGGTGCGCCGGAACCGGCCGGTCTTGCTCGTCACGCTGAACTCGCGGCGCAGGTCGCGCACTTCGATCATGACCCGGTCCCTCGGTAGTGGCGAACGGCGAAGCGCCACACCAGCCCGGCCGCGCCGGCGGCGGCGAGTGCGACGAGAGGCGAGACCCAGCCCAGGAGAGCGGGGCCGCCCAACGGGTCCGGGCGGTCCAGCAGCGCGAGGGCGGGGTAGTAGGCGACGAACGCGCCGGGGATCACGAACGCCATGATCCGGCGCAGCCAGCCCGAGTAGACGGTGGTCGGGTAGGAGGTGAACGCGTTGCTGCCGTAGGTCACGCTGTTCACCATCTCGTGCCCCTCCACCAACCAGAAGCAGACCGCGCAGGCCGCCACCCACACCGCGCCGAAGATCACCGCGCCCGCGAACGGTGCCACGACGACCAGCAGCGCCGTCCAGGGCGACCACGCGATGTCGTTGTGCGACAGGGCGAACACCAACGCGACGAGCCCCGTGACGACCCTTCCGAGCCGGTGCAGCCGGACGTCGGACACCACGATCTGCGGCAGGGTTCCCAGGGGGCGCACCAGCAGCACGTCGAACCGCCCGGTCCGGATGTACTGCGGCAGGTTGTTGAGCTGCCCCGCGACGGTGTCGGCGATCCCGAACGCCACCGACGAGATCGCGTACATCAGCACGACCTCGGTCGCGGCGAACCCGCCCAGCGAGTCGACCTGGGTGAACAGCACCAGGATCACGACCAGCTCGGAGCCCTGCGCGAGCGCCTGCGACACGCAGTACAGCAGGAACGAGGCCCGGTAGGACATCTGACCGCGCAGCCGTGCGGCGATCAGCCTCGGGTAGATGCGCTCACCCACCCTGCACCACCACCTTGCGCACCGCGCGGCCGAGCACCACGTGCCCGAGGGCGAACAGAACGACGGCCCAGAAAGCCTGATGGGCCAAGATGGTCCACTGTGGACCGTGGCCCATCCAGACGTCGATCGGCCCCTGGATGATCGCCGGGAACGGCGTGGCCCACAACAGGGTCCGCGCCCAGTCCGGGAAGAACCCCAGCGGCAGCGCCAAGCCGCACAGGACGCTGGACGTGACGGCCCAGAGGCTCATCACGCCCCGGTTGTCCAGCAACCAGAACGTGCTGGCGTTCAACAGGAACCGCACGCCGAAGCTGACCGCGAGCGCCAGCAGCGCGCTGAGCGCGAACACCGGCCACGCGGCCGGTTCGGGCCACTGGAAGGGGAAGATGAGCGCGCCGATCACGACCGGTGGCACGAACCGGACCGCGACCGAGTACCCGGCGCGGCCGACGTCGGTGGCGAACAGCGCCGCCTGCAGGTGCCACGGCCGGTAGAGGTCGACGACCACGTCACCGGTGCTGACCCGTTCGGCCAGCGTGTTGTCGCCCCAGAGCTGCACGAACGCCATCAGCCCCTGGCCGACCCACACGTAGGCGACGGCCGCGGGCACGTCGTAGCCGGCCTTGGGCGCCGCGCCCACCACCGCGACCATCACCGCGGTGCGCAGCAGGCCGAAGGTGGTGTTCGCGACGAGGCCGGCGAACATCGCTTGTCGATAGGTGGAGTAACGGCGGAATCCGGCGAGCGCAAGCTGCCCGTAAACACGCACGTCTTACTACCCTAGGAATGGGCGCAAACCATTTTCGGCGCCGCGTTTCCCGGCGGGCTTTCGCCTCAGCGGGGCGCGGCGAGCACGCCGTTCAACAGCCCCGGGTACAGCGCGTCGAGGTCGTCCCGGCGCAGGCTGCTGATCCGGGAGGTGCCGCGCGGCCGGACGAACACCACGCCCGCTTCGCGGAGCGTGCGCACGTGGTGGGTCAGGGTGGAGGGGCTGATGCCGAGGTCCATCACCCCGCACGAGACGCCGTCCGGGCACTGCGCCAGCTCGCGGACGATGTGCAGCCGCACCGGGTCGGCCAGCGCGTGCAGCACGGCCTCGATCCGGATCTCGTCGCGCGCGGGGTGGGGGAGCGTCTGCATGCCGCCCATAGTACGAGAGCTATCGAAGTTTGATGATCCTCGTAGTACGGTTTCCATCGAACCATCATTCGATCGGGGGAATCGATCACATGTCCGGCCGCACCCACCTGCTCACCGCCGGGGCGTTCGCCATCGGCACGAGCGGGTACATCGTCTCCGGCGTCCTGCCCGCCGTGAGCCGGGAGCTCGACGTCACGCACGCCACGGCGGGCCAACTGCTGACCGCGTTCGCCATCGCCTACGCCGTGTCGTCCCCGCTGCTCGCCGCCCTCACCGGCCGGTGGGAGCGGCGGACCCTGCTGGTCGCCGCGCTGGCCGTGTCGGCGGTCGGCAACCTGGCCGCCGCCCTCGCCCCGAACTACCCGCTGCTGCTGGCCGCCCGCGTGGTCAGCGCGCTCGGCGCGGCCGTCTACACGCCCGGCGCGGTGCTCGTGGCGACCGTGCTCAGCCCGCCGGAACACCGGGGCCGCGCCGTCGCGCTGGTATTCGGCGGGTTGACGTTCTCGCTGGTCCTGGGGGTGCCGGCGGGCAACCTGCTCGGTGAGCCGCTCGGCTACCAGGGCGTGTTCGGGCTGATCGCCGCGGTCACCGCGCTGGCCGCCGTCGCCGTCCGGCTCGGCCTGCCGACCGTCGACGCGCCGCCCGCGGTCGGCCTGCGCGAGCGGTTCGCCCCGGCCGCCGACCGCCGGGTGGTCATGGTGCTCGCGCTGACCGTGCTCGCCTGCCTGTCGGTGTTCGCGGTGTTCAACTACATCGCCCCCCTGCTCACCGCGACCGCGCACGTGGAAGGTCTGGCGGTCAGCCTGCTCCTGGTCGCGTACGGCGTCGGCGGCGCGTTCGGCAACTGGGCCGGCGGCCGGCTCTCGGACCGGTTCGACACCAGGAAGCTGCTGGTGGCGATCTTCGGCTCCTTCACCGTCGTGCTGGCCACCCTGCCGCTGACCATGACCACGGTCGTCGGCGCGGCGGTGGCGCTGTTCGTGTGGGGCGCGTTGACGTGGTCGGCGAACCCGCCGATCCAGTCGTGGCTGATCGAGCTGGCGCCCGCCAACAGCGGCCTGCTGCTCTCGCTCAACGCGTCCGCGATCTACCTGGGCGTGGGCCTGTCCGGGGTGCTCGGCGGCCTGGTGATCAGCTGGGTCGGCCTGCTGCCGCTGGCCCCCATCGCCGCGTCCCTGGCCGTGGTCGCCCTGGTGCTGCTGGTGTTCGCGCTCCGACCGGCTCAGGACCCGAAGGCGCTGGTGGTGACCTCACCCGCGCCGGGTTCCTTGGCGAAGCAGTGGAAGTAGCTGCGGTCCCCGTCGCTGAACGCCACGGCGGAGATCTCCCACGTCGACGTGTCCACGGCCGGGCGGGTGTTGGCCTTCATCGCCTCGGCCGTGCACACGTTCTTCACCTCGGGTGCCTTGACCAGCTCGTCGTTGTCGACCTGGGGGATCGCGCCGGACAGCCAGCCGCCGGAGAACGCCTCCCAGCGGTGCGGGGTCGAGCAGTCGCCCGCGCGCCGGGCCGACGCCGCCTGCCCGCCGATCGACGTGATGCCGTGGTAGCAGGTGGGCTCGGCCATGCAGTAGCCCGAGCCGCAGACCTTGAGCCGGGGCGGCACGGTCTCCAGCGCCTCCCCGGCGGACGCCGCGTTGCTCTTGCCGGCGTTGTTCTGCGCGGCGTTCTGGCCGGTGTTCTCCTTGATCACCCACCAGGTCCCGCCGGCCACGACGACCGCCGACACCGCGACGACCGCGACCAGCGCCCACGGCTTGCGCCGCGGCGTGAGCGGCCCGGAGTTCGCGTACTGGACCGGCGGCCCGGAGTGCTGCTGGTACTGCTGCTGGTGCTGCGCCGGTCCGGACTGCTGGTGCTGCGGCGGTCCGGACTGCTGGTACCCGCCCCCGTGCGGCGGCCCCGACCGCACCGCCGGCAACGGCCCGGAAACCGGCTGCTGGGACCCGTGCTGAGGGGCCAGGACCTGCGGCGGGGGCGCGTGCTGCGGTGGCGTGCTCGGCGCGTACCCGTGCGCCACGCCCTTCAACTCGTCGCGCAGCTGGGCGGCGCTCCCCGTCCGGTACGAGATGTCCGGGACGAGCGCGCGGACGATCGTGTCATGCAGGTCTTGGGGGACGCCCGCCACCAGCGGAACCGGTGACCGCAGCACCTCGCCGAGGTGGTCGAACGACTCGATGGGCCACGGCACCGGCCGGGGCGGCTTGCCCGCCAGCAGGTCGTACAGCGTGGCGGCGAGCGAGTAGACGTCCGCGGCCGGTGTCGGCTTGGCCATCGCGAACGCTTCGGGCGAGGCGTAGCTGGGGCTCAACGCGTCGCGGGTGACCGTGGAGCTGCCCTCGGCGTCCAGGAGCGCGGCGAGGCCGAAATCGGCGAGCTTCGCCGTCCCGTACCGGTCGAGCAGGATGTTGCCGGGCTTGATGTCGCGGTGCAGCACGCCTTCCGCGTGCGCGGCGGCCAGCGCGTCGGCGAGCTGGACCCCGATCTGCCGGACCCGCTCGGCGGGCAACGGCCCGTCCCGCCGGATCAGGTCGGCCAGCGACCCGCCCGTGCACAGCTCCATGACGAGGTACGGCGTGCCCTGCGGGGTGAAGTTGGCGTCGTGTACGGACACCACGTGCGGGTGCCCCGACAACCGGGCTGCGGCCTGGGCTTCCCGCAGGAACCGCCGCCGGTCCCGCTCGGTCTGCAGGACCCGGTTGTCGACCTTGACGGCGACGTCCCGCCCCAACTGGACCTGGCGGGCCCGGTAGACGGTGGCGAACCCGCCCTGGCCCAACGGCGTGAGATCGGCCAATCCCGGCAACTGCACGCGGCGACTCTAACCCGGCCGACCGACACTCCCGGCCACCCTCGCCGGCCCGCACGCCCACGTCCCCGTGTTCAGATGAGGAGCTTGCCGAGCAGTTTCCCGATGACGAACCCGGCGGCTTCACCCAGGCTGCCCAGACAACTCGCCACGAACCCGCGCAGGCTCGCCTGGGACCGCGTGGTGAAGTAGTCGTTGGCTCGCGCCCTGTTCTCCAGGATGTTGACCAGCCGACGGCACATATCCAGCAACCGGTCGATCGCGCCGTGGACGTCGGCGGCGGAGAACTCGTGGCCGCAGGAGCAGTGGAACGCGGACGACATGATGTCCCACCGTTGCCCGCAACGCCCGCACCTCCCCGACCGGGAAATCGGCTGCACCTCCAGGTCGCCACCGCACGGGCTGCGCCGCGACGTTTCCCACGACGAGCGGCAGGAGGGGCATTCGGGGAATGGCAGCGGCAGGAAGGTCTCGGACCCGATCACGGCCGCAACCAGCTCGCCCGAGCGCGGTCGATGCCGCGGTGCCACCCCTGCTGCACGGCGTAGCCCATGTCCCGGACGAATTCCTCGATGTTCTTGACGGTGTAACCGAGCACCTCGGCGATGGACTGGACCGCGACGAAGCAGAACTTCTTGAACGACAGTTCGTCGGCGGCCGGCCGGCGGGCGTCGCCGGCGCTCATCTTGGACATGAATTCGGAGAGGCGGTCGGCGACCTCGTTCCACTCCGGTTCGCCCGGCGACATCTCGTAGGTAATGGTTCACCCCCCCGCTGGTCGACGGCCGGCGTGTCGACTCGACCCACTTGAGCAGCCGCGGGTCGACCAGTTCCTTGAAGTCGGCGACCCGGCCGAGGAGCCACGCGCGGTCGTCCGGCGCGTGGGCGCCGACCTTCTCCATCAGCGTCTCCAGGTTGTACCGCCGGGTCGCGGAATAGCAGACGATGCTCTTGCCCGCGTGCGGGATCTCCGAGCCCAGGGCCTTCTCCAGGAACGTCGAGTAGAGGCCGATGGTCGCCTCCTGCTCGGGGCTGGGGATGTTCGCCTGCTTGACCCAGGCCGTTTCGCCGGGGTGGCTGCGGTCGATCTTGTTCGCCGCGAACACGATCTTGTCGATGAGGGCGGAACCGCCCAGTTGGCGGAGCCTGCGCAACGCCACCTCGATGGGCGAGATGGTCCGGCTGGGTGCCTCGATGACCCAGATGGCCACGTCGACCTTGGGGAGGGTGTCGAAGTAGGTGGCGTAGTGCCGTTCGTCGGCGACGAAGTTCTCGCCGAGGCCGGGCATGTCGTAGACGATGATGCTGCCCCGTCGTCCGGTGTGCTCGAATTTGCCGACCCCGGCCAGTCCGATCAGGGCGATGGTGGGCGGCGGCGCCTAGTCCATCTTCTTCTGCAAGGCCCGCTCGGTGCCCGCCCACTGGTCTTCGCTCACGTGGGGGTTGTCCTTGCGCAAGCGTTCCATGACTTTCTTGAGCTGGTTCATCGGGTCGAACATCAATCGCACCCACCCACCCAGCCGGTTCGGGGCGTGCACGGAATTCCTCCGGCGAACATCCGTTCGCTTGGTCCGTGCATCGGTGCGCACGACAGTGCCGTTACAGATCCTCAAACCCGCAGAAACGCATTACCTGCAAACCCGATACATTCACCCGTCCTCATTCAGCCCCATCCGCCTTGGCCGCGGCCTTGGCAGCCTTCTTGAACTCCCGGACCTCCCCCAACGACACCTTGTCCCGAACATCGGCCACACTCCGCCGAGCCCCGTCCTCGCCGTAGGCCCCAGCAGCCTCCCGCCACCCGTCCGGCCGCACCCCGAGCTGCTTGCCCAACAGCGCCAGGAAGATCCGGGCCTTCTGGTCCCCGTAACCAGGCAACGCCTTGAGCCGCTTCAACACCGTCTTCCCGTCGGGAGCGTCCCGAGTCCAGACAGCCGAGGCATCCCCGTCGTAGTGCTCGATGAGGTACCGCGCCAACACCTGCAACCGCTTCCCCATGGAACCTGGAAACCGATGCACCGCGGGCACCTCGGCCATGACGGCGGCGAACTCCTCGTCACCAGCCTCCGCGACCCGGCGCACGTCCAACTCGCCACCCATGCGGTCGGCAATCACCTTGGGCCCCTTGAACGCCTTTTCCATCGGAATCTGCTGGTCGCAACACACTGCTGGATGTATGTTTTAGTTCGCTCGGATGGCGCAGTAGTTTCGCCCACGGCTCGGTGGGCCTTTCGCTAGCATTCTGGCCGGACAAGGGGGTCGAGTGACTAGTATGGAGTCGGCTGACAGGTCGGCCTATGCCGACGAATCCGTCCCGGTGGATGAGCGGCACCGTGCTGCTGCACGTGACCTGGAGTTGAAGGTCGACTCGTTGCGGGCGGCCAGAGGTGCACGGCGTCTGCACTATGTTTGGTTATTGTCTAGTGTTGTCGCTGTTTTGTTGCTGGGTTACAGCGGCATCCTGGCTTTCTGGCAATCCGATCCGAATACCCTTCGAGTCTTCGGGCTTGTCGCTGTAGTTGTTTCTACTGTGGCCGCATCCACTGTCTTGATAAAGAAGCGGCCGGAGCTGGTGGATCTGAACTTTGAGGCCCGTCAGCTCCTGCACGTCAAACACTCTTTGGCTTCCAGGGTGCCGGTCGAGTCTGTTGAAGCCCTGCGTATCTATCGTGAGTCTTCCCTGGACCTCGTCGAGCAGTTCCGTAAAAATGCGACTCGCAATCGTGGCGTCCATAATTCTTTTCAGGGCTTCGTTATTGCTGGCTCCATCGTCGGCTCCACCATGACGGCGCTTGTGGGTGAACTTCCTGATATTCGCTGGTACGCGACCGTGATTACTGCTCTGGTGAGCATCTCTGCAGGGCTTACCGGGTATTTTAAGTTTCGGGAGCGTGGATACAATGAGCAGTCTACAGCTGATGACATCGAGCGGAACTATAATGCTGTTCAGTTTCGAATTGGCGAGTACCAGATTGTTGACGGCATTGATGATCAGGATGGCGAGGAGGCTGAGATGGGACGTCTAAGGAAGTATGCCGAGAACGTCGAAAAGCTCAAGGAAGAGCAGCGTAAGAGGGAGTTGCAACTAGAGCAATCGCCTGGGGCTACCGATGGACGATCGTGAAGGCTCAGTGGAAACTTTGTTGAGTCACTTCGCCGCGGCTTTCGCGGCCTTCTTGAATTCTCGCACCTCGCTCAATGTCGCTCTGTCCCTCACGTCGGCGACACTGCGCCGAGCACCTTCGTCTCCGTAGTCTCCGGCCGCCTCACGCCACCCGTCAGGCTGGATCCCCAACTGCTTGCCCAGAAGTGCAAGGAAGATGCGGGCCTTCTGGTCGCCATATCCAGGCAGCGCTTTCAAGCGTTTCAACACGGTCTTGCCGTCAGGCTCGTCGCGGGTCCAGATGACTTTGGGGTCGCCGTCGTAGTGCTCGATAAGGTATTGCGCCAGGGTTTGGAGTCGCTTGCCCATCGATCCAGGAAAGCGGTGCACGGCAGGCACCTCGGACATGACGGCGGCGAACTCCTCTTCGCTCGCCTCGGCGATCCGATGCACGCTCAGTTCGCCCATGCGGTCCGCGATCACCTTCGGTCCCTTGAACGCCTTTTCCATTGGAATTTGTTGATCTAGCAGCATTCCGAATAGCAACGCGAGAGGACTGTTGGAGAGCAGTTCGTCAGCTTCCGGGTCCTGGGCGAGGCACAGCTTTGGGCTCATGGCGGAAAGGATCTCATGAAGGCTCGGGCGGTGCTGCGTTCGTTGGCGCGACAGCGCGGAGCGGTGGCGTGGCGTCGATCGCCGTGCCCAGCTCGATCAAGCAGAGTGGCCTCGCGATCGTCACGGCCTTGACCATGCGGTGGGTCGGGTTCTTCGTCCTGCTGGCGTGCGTGGGGCACCCTCCCTGTCCGCGCCGCGCCGCGAGCACGGCCGGAGGCCGCGCGCAAGCGGCGTGGATTTGGACAGAGGGGAGGGTGCCCGCGCTGGCGCAGCCAGCGCCTTGACCAAGGAGAAGAAAGTTTGAACCGGCCCTATCAGGCTGCGGGGTCTGAGTCGGTCGGGCGGGGGATCGGCTTGAAGCGGTGCTGTTCGCGGATCGTCTCGGCCCATGCCTCCTCTCCGGCGTTGGTGTAGCCGATGCCTGCAACCGACCACTGGCCTACGCGGATCGTGGGCTGCTCCACAGGAAGGGGTTCAAGTCCGGCCAGCTCTCTCGCGCGGTCGGCTCGGAAGCGGGCTCGGTCGGCGCGCATGGTGCCCAGGGTGGTCGAGTAGCGGCGGCTCTTGGTGGAGAAGTGGCCGCCGTACCCGAGCATGTGCGCCCACTCCCGGAGGTTCAGGTGGGCCTGGTCGTCGCCCAGCTCCCAGCAGGTCCGGATCATCTGGCGTGCGTGGTCGGTCAGGCCGCGAACGTGGTCCAGGTGGGCGATGGTGCGTAGCGGCCTGTCGACGGTGCCTGCCGCCTCGGCTCCCTTCGTGGCGTACTTCGCGATGTACCGCGCGACCTTCGCGTCGGTCCAGCCCGCTTCGTCTGTGCCTTCGATTGGGCGGAGGTCGAGCTGCTTGCCCCATCGGATCGTCTGGCCGTGGCCAGGGACGTGGACACGTGACGCTTGGGCTGCGGCGGTGATCGCGTCGCACAGCAGGCTCATGTCCGCTCCCGGCGGTGGTGGCTCCTCGGGGCCTGCGGGGCCATCCAGGCGGATGACGGCGTGGAAGTGCACAAGCCCACGGGCCTGGTACTCGGCCACCTTGGCGTACTCGACCCGCAGGAACTTGGTCAGGCGGGAGCGCGGGACCTGGAGGGCTTCCGCCAGGTGGCGACGGAGGTACACGGCGAACGTGTGCCACAACTCGCCCGCGCGGTTGTTCCAGAGCACGGCCCCGGCGTAGTCGTAGGTGTCTGGGTCGATGGCTTGTCCGAGTAGCGGGTCATCCTCGACGTGTCGCGCCCGGCACGACGGTCCCTCGCGGCGAGGGTGGCATGGGCGGACGTGTCCGCCTGGGTCCGTGGGACGGCTGTGGACTGGGCCGAAGGACGGCGCGGTGAACGTCGCGAACACGCGTGGGTGGGTGGCGACTGAACCCGGCACGTCCCGGCCGCCGGCGAGGCCGGACTTGATCAGGTGGAACGTGTCGTCGGCGTAGACCCGTGCACACGCCTCGCACCGACTCGCCCTGCGGTTGCCGCACGCGGTCAGCAGGTACTCGTTGGGCTCGTCCCACGTTGAGTAGGTGGCCAGTACCTCGCCGCTTGTTGGGTCCACTGTGGATGATTCGCCAACTAGGCGGATGGGAGACGTACAGCCGCGCGTGCTGGCTACCATTTCCTTCCAGCGAACGAAGTCCTGCTTGTTCGTCGCACCCTGGGCCAGCAGTCGCAGGTACGGCGGGATGTCGCGCGCGTCGAACTCGTGGCCGCTCATCAGGCGGCCTCCGGGTACTGCTGCGGCGGGCGCTGTTCGTCGGCCAGGCGGATGCCGAAGATGGCGTTGACGCGCTGCCAGCGTTCATCGGTCCACGCGGGTGTGGAGGCGGCTTGCTGCTCTGCCCACTCCCACATCTCGTCGGGCGTCGGGCCCACAAGAACACTTCCCTTCACGGTCGGGAAGCCGTGACAGGGCAACACAAGCGCTGTGGGGATCTACCCCGTGATGGTGTGAAGGGAAGTGTTCTCGCGTCTCTGTACGGCACCCCGTGAGGGCATGCCCTCGTTCCGTTTTGGGATCATGTGCCGCACTGCTGGCCGTAGCCTCTGGTGTCGTTTGTGGGGCTTGTATTGCGTTCGTCTGTCGCGGCCTCGTGTGCTGCGTCAGTGCTGGTCAAATGGTGTGGTGGCGTTGATCGCGGCAACCGTGGCGGCTATCTCTGCGGCTACTCGACGTGCTTGGGCGCGGGCCGTGCGGCGTCGCCACAGCGCGTGGACACCACAGATCAAGGCGTAGAGGGCAACGCATCCCCAGACGACGCACGCGGCTACGTACATGGCCAGGGTCAACGCGCCCTCTACGACCTCCCTGGACATGGGCTAGTTGATCAGTTCGGCGTGCTTGCCCTGTGCCGGTGCGTACGGTGACGCGAGCTGCTGGCACCGGGTCGCGAACTCCGTTGCGGCCTTTGCCAAGTCCCACGCGAACTTCGCTGCCAGGCGGGCCGCGCCCGGATGGTTGGACAACTGGACTGCGATCTGCGAATCGCCGATTTCGGCGATCAAGCTCGGCTGTCCGGCGGTCGGTTCCACCAAGCTCGCGCTCGCCTGCTCCTCCGGGTACGCCAGTACGTAGAAGGCCATCCCGACTCCCTCCGTCGTTGCGTCGGTTACGACGATCGGGGGCGATTGCGGCTCGGGGGACAAAGTTCGTGAGTGAGATATTTACGTTCTGAGTATCCGCAGGTCACTGCGTAGCGGCGTGGTTACACTCGGCTTGAGGCACAGGTCAGGGGTGGTCATGAGTCCGGTTCGGCGGTGCCGCAGGTGCAAGACGAAGCTCGCGGCTGACAACGGTGGGCAGCTTTGTTCTGTCTGCGGACGTCGTGAGGTGATGTCTACGCGTGCGCCGATGCAACTGCCGGAGTTCTGGTGTACCGAGAGGTTTCGGGAGGCGTTCGCTGCCCGGCACTTCGGGAAGGTCATTCACGCCTACCGGTACGGGCACTCACCCGCGATGACTCAGGCACGGGTCGCGCGGTGGCTCGGGGTGTCACAGGCTCAGGTGTCGCACATGGAGAGGTACCCGGTGCCGCCGCAAGACCTGTCGAAGCTCGACTACTGGGCTCGGGTCCTGCGCATCCCCGCGTACCTCTTGTGGTTCAGGTTGAGCGAGGAGCCTTCCGATCGGAAGGTCGAGGCGGTGCGTGACGGGCGGCCGTTCGGCTGGTTCACGATGAGTGCCTCGGAGGTGGTGGCCGATCGTGAGGTTGGGCCGGCTGATGTCGAGACGTTGCGGGCGATGACTCGGACGTTCCGGCAGCTCGACAACCGGTTCGGTGGTGGGCACGCGCGAGCCACGGTCAGTCAGTACCTCGTCAGCGAGGCTGTGCCGTTGCTGCGGGGTGGACGGTTCCGGGATGGGGTGCGGCGGGAGCTGTTCGGGGCCGTCGCGGAGATGAACCAGCTTGCCGGGTGGATGGCCTACGACGTCGGGGCCGTTGAGGCTGGGCGGAAGCATCTCCGGTTGGCGCTCCAGCTCTGCAAGGACGTTGGGGATGACGCGCTTGCTGCCGAAATGCTGGCCGGGATGAGCCATCACGCGGCGTTCTTCCGGTCGTCGCTGGTGGCGGTCGACCTGGCGCGCGGGGCTCGGGACACGGCTTCGCGGACTGGGCTCGGGGTGTTGAAGGCCGAAGCCGCGGTGATGGAGGCGCACGGGTTGGCGTTGCAGCGTGACCCGAAAGCGGCTGGTGTGGCGCTTCGGGAGGCTGAGGCGTTGTTCTCGGCTGCTGAGGGCTCTGAGGTGCCTGAGTGGTTGGGGTACTTCGATGCGGCTTACCTGGCGGCCAAGTTCGCGCACTGCTTCCGGGAGCTGCGGCAGCTTGATGAGGCTGAAGGGTTCGCTCGGCGGTCGTTGGAGATGAGTGAGGGGTATGAGCGCGGGCGGCTGTTCAACACGGCGTTGCTTGCGTCGATCCTTGCTGATCAGCGGCGGGTGGAGGAGGCGTGTTCGGTTGGGCTGGATGCGCTGCGGATGGCGAGCAACCTCAACTCCGTGCGGACGGTGACCTATCTGGTCGACGTGGCTACGCGGCTTCGGCCGTTCCGGGGTGCGCCGGCGGTTGAGGCTTTGTACAGGGAGATGCGGGAGATGGGGATCATCGGGCTAGCTGAAGGCAAGAACGTGTAGCAGGCCCACCTGTGCGGCGGCTCCGATGATCTCGCCGTTGGCGAGCATGTCCTTGATGTTGGCCAGGGGAATCCAAGCGACTCGTTCGGCCTCGTTGACGTCGGGCTGTTGGCCGGTGTTCTCGGCTCCTTCACCCAGGTAGATCAGGTTCTCGAAGTCGGCGGTGCCGGTGAGGGGCTGGAAGGTGGTCAGGAGCTTGATGCTTCTGGGCTTCCAGCCGGTCTCCTCGATGGCTTCGCGCTCGGCGCAGGCTGCCGGGTCCTCGTTGGGGTCGAGGTAGCCGCCGGGGAGTTCCCAGGTCCAGCGGTCCATGATCCAGCGGTGGCGGTAGATCATGAGGACGTGCTCGTGGGCGTCGTCCAGGACCAGGGTCATGACGGCCTTGGGCATCCGTAGAACCCACTGCTCGAAGTGCACGCCGTCCGGTAGTTCGACGTGGGCGATGCTGACGTTGAGCTTGCGGGTGTCGTCCACCAGACGCTCGCCGTGGATGGTCCAGCGTGTCAGCGCGCCGGTAGGTTCCTCAACAGCCACGTAGCAAACGCTACATGAGTGTAGGTCGAAGCATCCTGCCAGGGGAAATCCACCTTATATGGAATTGTCGGTGCCTGTTGGCATGATGTGCGGGTCGTGTACATCCCTGCTTGCGAGGTAGCGGTGGACCAGCGCAGTTACACCACGGGAACTGAAAAAGCCCTTTTTATGTTGAGTCGTGGGCGGTGCTATGCGCCGGAGTGTCCCGCTAAGGTTATTAGAAACGTCGAGACGGGACCGGAGGTGAACGTTGAGATTGCGCACATAGTGGCACATAAGGAAAACGGTCCTCGTTACGACGAAAACGTTGGCGATGAAGAGCGTCGCAGCTTCACCAACTTGATCCTTCTGTGTCCACCGCATCATAAGATGGTCGACCGAAAGGGTAATGAGAATATCTATACTGTAGAGCTTCTGAGAAAGTGGAAGGTTGATCGCGAGGGCGACTATGCATCTGAATTGGAAGGTCTGGATAATCTGACACAAGACAAGCTCGAAAGCATCCTGACCGACACCGTACAGGAAGTAAAGGGGGAGACGCTTGCGGCGATCGAACGTCTTGAAGGTATTAGTGGCGAGGCGGCTCAAACATTGAGGGTGCTTGTTGCTGAGGTGTTCGATCGCCCTTATCTAGACGTAGATGCCATAGCGCTGCTCAACGAGTCGGCACTTATGCTGCGCCATCTGGAAGATTCGGCCTCCATGTTGAATGGCGCCGCTCGTAGGCTTGGTGGCCTCGAGGACTCTGCTTCCACGCTCTTGGCGGCCTCCCATCGCTTGGTGAATCTGGAAGACTCAGCCTCCACTCTTTCGAGTGCCGCAGATAGATTGCGTGGCTTGGAGGACAATTCCAGTTCTCTCAGATTTGCTGCGCGTGAAATGCAGAGCGCTGTAGAAACCATGCCTTCCCACTATGACCTTAGCTCCGTTGTTGAGAACCTTCGCCTCCTTTCGGGTGGTTTTAGCAGGGCTGTGGACAGCGCTGATTCGGTCCTGCGGAATGTCGTGACGGAAATCGAGAATAGTCGCGATGTGGCTCCACGGGTGGTATACCACGCGCCCAAGACGTCGGATATATTTTGGAAGGGTGTCGGCGTCGGAGTCTTCCTCTCCTGCCTTCTCTGTGTCATCGCAATCGTAGTATGGCGGATTAACAATCCTTAATTCTGTCGCCAGACTAGTTCGATGCGGTCGGAGTGGAAGCCTCGGCGGCCGTTGGATGGGTGGATGATGACGGCTGCTAGGGCCTCTTCGATGTAGGCACGACGCTGGGCCAGGGGGTAGGTGTCCCAGTCAGCGCGGATGGTGGCGTTGGTGGGGCTGGTGCTAGCGGTCTTGGCTAGCCAGCGTTCGCGGTCTATTAGTAGTGTGCGCTCCTGCTGTTCTAGGTCGGAGAGCATGGCGAAGTAGCGGGCTGCGGAGATCTGTCGGGACTTGCGGGCCTTGGCCAGCTCGGTGAGGTCGGCGCGGACCTCTGCCAGCTCTGCTTCGTTAGGCCATGGTTCCGGGGTGGTCTGGGCTTCGCGGCGTTCGGCTTCCTTCTCGTACTTGCGGATGACGGCCGCAGTCACCCAGTCGTCTACCTCGCGACCCTGGATGCTGACGCCTCCGCCGCAGCCTCCGTTGCTCTTGGCCTCGCACGAGTAGTAGAAGCGCGTTGGGTCCTTCACGCGGGTGTGATGGGCTTTGGTGGCGCGCAGCTTTGCGCCGCAGTTCTCCTTGCCGCAGCGGAGTGTGCCGGTGAGGAGATAGGTGCGGGTGTTCTTGCCTCTGCCTGCAATAGCGTGCGCACCGATCACTGCCGTGACGGACTCCCACTGGGTGACGGTCAAGATCGGGTCGAACTGGCCGATGACTGGCTCGCCTGCGTCGTCGCGGACTATCTCCACGCGGAACGACTCGGTGCCGGTCTCCTGGTTGATCTCGCGGACGTTGCGGGACCGGTAGCCGCAGATTCGAGGGTTGCGGAAGACGGTCTTGACGGTTTGGCCGCTCCACTTGTTGCCCAGTGGGGTCAGGACTCCGCGGTCGTTCCAGTCGGTGACGATTGCGCCCAGGGGTGCGCCTTTGACGATCCGGTCTGCTGCATTCCGGATTTCGGTGGCCTCGGTCTCGTTGAGGGTGCGCTTGTCCTGGTTCCAGCCGAACGGGCGGCGGCCTCCCGTGGGGATGCCTGCCTGTTCAAGGGCGCGGTGCTTGCGGCGGACTCGGCGGGAGGTGTCGGCTGACTGCTTGTTGGTCGTGGCTACGACGATGCGGGCTACCGTGCGGCCGTTGTCGGTCAGAAGGTCGAGGGTGCCGGTGATGTCGAGGATGGGGCGGCCGAAGTGCTCTACCACCTCGATGGCGTCCTCCAGGTGCCTGTTGTCGCGGGTCAGGCGGTCGATGTCGTAGACCACCAAGCCATCCAAGGGGCGGCCGTCCGGGGTCTTGCCGCGTTTGAGGTCGTCCAGAGCGCCCTCGAAGATCGGGCGGACTACGCGGTAGGCCCAGGAGCCGTCGGGCATCTGGACTCGCTTGCGCTTCCAGGCTGACGTGTCGGGCTCCACGTACGTGTGGATGTAGACGCCGTTGCGCGACTCCACGTAGGTGCGGCAGTCCTTCTCTTGCTCCTCGCGGCCCCTGATGTCCTTGCCGGACAACGGAACCCGGCGCGGGTTGGCGTCGGGGTCGTCGTGGCTCAGCTCGAACGACAGGCGGACCAGGCCCGCCAGGTTCATGCCCTCGAAGTCGCCCCAGTGGGCTCGGCGGACCCAGTCTGACTGCTCCATGAGCTAGTCATACATCAGACAGTGTGCTGGTCCAGCAACATCCCGAAGAGCAGGGCCAGGGGGCTGCTCGACAGCAGTTCGTCGGCGTCGGTGTCCTGTGCGAGGCAGAGCTTCGGGGTCATGCGCGACATGGTGGCACGCGTTCGTCCGGCCTGCCGGCAAGAGGACGCCACCGCCGAGACGGCGGTGGCGTCCCTCGATCGCGTTCGCGGCTCGTCAAGTGAATCGACGTAGTGGTCCCGCCGTCGTCTCCGGCCCCGTGTGCGCGCTGAACGCTGGGCGCTGGTGACCTTCCCGCACGTGGCCGTCTCGTGATGGACGGCCACGTGGGTGCTGCGGTTATGCCTGGCCGACGAAGATTGCCTTGTCCGAGCCGAAATCGGGCTGGAACGTGACCTGCAGTTCGCCTGGTTGCGTGCCGACCGAGTACGACGTCTCGTAGGTGTAGGTCTTGCCCGGCAGGACCGTGGCGCTGTCCAGACCCCCGCCGCCGCACTGGCCGTTGGAGTCGAAGATCTGCTCCGCCTTTTTGCTGTTGAACTGGGCGTCGCTGCCCATCGTCAGCAGCGCTGTCTCGAACGCCTTGTCCGTGCCGTTGGTGACCGTGACGGTGATCTTGACGGCCCGCTCGACGCCCTGCGGTGACGCGTACTGGCCGGGGGTGCAGGCGGCGGGCACGGAGACCTCCACGGCCAGACCGCTCTTCCACGTGTAGCGCTGGCCCCAGGTTGGCGGGGTCTTCGCCGCGTCGGCCTGGGTCGCCTGACCCTTGCCCTCGTCGCCGTTGCCCACTTGGCCCTTGCCCGCGTCGCCGTTGCTGACCTGGCCCTGGTTGGTCGTGCCGTTGATGATCTCGTCGATCTTCTCCACGGCGGCCTTCTGGGCGATCACCGTGAAGACGATCGCGAGGACGCACAGCGCCGTGCCGATGCCCGCGAGCACCTTCTTGGTGCCGAACAGCGCGATAACGCCCAGCACGGCCCCGACGAACGCCACCACGATGGTCAGGTTGTTCAAGATGATGATGGGCGAGCCGACGACGCCCACGATTCCCAGGATCAGCGCCGTCCACGCGAGCGCGCCGAACTTGGTCGGCTTGGGCTGCGGTGCGGCTGGTGGGTACGCCTGAGCACTCTGCGGATAGGTCATGACGATTACCCCTCGATTCGACGTACTGAGGAATCGCGGAGGTCGACCCGCCCGTTAGCCGGAAATCGAGCACCACTCGTTCGAGTGTATTGCAGTAACGGGCGGGTCCGCGTGGGCGATGCCGGAAAGGTCAAAGGGGTATTCGTGGGGGAGCGGAGGGGATCAGGCGAACTCCGGGATCAGGTCGCCGATCAGGCGCAGGCTGGTCATCACCGACTCGTGTGACAGGCTGCCTACCTGGTGGAACGCCATCAGGCGGTCGATGCCCAGGTCGGCGTAGGTGCGCAGTTTCTTCCGGCATGTTTCCGGGCTGCCGACGATCAGTGAGTCCTGTTCGTTCAGGGCCTCGAAGATCTCCTCGTCGGGCACCTCTTCGCCTTGCAGCACGCGCCCGATCACGACCTGCGCGCGGTTCGGGCCGGTGAACGCCTCGGCTTCCGCCCGGAGGAAATCGCCGGTCAGGCCGCCGCCCGACGGGTCCGCCATGATGTCCTGCTGGTGGCGCACGGTTTCCACGAAAGAATCCGCCGCCTCGAAGAACGTCAGCGCCCGGACGGTGTACCAGGCCGCCGCGGCGACCGCGCCGTTCTTCACCGCTTGTTCGTCGGTCGCCGCGCAGTGCACGAACGTGAAGAACGCGATCTGGTTGTTCACGAAAGCCCCGACCGGCTCGGTGCACGCCGCCGCGGCCTCGCGGTAGAGGCGCACCATCCGCCGCACGCGTTCCGCCGATTCCCAGATCGTCGTCCCGAGGACGCCGACGCCCCGCTTCCCGGCCTCCTCGAAGGACGACGGCGTCGCGGCGGCCTGCCACAGCGGCGGGTGGGGCCGTTGCAGCGGCTTCGGGACGATCGGCACGTCGTCGATCTCGAAGCCCTCGCCGGAGTAGGAGAACCGCTCCTGCGTCCACATCCTCGGCACCATCTCGAACGCCTGCTGCGTCTGCCGCCGCACGTCCGCCGGGTCGACTCCGAACAGCCGCCACTCGGGCGCGGTCGAGCGGGTCAGGCCCAGTTCGACCCGGCCGTTGCTGAGGTGGTCGAGCATCGCGGCCCGTTCGGCGACCCGGATCGGGTGGTTGAAGCACGCGGGCGCGAGGACGGCCGAGTGGCCCAGGCGGATCCGCGACGTGTGCTGCGAGATGGCCGCCAGCACCAGCTCCGGCGCGGACGACAGGCTGAACTCCTCCGCGCCGTGGTGCTCGACCTGCCACCAGCAGCCGTAGCCCAGCTCGTCGGCCAGTTTCGCCTGTTCCAGGGCCTCGGTGATGCGCGCGTGCTGGTGCCCGTCCTGCCACGGCCGGGGGTCCTGGATCTCGTTGAAAACGTCGACCTTCACCGCGCGCTCCTCCACCCGTCAGCAGGGTCCGCAGAAATTAGCCCGGCGGACGGCCCCGCGGCAGCGGCCATTCAGGTGCGGCTGATCGGCACGACCTGCGCCAGCAGCAGCCGGTACGCCTCGCGGTCCACGGTGGCCGGGTCATCGGCCAGCCAGTCGCCGATCTCCTCGACGAACTGCGCCGGCGTCATCGGCGGCACGAGGGTGTCGGCCCCGTCGTCCGTCGTCACCTCGCCCGCCCGGCTCGGGTAGACCACGACCACCGTGCGGACCTCCAGCCACGGCAACAGCTTCCGGTACACCGCGAGGCTCCGGGGCAACCGCGTGCCGCCGCCCCGGAACGGGTGCCCGTTGCGCCACAGCGTCCCGTCGTCCTCGGCCGCGTAGTGCCCCGGCAGCCACGACTTCGACTCGATCAGCACCAGCCGCCGCCCGCACAGCACCGCGTGGTCCACGTCGGCGAACACCGAACCCGGCCAGGCCAGGCCGTGGAACACCCGCGCGCCGGGCAACCTGGTCAGGTAGCGGGCCAGCAGGTCCGCGGTGAGCCGTTCGCACACCCGGTCGTCCGTGGTGCCGTGGACCACCTCCGCGTCGACCTCGTGCGCGAACGCCCGGTCCGCCCGCACGGCCGCCAAGTACCGCCGCACCAACCGGAACGCCGCGACGGCCGCCGCGCCCACGACGAGCAGCCACAACGTCAGCGTGAGCGGCGAGAAGTCGACCGCCACCACGGGCAGCAGCAGGAAGAACCAGCCGCACACCGCGGCCAGCGCGGGCGCGTGGCCGGGACCGGCGACGGGCACGTACCGGACCCGCTGCGCGACGTCGACCAGGTGCCACCACGGGACGTCGCCGAGATCGACGTCCGGCTTCGGAGGTACGAAGTCGGGGTCTTCGCCGAAGTTGCGCAGCCGCCCGGTCCGGCCGGAGCGCGGCGGGCGGGTGGAGGTCGCCCGGGACTGCGGCCGGGTGAACGACCACCCCCGGTCGTAGTCGCGCCGCCGCGTCGGGTCGCGGAGCGTGTCGTAGGCCTCTTGCAACATGCGGAAGGTCAGCGACGAGCCCCCCGCGTCGGGGTGCATGACCTTGGCCAACGACCGGTAGGCGGACTTGATCTCCGCCGTGGACGCGTTGCGGCCCACCCCGAGGAGCTCGTAGTAGTCGACCCCGCGCACGCGGCAGACCTTAGCGGGACCGATCGGCGCACTCTGTTCGGCACTGTCTTCCGGTGCGTACTCGTGGTTAGTGTTGTGCGGAGCACGGTCGCGCACCGCGCGGACGGCTCGTCGGGACCTGTAGCGCAGTGGTTGACGCGCCCGCCTTCCGAGACGGGAGTACGCCGGTTCGAATCCGGCCTGGTCCGCTTCGCACCTACGCGCGGGAGGCGTCGGCGGTCTAGGACCTGCCGCGCTGCTTCCGGCCGCCCTACGTCGGCCACCGGGGTCGCTGGGCGTACCTGGACGTGGCGGTGGCAAGGGCTGGTGGCACGGCCGAGCGCGGTTCCGCCGGCCGGGTGACGTTCGAGTTGCCGGGGTCCTGGAGAGGCCGCACGCTGCGCCCATGGCGACTTGCGACGTCTGCGGAAACGACTACTGGATGGCGTTCGAGGTGCGCACGGTGAGCGGCGACGTGCACACGTTCGACAGCTTCGAGTGCGCCATCCAACGCCTCGCGCCGCGCTGCGAGCACTGCGACTGCCGCATCCTCGGGCACGGCGTCGAGGTGGAGGGCCGGTTCTTCTGCTGCGCCCACTGCGCGCGCAGCGCGGAGAGCCTCGGGATGCAGATCAAGGACACCGTCGGCGCACACCCGGGCTGACCACCACCGGACACGTGACCACTGTCGGAGACGTGACCACCATCGGACGCCCATGACCGTCGGACGGCGGCGACTACCGGTCTGCGGCGGCCGGATACACACGTCGGCGAGGGCGGAACGGGGTCGGTAGCGGGCCGGAGGACCAGGTCAGGGGCCAGGTCAGGGGCGCGGGTCAGGGGCACGGCTCAGAGGCTGAGGACCAGCTTGCCGTTGATGAAGCGGGGCTGGAGGTCGCCGCGCGCGTCGACGCTCTGCACGCCGTGCGGCAGGACCTCGTCGATCGCGCTGAACGCCAGGATGTCCGAGACGCCGTACCGGCCGCGCAGGCTGCGCTGGCCGGGGAACCGCAGGGCGCGCCCTTCCTTGCGGTCGCGGTGGGCGAGTGCGGCTCTGAGGGCGCCTCTGGCCAGCTGCTCGGGCCCCGCCAGGCGTTGCAGGCTGCCGTTGTGCACGGCCACGCCGTAGCCGCGCTCGATGAGCGTCGACACGGTGTTCTCGGACGGGTCGTCGGTCAGCCGGAACGACATGGCGTGGTGGTCCTCGACCGCGTGCACGCACACCACCTGGGCGTGGAACAGCAGGGTTTCGTACAGCGCCAGTGCCGTCTGGTCCGCCGTGCGCGGGTCGTCGTGGCCCGCGTTGAGGCCGAGCCAGGTCGTCATCGCACGTCCACGTGGATCTGTCCCCTCCGCCACCGGGTCGCGGTTCCCGGCGAGGCTAGTCCGTTCGGGTGAGGTGCAGGTAGCCTGCGAATGGCGGTTTCCCGAAATCTAGATCGGCAGGAGATCGAAACCGTCCAGGAACGGCAGCAGGCCGGTGCGCTGGAGCGCCGCGGCCGAGAGCCAGACGGACAGGATCGTGATCAGCGGTCCGACGATCGCCATCTCCACGGTGCCGCCGGTCTGCATCCGCATGATCTTCGGCGGCGCGACCGGGAACCACGTCTTGCCCGCCAGCGGGATCGGCCACAGGATCGGGCAGCCCTGCTCGGTGATCGCGTCGCCCAGGTAGTGCGCGACGCAGCCCACCCCCACCGCGACCCCGCACGCCGCCGCGCTGGCCGGTGTCTGCTCGGTCCACACCACGCACAGGACCGTGATGCCCGCGGAGACCCCGGTGATGAGCAGGGCGTCCTTCTGCGGGCACCAGTCGTTCATGATCCCGCGCACGGCCAGGCCCGCGAACACGAACATCAGCACCGGCAGCGCCCACTTCTGGGACTGCTGGACCACGGCCGTCGTGCCCACGGCGGAGGCCAGGGCGAACGCGAGCGTGTGCGTCAGCCCGCGGTGGCCCCCGTCGCGGTTGGAGTCCTTGCGGGTCCGCGTGGTGCGGTAGACGAACGAGCTGATCGTGTTGATCAACGCCGACGCACCCGCGCTGACCGGCCCGAACGTCCGGGAGATGGTCGAGGACGGGTGGTCCAGGTCGGGCAGCAGGGCGGCTCCGGTCGCCAGCACCGCGCCGACCGCCCAGCTCTGCGGGCTGAGCTGACCGATGGGGTGGTTCTCGGCGAGCGCGGTCACCGCCGCCCAGGCCAGTAAGCCGCTCATGGCGTGCGTGGGTCCGGTCGACATGGTGCCCCCTCCAAGATCGTGAGTGGAGGCTAAGGCATTGTGACCCCGTTCCCATTCAAGCCGGGTGGCCACACCTGCAGCCGGACATAGCAGTACGCTTGTCTTGCTTGCATTGTCGCGAGAGGAGCGCCCTGAGTATGGGCAAGATCAAGGTTCAGGGGACCGTCGTCGAACTCGACGGCGACGAGATGACCCGAATCATCTGGCAGTTCATCAAGGACAAGCTGATCCACCCGTACCTGGACGTCGACCTGGAGTACTACGACCTGGGCATCGAGCACCGGGACGCCACGGACGACCAGGTGACGATCGACTCGGCGAACGCCATCAAGAAGCACGGCGTGGGCGTCAAGTGCGCCACCATCACCCCGGACGAGGCTCGGGTCGAGGAGTTCGGCCTGAAGAAGATGTGGGTCTCGCCGAACGGCACGATCCGCAACATCCTCGGCGGCGTGGTGTTCCGCGAGCCGATCATCATCTCCAACATCCCGCGGCTGGTGCCGGGCTGGACCAAGCCGATCATCATCGGCCGCCACGCCCACGGCGACCAGTACAAGGCCACCAACTTCAAGGTGCCCGGCGCGGGTGAGCTGACCATCACCTTCACGCCGCAGGACGGCTCCGAGCCGATCAAGCACGTCGTGGCCAACTACGGCCCCGACGGCGGCGTGGCGATGGGCATGTACAACTTCAACAAGTCCATCGAGGACTTCGCGCGCGCCTCGTTCGCCTACGGGTTGCAGCGGAACTACCCGGTGTACATGTCGACGAAGAACACGATCCTGAAGGCGTACGACGGTGCCTTCAAGGACATCTTCCAGGCGGTCTTCGAGTCCGAGTTCAAGGACAAGTTCGACGCCGCCGGCCTCACCTACGAGCACCGCCTGATCGACGACATGGTCGCCGCGGCGCTCAAGTGGGAGGGCGGCTACGTCTGGGCCTGCAAGAACTACGACGGTGACGTGCAGTCCGACACCGTGGCGCAGGGCTTCGGCTCGCTGGGCCTGATGACGTCGGTGCTGATGACCCCGGACGGCCGGACCGTCGAGGCCGAGGCGGCGCACGGCACGGTGACCCGGCACTTCCGCCAGCACCAGGCCGGCAAGCCGACCTCCACGAACCCGATCGCCTCGATCTACGCGTGGACCGGCGGCCTCAAGCACCGCGGCAAGCTGGACGGCACCCCCGAGGTCACCGGCTTCGCGGAGACGCTGGAGCAGGTCATCATCTCGACCGTCGAGAGCGGCAAGATGACCAAGGACCTGGCCGCGCTGGTGGGCCGGGACCAGGAGTGGCTGACCACCGAGGAGTTCCTCGGCACGCTGGACGAGAACCTGCAGAAGAAGATGGCCGGCTGAGTCCGACCGGACGCACGTGGAGGGGACCGCTTCCGGGCGGTCCCCTTCGGCGTTCTCCGGCCTACGACGGCGGTGTGCGCGCCGCTGACTCCGCACGGCACCCGGGCCGGCTGTCGCGCTGGCTGCGCCGCTTCACCACCCCCAGCGTCGACCGGATGACGATCGAACCGGCGATCCGCGAGCGCTACCTCGCGGACTTGCTGCGTGCGCTGCGCATCATGGCCGCGAGACCGCCGGTCAAGGCGCGGGAAGCGCTGGTCAAGCTGCTGCAACGGCTCTCGGACCTGTCACGGCGGGTGCGTGCGTAGGTGTCCGGCACGCTGCTGCGAACCTGGTTCCGGCGGCCCGTCGCCGGGGTTCGGACGACTCGCCCGCCGGGTCGGGTGCTCGTCTCGACCAGCCACGTGACGCGCGGCCCCGACGTCGCGCGGATGACCTCCAGCCCTGGTCGTCCGCGGGTAGCCGTGCGCTCCCGCCCCGCCGGTGGGAGCCCCGCATGTCCTCGGGAGTCCTGCTCGCGCTCATCGAGTCCAAGGAGTTCGTGACGCTGGTCGCACTGGTCGCCCTGTGGCAGCTCAAAGTGCTGGTCAACGCCCTGCCGCAGCTGTCGTTGGCGCTCGACCGGCGGCGGGCGACGCGGGAGGCGCTGCGGGCCCGGACCAAGGCCGAGCGCGAGCACGCGCGGGACGTCCTGCGCATCCTCCAGGGCGATCCGCCGGAGCCCGAAGAGCGGTGACCTGTGGGTAGCGGCGGTCACCCTATCGGTTCCCCTGCCGGGTGGAATCGGTCCGCCAGCCGTCGGTGCGGCCCCGAACCGCGCTATATCTGCACTTCAGGAGCGGTGTACGGGAAGGCGTGGCGATGTTCGGGATTCCTACGCGCGGGCTGATCGTGATCGGTGTCCTCGGTGCGGCGGGGGTGATGTGGGTGTCCAACGGCGGCAAGCCGATGGGGTCGGAGAAGGCGGCGGCGGAGTGCAAGGTCACCGTGACCGCCGACATCCTCAACGTCCGGTCCGGGCCGGCCGACACCCAGCCGATCGTGTCGACCATGCAGCGCGACTCGGTGGTCAAGGCCGAGCGCACGGTGCAGAACGGGTTCCGGCTGCTGGCCGACGGGCGGTGGGTGAACAACGACTTCGTCGCGCCGACGTCGGACAGTAACTGCGGCTAGGACGTGAAAGTCCCTCAGGGAGCGGTGTGCTGCCCCGGACAGGGGTGGCACTGTGCGTGACATGGGCCGCTACCCTCCGCAGGTGTCCGGCGCGTTACCCGTGCTGGGGCACTTGGTCGAGTTCATCCGCACACCGGTCGAGCTGGTCGGACGAGGCCACCGGGAAGTCGGGGACGTGTTCTCGCTGCGCCTGCCCGGCAAGCGCGCGGTGGTGCTGCTGGGCACGGAGCGCAACCGGTTCTTCTTCGGTGAGACGGATCGCAAGTTGTCGATCCGCACCGCGTACCCGTTCTTCGAGCGAATGTTCTCGCCCGAGTTCTACTTCTTCGCCGGCGTGGACGAGTACCGGCGGCAGCGCGAGATCGTCGTGCCGCGCTTCCAGGGCAGGCAGCTGGACGGGTACGTCGAGGCGATGCGCGACGAGACGGCCGCGTTCGTCGACCGGCTGGGCGCGACCGGCGAGTTCGACCTGACCGCCGAACTCGGCCCGCTGGTGATGCGGATCGCCGCCCGCTGCTTCCTCGGCCCGGACTTCGGCTCGCGCATGGACCGCGACTTCTTCGCCGAGTTCCGCCGGTTCTCCGCCGGGATGAACCCCGCCGCGCCGCAACGGCTCCCGCTGCCCTCCGTGGTCCGCAGCAACCGCGCCCGCGACCGGCTGCGGGTCGCGCTCGGCGGCATGATCCGGGAACGCCGGGAGCGCCCCGCCGTGCCGCCGGACTTCCTGCAAACCCTGGCCGAAGCGGTCTACGCCGACGGCACCAAGGTCCCGGACGCCGTGCTGGTCAACATGATCCTGCTGTTCACGTGGGCCGGCCACGAGACCACCACCGGGCACATCTCCTGGGCGCTGGTCGACCTGCTCGGCCACCCCGGGCACGTCGAGCGGGTCCGCGCGGAGACCGGCGAGCTCGACCTGGCCGGCGTGAAGGCGTTGGCGCACCTCGACAACTGCCTGCACGAGACCGAACGCCTGCACCCCGTCGCGCACCTGCTCGTGCGCCAGGCGGCCGAGCCGATCGAGCTGGACGGCCACGAGATCCCCGAGGGCACCATGGTGATCGCCGCGCCCTCGGTGTCGCACCGGCTGCCCGAGGAGCACGCCCGCCCCGACGAGTTCCGGCCCGACCGGTACACCGAGGGTCGGGAGGGTCGGCTGGAGCGCCAGGCGCTGATCGGCTTCGGCGGCGGGCTGCACCGCTGCACCGGCGTGCACTTCGCCTACCTGGAGATGAAGCTGATCGTCGCGACCCTGCTGCGGCACTACGACTTCGAGCTGCTCGACCCCGATCCGCGGCCGGTGCCGGGGATGCACACCAAGTGGCCGGACTCGCCGTGCCGGGTCCGGTATGCCCGCCGGGTCCGATCGGTGGTGTGATGGTGGCATGTTCCTGAGGTGGCGTTCGTTCCGGCGCGGCGCGGTGTCCCAGTGCGCGTGCACGCCCGAGTGGCCCGGTCTGCGGTCGGAGCTGGACGGGCACGAGATGCGCGGCGTGCCGTCGCCGGGCGGGTCCAGCTTCCTGGTGCTCCAGCTCGGGCTGGAGGCGACCTGCGCGGGCTGCGGCGCGCACTACCCGCACGGCTGGGCGCTCGCCGACCGCGACTAGGCTCTTCGGCTGTGCTCACCGTGTCGACCGTGAACGTGAACGGGCTGCGTGCCGCCGCCAAGAAGGGCTACCGCGAGTGGCTGGCCGCGACGCCGGCGGACGTGGTGTGCATCCAGGAGGTCCGCGCGGAACCGGGCCAGCTCACCGAGGACGTCCGGTCGCCCGCCGGCTGGCACATGGCGCAGGCGCACTCGGAGGTCAAGGGGCGCAACGGTGTCGCCGTGCTGACCCGGGAGGAGCCGGCGGCCGTCCGGGTCGGGTTCGGGGTGCCGGAGTTCGAGCTGTCCGGGCGGTACGTCGAGGTCGAGCTGCCGACGGTGGTGGTGGCCAGCGTGTACGTGCCCAGCGGTGACGTGGGCACCCCGCGCCAGGACGAGAAGGACCGGTTCATGGCCGGCTTCCTGCCGTACCTGGTGGAGCTGCGGGAGAAGGCGGCGGCGGACGGGCGCGAGGTCCTGGTGTGCGGTGACTGGAACATCGCGCACCGCGACGTGGACCTCAAGGCGTGGAAGGCGAACCAGAAGTCGTCGGGCTGCCTGCCGGCCGAGCGGGAGTTCCTGTCCAGCGTGTTCTCGGCCGGGTACGTCGACGTGGTGCGCTCGTTGCACCCGGACGTGACGGGGCCGTACACGTGGTGGTCGTACCGCGGGAAGGCGTTCGACAACGACTCCGGCTGGCGGATCGACTACCAGGTGGCGACCGACGCGCTGGCGGCCCGTGCGGTGTCGGCGGTGGTGGAGCGGCCCCCGTCGTACGGGGAGCGGTGGACCGACCACGCGCCGGTGACCGTCGTGTACGGCGACTGACCCGGCCGATAGCCGGTTCTACGCAGCGTGTCGCCGGCTTCAGCTCTGTGGTCGACTTGTCGATCTCGTCGTCGTCGGAACTTCACCGCTCCACCGAGGCCGGATTCCGGGCAGAGGCACTCGGACGTTCCAGCGTGAGCGAAGTTCCACCATGGCTCAGAGGAAAGCCGGAGCGGATCTCAGTTCGGCACCAGTCACGTCCTGGTCGAGCTGAGGCGTGTCCGCAGGTTGACCAGTCAGAGGCGAAAGGTGCCTCTGGTGGTCGGCGGGTTGAGTGCCCTCTGCGCGGTTGCCGCCGCTGTCGCGTAGCCCGCGTTTCCGCGCTCCCGGTTCGGGCCGCTGCGGCGCGGTCCGGTCGAACCGGGGGCGGAAGTCGGGTCGGGCGCGGAGGATGGCTCCCGGGCGGACGGCGAGTCGTGAGCCGCCACGTCGAGACGGATGGAGCGCGATGACCGACGAGGACCGCTGTGCCAGGTGCGAACTGCTGGTCGGCCAGTGCGAGCACACCCGGACCACCGCCGCCCGGCGGGCGAACCCGCACGACCTGATCCTGATCAGCCCCGCCAGGGTCGCGCACCTGCCCGGCTGCCACCACAACAACCCGGCCGACTTCGTGAAGAACTGGGCCGAGATCACCGGGGACCCCCGGGCGTGGGAGCGGATCGGCAACGGGATCCCGGTGCCCGCTACCGGCGGTGCGGCGCCCGGACTGGTCGCGGTTCGGCGTTGTGATGACTGCTGAGCCGGGTTCGCTGGACGAGGTCCGGGCGCGGATCGACGGGTTGGACGCCGAACTGGTGCGGTTGTTGGCGCGGCGGCAGCGGATGGTCGAGGTGGCTGCCCGGTTCAAGGTCGACGAACAAGCCGTGCGGGATCCCGGCCGGGTCGAGCGGGTGATCGAGGGGGTTGTGCGGCTCGCCGCCGAGAAGGGGTTGTCGCCGGCGGTCGCGGAGGCCGTGTGGCGGGCGATGATCGGGGCGTTCGTGGACCTCGAACTGGACGAGCACCGGCGGGCGTGAGCGGAGAACGGGGTGAGTGGGGGACGGGGTGAGTGGGGCGGGTTCGTCTTCGCTCGTTCGGCCGCACTTCACGTCGTGTTGGTGACCCGGGCCACAGATCATGAAACTCTTTCACCAATCTCAGGTGAGGAGTGGGTCGATGGCGTTCAACCGACGGGGATTCCTCCAGGCGGCCGGGGTCGCGGGCGCGACGGTCCTCTGGGGCGGCCCACCCGCCTCCGCGACCGGCACCACGGGCACCACGCTGGACGGCGCGGCCACCCCGGTCGGCCAGGCCGGCTACCGCAGGCTGACCGCCGGACCCGGCTGGCCGCTCGTCGTGCGCGGCGACCTGGCCGCACCGGGCGCGGCCCGGCTGGACCACCGCCGGCCGCTGGCCTGCTTCGTCCAGTTCACCGACATGCACATGGTCGACACCCAGAGCCCCGCGCGCTTCGAGCACACCCACCCGCTGATCGGCTCGGGCGCGTTCCGGGCGCACGAGACGCTCGCCCAGCACACGTCGACCGCGCTGGTGCGCAAGGTCAACGCGCTGCCCGGCGGCCCGTTCACCGGCCGCCCGATCGACTTCATGATGACCACCGGCGACAACACCGACAACCACGAGCAGGTCGAGCTCGACTGGTTCCTCACCGTCCTCAACGGCGGCCGGATCACCGCCAACACCGGCGACCCGGCGCGCTACGAGGGCGTGCAGAACTCCGGCGTGAAGTCCTACTGGAACCCCGGCAGCACCCTCGCCGACGACTACAAGGCCAAGGGCTTCCCGCTGGTCCCGTCGCTGCTCGACGCGGTGATCCGGCCGTTCGACAGCCCCGGCCTGCGCATCCCGTGGTACTGCACGTTCGGCAACCACGACGACAGCGTGGTCGGCTCGCTCCCGGACGGCATCCCGTTCATCGACGCCCTCTACACCGGCAACCGCAAGGTCATGGGCTTCGCCCAGGACGACTCGGCCCGGATCGCCCGCGCCATGACCGAACCCGCGCACGCCGCCGACGCCGCGCTCGTCCTGGCCGCGAACCGGGGCCTGGTCCGCACGGTCACCGCCGACCCGCGCCGCCGGCCGTTCGGCACCGCCGAGTTCGTCCGCGCCCACCTCGACCCGCGCAACACCGGACCCGGCCCGGTCGGCCACGGCTTCACCCCGGACAACGCCGACGGCGTGGACGTCTTCTACACGTTCCGGATCGCGCCCGGCGTCACCGGCATCAGCCTCGACACCACGACCACCGCCGGCTTCGCGGACGGCTCGATCGGCCTGCACCAGTACCTCTGGCTGGAGAAGGTGCTGCGCCGCAACAGCTCCCGCTACTACGACGGGCTCGGCCTCAAGCGCACCCAGGCCGTCACCGACGAGCTGTTCATCCTGTTCAGCCACCACACCAGCTGGACCATGGGCAACGTGCTGCCCGACCGCCGCCGCCCGCTGGACCCCCGGCTGGACGGCAACGCCCTGGTCGGCCTGCTCCAGCGGTTCCCGAACGTGGTCGCCTGGGTCAACGGGCACACCCACGAGAACAGGATCGTCCCGCACGGCACCGGCGACCGGGCGTTCTGGGAGATCAACACCGCCGCGCACGTCGACCACCCGCAGCACGCCCGGGTCATCGAACTCGTGGACAACGGCGACGGCACCCTGTCGCTGTTCACCACCCTGGTCGAGGGCGACGCCCCCTACGCGGTGGACTACGACGACGCCACGCCGCGCGGGCTGGCCTCGCTGGCCCGCGAGTTCGCCTTCAACGACCCGCACGCCGACCTGAACGCCGTCGGCGCGCCGACCGACCGCAACGCCGAACTGCTGGTCGCCGGCCGTTCCCCGGTCACCGCGTGACCGCCCGCCACCCGCGTCGCGGGCCCGTGACGCGGGGGGAGACGCACGTCACCTGAACGTGCCTCATCTCACTCCCGGGGTCGGGGCTGGAATTTTGGCCGCCTAGGGTCGTTGACGTGGCCGTGGACATCTCGATCAGCCCGCCCGAGCCCCACCCGAGTCCGGCGGCGATGCGGCGCGCCCTGCGCCGGGCCGCCGACGGCGCCGTGCTGGACGTGACCGAGGCGTCCGTGCTGCTGCACGCCCGCGGCGACGACCTCGACGCGCTGCTGGCGGCGGCGGGCCGGGTGCGCGACGCGCACCTGCTCGCCGAGGGCCGCCCCGGCGTCGTGACCTACAGCCGCAACGCGTTCATCCCGCTGACCCGGCTGTGCCGCGACCGCTGCCACTACTGCACGTTCGCGACGGTCCCGCACCGGCTGCCCGCCGCGTTCCTGGAGCGCGACGAGGTCCTCGACATCGCCCGCCGGGCCGCCGCCCAGGGCTGCAAGGAAGCCCTGTTCACGCTCGGCGACCGGCCCGAGGAGCGCTGGCCGCAGGCCAAGGAGTGGCTGGAGGCGCGCGGCTACGAGTCGACCCTGGACTACGTCCGGGCCAGCGCGATCGCGGTGCTGGAGGAGACCGGCCTGCTGCCGCACCTCAACCCCGGCGTGCTGAGCTGGGAGGAGCTCCAGCGGCTGCGGCCGGTGGCGGCCAGCATGGGGATGATGCTGGAGACCACCGCCGAGCGGCTGTGGAGCGAGCCGGGCGGCCCGCACTACGGCAGCCCCGACAAGGACCCCGCGGTGCGGCTGCGGGTGCTCACCGACGCGGGCCGGGTCAACGTCCCGTTCACCACCGGCATCCTGATCGGCATCGGCGAGACGGTGACCGAGCGGGCCGAGTCGCTGCTGGCGATGCGCGGGATCGCCCGCCAGTACGGGCACATCCAGGAAGTCATCATCCAGAACTTCCGGGCCAAGCCGGACACCGCGATGCGCGGGATGCCCGACGCCGACCTGAACGAACTGGCCGCCACGATCGCCGTCGCGCGGCTGGTGATGCCGACCTCGACCAGCGTCCAGGCCCCGCCGAACCTGGTCGGCGACGAGTTCGGCCTGATGCTGCGGGCCGGCATCGACGACTGGGGCGGTGTCTCCCCGGTGACGCCCGACCACGTCAACCCCGAACGCCCGTGGCCGCACGTGGACACGCTCGCCGCGCTCACCAAGACCGCCGGGTTCGACCTGCGGGAGCGCCTCGCGGTCTACCCGAGGTACGTGCGGTCCGCGCCCGGCCAGTGGATCGACACCCGGCTGACCGGGCACGTCCGCGCGCTGGCCGGCGACGAGGGCCTGGCCGACCCGGACGCACCCGTGGTCGGCCGCGAGTGGCAGGAGCCCGACGGCGGGCTGGACACCTACGGCCGCGCCGACCTGCACACCGCCGTCGACACCGAGGGCCGCACCGGCGACCGGCGCGGCGACTTCGACTCCGTCTACGGCGACTGGGGCTCGCTGAGCGTGCCGGTGGCCGCGACCCGGTTGCCCGAGGACACCGCCCGCGCGCTCAAGATCGCCGCCGACGACCCGGCCCGGCTGTTGGCGGACACCGACGCCGCCATGGCGCTGCTGACCGCCGACGGCGAGGCGCTGGAGACGATGACCCGGCTGGCCGACGACCTGCGCCGGGACGTCGTGGGCGACGACGTGACCTACGTCGTCAACCGCAACATCAACTTCTCCAACGTCTGCTACGTCGGCTGCCGGTTCTGCGCCTTCGCCCAGCGCGAGCGCGACGCCGACGCGTTCCGGCTGAGCATCGACGAGGTCGCCGACCGCGCCCAGGAGGCGTGGGACGCGGGCGCGACCGAGGTCTGCATGCAGGGCGGCATCGACCCGAAGCTGCCGGTCACCTACTACGCCGACGTGGTGCGGGCGATCAAGACCCGGGTGCCCGGGATGCACGTCCACGCGTTCAGCCCGATGGAGATCGTCAGCGCGGCGGCCAAGGCGGGCGTGAGCGTCCGCGAGTGGCTCACCGACCTCCGGCAGGCCGGGCTGGACACCATCCCCGGCACCGCCGCCGAGATCCTCGACGACGACGTGCGCTGGGTGCTCACCAAGGGCAAGCTGCCCGCCGCCACCTGGCTGGAGGTCGTCGCCACCGCGCACGAGGTGGGCCTGCGGTCGTCGTCCACGATGATGTACGGCCACGTCGACCACCCCGGCCACTGGCTGGGCCACTTCCGCGAGCTGGCCCGGTTGCAGGACCGCACCGGCGGCCTGACCGAGTTCGTCGGCCTGCCGTTCGTGCACCGCAACGCGCCGATCTACCTGGCGGGCGTGGCCCGGCCCGGCCCGACCCGGCGGGACAACCGCGCCATCCACGCGTTCGCCCGGCTGGCGCTGCACGGGCGGGTGGACAACGTCCAGTGCTCGTGGGTCAAGCTCGGTGACGAGGGCACGGCGGAGGTGCTGCGGGGCGGCGCGAACGACCTCGGCGGCACGCTGATGGAGGAGACCAT
The DNA here is from genome assembly GCF_000328705.1 of Saccharothrix espanaensis DSM 44229. Lineage (NCBI taxonomy): Bacteria > Bacillati > Actinomycetota > Actinomycetes > Pseudonocardiales > Pseudonocardiaceae > Saccharothrix > Saccharothrix espanaensis. Next base: position 8,572,788 of record NC_019673.1, on the reverse strand, counting down.
CAGCCGGATGGCGGGCTCCGAGCACGGCTCCGCGCGGACCGCCCGGCAGCTGCACGACACGGCGGCCCTGGCCGGTCGGCCGGCCCGCCAGCGCACTACGACATATGGCCGAGTCGACACCGTGCGGTGAGCCCCGGGGACGATCACGGACCGTGGCGTGGTTAGTCTGCCGCCGGCCGTGTTTTCGACCGTTCTCGACACCGGAGCCCCACAGCTTCGGTAGGTTCGCGGCCGTCCGTCAACAGGGTTCACCCGTAGTGGTGACGCGGTGTTGGTGAGGAGGCTCGGCGGTGCGCGGTCGCTGTGCAGCACTGGGTGCGGTCCTGGGCGCGGTGTCGCCCCTGGTCACGGCGGGCGTCGCCCTGGCGGGCACGAGCACGACCGCCCTCGGCGCGTCGTCGGTGGACACACCGGTCGGCATCGGTGCCGTGGCGCTCGGCGTGCTCGGCCTGATCGCGGGCCTGGTCCGCCGTCGCCGGTCGGCCGTGGTCCGGGCCGAGTCCGAGCAACTCGTCACGCCGGTCGTGCCGCCCGTGGTCCCGGCGGTGGTCCCGGCGGTGGCGCTGCCGGCCCCGGCCGCCGCGCCGACCGCGGCCCAACCCACCGGCGCCTGACGCCCGCTCCGCCGTGCGGCCGCCGTCCACGCGTGCGGCCCGCTGAGCCGGTCTCGGCCACGTTCTGAGCCCGTGCGCGCCCGTCCGACGGGCGTCCAGTGCTGTCCGCACGTGGAGTCGCCACGAGCGTTGTGGGTTGTGGTGACCCGACGCGTTCCGCCGGCCGCGCGGGCGCAGCCCGCCGTGAAAAGGGTTCTCCGAGCCGAGTGCCGGCCCGGTCCCGGGGCCGCGGACCGCCCTGGGAGAATCAGCCGGTGGCTGCTGAGAACCCCGTTGCGAACACCCCCGAGGCCGGGCCGGGCGCCCCGGTGAGCCGTCCGCGCGTGCTGTCCGGCATCCAGCCGACCGCCGGGTCGTTCCACCTCGGCAACTACCTCGGCGCGATCCGCCAGTGGGTGGCCCTGCAGGAGACCCACGACGCGTTCTACTGCGTGGTGGACCTGCACGCGATCACCGTCGAGCAGGACCCCAGGACGCTGCGTCAGAACACCCGGGTCTCGGCCGCGCAGCTGCTCGCGCTGGGCATCGACCCCGAGCACGCCACGCTGTTCGTGCAGAGCCACGTCCCCGAGCACGCCCAGCTCGGCTGGGTCATGCAGTGCCTCACCGGGTTCGGCGAGGCGTCCCGGATGACCCAGTTCAAGGACAAGTCCGCCCGCCAGGAGACCCAGGTCGGCGTCGGCCTGTTCACCTACCCGATCCTGCAGGCCGCGGACATCCTGCTCTACCAGGCGCACCACGTGCCGGTCGGCGAGGACCAGCGCCAGCACCTCGAACTGACCCGCGACCTCGCGCAGCGGTTCAACACCCGCTACGGCAAGACCTTCCGGCTGCCCGAGGCCTACATCGTCAAGGACACCGCCAAGATCTTCGACCTGCAGGACCCGACGGCGAAGATGAGCAAGTCGGTGCCGACCGGCGTGGTCGAGCTGCTGGAGGACCCCAAGCGGGGCGCGAAGAAGATCCGCTCGGCGGTCACCGACACCGGGCGCGAGGTCCTCTACGACCCGGCGAACAAGGCCGGCGTGAGCAACCTGCTGGTGATCTACTCCGCGCTGACCGGCCGCCCGGTGGACGAGCTGGTCACCGCCTACGAGGGCAAGGGCTACGGCGACCTGAAGAAGGACCTCGGCGAGGTCTACACCGACTTCGTCACGCCGGTGCAGGCGCGCGTCCAGGAGTACCTGGCCGACCTGCCCGAGCTGGACAAGGTGCTGGCCCGGGGCGCCGAGCGGGCCCGCGAGGTGGCCGGCCGCACGCTGGCCCGCGCCTACGAGCGGATCGGGTTGCTGGCGGGCTGACCGGCCCGCCCGCCGACCCGTCCGGCGGGGGATCGCCCGTTCGAGATGCGGGTGATCATCGCAACCCTTAACGTTCAACCGTGGCCGAAGAGTCGAAGCTCGACAGGCTGCGCCGCGAGCGCCCTTGGCTGGACCACCTGTTCCGCGCGGCCCAGCGCTACACCGAGCAGTACGGGTCGCACTACGCCGCCGCTGTCACGTACTTCAGCGTGCTGTCCCTGGTGCCGATGCTGATGATCGGCTTCGCGATCGCCGGTTTCGTGCTGGCCACGCAGCCGGAGCTGCTCGACGGGCTCAAGAACAGCATCGCCGAGGCGGTGCCCGGCGCGCTCGGCGACACCATCAACGACGTGGTCAACCAGGCCGTCGCCTCCAAGGGCACGGTCGGCGTGTTCGGCCTGCTCGGCGCGGCCTACTCCGGGCTCGGCTGGATGAGCAACCTGCGCGACGCGCTGACCGCGCAGTGGGGCCACGCCAAGGCGGACCTGCCGTTCCTCAAGACCGCCCTCAAGGACCTGCTGGCGCTGCTGAGCCTGGGCGGCGCGCTGGTCGTCTCGTTCGGCCTCACGGCGGTCGGCAGCGGGTTCGCGCACCTGGTGCTGGAGTTCATCGGCCTCGACGGCGTGTGGTGGGCCGAGGCGCTGCTCAAGCTCGGCACGATCGTGCTGGCGCTGGCGGCGAACTGGCTGGTGTTCCTGTGGGTGCTGGCGAAGCTGCCGCGCAAGCCGGTGGGCTGGCGCAGCGCGATCAAGGGCGCCGCGGCCGCCGCGATCGGCTTCGAGATCCTCAAGCAGGTGGGGACGATCTACCTGTCCACGGTGACCGCGTCGCCGGCCGGTGCGGCGTTCGGCCCGGTCATCGGTGTGCTGGTGTTCGCGAACCTGGTGGCGCAGTTCCTGCTGTTCATCACGGCGTGGACGGCCACCGCCTCGGAGAACCTGCTCAAGGACCTGCCCGCGCCTCCGCCGCCCGCGGTGATCCGCCCGCTGGTGGAGGTGCACCGCGCCCCCAGCCCCCGCACCGCGGTCGGGCTGGTCGGTGCGGGGGTGCTGCTGGGCGCGCTGTTCCGGCGCAGGTGAGATCGCGGCCGGTCCGGTCGGTCCAGGTCCAGGTTCAGGTCCAGCCGGTCGGTCCAGCTCCAGCCGGTCGGTCTAGGTCCAGAAGACGGCGACGCCGACGTTGAGCACGACCAGCCCGGCCAGCGCCGGGGTCAGCCAGGACGCGACCTTCCGCTTGTTCAGGTTCACCGCGACCAGGCCCGCGATCAGCACGACGACCAGCAGCTTCACGCCGAGCTTGACGTGGTTGTAGTCCTTGTCCGTGAGCGGTGCCAGGCCGACCAGGGCCACGCCGGTGAGCAGCTGCAGCGCGGCGCCGTGCAGCCAGCCCTTGTTCAGCGGCGCGTCCTTGCCCGCCCGGTTCTGGACGAAGAACATCGCGACGAGCATTCCCATGCCCAGCAGGTGCAGGAACACCAGCAGCAGGCGTACGAACTCCACGGGGGAGCCTCCAAAGGGTGTGGTGGGTTACTGGCGGCCGGCTCGGAGACCGCGGACGCCCAGCACGCCGATGATCGTGCCGAACGTGAGTGAAGCGACCACGAGCACCAGGTGCACGATGAAGAACGCGGTCGGGCCCGCGTCCCACGATCGGGGGTCCTTCCAGATGTTGCGCAGGAAAGTCGGCCAGATCACCCAGGACCACGCCCCGAAGACCACCAGGAACACCGACATGCCGCGGGAGAGCTTCACCGGGGCAGTATCCGACGTGGCGGGTGCGCAGCACTTCACCGGGGTGGATAGCCTGGACGGGTGCGTTCCTCCGCGTCCCGACGCCCCGTTGCCCTGGTGCTGGCTGCCTGCACGCTGATGGCCACCGCAGTGTTCGGCGCCTCGACCGCACAGGCGCAGTCCGCCCCGTGCGACAACAGGGTGTCACCACCCCCGGCGGTCGATACCTCCGAACAGGTGGCGCCCGGCACCAAAGCGCCGCCTCCGCTGGACGTCCCGGAGAACCCGGTCGGCGGCGAGCGGATGGGCGAGTGCGGCATCGTGCTGCCCGCCAACGCCCAGCGGCCGCCGGACAGCATCACCGCGAAGAGCTGGCTGCTCGCCGACCTCGACTCGGGCGCGGTCCTCGCGGGCTTCGACCCGCACGGCCGCCAGCGCCCGGCGTCGGTGATGAAGGTGCTGCTGGCGATGGTCGTGGCCAAGGAGCTCTCGCCGGACGCGACGGTCGCCGCCGGCGCCGACGACATCGCCCAGGAGTGCACCTGCATCGGCCTGCGCAACGGCGCGCAGTACACCGTCGAGCAGCTGCTCCAGGCGCTGGTGATGGCCTCGGGCAACGACGTGGCGCACGCCCTGGCCCGCCGGCTCGGCGGCCTGCCCAGCGCGATCCGCAAGATGAACGCGCTGGCCATGGAGCTGGGCGCGCTGGACACCCGCGCGGTCACGCCGTCCGGGCTCGACGCGCCGGGCACCAGCACCTCGGCCTACGACGTGGCGCTGATCTTCCGGGCCGCGATGAAGTACCCGGACTTCGCCAAGGCCGTGGTCACCCAGCGCATCGACTTCCCCGCGCCCAACGGCGTCGGGACCGTGCCGGTGCTCAACGACAACAAGCTGCTGACCACCTACGAGGGCGCGCTCGGCGGCCGGTCCGGGTTCACCGACGACGCCCAGCACACCTACGTGGGCGCGGCGGAGCGCAACGGCCGCAAGCTCGTCGTGGTGCTGCTGCGCGGTCAGCAGACCCCCACCAAGATGACCGACCAGGCCGCGCAGCTGCTGGACTACGGCTTCGACCTGCCCGCCGGCGAGCCGGTGGGGCGGCTGGTGGACGGCGCGCCGCAGACCAAGAAGAAGACCCAGGAACCCAAGCCGTCGCCCACCAGCGCGAACGTCGACCAGGTGGCGGAGTCGCGGAACACGTCGAACACCGCCATGTTCAAGGCGTTCGGCAACGTCGGCGGCCCGATCACCGCCGTCGCGGGTCTCGGCTTGGTGCTGGGGTTCGTGTTGTACCTGCGCAACAAGAAGGCCAAGGCCGCCCGTGCCGCCCGTGCCGCCGCCCAGACCCGGCAGTCCGGCTGAGCGGCCGGGCCCCCTGATGCCGACGCGGATCGTCCCGCTCCGCCCCGGAGCGTGCCCGGAACCGCTGCGGCGCACCCTCGCGCGTCCCCCACGTGACGACCGCACCACGCCCCGCGCCGTGATCGTGCTGCGGCCGCGCTAGACCCCCGGTCGCGCCCTGGCGCGCGCCGCGCCGTTCGGATTGCCCAGCAGGGCTGGGTGGCCCTCTAGACGTCCGCCGGTCGAAGGTCGGCCGGCCCCCACACCACGCCCGTGCCGCCGTCCAGGCCCGGAGCGGCCGGGCCCCTGATGCCGACGTGGATCGCTTCGCCCCGGAGCGTGCCCGGAACCGCTGCGGCGCACCCTCGCGCGTCCCCCACGCGACGACCGCACCACACCCCGCGCCGTGATCGTGCTGCGGCCGCGCTAGAAGCCTCGGCGCGCTAGAAGCCCCGGCCGCGCTGGGAGCCTTTGGCCGCGCTGCGCCTCTCGGGTCGCCGGGCAGGCCGGGGTGATCCGGTTGATGGTCGGCCGGCACCACGGCACGTCCGCGTCGCACGCCGTGCGGCGGCGGTGCTGGAGAGGTCCCGATCCGGCTCCCGAAACGGCGAAGAGGGGCGGAGCCGGCTTGGCTCCGCCCCTCTCGCGCAGGACCGCTCAGACGCGCTTGAACAGCAGCGCGCGCTTCACTTCCTGGATCGCCTTGGTCACCTGGATGCCACGCGGGCAGGCGTCCGTGCAGTTGAACGTCGTCCGGCAGCGCCACACGCCGTCGATGTCGTTCAGGATGTCCAGCCGCTCCTCCGCGCCCTCGTCGCGCGAGTCGAAGATGAAGCGGTGGGCGTTCACGATCGCCGCCGGGCCGAAGTACGAGCCCTCGGTCCAGTACACCGGGCACGACGTGGTGCAGCAGGCGCACAGGATGCACTTCGTGGTGTCGTCGAACCGCTCGCGGTCGGCCACCGACTGCACCCGCTCGCGGGTCGGCTCGTTGCCGTAGGTGATCAGGTACGGCTTGACCGCCCGGAACGCCTCGAAGAACGGCTCCATGTCGACCAGCAGGTCCTTGTGCACCGGCAGGCCCTTGATGGGCTCGACGGTGATCGTGGTCTGCTTGCCGCCGCCCGCGAGCAGGTCCTTGAGCAGGACCTTGCACGCCAGCCGGTTCACGCCGTTGATGCGCATCGCGTCCGAGCCGCAGATGCCGTGCGCGCACGACCGGCGGAACGTCAGCGTGCCGTCCAGGTACCACTTCACGTAGTGCAGCAGGTTGAGCACGCGGTCCGACGCGAGCGCCGGGATCTCGAACGAGTCCCAGCGCGGCTCGTCGTCGAACTCCGGGTTGAAGCGGCGGATCTTCAGGGTGACGGTGATCGCGCCGTCCGGGACCGGGGGCTGGGAGCCGCGCGAGCCCGTGGACACTTCAGCGGTAGCGGTCATCAGTACTTGCGCTCCATCGGCTGGTACCGGGTGAACGTCACGGGCTTGTAGTCCAGGCGGATGTCCGCCGACAGGCCCTCACCCTGCTTGTAGTACATGCTGTGGCGCATGAAGTTCGTGTCGTCGCGGTTCGGGTAGTCCTCGCGGGCGTGACCGCCGCGGGACTCCTTGCGCGCCAGCGCGCCGACGACCAGGACTTCGGCCAGCTCCAGCAGGAAGCCCAGCTCCACGGCTTCCAGGAGGTCGGTGTTGAACCGCTTCCCCTTGTCCTGCACGGTGATCCGCTGGTACCGCTCCTTGAGCGCCTGCACGGCGTGCAGCGCGGTCTTGAGCGTGTCCTCGGTGCGGTACACCGACGCGTTCGCGTCCATCGTGGCCTGCAGCTCGGTGCGGATGTCCGCGACCCGCTCGTGGCCGTGCTCCGACAGCGCCAGCGCCACCTGCGCCTCGACCTGGGCGGCCGGGTTCTCCGGCAGCTCCACGTGCTCGTGCGCGTTGGCGTAGTCGGCGGCGGCGATGCCCGCGCGCCGGCCGAACACGTTGATGTCCAGCAGCGAGTTGGTGCCCAGGCGGTTCGCGCCGTGCACCGAGACGCACGCGCACTCGCCCGCCGCGTACAGGCCGGGGATCACGTGGTCGTTGTCCCGCAGCACTTCGCCGTGGATGTTGGTCGGGATGCCGCCCATCGCGTAGTGCGCGGTCGGGTAGACCGGCACCGGCTCCTTCACCGGGTCGACCGCGAGGTACGTGCGGGCGAACTCGGTGATGTCGGGCAGCTTCGACTCCAGCACCTCGGCCCCGAGGTGCGTGCAGTCCAACAGCACGTAGTCCTTGTTCGGGCCCGCGCCGCGGCCTTCGAGCACCTCCAGCGCCATCGACCGGGCCACGATGTCGCGCGGCGCCAGGTCCTTGATGGTGGGGGCGTAGCGCTCCATGAACCGCTCGCCGGAGGCGTTGCGCAGGATCGCGCCCTCGCCGCGCGCGCCCTCGGTGAGCAGGATGCCCAGGCCCGCGAGACCGGTCGGGTGGAACTGGTAGAACTCCATGTCCTCCAGCGGCAGGCCCTTGCGGAACACGATGCCCATGCCGTCGCCGGTCAGCGTGTGGGCGTTCGACGTGGTCTTGAAGACCTTGCCGAACCCGCCCGTCGCGAACACCACGGACTTGGCCTGGAAGACGTGGATCTCGCCGGTCGCGAGCTCGTAGGCCACCGCGCCGGTGCAGACCGGGCCGTCCTCGGTCTCGGTCAGGCAGATGTCGAGCACGTAGAACTCGTTGAAGAACTCGATGCCGTGCTTGACGCAGTTCTGGTACAGCGTCTGGAGGATCATGTGACCGGTGCGGTCGGCCGCGTAGCACGCCCGGCGCACGGCGGCCTCGCCGTGGTTGCGGGTGTGGCCGCCGAACCGCCGCTGGTCGATCTTGCCCTCGGGCGTGCGGTTGAACGGCAGGCCCATCTTCTCCAGGTCGAGGACCGCGTCGATGGCCTCCTTCGCCATGATCTCGGCGGCGTCCTGGTCGACCAGGTAGTCGCCGCCCTTGATCGTGTCGAAGGTGTGCCACTCCCAGTTGTCCTCCTCCACGTTCGCCAGCGCGGCGCACATGCCGCCCTGCGCGGCGCCCGTGTGGGAACGCGTGGGGTAGAGCTTGGTGAGCACGGCCGTGCGCGCGCGCTGGCCGGACTCGATCGCCGCGCGCATACCGGCGCCGCCCGCGCCGATGATCACGACGTCGTACTTGTGGAACTGCATGTCGAAGACTCCCCGCGGCGGGTCAGGAGGTGATGTTCGGGTCGAAGGTGAAGATCACGTACGAGCCGAGGGCGATGATCAGCACCATCGACACGTAGAGCAGCACCTTGAGCCAGAACCGGGTGGCGTCCTTGCGGGCGTAGTCGTTGATCACGGTGCGCAGGCCGTTGCCGCCGTGGATCTGCGCCAGCCACAGCATCGCCAGGTCCCAGAACTGCCAGAACGGCGACGCCCAGCGACCCGCCACGAAACCGAAGTTGATCCGGTGCACGCCGCCGTCGAGGATGTTCATGATGAACAGGTGGCCGAGCACCAGCACGACCAGCGCGATGCCGGACACGCGCATGAACAGCCAGCTGTACAGCTCGCCGTTGCTGCGCCGGGCGGCGGGGCGGCGCGGGGAGCGCGGCTTGTCCAGGGTCAGGTCGCTCATGGTCAGTGACCCCCGAACATGTCGGACACCGTGCGGACCATCATGAAGTAGGTGCCCGGGAGCATCACGGCCACCCACACGACGAGGACCGTCCACAGCATCGGCCGCTGGTACTTCGGGCCCTTGGCCCAGAAGTCGACGAGCATCACCCGGATGCCGTTGAGCGCGTGGTAGAGCACCGCGCCGACCAGCCCGACCTCGAACAGGTTGACGATCGGGTTCTTGTAGGTCTCGATGACCTTGTCGTACGCGTCCGGCGACACCCGCACCAGGGCGGTGTCCAGGACGTGCGCGAACAGGAAGAAGAACGTCAACACACCGGTGATGCGATGGGCGACCCAGGACCACATGCCCAGATCGCCACGGTAGAGCGTGCCGCCTCCTTTGGAGGTGCCCGACCGCTCTGTTGCGGTGGTGCCGGCCATGCGCAACGGCCTCCAGCGTCAGTGGTGGACTGGTCTCCCCGTGGTAAAGGGGACCTTGACCCCCGGATGCTAGTCCCGGGTGGTCTGCGCGACCCAACGGCCGCCGCCGTCTGTGAGCGACGAGACATCCACCGTGCACTGGATCAATTCACCTGATGGTGTGACGTGCCCTACCTGTTCGGAAGGCCGTCCACTTGAGACGCCGACGGCTGCCGGTAGTGGACCACGTGCAGGCCGAGGACGCCCTCGTCGGTGAGTTCGACCGGCTCCGGGCGCAGCCCGTCGACCAGCTCCAGACCGCCCTCGACCCGCCGCGCGTTGATCAGCAGGCCCACCGACTCGCGGCCGCGCCGGTCCCGCCGGCGGACCCAGACCAGGCCCGCCGAGCCGGGCGGGCGGGTGCCGAACTCCGCCAGGACGTCGACCCAGCGGGCGTGCGCGCTGACCCCGGTGACCTCGCCGAGCCGGGCCGTCGTCGGCCCGAACCAGGCGGCCGGGCCGGGCGCGGGGGTCGCGGTCAGGTCGTCGTCGCCCGCGTCCCAGCGCTCCAGCCACGGCCACGGGTCGGAGTTGGGCAGGCCGAACGGGGCCCGCCGGCCGTCCTTGGGCACCACCAGCGCCGCGTCCAGCATCTGGTCGCGGGGGTCGCCGGAGTCGAGGAAGGCGCGGGTCGTGCAGGCGAACAGCCATCCCCGGTCCAGCTCGTCGGCCGGGTCCGGGTCGACCAGCACGACCTGCCCGCCGTACACGTCGGCCAGGTGCCGCCGGGCCTTGCGCACGGCGTCGTCCACCGTGCGCACGTCGGGCTCCGGCGCGGGGCGCGGCCGGTGGAAGCGGGCCAGCACCAGCTCCTTCACCGTCGCGGTCTCCAGGTCCGCCGGGCCGCCGTGCAGGCCGTCCAGCACGGCCACCTCGCCGCCGTCGTTGTGCGCGTAGAGCAGGTGCCCGGTGACCTCGACGCCCGCGAGCTCGCGTCGCACCCACACCACGCCACGGGTGTCCGGGCCGCCGTCGCGCACCGCCGCGAGCACCTCCGACCAGTCCTGGCAGGCCGACACCTCCGAGCGCCGGAAGTGGTTCCCGCGCAGCCGGTCCCACCAGCCCGGACGCTCGTCCCACGGCTGCCACGGCAGGGTGGACGCGGGCGACCGGTCGACCACCGCGTCCACCACGACCACGCAGTTGCGCGCGTTGACCCGCCACACCCAGTCGCGCTCGGTCGGGGCGCGCCAGTCGTCCGGGCCGTCCTCGCCGATGCCCAGGTCGGCGAACGGCCGGTCGTTGGCCAGCGGGTAGGGCGCGTCGCCGTTCTTCGGCACCGCGAGCGCAGCGGCCAGCATCGGCAGCGATTCGTCGCGCAGCCGGCAGCCGAAGACCGCGACCCGGTCGGTCTCCAGCAGCGCGTACCGGGTGGGCTCGGCCGCGCCGCCGTACACCCGGTCGAGCCACTGTTCGGCAGCGCCTCGTGGTTGCGTCACACGCACCTCATCGGTTGGTCGTCTCGGTCAGGGGTCGTCCGCCGGCCCGTCGAGGCTAGGGCACCCGGGCCGGCGCCGCCGGGGCCGTGCGGCCGCCCGGTGGTGCCTGGGCCGCGCCGCCGGGCGGTGGGGCGGTGGCGTGCGCGGGCGGGGCGGTGGCGTGCGCGGGCGGTGTGCCGGTGGCCGGTGAAGTGGGGCCGGCGGTCGGCGCGGGCGGAGGCAGGTCCGGCAGCGGGATGAACTGGATGCGCACGGCGGTGTGGTCCAGCCTGGCCGGGCGGTGGGTCTGCGCGTCGTAGAAGGTGATGCGCTGCCCGTCGTTCCAGCCGTTGAAGACGTGACCGGTGCCGTCGTCACGGCTGATGCCGATGCTGACGTGCCGTCCCGGCTTGCCTTCGAGGTGGTCGACGACCTGGTTGTAGTTGGCCGCGTCCTGGAACTTGGTGCCGAAGTGGTTCTCCAGGTAGGCGCCCTGCTGCGGCGTGGGCAGCGGCGCCGCGGCGGCCGGCCGGCCGTGCAGCGCGTCGTGGGTGGCGATGACGCAGTTGGTGCAGTTGACGTTGTGGCCGGCGACGTTGTTCTGGAAGTTGTCCCGGTTGATCCGCGCCAGCCCCGGGTACTGGTCGTCGGCCCACTTGGCGGCCGCCGCGTCGTCGCTGAACGCGTTGTAGTGGTGGGTGTCCGGCGGCAGCCACTTGCCGATCTCGGCCTGGAAGTCGGGCGCCTGCCGGGCGGCGAGCCGCTGCTCCAGCAGCTGCCGCTCGGCCTGCTGGCGGGTGTCCAACTGGCGTTCCACCAGGGCGCGTTCCTGCTGCTGGCGGTTCTTCAGGTCCTGCTCGGCGGTCTGGCGCTCCTGGTCCTGCTTGACCTTGAGGTCCTGCTCCACCTTCAGCCGCTCGGCCTGCGCCCGGTTCTCGAACTGCTGCTCGGCGGCCTGGCGCTGACCTTCCCGCCAGGTGGTGAACTGCTGCTCGGTCTGCTGCCGCTCGGCCTGCTGGGCCTGCGCCACCCGCTGGTCGGCGTTGTTCCGCTCGGTCTGCTGGTGGGCGAGCAACTGCTGTCGCAGCTGCTCGACGGCGGCGGGCGACGCACCCGGCTGCGAGTTGACGTGGTCGACGAACTGCTGCTGCTCGGTCGCCTCGCGCCGGAGCACCTCGGTGAGCACCCGCTGTCGCTCGGCGGCCTGGCGCTCGTCCAGCCGCTGGGCGGCCTGCGCCTCCTCGGCGCGCATCCGGTCGGCGAACTGCCGGCCCGCCTCGGCCCGCTCGTTCTGCTGCTTGGCCAGCACGTCGGCGGCGACCTTCTTGGCCTCGGCGTCCAGCTTCGCGGTCGTCGCCTGGCTCGCGGCGGCGAACTCGGCCTGCTGCTTGACGGCCAGGTCGGCGGACGCCTTCTGCTTCTCGGCCGCCTGCCGGGCCCCCACCGCGTTGCGGTCGGCGGTCCGCTCGGCGAGCTGCCTGGCGGCGAGGTCGCCGACCGCCTTGTCCCGCGCGGCCTTCCGCTGCTCCGGCGTGAGCGCCGGGACCGGGGTGGGCGCGCCGGTGTTCGTGCTGGTCGACGCGCTGGTGGACGGGGTGGTGGACGGGGTGGCGTCGGGCGTGCCGTCGACCGGCGCGCCGAACGGCCCGTCGAACGGCGGGATGCTCCGGTCGAGGGTCGGCGCGCTGCCGAACGCCTGCCCGGAGGTGGACGTCGAGCCCGACCCCTCCGCGCTCGTGACCACGATCTGCGGCGTGGGCACGACTTGCGGCGCGGGCACGACCTGCGGCTGTTGGAGCGGGGGTGTCTGCTGGTTGGGCGGCGTCTGCTGGTTGGGCGGGGTGGGTGGCGCGGTGGCGGCGCTGAGCTTGGTGTCGGCGTCGGTCTTGGCCGCCCACCACGCCGCCTGGGCGGTGTCCGCCTCCTGGTGGCGCAGGGCCAGGTCGTCGTGCGCGGTGGTGATCCTGGCGTCGAGGTCGGCCACCTTGAGCACGGCCTGGTCGTGCGCGCTCTCCGCGTCGATCCGGGCCTGCTCGGTGAGCCTGGCCTGCTCGCGGGCCTCGCGCAGGGTCCTGTTCGCCTCGTCCAGCCCGGTCTGCCGGGCCTCGACGGCCAGTTCGGCGGTCGCGAGGTCCGCCTTGGCCACCTCGGCCGCTGTCCTGGCCTCGGTGGCCGCCAGGACGGCGGCCTCGTGCGCGCGGACCGCCTGCTCCCGGGTGATCGCCGCCGCGTCCCGCTCGCCGGCGAGCTTGGTCTGCTCGCCGAGCCACCCGTCGCGGACCTCGGTGTCAGCCTCGACCTTGTCCGCCAAGCCCTGCCGGACCGGGTCCACCGGTGGCGGCGTGGTCCCGGCCTCGTCGGCGGGGGCCGGGTTGGCGCGGTCGTGGGCGGCCAGCGCGCTCTCGGCGGCCAGCAGGCTCTCCTCGGCCTTGGTGAGCAGGTCCGCGACCGTCCCGGCCCGTCGGTCGAGGGCCCCGGCGTTCTCGTCCTCCAGTCGCACGTCGGCCTCGGCGTTGCGCGCGACGAGGTCGGCCCGCCGGGACCGGCGGTCCAGCTCGGCCGACGTCTCCGCCAGGCCCTCGGCGGTGGCCACGGCCCCGTCGCGGGCGTCGCGCGCGGTGCCGACCTCGCCGTCCCGGGTGCCGACCAGCTCGAACGCGGCCTCCGACGCGGCCAGCCGGGTGTCCAGGGTGGTCCGCAGGCCGGGCACGTCCAGGGCGGCGGTCGCCCGCTCGGCGAGCAGGTCCTGCGCGTGGTGGCGGGCCTGCTCGACCCTGCCCTCGGCGGTCCGCCACGTCTTCGCGGCCGCCTTCACCACGTCCTGCGCCGCCGCGACCCGCGGGTCGATCGGCTGCCCGAGCACCGCCTCCACGTCCGCCAGCGGCATCCGCAGGTCGACCGAGCCGGGCACCGTCAGGTCGTGGACGCCGATCCTGCCGTCGACCTCGGCGACGAACCGGTACTCCACGTCGAACTCGACCAGGCCGGAACGCCCGGACGGCTTGAGGTTCTGCGCAGTGCCGCTGACCGGCGCGCCGGAGTCGGTGGTGGAGTCCTCGGTGGAGTGCTTGAGCTCCAGCCCGGTGCCGGTGAGGTTGGCCGAGTGCACCAGGTCCGGGTTGCCCTGCGCGTCGTCGGCCCGCTTGCCCAGACCGCCGGTGGGCACGCCGACCGACACGTCACCGGTCTGCGAGTACTTCGCCTCGGACGTGGTGGCGTGCGTGGTCGAGGACGGGTTCTCCAGCTTGACGCCGTCGCTGAGCGCGTCCAGCCGGGGGTTGACCAGCTTCGCGTACACCTTGAGGTTCGCGTGCTGCGACAGGCCGAGCGTGGCCTGGTGCAGACCCGGCACGTTCAGCGGCCCGGACGTCATGCCGGGCAGCATCGACTGGAGGGTCTCCGAGCTGAGCGCGGACAGCAGGGCGTTGAGCGAGCCGGTGCCCTCGCCGGTGATGCCCTGGCCCGCGCCCGCCCGTCGCAGCGCCGCGATCGCGGCCAGCCGCACGTCCTGCGCCCCGCGCATCCCCTCGACCGACGAGGTCGCGGGAGGTGCCACCGGCGTGCCGGCCTGCTGCCAGGTGGTCACGTTCGCGGGCAGCGCCTCGGCGTTCGGCCTGTCGGTCCCCGTCGCGTCGTGCGGACGACTGTTGTCGGTCACGCCCGGCGCGTCGACCCGCACGTTGTCGGCGTGCAGGCGGACCCGCACCGGCTTGGGCAGCGGGGCGGCGGCGGGCGTCCCGGTCGCCGGCGCGGTGCCGGTCGTGGTGGCGGGGGCCGTGCCGGTGGTCGTGGGTCCGGTCGCCGGTGCGACGGGCGGCGGGTTCATGCCCTCGGTGGCGAGGGTGGACTTGGCGATCTCCCGGCCGCCCTTGTGCACCACCAGTTCGAACTCCATCGGCACGTCGTACTGGACGGCCGGCCCGGTGGCGGTGTGCTTGTGGCCGAACTGCTCGGTGGTGGTGTCGGTGGTGGTCCTGCTCTGCGAGCCGCCCAGGCCCGCGCCGACCGCGCCGCCGACCACCGGGGCCAGGTTGTCCTTCACGTCCGGCAGGTGCAGGCCCGCTGCCCGCGCGTTGACGCCCCACGACGTGCCCTTGGTCAGCCCCGAGGAGTCCTTCCGGGTGCCGGCCAGGATGTGCTCGATGTCATAGCCGTCGTTGACCGCGCCGACGAACGTCGGGTTGCCCGCCTTGGCCCGCAGCGTGACCTGGTAGGTGTCCTTGCCGATCACCGTGCCCGGCTTGTGCAGCAGCAGCGGCACACCGCCGTCCAGGGCGCTGTCGATGAGGCCCTTCACGCTGGTCGGCGAGGTGAGGTCGACCAGGCGCTGGAGGTTGTGCATCGAGTCGTTGAGCACGCTGTCCGGGATCAGGCCCGAGCCGACCCGGCCCCGGGTCTGCGCGTTGACCTTCGTGGCCAGGTCGGCGACCACGGACGAGAGGTCCGGGACGTCCTCCACGGTGCTCAGCCCCAGCGACGAGGGCTGCTCGGGGGTCAGCCGCTTGGGCGGCGACATGTCGCCGAAGTGCGGCGGGGCGTGCGGCGGCACGTCCCGCAGCAGGCCCATGTCCCGGGCGACCTGCTCGCTGACCCGCACGAACACGCCGCCGGGCAGGGTCACGGTCGTGCCGTGCGCCCGAGGCGTGCCGGCGTAGGCGGCGTTGCCCGACCGGCTCTCGCCGACCACGGAGAACTCGGCGTCGAGCTGGACCAGCACGGTCCGCTCGCCGGCCGGCCGGACCAGCTTGCGGTCGACGTTGCCGCCGACCTCGGTCGCCGTCGTCTGCGTCCGGGAGTACGGCGTCCACTTGCCGCCGGCGTTGAACGTGCCGCCGCCCTGCGGGGTGGTGTCGCCCGGCTTGCCGCCGAACGCGAACCCGGCGCTGCCCTCGACGGACTGGTTGCGCGCGCTGCTCTCCGCCGCCTTGAACCCGCCGCCGGTCCACACCTCGGTCGGCGTGGTGTCCGAGATCGACACCACCTTGGCGTTGTCGAAGTCGAACGTGACCGACATGCCGATCGCGCCGGTCCGGTCGGTGACCCGGCGGTCGAACCTGAGGCTGTCCTCGACGATCCCGGTCTCGGCCATCCGGCGCAGGTTCGCCTTCAGGTTCTCCGGGCTGAACATCTTGTCGATCTGGTTGCGCGCCACCGTGCCCGGCACGGTCAGCGAGGTGTCCGGTCCGGCCGCCGCGTTGAGCGTGGCCAGCGCGTGCTCGCGCAGCTGCTCGGCGTTCGCGACCGCCTCGACGTGCAGCCACTCGTGCCGGGGCGGGCGGGTCGCGCCGGGCTTGAGCAGCGAGCTGATCGTGGTGTTCGGCAGCGGGGTCGCGGTCGCGTCCTGCGGCTCGTAGTCCGGCTCGGTCTTGAGCGCCGAACCGTCGGACACCCACAGGTGGACCTTGCCGGGGATCCGGTCCACGACCTTGGGCCCGTCCGGGGTGGCCGGGTTGTCCGGGTCCGGCGGCCGCACGACCGTCTTCTCCCGCGGCACCTTGAGGAACGGCGAGCCCGGCGTGACCCGCTTGACCCACGAGCGGTTGCGGCTGAACTCGGTGATCTCGATCTCGAACTCGATGTCGTGCGCGAAGACCTGCGCCTTGGAGTCGCCGACGTTGAGCGCCACGTCGTTGACCACCGGTCCGGCGGTGGTCTTGGTCGCCGTGGAGCTGGAGTACTTCACCGCGGCGGTCGCGGTCGGCGCGAGGCTCGCCCCGCCGGTCTTCACGTTCGCGCCGCCGCGCCCCTCGACGCCCGCGCTCCAGCCCTTGGTCGTGGTGGTGGAGCTGTCCAGCTTCGGCGCGGCCGAGTTGAGCCCGCGCACGTTGCGCGCGTCCGCTTCGCCCAGGTGCTTCGGCGCGCCCAGCTTCGCCCGCACGGTGACGTTGACGTAGTCGTTGGTCGCCCTGCCCTGGCGCTTGAGCTGCACCTGCACGCCGGGGCCGAGCAGGCTGTCCATCCTGGACCTGAGCGCGGTCGGCGACAGCTCGGCGTCGAGCTTGCGCTGGTTGGCGAGCTGGTCGTCGACGTCGGCGAAGTTCTTGCCGTCCGCCCTCGGGTCGGTGCCCCGGTTCCACGTCGGCAGGAAGCCGGCGAAGCCGTCCAGCCCCTTGAGCGCGTCCTCGACCTGGCCCTGCACGTCGAGGTCGCCGGTGCTCAGCTCACCGACCCGGATGTTGCCCGCCGCGAGGCCGGCCGCCAGGTACGGCGGCTCGAAGCGGGTGTCCGCGGTGCCCGGCTTGGTGATGCCCGCCTGGGTCACGGTCGCCGGCGTGGGCAGGCCGTGCGCCTTCGCCTCCGGCAGGCCCAGCCGCACGTACCCGGTGGCGGGCACGGTCACCGGGTCGCCGTTGGGGGTGCGCACCTCGACGTTGACGGTCACCTTGTACAGGCCCGTCTGCCCGCCGACCTGGATGCCCGCGCGGTTGACCGCCGTGCTGCCCGCCGACGAGCTCTCCGAGGTCTTGGCCGAGACCGAGCCGGTGATGCCGGCCGTGCCGATCGTCGCGCCGGGGGTGCCGACACCGCCGCCGATCGCCGCGTTCACCTCGACGCCCGAGCCGACCGTGGCGGTGACGCCGGTGTTGGTGGTGGCGGTGTGGTGCATCCGGAACTGCGCGCCGCCGTGCGTGCCGACCAGTTCGGCGTCGACCAGCGACGCCCGCATCTGCACCGCCGAGCCGTAGGCGGCGTGCGGGCTGGTCAGGTTGGGCGAGGTGACCCAGCCGTTGAGCATCACGTGCAGGTTGTCCCGGATGGAGGTGGCGCTGAGGAAGTCGCGCAGCACCGTGCGGCCGTCCGCGCCCGGCTTGACCACCGACGGGTGCAGGTTCGCCTTGACCAGGTCGAACGCCGCGTCGGCGTCGAAGCTGCCGATCGCCTCGGGCACCAGGTGCTCGACCTTCGAGCCCCACGCGGCGTCCGGGGTGGCCTTGCCCAGCGTGTTGTCCGTGTCGGCCAGGTTGGTCAGGTCGTCCGGGATCTGGAGGGCGACCGTCGTCGGGTTCGCCGCGGTGCCCGTGATCACCGAATTCGCGACCAGCACGTCCTGGGCGTCGGTCAGCGTGACCCTGTAGGAGACCGGGACGTCGTACTTGGTCGACGTGTCACCGCCGCGCACCTCGCGGTCGTCGACCGTCGTGGAGGTGGCGGTCGAGGTGGTGACCGGCGTCGACAGCGTCGTCTTCACGCCGACCGTGCCGTACGCGCCCATGCCCTGGCTCGCCGTGGCGGCGAACGACAGGTCGTTGCCGGTGCTCAGGTTCGTGGTGGTCGTGGTGGTCGTGCCGCTGTCCACCCGGCTGTCGACCTTGGCCGACGACGCCGCGCCGGGACCGGTGACCGGGCCCATCACGGCCTTGACGTTGGCGTCGTACCAGTTGCCGCCGACCTGGACCTGGAACGTGCGGCCGTTGCCGAGGAACGACTCGAAGTCCGAGTCCAGCGCCGCGCCGATCCGGTCGACGCCGACCGGGGTGACGCCGGCCGGCGTCGGGACGAGCGCGGTGATGCCGGCGGTGACCTGGTCGACGCCCTGCACGCCGTTCGTGGCGACCGTGCCCAGGGCCTGGTTGTCCTGCACGAACGCGGGCAGCGCGACACCGGGCAGCACCGGCAGCGGGTTGGCCACCGGCAGCGGGGTGACCGGGGTGGCCGGTGGCGGGGTGCGCCTGAACCAGTTCGGCGCGTGCGGGAGCTGCGCGTCCGGGCTCACGTCGGCCCGCGTGTCGACGTCGTTGAACGACACCAGCGCGTTGGCGCGGTTCTCGACCAGCCACAGGTTGCGCGGCTTGAGCGCGGCGTTGTCGGCGTCGATGCCGGCGGTCATCGGCGCGTTGTCGCCGACCACCCGGCCCTTGCCGTCCTGGTGCTGGAAGATCGGCTTGACGTCGTCGGTCTCGAAGTACTCGTCGTGCAGGCCGAAGAAGTGGCCGACCTCGTGCCCGAGCCGGCGGTGGTCGGTGTCGACGGGCCAGTTGAGCTGGTTGGCGCGGCCGTCCGGCTCGGTGATGTCGATGGTGCCGTGGGCGTCGGCCGGGTTGTCGGTGAACTCGACGGTGACGTGGAACTGGCCGCCCGTGGGCAGTCGGTAGCCCTGGTTGAACAGCTCGTCCACGCCGGCCTTGGTGCGCTCCTTGATGCCGCGGATGGCGTCCGGGTCGCCGTTCAGGTGCAGCTTGACGGTGAAGTCCTGGACCTGCACGCCCTTCACGTCGAGGGTGCGGATGTCGTAGGCGATCGGGCCGCGCCACGCCTTGAGGTCCACGCCGTCCGGGCCGATGGTCGAGTTCGACAGCACGCCGCCGTCCTCGCCGCGCACCCTGCCGGTGATCGGCGCGTTGCCCCAGGCGTCCTCGATGGCCGCGTTCGGCACCGCGCCCTTCGGGTCGAACCAGTCGGCGGCGGGCGCGGTGCTGTGCCGCCACGACGGGTCGTCCAGCACCGGGTGCGGACCCCGCGGGGCGGGCGAGGTGATCACCGTGTCGGTGACCTTGGTGCCGACCGGCGCGGCCGGCGGCGTCCACCCCTCGGGGCGCTTGAGGTCCCAGTCGACCTTCACGTCCAAGCCGTCCGCGCGGCCCGTCGTCACCTTGGCGTCGACGCCCTTGGCGGACAACGCGTCCGCGACGCTCTGCGCGTTCGGACCGGAGACCTCCACGACCGGCGGCAGGTACCTGCCCTCGCGCTTGGCCGTCACGTCGGCGAGGTCGTCCACCAGGGCGTCGAGGTCGGCCTGCTGCGGGCCGGTGAGCGCGGTCGAGCCGGGCGCGAAGGTGAACGACTTCTCCGGCCTCGGGTTCGCGGCCGGCTCCGCGCCCGTGGTCTTCGGGCCGGACGTCTTCGGGTCCGTGGTCTTCGGGTCTGCGGTCGTCGAGTCCGGAGTGGACAGTGCCGCCGACGGGACGGACCGGCTCTGCGGCGCGGCCGGCGGCAACGTGCTCGTGCTGCCACCCGTGTTCTGCTTGCTGCCGCCCACGTTCGGCGGCGTGGCGACCTTCACCTGCGCGCCACCGGTGTCCGTCGCCGGCTGCTTGCCCGCGGCCTTGTCGCTGAGCGTGGTCACCGGCTGCTTGCCGGCAGCCTTGTCGCTGAGCGTGGTCACCGGCTGCACGCCGGGCGTCTTGTTCCCGGAGTCGGTCGCCGGCTGCTTGCCGGTGGACTTGTCGCCGCCCGGCAGGGTGCTCGTGCTGCCGGCAACCGTGGTGTCGGTCGGCGGCGGCGGGGGCGGCGGCTTCGGGAGCGTGTCGTTGAAGTCCTGGATCCGCTGGTCGATCGCCATCTTGGCGTCCCACCAGTCCTGCTGCCGACGACCCGCTTCCCGCGCCGGCCCGTCGAGGTCGGCGGTCGCCTGGTCCTTGGTGTGCTGGATCTGCTGGGTCAGGCCGTCCTTGAGCGCGGTGACGCCCTCGACCTTCTGCTGTGCCTGGTCGACCACGCCCTGCGCGGCGTCCACGACGCCCTGCGCGGTGTCGAGCGCCTCGTTCGCCTTGTCGTGCTGGTCCTGGGCGGTCGCCAGCTCGGTCCTCGCCGCGTCGAACGGGGCCTGCGCGTCGGTGACCCGCTGGTTCGCGTCCGCCAGCGCCTTGGTGGCGTCGGTCCGCGCGCCTTGGGCGTCGGTCAGCTTCTGCTGCGCGTCGGGGAGTTGCCCGGTCAGGTCGTCCAGCGCGTCCTGCTTGGCCTTCAGGTCCGCCTTGGCATCCGCGACGTCCTGCCGGAGCCCGGTCTCGACCGGGTCGACCGGCGGGGACGCGGGGGTCTGGCCGTCGACGGTGGCCGGGCCCTGGGCGGGCCGCGGTGCCGGGCGGGTGGCGAGGTGGTCGGTCAACGCCTGCTCGGCGGTCTTGACGGCCGTGTCGGCGGTGCCGACCTCCTGGGTCGCCCCGTCGACGTCCTGGTTCAGGTCGGCCAGTTCGTCGGTGGCGGTCGTGACCGCGGCGTCCGCGTCGGCGAGCTGCCCGGTCGCGTCGGTGACGGCGTCCTGCGCTCGGCCGAGCTCGCCGGCGCGCGCGTCGAAGACCCGCTGCGCGGGCTCGACCTTGGCCCCGGCGTCGTTCGCGGCCTTCTCCAGGTCCGGGATCTTGGCCTGCTCGGTGGCGAGCTTGGTCTGCGCCTCGGCCAGTTCCTGGTTGGCCGCCGCCAGGTCCTTGTCCGCGTTGGCGACCTGCTTGTCGAGGTCGGCGACGGTCGACTGGGCGTCGTGGACGATCTGCTCCACGGCGGCCTCGGCGGTCCGCCAGTCGGCGGCGGCCTTCTTGACCTCGTTCTGCGCGGCGGCCAGGTCCTGGAACTTCTGGCCGACCGCGGCCTTGTCGTCGGCGGCGATCTTCGACTCGATCGCGGCCTGCGCGTCGGCCGCCGGCATCCGCACCTGCGCCGCGCCCGGCACGACCAGGTCGACCACGCCGACCTTGCCCTTGCCCAGGTCCGCGACGATCCGGTACTCGACGTCGAAGTCGACCAGCCCCGTGCGGCCCTCCCGCTTGAGGTCGTTGACCTGGTTGTTCGACGCACCGCCGGTCGTGGTGTCGGAGACCTCGCCGGCGTGCTTGAACTCCAGGCCGCCGGTGTTGAACACGACGCCGGGGTCCTTGGAGGTCAGACCACCGGTCACGCCGCCCACGACGACGTCGTTGATCTCGGACTTCTTGGCGTCGGCGGAGGTCGACGAGGTGGTGCTGCGCGGGTTCTCCAGCTTCACGCCGTCGCTCAGGCCGCCCAGCTTCGGGTTGACCATCTTGGCGTAGACCTTGACGTCGGCGTGCTGGCTGGTGGTCAGCGCCGCCTCGTGCAGGCCCGGCACGGACATCGGCCCGGACAGCATCTCCGGCAGCTGCGGCTGGAGGTTCTCCGAGCTCAGCGCGGACAGCAGGGCGTTGAGCGAACCGGTGCCCTTGCCGGTCAGCCCCGGCTTCGCGCCCGCTTCGGTCAGCGCGTGGATCGCGGCGGCCCGCAGGTCCCGCACGCCGCTGAGCGCCTCCACGGACGCGCTCGGCGGCAGTGCCGTCGCCTTGGCGTCGGTCTGCCACGTCGGCGCGTTCCGCGCGTCCGCCTTGGTCTTCGCCTGGCCGCTGTCCACGGGCGGCGGCGTGGTCGGGGGGTTGCCGGCCGGGGTCGCGTTCGGGTCCACCGAGGTCGACGGGCCGGAGGTCGACGGGGCCGCCGTGATCTGGTCCTGATCGGCGGTGGCCGGCGCGTTCGTGGCCGGCGTGGTGGCGGGGGCGTTCGCGGACGGGGGCGCGAACTTCTGGTTGTCGGCGTGCAGCCGGATGCCCATCGGGTCGGCCGGCGTGATCTCCGACGAGCCGACCAGGGTGTCGCCCTTGTGCACTTCCAGCTTGAACGTCACCGGCACGTCGAACTTCGCCACCGGGCCGCCGCCGACCCGCTTGTGGCCGACCTGGGTGGCAGTCGACCCGGTGACCGACGTGGTGGTCGAGTGGTTGACGTTGACCGCCACCGCCACGCCCGCGTTGCCCGCCAGGGTGGGGCTGGCCGCGGCGGGCAGACCCGCGCCGGGGACCTTGAGGCCCGCGCCCCAGCCGGTGCCCCGGCCCTGCCCGTCGGTGGTCTTGGTGCTGCCGGCGATGATCAGCTCGACGTCGACGCCGTCGTTCGCCACGCCCTTGAACTCCGGCGTGCCGGTCACCGCGGTCAGCGTGACCTGGAACGTGTCCTTGCCGAACGTCCCGGGCTTGTGCAGCAGCAGCGGCACGCCGCCGTCCATGGCGCTGTCCATCAGCGACTTGACGCTCGTCGGCGAGGTGAGGTCCACCAGCCGCTGGAAGTTGTTCATCGAGTCGTCGAGGACCTGCTGGGGCAGCACGCCGCCGTTGCTCTTCGCCTGGAGGTCCGCGCGGAGGTCGGTCACCAGCTTCGACAGGTCGGCCGGCATCTTGTCGATCATGCCCAGGCCGAGCGAGCCGGGCTTCGCGCCGGGGCCCATGGTCTTGGGCGGCGCGATCGTGCCGGCGTCCTTCGGGCTGTGGTCCGGGGTGTCGATGGACGACAGCACGCCCAGCTCGCGCGCCACGTCCTCGCTGACCCGGACGAAGACGCCGCCCTCCAGGTCGACCTTCACCGCCGCCGTGCCCGGCGTGCCCTTCACCGCGGTGTTGCCGGTCCGGCTCTCGCCGACCACCGTCACGCTCGCGTCCACCTGCACCAGCACCGTGCGGCCGGTCGCGGGCGTGATCTTGACGCGGTCCACGTTGCCGGCGACCTCGCTGCCGGTCGTGCTGGACTTCGACCACGGGGTCCACTTGGCCGTGACGCCCACCGCGCCCTGGCCGGTCGGGTTGTCGGTCGGCTTCGCGGGCAGGTTCAGCCCGCCCGACACGTCGAACGACTTGGTGTCCACCGTCGTGCCGGAGGCCTTGAACCCACCGCTGGTGGTGTTCTCCATGCCGGTGATGTCCGAGATCGACACCAGCTTGGCCTTGCCGAGCTCGAACTTCACGCCGACCGCGCCGGTCCGGTCGGTGACCCGGCGGCCGTACTTCAGGCCGCCCTCCTGCACGCCGGTCTCCAGCATCCGGGTCAGGTTGGCCTTCACCGCCTCCGGGCTGAACATCTTGTCGATCTGGTTGCGGGTGTGGGTGCCCGGGACGGTCAGCGACGAGTCCTTGCCGCCGGCGGCGTCGGTCAGCGCCTGGATGGCCGCGTTCTTGATCGCCTCGGTGTTCGCCACCGCCTCGACGTGCAGGATCTCCGGCGCGGGCTTGGCCGACGGCGTGGTCAGCAGGGTCTGGATGTTCTGCGGCGCGGTCGGCCCGGTGAGCTTCGTGGTCACCGGGTCCTTCGGCGTGAAGTCGGCCGGGTCCTGGGTGAACGTCGAGCTGTCCGACGCCCACAGGCGCACGTCGCCCTTGATCTCGCCGATCGGCTTCACGTCGCCGGTGCCGCCGGTCTTGGCCACCGTCTTGGGCTGCGGCACCTCGAGGAACGGCGAGCCCGGCGTGACCCGCTTGACCCACGCCCGGTTGCGGCTGAACTCGGTGATCTCGATCTCGAACTCGATGCCGTGGCCGAACACCTGGGCGTTGGACGCGCCGACGTTGAGGCCCGAGCTGTTCACCGCCGGACCGGCCGTGGTCTTGACCGACTCGCCGATGGTGAACTTCGCGCCGACGTTCGGCGTCGGGGTGAGCGTGGTCCCGCCGGACTTGGCCGGGATCGTCAGCTTGCCCTCGACCCCGATGCTGCCGCCCTTCTGGGTGGTGGTCGAGCTGTCCAGCTTCGGGCCGCTGCCCGCCCAGCCGCGCACGTTGTGCTTGTCCACCTGGCCCAGGTGCGAGTCGAGCTTGGCCGCGCCCTCCGGGTCGACCAGCTTCGCCTTGACGTTGATGTTGACGAAGTCGTTGGTGGCCAGGCCCTGCCGCTTGAGCTGCACGTTGACGCCTGGGCCCAGCAGGCTGTCCATCTTCGCCTTGAGGGCGGTCGGCGACAGTTCGGCGCCGAGCTTGCGCTGGTTGTCCAGCCGGGCGACGACGTCGGCGAAGTTCTTGGTGACCTTGGGCTGCTTGGCGGCCTTGCCGTCCGCAGCCGGCGCGGTGTTCGTGGTCGTGCCGGTGGGCGGCAGGTCGACGTTGTCGTTCCACTGGGGCAGGAAGTCCGCGAAGCCGGGCAGGCTCGACAGGGCCTTCTCGACCTCCGCCTGCACCTTCGCCGCGGGCGCGAACTCGCCGACCTTGATGTTGCCCGCGGCCAGCTCCGAGGCCAGGTACGGCGGCTCGTAGCGGGTCTTCTCGGTGCCCTTCTTGGTGCCGTTGTCGGTCAGCTTGTCCTTCGTGCCGTCCGGCACCGGCAAGTTCGCCGAGGACGCCTCGGGCAGACCGATCCGCGCGTAGCTCGTCACCGGGACCTGCACGGTGCCGCTCGGCGTCCGCACGTCGATCACCGCGGTCACCTTGTACAGGCCCGTTTCGGACTTCACCTGGATGCCCGACCGGTTGCCCGAGTTCGTGCCCGCGTTGGACGTCTCGGTGAGCTTCGCGCCACCCGAGACGACCGGGCCGACCGTCCCGCCGAGCTGGCCCGAGACCTGGACCCCGAAGCCCGCGCCCACCGTGACGTCGTACCCGCTCTTGGTGTTCGCGGTGACGTTCGTGCTGGTGTTGGCGATGTCGTGCAGGCGGAGCTGGGCGTCCTTGTTGGTGCCGAGCAGTTCGACGCCGGTCACGGTCGCCTTCATCTGCACGGCGGAGGCCTTGCCCGCGTTCGTGCTCACCAGGTCGGGTGAGGTGACCCAGCCGTTGAGCATCGAGCCGAAGTTGTCGCGGATCGTGGTGGGGCTGAGGAAGTCCTGGAGCGCGGACCGCCCCGGCGCGCCGATCTGCACCACCGAGTTCGGCAGCTTGGCCGCGACCTTGTCGAACGCGCCCTTGGTGTCGACCAGGGCGACCGCCTCCGGCGCGATGTGCTCGATCTTCGCGCCGAGGTCCGGATCGGTGATCTCGACGCTGGTGTCCGCCGTGCCCGGCGGGGTGAGGTTGACCAGCTCGTTCGGGATCTGGACGGTGGCGCCGCCCGCGACCGTCGGGACCACCGCGGGGTTCTTGGTGGTGATGTCGACGTTGTTCGAGTCGGTCACGGTGACCGTGTAGGTGACGTCGAGCTTGGCGATCGTCGAGTCCTCGCCCGACCGGATCGCCCGTTGGTCCACAGTGGACGCCTGCACGCTGGTGGACGCGGCCGGCGACGCCAGGTTCACCTTGACGCCCGCCGAGCCGTAGCCCCCGAACGCCTGGCCCGCCGTGGCCGTGACGCCGATCTCGCCGCTGGTCGCCACGGTGTTCGTGGTGGTCGAGCTCGCCCCGCTGTTGGCGGTGAAGTCGACCTTCGTCTTGACCGCGGGCTTGGTGATGTTCGCCGGGTCGGTCTGGGGTTCCAGGTGCGCCTTGACGTTCACCTCGAACCACTTGTTGCCGATCCGGACCGGGAAGTCGCGGCCACCGCCGACGAACGTCTCCAGGTTGTTCTCCAGCGCCACCCCGATCTGGTCCACGCCGACCGCCGGCTTCTTCGCCGTGGTGGGCAGGATCTCGCCGACCTTGGCCACGACGTCCGCCGCGCCCTGCACGTCGGTCACCGCGATCGCGCCCAGCGCCTCGTTGTGCTGGAAGAACTCGGGCAGCCTCTTCGACGGGATCACGTCGGCGGGCGGCGTCGATCCGTTGTCCGGGTTGCCGCCGGGGTTGGGGGGATCGAGGGGCGTGATCGCGTCCACGTCGGTGACGACGACCTGCGGCGCGATCTGGTCCTGGGCGACCGGTGCGTTCTGCTGGTTCTGGTTCGAACCGGACGGCTGGTTCGGGGCGGCCGACGTGGTCGCGGTACCCAGCGGCTGCATCTCGGTCGCGTCGACCTTGGGCTTGCCGGACCCGCCGAAGATCTTGGGCAGGGCGAACTTCGGCGCGTTCGGCAGCGACGGGAAGTTCGGCGCCTTCCGCCCCGGCTGCTCCACCCCGACCGGCGCCGGCACAACCCCCACGACCACCGGCGGCACACCCGCGTCGGCCTTGCCGTCGCTCTTGGTGCCGGCCTTGGTGTCCACCTTCGCGTCGACCTTGGTGTCGACCTTGGTGTCCACGGCGGGCGAGGGCGCCGGCTTCGGCGCGACCGGGTTCGGGGTCGTGCCGGTGGGCGGGACGTTCGTCGGCGTGCTGACGGGCGTGCCGACCGGCGGCGGCGTGGTGCGCGGCGCGTTGGCGGCCGGGTTGACCGGGGTGTTGACCACCGGCGTCGGGTTCGACCCGGTGACGTTCGGGGCCGCGACCGGCTTCGGCGAGTTCTGGTTGGGCGTCGCCGGGTTGGGTGGCGTGGGACTGGGCGATGGCGTGGTCGGCGTCTTCGTCGGGGCCGGTGGGGGCGTGGACGGGGAGGACGTCGGGGCCTTGGCGATGTTGCCGTCGCCGGCCTTCGGTGGTGGGGCGTCGAAGGTGCCCTTGCCGGGGCCGCCGGTGTACTTGCTCGAACGGTCGGAGGGGCCGCCAGCTCCGGCCTGCGTCCCGCCCGCCGGCGGCGCGCCCACGGGCGGGACTCCGCCTGCCATCGGGGACGTCGGCGCGGGCGTCGGGGACTTGCCCGCCGGCGGGGTGTTGCCCGCCGAGGTCGGGCTGGTCGGCGGGGCCGTCCCGCTCGTCGGCGCGGGACCGGTCGGTGCCGGCGAGGTCGGGCCGGTCGACGGGATGCCGGTCGGGCCGCCGGTCTTGGGCGTAGCACCACCCGGCGTCGCCCCACCCGGCGTCGTGCCGCCGGGCGTCGCACCACCGGGGGTCGGGGTGCCGGGCGGGCTGGAGATGGTCGGCTTGGGTGCCGGCGGGGGAGTGGACGAGGAGCCGGTCGGGGCCTTGGTGATGGTTCCGTCGCCGGTCTTGGGTGACGGCGAGTCGAACAAGCCCTTGCCGGGGCCGCCGGTGTACTTGCTCGAACGGTCGGACGCGCCGGCAGCGCCCGGGGCACCCGCACCGCCCGGTGCGCCGCCCATCGGGGCGCCAGCGCCGAGCGGGGACGGCGTAGCGCCGCCCTTGGGGCCGGTCGAAGTGCCGGGCGGTGCCGCGACGGGCGTGGCACCCACCGCCGTCTTCCCGCCCGGAGGCAGGTTGGTCCCGCTACCCGGAACGCCGCTACCCGGAATGCCACCGGGCACACCACCCGGAATGCCACCGGGCACGCCACCCTTGGCACCGCCCCCCGGAACGCCGCCACCGGGCGCACCACCGCCCTTACCGCCCCCACCCGGCACACCGCCCGGTACACCACCGGGCACGCCGGCACCCAGGATGCCGCCGGGCACACCGCCGCCGCCCTTGGGACCCGCGACGGGCCCGACCGAAGGCCCACCCGTCCCCTTGGGCCCACCGGTCGGACTGGTGCCGGCCCCACCCTTGGGCGAGTTGATCGGACCGACCCCGGAACCGCCCACGCCCTTGGGTCCACCCGTGGGCCCAGTACCGGCGCCGCCCTTGGGCGAGTTGACGGGACCGACTGCCGGCCCACCCGTGCCCTTGGGGCCGCCCGACGGCCCAGTACCCGCGCCCCCCTTGGGCGAGTTGACGGGACCGACCGCCGGTCCACCGGTGCCCTTGGGGCCGCCGGACGGCCCAGTACCCGCGCCACCCTTGGGACCCGTCGTCGGGTTGACCGCCGGGCCGCCGGGCCCCTTCGGGCCGCCGGGGCCGTTCGGACCGCCGCCGCCCTTGGGGCCGTCGGTCTTGCTGACGTCGGGACCGCCGGTCTTCGGGCCCCCGGACGGGCCGCCGCCGGGCTGGCCGGGTGGGCGTTGGGCGTTCGCGTCCGGGTTGAACTTGTTGAACTCCTTCTTGCTGTTGTTGTCCGTCGAGACGTGCGTCTCCTGCGTCGCCTTGAGACCCGACTGCACGTTGCCGAACGTCCCCGCCGCGCGCTCCGCCTGCGACACGGTGTTGTTGTTCGAGTTGTTCAACGCCGGCACCGCGAACAGCCCGATCGGCCCCAGCGCGTTGGGGCTGAGCTGCAAGCCCCGCAGGCCGCCGGTGATGGCGTTGAGCCTCGACTGGAGATCACCCGCCTTGCCCTGCAAACCCTCCATGGTCGACATGTTCATGCCGAACCCGGAACCGCCGGTGGGCCCGCCGACCGGGGGCGGCGGCGGTCCGGGGGTGGACCCGGAGTTCGATCCGGGATTCGAACCGGGGTTCGAGCCACCGGTGTTCTTGGGTGCCATGAGGGGTCTCTCCGGACGACTCGACGACTAGACCTGGGGCAGGGCGGCTACGCCTGGACGGTGGGCTTGTCGGCGCTCGGCCGCTCTCCACCGGACTTGTTGTCGTACTTGGACTTGTAGTCCTCGTAGGACTTCTTCGCGTCCTCGCCGGACGACTTCGCCTCGTTCGCCGCGGTCTCGGCGCGCTTGCCCGCCGCCTCGGCCTCGTCGGACGCGCGCTTCGCGGCGGCGATGTCGGCCTCGCTGCCGGACGCGAACGCCTTGGCGTTGGCCTCCGCCGCCTTCGCGTTGGCCTCGGTGAAGTCGACGTTGGCCTGCTCGTACTTGGCGTTGGCCTGCTTGGCTGCGTCGTTCTTGGCGCTCATGTCGTCCGCGGCGGCGGTCTGCGCCGGGTCGCCGGGCTTGCCGTCGGAGGTGGTCTGCTTGTACTCGTCGTAAGCCTTCTTGGCCGCCTCGTCGGTCGGCTTCGTGCCGTCCAGCGCCTCGTTCGACTTCTTCGACGCGTCGGCCAGGTCGCGGGACTCCTTGGCCGCGTTCTCCGCCGCCTTCGCCGCCTCGCCGCGGGCCGCGTCCGCCTCCGCCTTGGCCGCGTCGTACTTGGCCTTGGCCTGGTCGAACGCCGCCTGGTCGCCCGAGGCCGCCGCCTTGTTCACGGCGTCGGCCGCGTCGCTCGCCTTCTTGTTCGCCTCGGCGGCCTTGTCGGACTTGTCCTTCAGGTCCTCGTTGGCGCTCTTGAGGTCGTCGGCTTCCTTCTGCTCGTTCTTCTTGGCGTCCTCGTACTTCTTGTTGGCCGCCTCGGCGTCCTTGTTCGCCTTGTCGACCTTGTCCTGGGCGTCGTCGTCCTTCTTGCCCTTCTCGATGTCCTTGTCGACGTCGTCCTGGGCCTTGTAGCCCTCCCAGCCGATCTCGGCGACGTCGGCGATGTTCTCGAACCGGTCCCAGCCCTTGCCGATCTTCTCCACGACGTCGTCCAGCTTGCCGATCCGGCCCATGTTCCGGCTCAGCGCGGCGACCAGTCGGGCGATCCGGGAGGCGACGTTGGTGGCCAGCGCGATGCCGCGGCCGACCGCGAAGCCGATGAACGCGGCGATGGACGCGCCGAAGGTGGGGATCGCGGCGGCGGCCGCGGCGATCGCGCCGGCCAGCAGCGAACCGAGGAACTGGGCGATCATGTCGCGCACGATGTCGCGCAGGACCTGCACGAGCATCCCGCAGACCGCGACGATCTTGGCCTTGGTCTCGATCGCGCCGGCCATGTCGTCGAGCTCTTTGCCCATCGCGTCCATGCTGGCCTTGAACCGCTCGGAGGCCTGCCCGGACCAGCCGTCGAACGTGGCCAGGCCCTGCTTGTGGTCCTCGGCCAGCACGCGCATCTCGACGGCCTGCTTCTTGGTGGCCTCGACGTTGGCGTTGATGTCGTCCGGGTCGCCCATGAGCTGGTCGAAACCCTCGCGGATGAACGTGATGTGCTCGATCAGCCAGCCGATGCCCGCGCCGAGGATGCTGCCGAACGGGTCGGTGACGAACATCGCCACCGACGACGCCGCGCCGATCGCGTTGAACGTGATGTCCAGGACGCGCTCGGTCTCCGACTCGGCGTCCTTGCCGATCGAGTCGATCAGGCCGTCGAACGCCTCGATGAACATCGAGCCCTTGAACTTGTTCTCCTCGGTGATCTCGATACCGGGAGGCGCGGCGATCGGCGTTTCGGGGGCGGTCATGACATGGCCTTCCTAGGTCACCAGGGCTGGTTGTCGTCGTCGTCTTCGTCGGCGCGCTGCACCGGCCGGGCCGCCGGCGGGCGCGGCGGCGCCACCGGCTGCGGCCGGACGGGCGCGCGCTGCGGCTCGGGCTCGGGTTCCGGGTCGAAGTCGTCCACGACCTCCGGCTCCTCGTCGCGCGCCATCGAGTCCAGGACGACCTGCATCGCCTCGGAGCCGTCACCCATCGGCGCGAACGCCTCCACGACCTTGGCCGACGCGGCCTTCTGCGCGTCGCGGGCGGTGGTCATGATCAACGCGGTGAGCCGGGCCGGCCCGAGGTCGCACGCGCGGTGGCCGAGTTCGAGGTTCAGCAGCCCGCCGCCGGGGCCGACGGTGATGGTGACCGCGCCGTCCGGACTGGTGGCCGTGCCGTTCGCGGCGGCGAGGTTCTCCTGGAGCTCGTCCGACTTCTGCTTGAGGTCGGCCAGGCGCGACTCGTAGTCGTCCAGCCACTGCCGGGGGTCCAAGGCTGCCTCCAGGGGGTGATACCGATGCACCCTGAGTTCACCGAAGGTCGCCAACGCCGCCCCAACGCCCCACCAACGAGTGATAACCACCACCCCACCGCCGCCCCCACCCCCACCGCCTCCGCCACCTACGGTCCCCCGAACCCCCTCGCCTTCGCCTCCACCCCGCCCTCCGACCACCACGCGAGCGTTCCGAGCGGCCGCCCGCACCGACTCATGATCGACACATTCCGGAGCTCCGCATCACCCCGTCGCCACACGCCTTTCAGCAACGGCACCACTTCCCTTGATCGCGCCCCCCTCACGCTCTTTCACCCAGGCATTTCACGTCACCACCGCCGCGAAGCCGCGTCGGTCTGTCACGCAGTGTTTCCGACCGATCACGCCCTTCGATCGGTCGGAAACACTGCGTGATGGGCCGACTTCCAGGCGGCGAAGCCCGCCGCGACGAAGTCGCGGCAAATTCAACACAGCTAGGTCACGTGCGGGCCGGTGCGTGCGCGGTGGTCGTTACCACGGGGTACGGTTCGCCACTCGGAACCCCGACAACGCGGTCGGGGATTTGTCTGCTCGCTGAGCAGGGAGGGAGACGAGCCGTGCGTCGTCGAATGCGTGGCATCGCGGTGGCCGCGATCGCGCTGACCAGCGTTCTGTCGATGGCCGCCTGCGCCAAGGACAACGGTGGGACCAGCACCGGTACGACCGGGGGTGCCTCCGGCGGGTGCAAGCTGGCGGACAAGCCGCCGGCCGCCGCCGGCAACACCACCAGCTCCTCGGCCGGTGAGAAGGTGGACGGCAGCGCCCTCAAGGTCGGCTTGGCCTACGACATCGGCGGGCGCGGCGACGCGTCGTTCAACGACTCCGCCGCCGCCGGCCTGGACAAGGCGAAGGCCGACTTCGGCGTCGCCGAGGTCAAGGAGCTCACGGCCGCCCCGAACGAGGCCGAGGACGCCAAGCAGACCCGCCTGCGCCAGCTCGCGACCGAGGGCTACAACCCGATCATCGGGGTCGGCTTCGCCTACGCCGAGTCGCTGAAGGTCGTCGCGCCGGAGTTCCCGGGCACCAAGTTCGCGATCGTGGACGGTGCGGTCGAGGGCGCGGCCAACGTGACGCCGCTGGTGTTCGCGGAGGAGCAGGGCTCCTTCCTGGCCGGCGTGATCGCCGCCTACCAGTCCAAGACCTGCCACGTCGGCTTCATCGGCGGCGTGAAGATCCCGCTGATCCAGAAGTTCGACGCGGGCTTCGAGCAGGGCGCCAAGGCCGCCGCGCCGGAGGTCAAGATCGAGAAGAAGTACCTGACCCCGGCCGGTGACTTCACCGGGTTCCAGGACCCGACCAAGGGCCAGGAAGCCGCCAAGGGCCAGATCGAGGCCGGCACCGACGTCCTCTACCACGCCGCCGGCGCGTCCGGCAAGGGCGTGTTCTCCGCCGCCAAGACGGCCAACGTCAAGGCGATCGGCGTCGACTCCGACCAGTACAACCAGTCCACCGTCGCGGAGTCCAAGGACGTGATCATCTCGTCCATGCTCAAGCGCGTCGACGTCGCGGTCTACGACTTCGTCAAGGCCGTCGCCAAGAACGACCTGGGCAGCCTGCCGAAGGTGTTCGACCTGAAGGTGGACGGCGTCGGCTACGCCACCTCCGGCGGCAAGATCGACGACAACCTGAAGGCCGTGCTCGACGGCTACAAGGCGCAGATCATCGAGGGCAAGATCAAGGTCTCGGACAAGCCCACCAGCTGATCCGGCCGCACCGCACTGGGCCTCGCGAGCTGCTCGCGAGGCCCTTGCGCGGTTTTTGACCCGGGATCCCCACACGGAGCTTTCTATGAGCACCAGCACCCCTGCCGCCGACGTCGCGCCCGCCGTCGTCCTGTCCGGCATCACGAAACGCTTCCCAGGTGTGGTCGCCAACAGCGACGTGCACCTGACCGTGCGCGCCGGCGAGGTGCACGCGCTGTGCGGTGAGAACGGCGCGGGCAAGTCCACGCTGATGAAGATCCTGTACGGGATGCAGCAGCCCGACGAGGGCACGATCGAGGTCGCCGGCCGGCAGGTCCGGTTCAAGACCCCGGCGGACGCCATCAAGGCCGGCATCGGCATGGTGCACCAGCACTTCATGCTGGCCGACAACCTGACCGTGCAGGAGAACGTCGTGCTCGGCGCGGAGGCGCTGCACGGCATCGGCGGCAAGGCGCGCAAGGTCATCCAGGGGCTGGCGAGGTCCACCGGCCTCACCGTCGACCCCGGGGTCCTGGTCGAACGCCTCGGTGTCGCCGACCGGCAGCGGGTGGAGATCCTGAAGGTGCTCTACCGGGGCGCCAGGGTGATCATCCTGGACGAGCCGACGGCCGTGCTGGTGCCGCAGGAGGTGGACGAGCTGTTCACCACCCTGCGCGGGATGCAGGAGCAGGGCTTCACGTTCCTGTTCATCTCGCACAAGCTGGACGAGGTGCGCGCGATCGCCGACTCGGTCACGGTGATCCGGCGCGGCACCACGGTCGGCACCGCCGACCCCAAGGCGGTCAGCTCCCGCCAGCTCGCGGAGATGATGGTGGGCAGCGAGCTGCCCAGCCCGGAGACCCGCGAGTCGACCGT
Organism: Saccharothrix espanaensis DSM 44229; assembly: GCF_000328705.1. NCBI lineage: Bacteria > Bacillati > Actinomycetota > Actinomycetes > Pseudonocardiales > Pseudonocardiaceae > Saccharothrix > Saccharothrix espanaensis. The sequence goes on along the minus strand of NC_019673.1, from coordinate 8,539,762 downwards.
CACCGACCAGGTCGTGCTGCACGTGGAGGGCCTCGGCCTGGTCGCCGAGGAGGGCACCCGGCCGGTGCTCGACGGCATCGACCTGGTCGTGCGGTCCGGTGAGATCGTCGGGATCGCGGGCGTCGAGGGCAACGGGCAGACCGAGCTGGTCGAGACGATCATGGGCATGCGCAAGGCGCACCACGGTCGCGTCCTGCTCGACGGCCGCGACCTGACCCGGCTGGGCACGCTGGCCCGGCGCGAGGCGGGCATCGGGTACGTGCCCGAGGACCGCCACCGCCAGGGCCTGCTGCTCACCCAACCGCTGTGGGCCAACCGGATCCTCGGCCACCAGACCCGCGAGCCGGTCTCCAGGGGCACGTGGCTGGACCTGGCCGGCGCGAAGCAGGACACCCGGCGGATCGTCGAGGAGTTCGACGTCCGCACGCCCGGCATCGACGTGCCCGCCGCCGCGCTGTCCGGCGGCAACCAGCAGAAGCTGGTGGTGGGCCGGGAGCTGTCCGGCGACCCGGTGCTGCTCATCGCGTCGCACCCGACCCGCGGCGTGGACGTCGGCGCGCAGGCGCTGATCTGGGACGAGATCAAGAACGCGCGGGCGCGCGGCCTGGCCGTGCTGCTCATCTCCGCCGACCTGGACGAGCTGATCGGCCTGTCGGACACGATCAAGGTCATGCTGCGCGGTCGGCTGGTCGCCGACGCGGACCCGGGGTCGGTCACCCCGGAGGACCTGGGCAGCGCGATGACGGGCGCGGGCGCCACGAGCGCCGCCGTCGCGGAACTGAAGGGCGAGTAATGGGAATCCTGCGCGGCAAGCTGCTGCCGCCCGCACTGGCGATCCTGTTCTCCGCACTGCTGTGCGGCGTCGCGCTGGTGGTGTCCGGCGCGAACCCGGTCAAGGCGTTCGGCGCGATGGTGTCGCAGGTCGGCGAGGGCACGACCGCCGTCGACATCGTCAACAGCACCGGGACGTACTACATCGCGGCGCTCGCGGTGGCCATCGGGTTCCAGATGAACCTGTTCAACATCGGCGTCGAGGGCCAGTACCGGGTGGCCGCCGTGGTCGCGGCGGTGGTCGGCGGCTCGATCGCGCTGCCGCCCGGCCTGCACGCCCTGGTGATCATCCTGGTGGCGGCGGTGGTCGGCGCGCTGTGGGCGGCGGTGCCGGCGATCCTCAAGGTGACCCGGGGCGTGAACGAGGTCATCTCCACGATCATGATGAACGGCCTGGCGCTCGGCCTGGCCGCGTACCTGATCGGCGAGGACGTCTTCGGCGAGCTGCGGGGCAACAACATCCGCACCCCGGAGATCCCGGAAAGCGGCTGGGTGCCGGGCATCCCGCTGGGGTCCTCGGGCACGATCTTCGGCCTGGTGTTCCTGGCGGCGCTGCTGGGCGTCGGCTACTGGGTGATGATGAACCGCACCCGGTTCGGGTTCGAGCTCAAGGCGTCCGGCGAGTCGGCGACGGCCGCCGCGGCGGGCGGTGTCAGCGCGAAGAAGATGGTGCTGATCGCGATGCTGCTCTCCGGCGGCATCGCCGGTCTGGTGTCGATGCCGGAGATCCTCGGCCGCGACCACACCTACAACCTGAACTTCCCGGCGGGCCTGGGCTTCTCCGGGATCGCGATCGCCCTGCTCGGCCGCAACCACCCCGGCGGCATCGCGTTCGGCGCGCTGCTGTGGGCGTTCCTGGACAAGTCGGGCCTGGCGCTGGACAACGTCGGGGTGCCGAGGGAGATCGTGACGATCATGCAGGGTGCGATCGTGCTGTCGGTCGTCGTGGCCTACGAGGTGGTCCGGCGGTTCGAGCTGGCCGCCGAGCAGCGCCGGGTCGGTAAGCAGTTGGGGACGGTGTCGGCGTGAGCAGGCTTGCGAGCGAACCAGTGAACACAGTGCTTCGTAGTCTTGATCCGGCGAGCGTCAGCGAGGCGGCATCATGAGCACCTCGTTGATGAACCCGTCGGAAGCGCCGTCGACCGTTCCGCCGCCGCGCAAGGCGCGCAAGATCCCCGGTTGGCTGGTGGGGACGCTCGGCGTGGCGGGCGCGGTCGTGCTGCTGTCCACGACGTCGTACCTGACCGACGTGCCGCAGCTGACCTCGACCGGCACGATCCAGACCGCCGTGCGGCTGGCGCTGCCGATCCTGCTCGCCGCCCTCGGCGGTCTGTGGGCCGAGCGCGCGGGCGTGGTGAACATCGGCCTCGAAGGCATGATGATCATGGGCACGTGGGGTGCCGCGTGGGCTGGCTACCAGTGGGGCCCGTGGGCCGCGCTGCTGTCCGCCGCGGTGTTCGGCGCGCTGGGCGGCCTGCTGCACGCCATCGCCACGGTGTCCTTCGGCGTCAACCACATCGTGTCCGGCGTGGCGATCAACCTGCTCGGCGCGGGTGTCACCAAGTACCTGTCCACGCTGATCTTCTTCCCGCTGTCGCACAACCCGCGCGAGTCGCCGGCCGTGCCGAAGTTCGACACGTACTCCGCGCCCGGCATCTCCGACTGGCTCGGCGACCTCGAAGCGCAGCAGCGGGTCGGGCTGTCGGACGTGGCGGGCATCCTGCGCGGCCTGGTCACCGGCGTCTCGCCGCTGACCATGCTGGCCATCGCGCTGGTGATCGGCAGCTACCTGGTGCTCTGGAAGACCCGGTTCGGGCTGCGGCTGCGGTCCTGCGGCGAGAACCCGGTGGCCGCCGAGTCGCTGGGCGTCAACGTCTACCGGCACAAGTACATCGCGGTCATCGCCTCCGGCGCGCTGGCCGGCATCGGCGGCGCGGCCCTGGTGCTCAACCCCGGCCAGCCCGGCTACCTGGAGGGCCAGACCAACGGCCGGGGCTTCATCGGCCTGGCGGCGATGATCTTCGGCAACTGGCGGCCGGGCGGCCTGCTCGGCGGCGCGGCGCTGTTCGGCTACGCGGACGGCCTTCAGCTGCGCAGCGGCGGCAAGACGTTCCTCGCCCTGATCTACGGCGCGGTGCTGCTGCTGGGCGTGCTGGTCATCTGGCAGCTGGTCCGGCGGCGCTGGTTCGCGGCGGCGGGCGGGATCGTCGCGGCGGTCGTGCTCTACGCCGTCTACTACAGCGTCGACGAGGTGCCCAGCGAACTCACCACGTACGCGCCGCACCTGGTCACGCTGATCGTGCTCGCCGTGGCGTCGCAACGATTGCGGATGCCCGCGGCCGATGGGGTGGTGTACCGCCGTGGTTGACATCGACTGGGACGACCTGCGCGCGCGTGCCGTCGAAGCCGCCCAGTCGGCCTACTGCCCGTACTCGGGGCTGCGGGTCGGCTCGGCGGCGGTGTGCGACGACGGGCGGGTCGTGCTCGGCTGCAACGTGGAGAACGCCTCGTACGGCGTGGGGCTGTGCGCCGAGTGCACCATGGCGGGTCAGCTCCGGCTGACCGGCGGCGGCAGGTTCGTGGCCGTCGCCTGCCGCAGCGGTGCCGGCGAACTGCTCATGCCCTGCGGGCGGTGCCGGCAGGTCCTGTACGAGCTGGGCGGTCCGGACTGCCTGGTCGACACACCGTCCGGTGTGCTCCCCATGAGCCGTGTGCTGCCCGACGCGTTCGGACCGGAGGACCTGCCATGACCTACACCGCCGTGGACGTGATCCGGGCCAAGCGGGACCGCGACGCGCTCTCCGACGCCCAGATCGACTGGGTGGTCGACGCCTACACCAGGGGCCTGGTCGCCGACGAGCAGATGTCCGCGCTCGCCATGGCGATCTACCTCAACGGCATGGACGCCCGCGAGACGGCCCGCTGGACCCGCGCCATGGTGCGCTCCGGCGAGTCGCTCTCGCTCGACGTCGGCCGGCCGACCGTGGACAAGCACTCGACCGGCGGCGTCGGCGACAAGATCACCCTGCCGCTGGCCCCGCTGGTCGCGGCGTGCGGCGCGGCCGTGCCGCAGCTGTCCGGGCGCGGCCTGGGGCACACCGGCGGCACGCTGGACAAGCTGGAGTCCATCCCCGGTTGGCGGGCGCAGCTGTCGGTGGCCGAGGTGACCGCGCAGCTGCGCGACGTCGGCGCGGTGATCTGCGCGGCGACCACCGGGCTGGCCCCGGCGGACAAGAAGCTCTACGCGCTGCGGGACGTGACGGGGACGGTCGAGGCCATCCCGCTGATCGCCAGCTCCATCATGTCCAAGAAGATCGCCGAGGGCGCGGAAGCCCTGGTGCTGGACGTGAAGGTCGGTTCCGGCGCCTTCATGAAGACCGAGACCCAGGCGCGGGCGCTGGCCGACGCGCTGGTGTCGATCGGCGTGGACCACGGGCTGAAGATCTCCGCGCTGCTGACCGACATGTCGGTGCCGCTCGGGCGTGCGGTCGGCAACGCGGTCGAGGTGGCCGAGTCGGTCGACGTGCTGCGCGGCGGCGGGCCCGCGGACGTGGTGGAGCTGACCGTGGCGCTGGCCGCGGAGATGCTGCACCGCGCCGGGATCTCCGCCGACCCGGCCGCCGTCCTGGCCTCCGGCGAGGCGTACGAGACGTGGGCGCGGATGATCCGCGCGCAGGGCGGCGACCCGGAGGCCGCGTTGCCGGTCGGCGGGCACAGGCACGTGGTCGAGGCCCCGGACGACGGTGTGCTGGTCGCGCTGGACGCGTACGCCGTGGGTGTCGCGGCGTGGCGGCTGGGTGCCGGCCGGGCCCGCAAGGAGGACCCGGTGCAGGCCGGTGCCGGCGTGCTGTGCCTGGCCAAGCCCGGTGACCGGGTGGCGAAGGGCCAACCGCTGCTGGAGCTGCACACCGACACGCCGGACGCCCTCGCGGGCGCGCTGGCGGCGCTGACCGGCGGGTACGCGATCGGCGACACCGCGCCGGCCCGTCCGCCGCTGGTGATCGACGTCGTCCGAGGCTGACGCGGTCAGGTCGGTGTTGTCCGGCCTCGGCTGAACAGGTGAGCACCGCCGCTGCGGCGGGTAGGACCGGGACATGTGAAGACTCGGTGCCCTACGGCGTCGCGGATCGCGCCGGCCGACCGGCCCCGGGCGCGAAGAAGCCCGGCTCTTCGTGGGGAGCCGGGCTTCCGCCAGACGGTCAGGCGCCCTCGGCGGCGAGGTCGTCGTCGTCGCGGTTGTCCGAGTTCTTCGGGCCGTTCTTGCGGGTGCGCCGCTGCGGGCGGGGCAGTGCGGTGGGCGGCGGGGGCGGCGTCGGGGAGCCGCCGCCGAGGATCAGCTCGGCGAAGGTCGCCATGGCCTCGTCCAGCTGGCCGCCGATGCGCAGCTCCGACTCCTGGTTGCTCTTGCGCACCATGGTCGCCAGCGCGTCCGCGTCGGGGCGGGCCGACACGGTGCCCTCGACCTTCGCGATGCCCTGCTCCACGACGCCGGACAGCTCGCCCAGGCGCGCGGCGAAGTCGTCCTCCACCGAGTCCAGCCGGGTGGTCATCGTGTCCAGGCGCGAGGTGACGCCCTCCAGGCGCTGCGCGAGCGCCTCCAGGCGGTCGGTCGCGTCGACCTGGTCGCGGGTCTCGTCCAGCGCGGCGTGCAGCGCCTCGCGGGCCTCGTCCAGCTTGCCGTGCACGGTGCTGCGGGTGTCGGCGAGCGACGCCGCCAGCGACTCGCGGGTCTCGGTCAGCGAGCCGGCCAGGCTGTCGCGGGTCTCCACCACGGAGGCGGCCAGGCTGTCGCGGGTCTCGACCACCGACGCGGCCAGCTTGTCGCGGGTGTCGGCGAGGGTGCCGGCCAGCGAGTCGCGGGTGGCGTTGAGGTCGTTGCGGGTCTCGTCGATGCGGCCGTGCAGCGCGGACGACGAGTCGGTCACCGAGCGCTGGAGCGCCTCGCGGGTGCCGTCGAGGTGCTCGTGCACGCCCTCGTCCACCTCGTCCAGGCGACCGCGCAGCGCGGCCTCCAGCGCCTCGATGCGCTCGCGCAGCGGGCCGGTCACCGCCCCCGGCACGGTGTCGACCTTGGTGTCCTGCTTGTCCAGGTGCACGTCGAGGTCGTCGAGGCGCTTGTGGATGTGGGCGAGCTTGTCCTCCAGGCCGTCCATCCGGCCCGCGACGCCCTCGAACCGGCCGGCGACGCCGTCGAGCCGACCGTCGAGCTGGGCGAACGGCTTGGCCAGCTTGTCGACCAGCCCGTCCACCGCGCGGGTGATGCCCTGAACGGCGTTGTCCTGCGCCTCCAACCGCGCCAGCGCCTCGTCCAGCCGCTCGGCCAGCACGCTGACCTCGGTCCGGTCGGGCAGCTCGGACAGGCGCTTGCGAACGGAACCCAGCGACTCCAGCGGGGACATCCGCGCGTGGATCTCGTCCAGTGCATCGAAGATCTGCTGCTGTTCGCTCTCACGGATCTCCGCGGCGCGCGTGAGCATGTTGCGCATCCGATCGAAGGACATCGTGGAGTTGTTGTTCTCGTTCACGGCGTTGAATGCCTTCGTCCAGGGGAGGGGAGACCTCCGGGAGCCTAACCGCGTCGGGGGTCGGGGCTGTACCACCCCCCGGCGCGAACCGCCTGTCTCGACCTTGTGTTTAGGCCATTCGGGTTACAACGATCGACCCTACTCATAGGTAACCGTGAGCGCACCCCTGAGTGCCGCCGGTGACCATCCGCCGGGCGGGTGACTCAAGTTCGACGCGCGGTAGCGGAAAGTTCTGCATCACGAGTGCACAACGGGGAAAGGGCCATCCAAGAGGGTGGTTCTGGACACACCGGACGACTCCGAGCTGATCATACCCCACCAAGATCATCCGAATGCGGACCGGTCCCGGCGTGTCGCCGGTATACCGTGAGCCGCATGCCTACCCCGCCTTCCACGGAGGCCATCCGCAGCGCGCCGAAGGTGCTGCTGCACGACCACCTCGACGGTGGACTCCGCCCCCAGACGGTGATCGAACTCGCCGAGTCCTCCGGCCACCAGGGTCTGCCCACCACCGACCCGACCGAGCTGGGCGCCTGGTTCCGCGACAACGCCAACTCCGGCTCGCTGGTCCGCTACCTGGAGGGCTTCGCGCACACCTGCGGCGTCATGCAGGACGAGGCCGCGCTGGTCCGGGTCGCCGCGGAGGCCGCGCAGGACCTCGCGGCGGACGGCGTGGTGTACGCGGAGATCCGCTACGCCCCCGAGCTGTTCACCGACAAGGGACTCAGCCTGGAGCAGGCCGTGGAGGCCGTGCAGGAGGGCTTCCGCCAGGGCGAGGCCGAGTCGGGCAACCGGATCAAGGTCGGCACCCTGCTGTGCGCCATGCGGCAGAACGACGGCTGGCAGCGGATCGCCGACCTGGTCGTCAAGTACCGGGACGCGGGCGTGGTCGGCTTCGACATCGCGGGCCCGGAGCTGGGCTTCCCGGCCACCCGCGAGCTGTCCGCGTTCGAGTACCTGCGCCGGGAGAACGCGCACTTCACCATCCACGCCGGCGAGGCCGACGGCCCCGAGTCGATCCACCAGGCCGTGCAGTACTGCGGCGCGGAGCGGCTGGGCCACGGCGTGCGGATCGCCGAGGACATCAAGGACGGCGACGTCGGCCACCTCGCCGCGTACGTCCGCGACCGCCGGATCGCGCTGGAGATGTGCCCCACCTCCAACGTGCAGACCGGCGCGGTCGGCTCGCTCGCCGAGCACCCCATCAAGCAGCTGGCGGACCTGGGCTTCCGGATCACCGTCAACACCGACAACCGGCTGATGAGCGACTGCTCGCTGACCGGCGAGCTGGCGGCCGTGGTCGGCCAGTTCGGCTTCGGCTGGGACGACCTGCGCGGCTTCGCGGTCAACGCCGCCAAGGCCGCGTTCCTGCCGCTGGACGAGCGCCGCGCGCTGATCCAGGACGTGATCGAACCCGGTTACGCCGCACTGGCGAAGTAGTCCCGGGAACGACGAAGGGGGCCGGTTCCGCGGAACCGGCCCCCTTCTCGTCGCCTGCGGCTAGTGGATCACCAGCCGGTCCTCGAACGACGCGACCAGCGTCCGCCACGCGGTGACCTCGGCCTCGTACGGCGCGCTCGGCGCGAGCCGCGTCGGGTCCGGCTTGAGCACGTAGGACACCAGCCAGCCCAGCGACTCGGACTGGTTCAGGGCGACCTTCACCGCGTCGTCCCCGGCCCACTCGCCGGCGTCCTCCAGCAGCTCCACCGCGAGGTCGAGCTGCGTCGGGTCGACCGCGTCCGGGCCGTCGGAGATGTCCTCGTCCAGGCCGGTGTAGACGTAGACGTTGTCCGGGTCGACCTCGACGTCCAGATCGCCGCCGGTCGCCTTGACCACCAGCTCGCCCCAGGTCGACACGTCGGCCAGGTCGTTGCCGTCGGCCTCGACGATGAACCGGGACAGCGCGCGCGGCGAGCCGAACACGTCGATCCGGCCCTTGCGGCCCAGGAACAGCGGCTGGTCGTCGAGGTAGCAGCGCAGCGTGTAGTACTCGCCCGCGCCGGTGATGATCTTGATCGGGTCGATGCCGACCTCGCTCCAGAACCCGACCGCCTCGTCGCCGTCGTCGTCCTCCTCGTCGGCGTCCTCCGCGGCGGCGGCGGCGTTGGCCTCCTCGAAGGCGGCCAGCTCCTCCTGCGCGACCTTGAGCGAGTCCTCGTCCACCTCGGGCGCGGTCACCACCTCGTCGATGGCGTCCAGCACCTCGTCCCACTTCTCGGCCACGACCTGCGCCAGCTCGGTCCACAGCGCCTGGCCCTCGCGACCGGTGAACGGCAGCGTGCCCTGCGGCAGCAGCGCGAAGCCCTCCGCCGAGTCCAGCACCTCGTGCACCTTGTCCAGCTCGCACACCTCGGCCAGCGAGCGCACGATCGACACCACGTCGGCCAGCTCGCCGATCACCCAGGTGTCGGGCTCCTCGGCGACCAGCTCCGGCACGCCCACCAGGTCGAACTGGTGGTTGTCGTCCGGCGACAGCTCGCCGACCGACAGGCCCGGCACCACGTGCCACGCCGGGTGGTCGGTCAGGTCGTGCTCCTCGGCCTTGCGCACGAACGCCGCCAGGTGGGCCGCGTCCGGGAAGGCGTACAGGTCTTCCTCGTGGCCGAGGAATGCCTCCCACTCCTCGCCCTCTTCCCGCCAGCGCGGGGCCCACAGGGTGACGACATCACCCTGCGTGAGCCCCAGCTCGATCGGGACGATGTCCTGTGCCATCCGTGCCTCCCGGTCACGCCAAGCCCCGTTGCCATGCGGGGGCAAGAGTACGGGGTGGATCTAGTCCTACCGCCGTTGACCACGGAATGGGTCGGCGAAGAAGTCGTCGTCGTCCTCGTCCGGGGCCGCCGCGGGCCTGGGACGTGCAGGCTGAGGCCCTCGCGGGCGTCCGGCGGCCCACGGCGGGGCGGCCGCCGGGTGCGGTCCGGTTCCGGACGGCTGTCCGGAAACCGACCCCGGCGGCGGGGCCTGCGGCCGGGCCGGTTCGACGGGCTCGGCCTGCCGGTGCAGCGGCGGCGGACCGGCGAAGTCCTCGATCGCCATCGCCATGCTGTCACCGAGCGTCTTGGCCAGCTCGTTGTAGCTGGTCTGCACGGCCGCGTCGGTGGCCAGCCGGGCGGTCTCGGCGACCAGCCGGCCCACCGCGTCCGGGCCCTGCCCGAGCGCCGCCGGGTGCAGCCGCACCGACCGCAGCGCGCCCACGGCCGACGCCGTCACGGTCACCAGCCCGGACGGGTGCTCGGCGGTGCCGGTGACCCGGGACAGCAGGTCGGTCAGCCGGTCCGCGGCGGCGATCCGCTCCTCCTGCACGCTCATCGCGGCCCCCTCAGGTACGTGCTCCCGAAGTCGTCGTCGCCGGGCTCGCCCGGCGGGAAGCCGATCTCGGTCAGCGCCCGCGCGGTCGCCGGGTCCACCAGCCGCGCCAGCGACCGGTGCATCCGGGCGGCGGCGTCCTTCGCGGCCCGCTCGGCGACCCGCACGATCTCCGCGCCCAGCGCGTCCGCGCCCATGTTCAGCGCGGCGGGCGAGATCCGGATCTCGTTCGGCGGCGCGCCGGGCGCGGTCACCACGGTCACCGCGCCGTCCGAAGAGGACGCCCGCCCGAACACCGGACCGGTGCGCGCGATGTGCCCGGAGACCTGCGCCCCCACCTCCGCGACCCGGTGGGCCGCGCGTGTCGTCTCGTCCACGTCCTCAGCCCGTCGGTCGGTAGAAACCCATGAAACCCATGCCGCTGTTGCTGGTGCGCACCGCGCCCACCTGCACCGGGTCGCCCGCCTCCACCATCTGCCCGTTGCCGATCACCATCGCCACGTGGCCGTCCCACACCACCAGGTCGCCCGGCAGCAGCTGGTCCGGTGGCACGGACGCGCCCATCGCCTGCGACGACGCCGGACGCGGGATGTCGAACCCGGCGCCCTTGTACGCCCACTGCGTCAGGCCGGAGCAGTCCGTGCCCTGCGGCGGGTTCGCGCCACCCCACACGTACGGGGTGCCCAGCGCGGACAGCGCGTTGCGCACGGCCCGCGCGGCGGTCTCGTTGGGTGCTTCGGCGGAGCTGCCGTCCGGCAGGTTCACGCCCACGCCGGTGCCGGGCTGCGGCGGGATCGCGACCGGCAGCCGGGGCCCACCCCCGCCACCGCCACCACCCCCGCCACCGCTGGAACCTCCGCCGCCACCGCCGCCGGACGAGCCGCCGGAACCACCGGACGAACCACCGGACGGGCCGCCGGACGAGGACGGGTCGCGCTTGCCGTCGTCGCCCGCGCCGGACACCGACGTGGTGCCACCGGAATCCGCGCCCAGCGGGTCGCCGAGCCCGGCGAAGTCCGGCTTCGGCAACCCCTTGAGCTGCGCGGCGACGGTGGTCAGCTCGGTGCGGACCCGGTCCAGCTCCTGCTTCGACCGGCCCTCGTACTCGCGGGCCTTCGCGGTCACGTCGGCGGCCACCGCGAGCACCGCGCCGATCCCGCCGAACAGCGACGCCGCGATCGCGGCGGCCAGCCGGGGCTGCGCCCACCCGGTGAAGTCGTCGATGAGGCCCTGGATGGCCTTCTTGCCGCCGTCGACGGCGTTCACCGCCGTGGTGGCGGCCGTCTGGGTGGCGGTCGCGTTGCGCGCCAACGTGCCCACGCCGCCGGAGAACGCCGCCACGCGTTGCTGGAACGCGTTCGCGCGGTCGCCGTACCAGGTGCCGAGCACCGCGTTGGCCGCGCTCTTGTGCCGCCCGTCGATCTCGGTCAACGCCGACGCCGCCTTGCCGAAGGACTCGGCCGCGCGCGTCGCGCCGCCGGTGTCGCCCGCCAGCTTGGCCAGGTCGTCCTTCATCGGCTGGACCAGGCCTGCCAGGAATCCCGCGACGTCCATCTCAGACCTTGTACGCCCGGTCGAGGTCGGCGCTGTTCTGCGCCTCCTGCTCGGTGTACGCCGCGCCGGCCTTCGACACCGCGCCCGCGAACGCCGACAGCCCGTTCGAGGCGGCGGCGACACCGTCCACTTGGGTCTGCGCCGCCTGCTGGAAGGCCGCGCCCAGGCCGACCTCGTCGCCGATCCTGCCGAAGCTCCCGGCCGCGAGCGACGTGGTGCCGGACAACGTCGACGTGCCGACCGCGCCGACCTCGCCCGCCAAGCCGGACGCCGCGCCGCTGTACGTCGACAGCGCCGCGAGATCGACGCCGAAACCCCGTTCCACTGCATCCCCCCTCGGGTACGCCTTGCGGTCGCGATCCTGCACCATCGAACGGTGGTACGTGGTGGCTTTGGCGCAGATCCTCCCCTGATGGGCGGTACCACGCGAGACGTCCGCACCTGATCATGGGTGGGTGGGTGTTATGCGCCATTGGGAGCGGATCATGGCGTGGCTCGACCACCACGCCCCCTTGACCGGTTCGGCGTTCATCCCCAGCGAGGACGACGCGGCGGTCGAGGCACTGTCGGTCGCGAGCGGCCTTGAGCCGCCCGAAGACCTGCGCGAGTGGTGGGCCGTGTGCGGGGGCACCGCGGACCTGGCGTTCGCGGAGGTCCTGCCGCCGTTCTACACGCCGCTGGGGCCGGGCAACGCGCTGCGCTCGTGGCAGCTCAAGGAGCGGTTCTGGCCGCGCGACCTGGACACCGAGGCCGGCACCCCGACGACCGGGTTCCACCCGAGGTGGCTGCCGATAGCGTTCGACGGCTGCGGCGACGCGCTGGCCGTGGACCTGCGGCCGGGCGTGCTGTCCGGGTGCGTGGTGGAGTGGGACCGGGAGCGCGGCGAGATGCTCAAGCCGGAGTGGACCAGCCTGGACGAGATGCTCGACCAGGTCGCCACCGCGCTGGAGCACCTGGGCCGGATCGGCCACTGCGAGCCGCTGATCACCGCCGACGGGCACCTGGGCTGGCGGACGGACTGACTTCCCGGCTGCGTTCCGGTATCCTCGGGGTAACGGGTTGTCGCAGGTCAGCGGTTATGGAGCGGCGTATGGCGGACGTGCACGACGTGGCCGCTGCGGTGCTGGACGCCACCGGACCCGAATCGCCGATGAAGTTGCAGAAGCTCCTCTACTACACGCAGGCGTGGCACCTGGCCAAGTACGACCGGCCGCTGTTCACCGCGCGCATCGAGGCGTGGCGGCGCGGACCGGTGGTGCCCGAGGTCTACCACCGCCACCGCGGCCAGACCGAGGTCTGCTCGTGGGAGGAGGGCGACCCGCGCGGCTTGACCGACCGGGAGCGCTCGGTGGTCCGTGACGTCGTGGAGCGCTACGGCGGGTTCAGCCGGCACGAGCTCAGCGACATGGCGCACGCCGAAGAGCCGTGGCGGGCCGCGCGCGGCGACCTGCCCGAGACCGTGCCCAGCAGCGAGCCGCTGTCCAACCGGGTGATGGCCCGCTACTTCCGCCGGTTGACCAGCCCCCCGGCGGACGCGTTCGCCGACGCGGTGGCGAGCGTGCGGCTGGAAGGGCTGGAGGTCCCGGAGGACACCAGGGCGACCATGCGGGCCGTCGCGGCGGGCGAGCTGACCATGGACGAGGCGATCGCGCGGGAGATCGAGGCTCTGCGGCGGTCGTGACCTTCGAAGACCCGTACCGGGACCCGGACACCGGGGTCCTGCTCAACAACCTGGGCCTGACCGACCGGCACGCCTGCGAGACGGCGGAAGCGCGGCTGAGCGCGCTGCGGATCGGGCAGCTGGAGATGAGCCCGTTACCCGGGCTGTACGACCTGGCGCACCTGAAGGCGTTCCACCGGCACATCTTCGGCGACCTCTACCCGTGGGCGGGGGAGGTGCGGAAGGTGGACATCGCCCGGACCTCGTCGTTCGCGCACTGGCGGCACATCGACTCGTACTCGGACCACCTGTTCGGCGAGCTGCGCGGGCAACGGCACCTGGTGGGGCTGGGACGCGAGGACTTCGCCGACCGCTTCACCCACTTCTTCGCCGAGACCAACGCCCTGCACCCGTTCCGCGAGGGCAACGGCCGCGCCCAGCGGGCGTTCTACCGGCAGATGGCGCTGCACGCGGGCTGGCAGGTGGACTTCGCGCTGGTGGACGTGGAGAAGTACGGGGACGTGTGCCGGGAGAGCATGGCCGGCTCCTCGGCCCCGCTGCGGGCCTTGCTTGACTCGGTGATCAGCCCGGCGTGAACCGGCCCGGGGCGCGGGCTCGGCCGGCGGAAACCCGCCCGGCCGGGAGAATGCGGGCCATGCCCGAGGTGTTCGTGGCCGGACCCGCGTCGTGGAACCGCCTGGTCTCGCTGGACCGGCTGCCCGAGGCCCGGCCGCACACCGTGTTCGCGTCCGGCCATCGGAGCGCGCTCGGCGGGACGTCGGCCGGCAAGGCGCTCAACCTGGCCGCCCTGGGCGCACGGGTCACGCTGCGCACGGTGGTCGGGGACGACGAGGCCGGGCGCTCGATCGTCGGAGCGTTGGACGCCCCGAACGTCGACCTGATCGCCGAAGTGGTGCCGGGGGCGAGCGAACAGCACCTCAACCTGATGTCGCCGGACGGCGGGCGGGTGTCGATCTACCTGGAACTGCCCGAACTGGCCGAGCCCCGGCACGACGATCGCGCTTTGGCGGCGTTGGCGCGGGCCGACGCCGCCGTGATCGACCTGGCCGACTCCGCCCGGCCGTTCCTGGCGGCGGCACGGGCGGCCGGTGTCCCGGTCTGGTGCGACGTGCACGACTACGACGGGAGATCGGCGTACCACCAGGACTTCGTGGACGCCGCCGACTTCCTGTTCCTCAACGACGACGGCATGCCCGAACCGGACCTGCTCGCGTTCCTCCGCACCCGGCCCGGGACTGCGGTGGCGACCAGGGGAGCGCGCGGCGCGGTGGCTTTCGCGGCGGGCGTGCGGCACGAGGTGGCGGCGGTGCCGGTGGACCGGATCGTCGACACCAACGGCGCGGGCGACGCGTTCTTCGCCGGATTCCTGGTCGCCCACCTCGCGGGCGCGGGCGTGCCGGCGGCGTTGACGGCCGGAGCCGCCCAAGCGGCCCGCTGCCTCCGTTCGCCGAACCTCGCTCAGCGGGGTGCGCGGTCAGCGGAAACGGGGTAGGCGCGAATCGTCAACGCGGTGTCGCGTGGGGCCGATGTCCGCACACCGGATTCGTCCGATGCTGGTGACGCACCGAATTGTTTCCACTCGGAGGAGGATTCATGCGTTTGCGTCGAACTGTCGCCGCTGTGGGGTTGGCCGCGCTCGCGTCGCTGACGGTGGCCGGGTCGGCCGGGGCGGCTCCCGCCGCCGGTGGCCCGGAGTCGGCGGCCTGCGGGCAGACCGGGTCCGACAAGGACAACCGGGCCTACACGAGGGACTTCGAGCAGGGGACGAACATCCGATCCGGCCCGAGCACGGCGTGCGCCATCGTGGGCGTCGGCTACCCGGAGAACTCCATCGACTACCACTGCTGGGTCAGCGGCGAGGGCGGCACCTGGTCGTACCTGCGCACTCGCAACGACGTGTACGGGTGGGTCAAGGACAGCACGCTGAAGGGTGGGGGCTCCATCGTCCAGTGCTGACCGGCCTGTTCCACGACGGCGCCCGGATTCCGGCCCGATCGGAATCCGGGCGCCGTCGTGGGATGGGGTCGGGGCATTCCGGTTCTTTGGTTCACTGGTCTCGGGAGGGAAACTCCGGGCGGTTGCGGCACGTTGTGCGGACTGCCCGGAACGCATCCGAGGGGGCCGAGTGGAAACGATCTTCCGGGCGACCGATCACCCGCCGGCGGAGCGGTTCGAGCGGTGGGCGCAGCTGGTGCCCACGGTGTTCGCGCCGTTGCGGGTGTCAGTGGCCGAACCCGACCGGCACCGGTCGGAACTGCGGACCGCCGAGCTGGGCGGGACGACGGTGCACTACCTGGCGTCGTCCGCGTCCCGCGTCGAGCGCACCGATCGCATGATCCGGCAAGCGGACCCCGACGTCGTCCAGGTGTGGCTGGTCGAGCGCGGCGACCTGGTGTTCAGCCAGGGCGTCACGTCGAGGGTGGTCGAGCCGCGCCGGCTGTACGTGTCGACCGGTTCGCGGCCGTTCGAGCTGAGCGGGGCGATGCCCGGCGGCGTGATGGCCGTCGCGCGCAGCGCCATGGTGCCGTTCGGGCGGCTGCCGGTGGGCCGGGACCAGGTCGAGCGGTTGGGCGGCTTCCTGGTCCCTGAAGGCGGGCTCGCCGGCCTGGTGACGGCGTCGTTGCGGGAACTCACCTCGCACGACTTCGGCCCGGCGGACGCGTCGAGGCTGGGCGGGGTGCTGGTCGACCTGGTCGCGGCGCTCCTCGCGCACCTGCTCGACCGGACCTCGGACCTGCCCGAGCAGACCCGGGACCAGGCGCTGCTGGCGCAGGTCGAGGCGTTCGTCCAGGCGAACCTGGGCGATCCGGACCTCACCCCGGCGGCGGTCGCCGCCGCGCACCACGTCGCCCTGCGCACGGTGCAGCGGCTGTTCCGGCGGCGGGGCCGCGGCGTCGCCGACTGGATCCGCCACGCCCGGCTCGAAGCGTGCCGCCGCGACCTCGCCGACCCGCGCCTGCGGCCACAGCCGGTGCGCGTGATCGGGCGGAGGTGGGGCTTCGAGGACCCGTCGCAGTTCAACCGCGCGTTCCGGGCGGCGTTCGGGATGCCGCCGGGCGACTACCGCGAACACCATGCCCCACGCCCAGCCCAGCACTAGACCCCGACAGCGGGCCGGGCCGGGTGGCATGACACGCCACCCGGCCCGGAGACTCCTACAGCCCTCAGACCCCGACTGTGCTCAAACTCCGACTGGGTGCCAGACGGTCTTCGACTCCAGGAACGAGCGCATCCGGGCCAGGTCCGGCTCACGGGCGAAGTCCTCGGCCGGACGGGCGCGCAGCACCCGCTTCACCGTCCCCGCCGCCGACCGCTCCAGGTCCGCCCGCAACGACTCCGGCGCGCCGGTCAGGTCCAGCGCGTTCACGTCGGCGTGCGAGGCGAGCCACGGTGCCATCTCCGCCGTGCGCCCGGTCAGCACGTTGACCACGCCGCCCGGCAGGTCGGAGGTCGCCAGCACCTCGGACAGCGTCACCGCGGGCAGCGGCCGGTCCTGCGAGGTCACGACCACCGCCGTGTTGCCGGTCGCGATGACCGGCGCGACCACGCTGATCAGCCCCAGCAGCGACGACTGCTGCGGCGCGAGCACCGCGACCACGCCGGTCGGCTCGGGCACCGAGAACGAGAAGTACGGGCCCGCCACGGGGTTGGCCGCCCCGAGCACGGTCGCGATCTTGTCGGTCCACCCGGCGTACCAGACCCACCGGTCGATCGCCGCGTCCACCAGGGACTGCGCCTTCTTGACCGCGACCCCCTCGGCCGCCGCGACCTCGGCCGCGAACTGCTCGCGCCGGCCCTCCAGCACCTCGGCCACCCGGTAGAGCACCTGCCCCCGGTTGTACGCGGTCGCGCCGGACCACCCGCCGAACGCCTTGCGGGCCGCCGCGACGGCGTCCCGGGCGTCCTTGCGCGAGCCCTGCGCCGCGTTGGCCAGGAACGCGCCCTTGGCGTCGGCCACCGGGTACGACCGACCCGACTCGGACCGGGGGAACGCCCCGCCGATGTAGAGCTTGTACGTCTTCGCCACGGCGATCCGGTTCTCAGACATCGAGGTACGCCTCCAGCCCGGTGCGGCCGCCCTCGCGGCCGAAGCCCGACTCCTGGTAGCCGCCGAACGGGGCGGTGGGGTCGAAGCGGTTGAACGTGTTGGCCCACACCACGCCGGCGCGCATCTTCTGCGCGGCCCACAGGATCCGCGAGCCCTTCTCGGTCCAGACACCGGCGGACAGGCCGTACGGCGTGTTGTTCGCCTTCGCCACGGCCTCGTCCG
This sequence comes from Saccharothrix espanaensis DSM 44229, assembly GCF_000328705.1. NCBI lineage: Bacteria > Bacillati > Actinomycetota > Actinomycetes > Pseudonocardiales > Pseudonocardiaceae > Saccharothrix > Saccharothrix espanaensis. Next base: position 8,522,595 of record NC_019673.1, on the reverse strand, counting down.
GCGTGCGGAAGGTCAGCACCGACAGCACCGGCCCGAAGATCTCCTCGCGGGCGATCCGCATCGCCTGCGACACGTTGGAGAACACCGTCGGCGCGAAGTAGAAACCCTTGTCCGGCAACGGGCACGACGACGTCCACCGCTGCGCGCCCTCGGCCTCGCCGGACGCCGTCAGCTCCTGGATCCTCGTCAGCTGCTCGCGCGAGTTGATCGCGCCGACGTCGGTGTTCTTGTCCAGCGGGTCGCCCACGCGCAGCGTCGACACCCGCACCCGCAGCTTCTCCAGCAGCTCCTCGGCCACCGACTCCTGCACCAGCAGCCGGGACCCGGCGCAGCACACGTGGCCCTGGTTGAAGAAGATGCCGTTGACGATGCCCTCGACGGCCTGGTCCAGCGGCGCGTCGTCGAACACGATGTTCGCCGCCTTGCCGCCCAGTTCCAGCGTGAGCTTCTTGCCGGTGCCGGCCAGCTGCCGCTGGATGATCTTGCCGACGTCGGTGGACCCGGTGAACGCCACCTTGTCCACGTCCGCGTGCGACACGACGGCCGCGCCGACGTCACCCGCGCCCGGCAGGATGTTCACCACGCCCGGCGGCAGGTCGGCCTGCTGGATGATCTCGGCGAGCACCAGCGCGGACAGCGGCGTGGTCTCGGCGGGCTTGAGCACGACGGTGTTGCCGCACGCCAGCGCGGGCGCGATCTTCCACGCCGCCATCAGCAGCGGGAAGTTCCACGGGATCACCTGGCCCGCGACGCCCAGCGGCTTGGGGTCCGGGCCGTAGCCCGCGTAGCCGAGCTTGTCGGCCCACCCCGCGTGGTAGAAGAAGTGCGCGGCGGCCGTGGGCACGTCCACGTCCCGCGATTCCTTGATGGGCTTGCCGTTGTCCAGCGACTCCAGCACGGCCAGCTCCCGCGCGCGCTCCTGGACCAGCCGCGCGATGCGGAAGATGTACTTGGCCCGCTCGGAGCCGGGCATCCTGCCCCAGACCCGGTCGTAGGCGCGCCGGGCGGCCTTCACGGCCTTGTCGACGTCGGCGGGCGCGGCCGTGGAGACCTCGGCCAGCACCTCCTCGGTGCCCGGGTTGATCGTCTTGAGCGGTTCACCGCCGCCCTCGACGAACTGCCCGTCGACGAACATCCGGTAGGCCGGCTTCAGGTTCGCGATGTCCCGCGACTCGGGCGCGGGCGCGTATTCCCACATGTCTCAGTCCACCGTCACGTAATCGGGGCCGCTGTAGTGGCCGTCCAACTGGGTGCGCCGCTGCATCAGCAGGTCGTTGAGCAGCGTCGAAGCGCCGAACCGGAACAGGCGGGCGGTGAGCCACTCGGGCCCGGCCACCTCGTGCACCGCCACCAGGTACTTGATCGCGTCCTTGGTGGTCCGGATGCCGCCGGCGGGCTTCACGCCGCGCAGCTCGCCGGTCTGGGTGTGCCAGTCGCGCACCGCTTGGAGCATCACGTGCGTCACCGGCAGCGTGGCGGCGGGCGTCACCTTGCCGGTGGAGGTCTTGATGAAGTCGCCGCCCGCGAGCAGCGCCAGCCACGACGCGCGCCGCACGTTGTCGTAGGTCGCCAGCTCGCCGGTCTCCAGGATCACCTTGAGGTGGGCGTCCCCGCAGGCGCGCTTGACCTGCACGATCTCGTCGAACACCTGGCCGTAGCGACCGGAGAGGAACGCGCCCCGGTCGATCACCATGTCGATCTCGGTGGCGCCCGCGTCCACCGCGAACGCGGTGTCCTCCAGCTTGACCTTCAGCGACGACCGGCCGGACGGGAACGCCGTCGCCACCGACGCCACGTCGACCCCGGTGCCGGTCAGCTCGCCGACGGCGGTGGCGACCATGTCCGGGTACACGCAGACCGCGGCGACCTTCGGCACCTCGGGCCGGTCCGGGTCGGGACGGCGGGCCTTCGCGGCCAGCGAGCGCACCTTGCCGGGGGTGTCCGCGCCTTCCAGCGTGGTCAGGTCGACCATCGAGATCGCGGTGTCGATCGCCCACAGCTTCGCGGCCTTCTTGATGCTGCGGGTGCCGAGCCCGGCGGCGCGCTGCTCCACCCCGACCTGGTCGACCCCGGGCAGTCCGTGCAGGAAGCGGCGCAACGACGCGTCGTCGCGCACCGCGTCCGCGAGCGCCGGCGGCAGCGACGGCGCAGTCGATGTGGCAGCCATGCGGCCGAGTCTAGGCGGACTGGGACGCCCGTCCTAAGTGAAGCACTTCGTGCAGGTCAGCCCTCTAGTTCGGGGTTCTTGGACCCCTTGATCTTCTTCCGCTTGGGTCGCCGCACGTCGACCCCGGCCATGATGGCGACACCGGTGATCCGGACCACCGGACCGCCGGGGACGGTCGGCGTCTTGTGGGTGGTGTCGTCGAACGCGCCCATGATCCCGGCCCCGTCGACCCGCACGGTGACGTCCTCGGGCACGTAGATCTCCACGCCGCCCCAGAACGCGAACACGTTGATCGTCGTCTCGGCCGACTCGAACCGCGCCTTGGACAGGTCGAGCTCCACCCCGCCCATGATCGCGACCACGGTGTGGTTGGCCGGCACGACCCACTCACCCCGGCGGTCGACCCCCGACCAGAACGCGATGGACGTCGACGGCCCGGTGATCCCGCCGCTGCCGATCCGCGAGGCCGGCAGGTGCTGCCGGACCGGCGAGGGCAGGTTCGCCGCGGGCAGCCCCATCCCCAGGTCGGAGGTCAGCGGGGCCAGCTCGCCGTAGGTCCGGGCGGCGTACACGGCCCCCAGCCGCTCGTCCAGTTCGTGCAGGTCCAGCCGGCCCTCGCCGTGGGCCTGCTGGAGCACCTGGGCGACCTTCTCGCGGTCGGCGTCCGAGGCGCGCATCTGACTGGGGTCGGGCACCAGCTCGTCGCTCACCCGGATGAGTTTAGGAGGTCGCGGGCCGTTTGAGCACCAAACGCCCACCCGTGACCATCCCGGTGCGGGGCGTGAGCCCCCGGCGGTGCCGCCGTCCTGGCTATTGTTCGTCGTGTGGCAGACATTTCGGTGACCGTGGAAGACGACGACCCGTCCCGGGCCGACGAGGACGTCCGCCTGTTGCTGGCCGAGCTCCAAGGCTTGCAGGCCGAAGCGCGGTTCGCGGCCGGCCCGCCCCCGCCGGAGGGCTCCAAGGGCGTCGACCCGGCGACCGTCACGACCATCGTGGTGGCGCTGAGCAGCTCCCGGGTCTTGGTCCAGCTGGGCTTGGCGCTGCGCGACTTCGTCAACCGCGACCGCAACCGCAAGCTGGTCGTCAAGGACGGCAAGCGGAGCCTGGAGATCACCGGCAAGGTGACGCCCGAGCAGCAGAAGGCCGTCGAGGACTTCTTCCGCCGCGAACTCGACTAGCCGCCCGAGGGCACGCGCTTCTTCACCGGCCAGAACACCCTTCCGACACCTCCCGCGACGGCCAGCCCGGTGAGGCCGTCCGCCCACCACGACAACACCAGCACCGACCGGACCAGAACGGCCGCCGCGACACCGGCGACCAGGGCGAGCGTCAGCGCCAGCAGGATCCTCCGGTCGATCCGCCACTGCTCCTCGGGTGTCGACGCGGGCGGCTGCACGCGCAGGTTGTCCGGCAGGTCCGGGCCGGTCGTCCACAACCGGATCCGGCGGTCCGGGGACGTCCCGACGGCGAACCGGTCGTCAGGGCTGAACGCCAGCGCCTTCACCCCGACGGGCAGCACCTGGCGCAGCTCGCCGCTCGCCACGTCCCACAGGTGGACGCCGGTCATGCCCGAGATCGCCAACGTCCGGCCGGACGGGCTGAACCCGACCGACCCGAGCACGTGGCCCGTCATGTCGAACGCCCGCACGCCTTGCAGGTCGGACGCGCGCCGCAGCTCCGGCCGCCGGGTCGACAGGGTCGCGATCAGCGTGCCGTCCGGGCTCAGCGCGACGTCCCGCACCCCGGAGTCCACCCGCCGGCCCTCGCCGACCGGGGTCCGGTGCTCCAGGTCCCACAGCCGGAGTTCGTGCCGGTCGGTCAGCAGCACCGCCAGCGGCTTGCCCGAACTGACTGCCACCGCGCGCACGTCCTCCGGGCCGAGGTCGACCGACATGAGCCACTGGTCGTCCTCGCGCGTCCACGTCCAGACCTGCCCGCCCGGCCGCCACCACAGCAGCGTGCGGCCGTCGTGCCCGAACGCGAGCCGCCCCGCCCGCGCGGGCCGGTGGATGCGGACGAGCACCTCCCAGTCCCAGGTCGAGAGGATCTCGATGCCGCCGGAGCGGTCGACCGCCAGCAGCCTGCCGTCCGCGCTGAACGCCAGGTGCTTGATCCCCGGCGGGAGCGAGGTCTTGCGCTGCCACGTCGTGGTGTCCCAGATCGCGTCGCTCGTCGCGAGCACCGGGTCGACCGGACTGAACGCCACGTGGGTCGCGGAACCGTCCAGCGCCGCGCCGTGCCGCAGCACCAGACCTTCGTCCGGCACGGCCTTCCGCACGATCGGCGGTGCCGGGACGACCGGGGCCTGTGCCGCCTCGGCGACCTCGGCAGATCCGTTGCGGGTGAGCACGGCCAGCGCGGCTTCGGCGATCGGATCGGTCGCGGCCCGTTCCACCAGGATCCGGACGCCCGCCGACCGGAGCGTGGGGTCGTTGCTGCGCAGCAGGTAGCGGACCTCGTCCGGGAGCCCGGCGGGCAACGGCGTGCCCGCGTAGGCGATCCGCAGGTCACCGCTCACCGTGCCGCTGCGGGTCGGGGTCTGGTCCGGGCTCTCCCGGCGCACCCAGCGGTACACGAAGTCGTACAGCTCCTGCGCGGTGATCTCGCCGTCCCCGTCGGCGTCCGCCGCGCCGGTCCGCAGACCTTCGATGATCGCCTTGGTGAACACCGAAGGTTCGGTCTCGCCGCGCACCACGCCATCGGGTTCGTAGGCGTACTGGATGTGGGTGGACGCCGTCATGACGGCACAGCCGCGCCCCTCGTCCAGCTGCTCGACAACGTCCACGGATCCGGCCGCACGCGGCAACATCCCGCTGGGAAACGCGCCGCCGTAACAGCAGTCGAGCCACACGACGACCTTGCGCGCCGGACTGTGGTCGATCATCTCCCGCACGAACTGCGCCGGCACAGACGTGGACGGCAGCAGGTCCCGCCGCGTGTCACCCGCCGCGAAGTGCAACTTCCCGGTCCGGTCCTTGACCCCGTGCCCGGACAGGTAGAGCAGCACCAGGTCGTCCGACCCGGCCCGCGAGAACACCTCGTCGATCCGCTCCCGGATCCGCTGGAACGGCGTGTTGACCAGCAGCTCGGTGCTGAACGCCCCGATCGCCGGGTCGGCCAGCACCCGGTCCAGCTCGGCGGCGTCGTGCTGGGGTGCCCGGAGCGCGCCGAACGTCGGGTCGGCGTAGGTGTCGGTGGCGACGATCAGGGCCGTGCGCATGGCGATCAGTAACCCACACGCCCCAGACCTCCCGCCACGGAGTGCCGGTCCCGCTCAGCGAACCAGCCGCCGCCAGTCGACGGCGGGAACCACGAGGACCGGCCCGTCCGGGTTCTTGGAGTCGCGGATGGCGACGGCGTCACGAAGGTGCCGAACCTCCACGCAGTTCGCCTGGCTGGTGCTGTAGCTGCTCTTGCGCCACGTCATGCCCTCACCTCTCGCCTCACCACTGGCGAACGGTCCGTCGACCGTTCGCGCGGATCACCTGCTCAACGAACGAGCCGCCGCCAGTCGACGGCGGGGACGACCAGGACCGGCCCGTCCGGGTTCTTGGAGTCCCGAATGGCGACGGCGTCACGAAGGTGCCGGACCTCCACGCAGTTGGCTTGGTCGGTGCTGTAGGTGCTCTTGCGCCATGTCATGCCCTGCACTCCTCGCCTCGCCAGTTGCGAACGGTCCGTCGACCGTTCGCGCGGATCACCCGCTCAGCGAACCAGCCGCCGCCAGTCGATGGCGGGAACGACGAGGACCGGCCCGTCGGGGTTCTTCGAGTCGCGGATGGCGACGGCGTCGGCAAGGTGCCGAACCTCCACGCAGTTCGCCTGGCTGCTGCTGTAGCTGCTCTTGCGCCACGTCATGCCCTGCACTCCTCGCCTCACACCGACCCGCCGGCGAATTCCGCGATCAGCCTGATCGACTCCTCCGGTGACAGAGCCAACGTACGCAGGGCGTCCCAGGCGTCCCTAGCGCCTTTCAGGTGGACCTCTTCCTCCAGGAACGTGCTGGTGTGACGGCTCTCGACGTAGACCAGGTCGGGTTGATCGGCGAACTCCAGGCGGGCGAACGGTCCTTCCAAGCCCGGATGCGCCGGGCTGTCGAACGGCACCACCTGGATCACGACCCGTTGCCTGCCCGCCAAGGTGACCAGGTGCCGGAGCTGCCCGCGCATCATCGGCGGATCGCCGAGGGTCCGCCGCAGGGCCGTCTCATCGATGAGCAGATGGAGGTGTGTCCGGCCGAGGATCACCTGCCGCCCCATCCGCGTGGCCACCAACGCGTCCAACTCGCCGTCGCTCAGGTCGCGATCACAACCACGGATGATGGTCCGCGCGTAATCCGACGTCTGGGCCAGTCCCGGGATGAACAGCGGCTCGTAGTTGCGGAGCGCGACCGCCTGGCTTTCGAACCCGATCAGGTCCCTCCAGTGTCCCGGCAGTTTGCCGTGGATGGCGTGCCAGTTCCGGGCCTCTCCGGTCCGTACCAGGGCGACCAGTTCTTGCCGCAACTTGGACGGTGCTTGCAGGAAACCGAGGATCGCCGCCACCTCGTCCGCGTACAAACCCCGGTTCGCGGTCTCCATTCGGCTTATCTTGCTCTCCGAACAGCCGATCGCTTCGGCAACCTCCGCGCAGCTCAACCCCCTGGCCAGGCGCAACGCCCGCAGTTCCGTCGACACCCGGCGCTGCCGGACGGACGCTCCCCGTCGTGTCATGGCGGAAAGCGTTCCCCCTTGCCCCGAGGGCAAGAAAGGCCCATCACCCGAAGGTGCGCATTGCGCGACCCCGACGCAAGGCGGGACGGTATTCCGCGTGGAACAAACCTGGAAGATCGACGGAACCTACGCGGAATGGCGGCTGACCATCGCGATTGTCCCGACAAACGGTGGTGGTTGCGACAACGCACCCGCCTCGAACCTGGAATCGCTGGCGGAACACTTCCGCACCCTGGTCGAGATGGTCGAGGCCCACCGCGAACTCGATCACCTCGCGTCCAGTCTGCGGACCTCCGGGTAGTACGGGTCCAGCTCACCCGCCGCGAACCAACACTGCCGGACGGCCCAGAACACCTCGTCGGTCGGGCCGCTCGGGCTGTTGTACGAACCGTCCGGCATGACGAGGACGTACCGGTGCGAGTCGACGTGCACGAGCGTCGCCAGTACGGCACCGGTGACCGAATCCCAGCGCCGCGTGGTGCCGTCCTCGGACGCCGTGGCCAGCTCCGCGCCGTCCGGCGAGAACGACAGGTCGCGCACCGCCGCCGTGTGCCCGATGAACGTGACGAGCAGCCGTCCGTCCAACGCCCACGTCATCGCCCGCCCGTCCGACACCGCCGTGGCGAGGCGTTCGCCGTCCGGCGCGAACTCGACCGCCCAGACCGTGCGGCCGACGGTGATCGTGAGAAGGGGTTCACCGTCCAACGACCACAGCATGACCAGGCCGTCCACCGACGCGGTGGCGACCAGTCCGCCGTCCGGGGAGAACGCGACCGCCGTCACCTCCAACCGGTGCCCGAGCAGCTCGACCGGACCGCCCCGGTGCCAGATCCGCGCGCTGCCGTCCTCGTAGCCGACCACGATCCGGTTGCCGTCCGGGGAGCACACCAGGCAGGTCGCGCGATCCCCGGTTGCCGGCGGTTGGATCGAGCCGACGACGTCGGTCCACGTGACCTGCAAACCGTCGGTGGTCACTCCGACAAGTCCACGGCCATCCGGGGTGAACGACACGGAGCGCAGCTCGGCGTCCACGATCAGCGGGCTGTCCGCGTCGACGCCCAATCGGACGATCGAGGACGACCCGTCGACGCGGACGACTGCGACCCGCTCGCCGTCCGGCGCGACGCCGAGGACGTTGATCACCGACTCGTGGACCTGCTCGAACGTGACCCGGCCGGCGCGGGTGTCCCAGTACCGCAGCGCGTTCCCGTGCGCGCTCACCAGGCCGTCCGCCACGAACTCGACGGCGGCCCCGTACTGCCAGTCGTTCGACAGCTCGCTGAGGTAGGAACCGGTCCCGGCGTCGTAGAGCCCGGCCGAACCCCGGTCGGACGCCATCGCGATCTGCGTCCCGTCCGGCGAGAAGACGGCCCGGTACGGACCGAACAGCCCCGACGGGAACGACGTGATCACCTGGTCGGTGGCGACGTCCCACACCGTCACCTTCGCGTTGTGGCTGATCGTGGCGACTCGCGTGGCATCCGGCGAGAACACGATGCCGGCCACGTCGCCGCTGCCGAAGGCCACCGTTCTCAAGAGCCGTCCCGACGACACCTCGACCAGTTGGACGGACTCGTCCACGCGACTGGTTGCGACCGTAGAACCGTCCGGGGCCACCGCCAGGTGTTCGAGGTCTCCGTCCACGTGCAGTATCCGGAGGTAGTCGGTGGTCATCTCCCACACCATCAGCCTGTCTCCGGACACGGCGGCCAGCCAGATGCCGTCGTGGGACATCGACATCCGGTCGAACGTGTCAGTTTCCAGCAGGTGCTGCTCGTGGGTCCGCAAGTCGAAGACCCGCAGCGAACCCTCTACGCACAACGCGACCAGATCGCCCGCCTTGGCCTCGAACGCGACGGTCCGCACCAGCTCCGGCACGGTGTACTGGAGCCGTCCGGTGTCCGCGTCCCACACGTACGCGTGCCGGTCGTCCTCGACGGTCGCCAGGAGCCGGCCGTCGGGGGAGAAGGCGACCTGGACCACGGGCCGTTCCCGCCGCCGCCACACCCGCACGGTCCGGCCGGCCTTGAGGTCGAACAGCTCGACCACGTGTTCGCGCGCCAACGCGACCAGCGCGCCGTCCGGCGAGAACGCCACCGCCGTCACGTCCTCGCCCACCGGTCGGATCATCACCTCCGCCGGGTCCCGGCCGCTGATGGCCGCGCGCTCCAGCTCCGGCCGGTCCTCGACCCCGGCCACGCCCAGCAGCGCCGCGCGCTCCCACCGGCTGCCGGTCAGCACCGCGCCGGTCAGGTCGCCGCCGTGCAGCCGGACGCCGCGCAGGTCGGCGTCGGTCAGGTTCGCGTCGCGCAGGTCCTGGCCCACCAGGCGCAGGCCGCTCAGGTCGACGCCGGTCAGGTTGGCCCCGCGCAGGTCCAGCTTGCTCAGGTCGGTGGTCCGCAGGTCGACGCCGGACAGCTCCCAGCGGACCGCCGCGTTCAACCGCTCCACCACGGCCGCCGCGTTCTGCTTGGCGGCCTCGCCCGCGGCCAGGTCGGCGAGCACGCCCCGCGCCCACCGCACCACCTCGTCGTGCCCGGCCAGGTCGCAGAAGAAGTCCACCATCAACTTGGACATCTTGCGCCCCACGACCGGAACACGGGGCTGCCCGGCGCGCAGGTCGTCGGCGGCGACCTTGGCCACCAGCCACTCCATCACCGACTGGTGCACGAACGCGAACCCGTCCTCGGTGCGCACCAGCAACGTCCCGGAGCCGACCGCCTGCGCGGCCTGGTCGATGGAGTAGCCGCGTTCGGCGAGGCGGGTCAGCGTCGCGACGACGGTCTCCGCCAGGTCCGAGGTCTGGACGGTGGCCGCAGTGCTCTCCCACAGCCGCAACGCCAGCGACGTGCACGCGGCCAGCCGCTCGGCCGCGTCGAAGGACGGTGTGCCGTAGCGGTGTTCCTGCCGGTTCGCCTCCAGCACCAGCCAGTAGTCCACGAGTTCGCGGTACAGCTCGGCGGCGCTGATCCGCCCGTGCTCGCGGCGGATCTCCAGCAGCCGGGCCTCGTCCAGGTCGGCGATGAACGACAGCATCCGCGGGTTGCGGGACAGGCCGAGCAGGTCGCTGATCGCGCCGATCAACGTGAACCGGCGCTCCGCGCGTCCGGCGTCGCCCTTGTAGTGGCGGGTCAGGAAGTCCCGGATCTGCCCGTCGGTGAAGTCCTCCAGCACCACGCCGCGGCCGGCGGTGAGCGCGGAGACCTGCTGCCCCAACGCGGTCAGCACCTGGTTGGCCGACCGGAAGTGCTGGGTGCGGCTGGTCAGCACGACCTTGGCGCGGTCGGTGACGGCGTTGAGCAGGGTGCCCAGGTAGTCGGCGGCGTTGTCGTAGCCGACCCGCAGCTCCAGCTCGTCGAACCCGTCGAACAGCAGTGCCAGCCGGCCGCTGCGGATCATGTACCGCAGCTTGGCGATGTCCACCACGTCCACGCCTTCGCGGACCAGGTGCTGCGCCAGCAGCTCGTCCAGCGTCGGGGCCTTCTCCAGGCTGCGCAGCTCCACCAGCACCGGCAGCAGGCCGGGCAGGTGCTCGGGCAGGCTCCGGGTCAGCTGCCGGAGCAGGAACGACTTGCCGCGCCCGAAATCGCCCAGCACCATCACGAACCGGGCGGCTTCGCGGCCCAGCCAGTCGACCACCTGGCCCAGCACGTCCTCGTGCACCTCGTGCGCGCCGACGATCGTGAACCGCTGGGGCACGTACAGCTCCGGCGGGTAGATCTGGTCGCGCACGAGCCGTTGGGCCTGGCGCTGCGCCAACGTCCGCAGGTCCAACAACCCTTGGTACTCCACGAAACTGCGCAGCCGCACGCCCCGGCGTTGCGCGCCCGCCACGACGTCCGACCCGGCGGGCGGCCCGCTGTAGACGAGTTCGGACGGCACGGCGGGATCAGCCGCGGCGAACGACGAGTGCACCTGCTCCACGAACCGGTCGACGTCCTCGGCGAGCCCCGGGCCAGCGGCGACGCCGACCGGCCACTGCTCGAAACCGCCGCCCTCACGGGGTTTCGACACCCGCAGGTACGCCTGGTCCGGGCGCGGGGTGACGGTCGCGGTCGGGTGTGACACCACTGTCGCCTCGTGCACCCGCTCGAAGAACGTGCCACGCGCCTGCGGCCGTCTCGGCGGCGCGGCCGGTGACATGCCGAACGTGGCCGGCGCGAGCCACTCGCCGGCCGTGATCTCCACGCCTGTCTCGGCCCACTCGCCGTCGAACTCCCACGTCGTCCGGCTGAAGTCCTGGGGGCGTAACGAGATCAGTTGGAATGACCTGGGTCGTACGGCCGCCTGCGGCACCGGGCTGCCCGTCGTCCACGGGTAGCCGTCGCGCACCTCCCCGTCGCCGATCAGACACAGGCTGAGCTGCACGTGGCGCGCGGCGCTGTCACTGGGCCGGCGGTGCACCGCGCCCAACCGGAGCCACCCGCGTTGCCGGTAGTCCCGCAGCAGCGCGTTGAACCGGTCGGCCTGGCGTTCCCCCAAGGCAGCGATCGACCCGAGGTGCGAGTCGTGGAACGTCGAGTTCAGCCCGGCCACCACCACGGACAGGTCGGGCACCTCGAACAGCGTCCACGGCTCGTCCGGCGTGAAGCTCGCCGCGCCGTCGTAGAACTTGTCGAACGCCGCCGCGAACGGCCCCCACTTCGGCCAGTACGGCGGCACCGGGTGCTGCTCCAGCGCCTCCTCCTGGGCGAAGTACGCCTTGCACGCCAACAGGTTCACGTCCGTCGCGCCGGGCACGACCACGACCCGGTCCCGCGGCAGCTCGACCGCTTCGGCGAGGTTGGCCAGGAACCGGAAGCCGCGCTCGCACTCGCTGGGCCGGCCGTTCGCGGTCAGGTCCCCGGTGAACACCACGAGATCGGGCCGCGCGTCGCCCAGCGCCCGGTGCAGCGGCCCGAACCACCGGTCGTCGGACCCGAACCGGGTGCCGGCGACGTGCAGGACGTCCACCTTGTCGCCGGGCGTGCCGGTCCGGTGCTCCCACGCGGTGCGCAGCAGGTCGGACGGCACGGCGTAGCTGTCGTTCGCGGCGGCGGTGGCGATCATGCCGACGACGCGGTCCGTCTCCGGGTCCCAGACCGGCGCGCCGCTGTAACCCGGCCGCACCCGCAGCGCCGATTCGCTGTCCAGTTGCAGCAGCCGCCCGGCGACCTGGCCGCGCACCGCCGCGCGCACCCAGGCGCCGTCCGGGCGGTCGGGCGGGAAGCCGAACACGTCCACCAGGTGGCCGGGCCGGGGTGGCGTGGTGATCAGCTTCGCCGGGGTGACCTCGGCGGGGACGTCCAGCCGCAGCACGCACACGTCGTCACCGACGACGCCTTCCCGGGGCGGCGGCGGCAGCCACAGCCGGACCGACCCGTCGGCCGTGACGCCGGGCAGCGCCGCGAACTCGATCCGCACCGGCCCGGTCGGCCGGTCCGGGTCGCGGTGGTCGCGGCCCAACGCGAGGTTGACGACGTGGGCGCACGTGACGACCTGGGTGCGGGTGCACACGACGCCCGCGCCGACCGTGCGCCCGGAGCCGTCCACGAAGCGCACTACGGAGGTCGGTAAGGAGCCGGCGGGCATCGCGTACTCGTACCACATACTGTTCGACCATGGACGTCCTCGTTGTCGAACACCCCCTGGCCAGGGCACGCCTTACGACCATGCGTGACGCGCGCACCGACAACGCGGCTTTCCGCGCCGCGCTTCACGAGCTGACCGTGATGCTCGTGTACGAGGCCACCCGCAACTCGCCCGTCGCCGAGGAGAAGGTGCACACGCCGGTCGCGCGCACCACCGGCTACCGCTTGGAGAACCCGCCGCTGCTGGTGCCCGTGCTGCGCGCCGGGCTCGGCATGGCGGACCAGGCGCACAAGCTCATCCCGGACGCGCAGATGGGCTTCGTCGGGCTCGCCCGCGACGAGGAGACGTTGCAGCCCACGCCGTACATGGAGTCGTTGCCGGAGTCGCTGGCCGGGCGGCCGGTCCTGGTGCTGGACCCGATGCTGGCCACCGGCGGGTCCATGGTCTACACGATCCGGCTGCTCACCGATCGCGGTGCGACGGACGTGACGGCGGTGTGCGCGCTGGCCGCGCCCGAGGGCATCAAGCACCTCGCGGACTCGGGGCTGCCGGTGCGCCTGGTGACCGCCAGCGTCGACGAGCGCCTGAACGACTCCGGTTTCATCGTCCCGGGGCTCGGCGACGCCGGCGACCGCCAGTACGGCGCGGTCTGACCCGGCCGGCTAGCCCGCCGTCCGGTTCACAGTGGACAGTTCGGCGGCGTGGTCCCGCGCCCACTCGGCGAGCGTGCGGCCACGCCGGCCGACGACCCGTTCGAAGTCCGGCGAGACCGGGGGCGGCTCCTCGTTGTGCTGGGCCGCGTAGCCGAGGACGTACTCGGCGACGTCCCACGGCAGGCCGACGTCGCGGATCAGCGACGCCCGCGCCTGGCCGTAGGTCAGCGGCTCGAACGCGATCGGCCGGCCGAGGCCCTCGCCGATCGCCGCCGCCTGCTGCCGGTGGGTGAGCAGGTCCGGGCCGGTCAGCGAGTACGCCCGGCCGGCGTGCCCGTCGTCGAGCAGGGCGCGCACCGCGACCTCCGCGATGTCGGCCTCGTGGACCGGTGCGCCCGGGGCGTCCGGGTAGGCCCACCGCACGACGTCCTGCTCGCGGATGCTCCCGGCCCACATCAGCTTGTTGGCCATGAACTCGCCGGGCCGCAGGTGGGTCCACTCGACCCCGGCGGCCTCGATCACCTGCTCGACCGACAGGTGCAGCTCGTAGCTGCCCGGCCGCCGCGCGGTGACCGCGTCGCTGGACAGGAACACCACCCGCCGCAGGTCCGGCGCGCTCGCGAGGAACTCCCGGGCGAGGCCGGCGGCGTCGTCGGACTCCAGCACGGCCAGCAGGAACACCGCGGTCACGCCCGCCAGCGGCAGTTCGGCGGGCCGGGTGAGGTCGCCTTTCACAGTCTCGACCCCCGCCGGCAGGCCGGCTTTGTCCGGGTTGCGGGTCAACGCCCGGAACGCGGCCCCCTCCGTCACCAGTCGGTCGACCACCCGCCGGCCGACGTTGCCGGTCGCTCCGGTCACCAAGATCGTCACTGTTCCCCCTAGTGGGCGAGTATTCAAACTTGAACAAAGCGACGCTAGCGCGGTCACCTGCCCCGGCGCACATGCAAAAGTTTGCAACCTCTGTGAAAAGTGAGTCCGAAGCGAACTCGCCGGTATGCCCGGATTCGGCCGTTCGGCCGTAGAGGTGGTCTAGACCTCACCCCTACCGTGGTCTGGACCACACTTCGCAGCCCCTGCCACCGCGAGGAGAAGCATGTCAAGCAGGAGATGGGTGCTCCCCGCCCTCCTGGCATCGGCCCTCGCCGTGTCGCTCGCGCCCCAGGTGGCGCAGGCCCACGGCGACCGGCACCAGCCGCGCACCGTCGGGTACTTCACCAACTGGAGCGGCTACGACCGGAACTTCCTGGTGAAGAACCTGGTCACGAGCGGTACGGCAGCCAAGCTCACGCACCTGAACTACGCGTTCGGGTTCCTCGACGCCGGCGGCAAGTGCGTCAGCTCCGACCCGTGGGCGGACTACGGGCGCTCGTTCGGCGCCGACCAGAGCGTCAACGGCAAGGCCGACGAGGCGGGCCAGCCCCTGCTGGGCAACTTCAACCAGCTCAAGCAGCTCAAGGCCAAGTACCCGAAGCTCAAGGTCTACATCTCGCTCGGCGGGTGGTCGGGCTCGAAGTACTTCTCCGACGCGGCGCTGACCGCGGAGTCCCGCGCGGCGCACGTGAAGTCGTGCGTGGACCTGTGGCTCAAGGGCAACCTCGCCGGGGCCGCACCCGGTGCGGCGGCGGGCCTGTTCGACGGCATCGACCTGGACTGGGAGTGGCCGTCCAGCGAGGCCAACCCGGGCAACGTCATCCGCCCGGAGGACAAGGACAACTTCACCGCGCTGCTCAAGGAGTACCGCAAGCAGTTCAGCCAGTTGTCCTGGCGGACCGGCAAGCACTACGACCTGACCGCGTTCCTGCCCGCGAACCCGGGCATGATCGACCGCGGCTTCGACGTGCCCAAGGTGTTCAGCCTCTTGACGTTCGGCACCACCCAGGGCTACGACTACCACGGCTCGTGGGACCCGCTGACCAACCAGCAGTCCGCACTGCGGACGCCGGCCGGCGACCCCACCGGGACGAACTTCAGCACCCAGGTCGTGATCGACCACTACTTGAAGAAGGGCGCGCCGCGCGACAAGATCGTGATGGGCGTCCCGTTCTTCAGCCGTGGCTGGACCGGCGTGCGCAACGAGAACAACGGGCTCTTCCAGCCCGCGACCGGTGCCGCGCCCGGCACGTTCGAAGCCGGGTACGAGGACTACCGGACGCTGAAGAAGCAGCTCGACAAGTTCAAGGTCCACCGCGACCCGAAGGCCGGGCACGCGTGGCTGTTCGACGGCACGACGTTCTGGACCTGGGACGACCCCACCGAGTTGAAGCGCAAGGGTCGTTACGTGGTCGACCGTCGGCTGGGTGGCGCGATGATCTGGTCGCTGGACAGCGACACCGCCGATGGCGAGCTCATCCGCGCCCTCAAGAGCGGACTGTCCTGATCGGGGCAGTCCACCGGGGTCCGGGGAGGTTTCGCGGCGGCCGCCTCCCCGGACTCCACCTTCTCGCCACCGGCGGAACCCCTTGGGGCCCGCCGGTGGCGTTTCGGTTTCCCTGACTTGGTCGGCCTTGCTCTTCGGTGTCCTGCTTGACCTTGCTGCGAGTCGCTGACTATCCGCTGGAACGGCGACGCCCGGCCGGCACGCGGGCGTGCACCCCGTTACCTGCGGCGCCAGCCGTCCGCACAGGCCCGGATCGCCCGCTCGTAGGCGGGGCCGATCTCCACGCCCGGCGGCAGGTTGCCGTTGAGCTCCAGGCTGACCAGCCCGTGCACCATGCCCCACAGGGCCAGTGCGATCTGCTCGTGCGGGGCGTCGATGAACAGGCCGCACTCGATGGCGCGGCCCACGTTCTCGACCAGCGGCACGAACGTGTCGGCCGCGGCGGCCTCGGTCTCCTCCGAGGGTTCGAAGTTCGGGATGACCTTGCTGAACATCACCAGGTAGAACTGCGGGTCGGCGAGCGCGCTGGCCCGGTAGGTCAACCCGATCCCGATGATGTCCTCGACCGGGTCGTCGGTCTGGGGCAGTGCGGCGAGCCGGTCCCCGAACCGGCGGAACGCCTCCTCGTACAGCGAGTCGAGCAGCGCGGGCTTGCCCCCGAACAGGGAGTACACGGCTGTGGTCGAGGTGTTGACATCGGCTGCGAGCCTGCGCAAGCTCAGTGCGCCCGGTCCTTCGGAGGACAGCAACTCGCCCGCGCGGTCGAGTAGGCGCACCCGTAGGGCGTCGTCATGGGTTTTCGGTCTTGGCACCGGACCATCTTATCCGGAACAGTGTTATAATACTCGGTCTGGTCAGCGTGGTATCAAGTTGGTACCGTCGTCCGCATGGCGATGACCCTGCGTCTGAGCGACGAGGAGAACCGGCGGCTCGACGAGCTCGCCGCCGCTGAAGGCCGGTCGAAGCAGGAGGTCGTGCGACTGGCGCTGGCCGAGCGCTGGGCGCGGCTGCAAAAGGAGGAGCAGCTGTCCGAGGTGCTGGGCCGGGTGCTGCCGAAGTACCGGGGCCTGCTCGACCGGCTGGGTTCCGCCTGATCCGGTGCGGTGTTGCCCCACACGGCGGACATGACTGCTCCACACGTTCGAGTGATCCACCCTGACGTTCGAACTCCTGTTCGATAGTCTGGGTTCATGCAGCTCAATCGACGTAACCGCCGTACGCCCCTCATCCACCGTTGCGAACACGCACGCCGATCGCCGGCACCCCGGTATGGTGCGCCGTTGAAGATCGGGCCACGTCCGGAGTGCACCGCCCCGGTGCCCCGCGCGGCCGACAACATCCTCGCCGCCGGACAGGCGGTCAGGCGATACAGACCTGAGGTGGTGGGCCGTGATGCCGGTGGCATCCCGGACGCGGCATGGCCGCGCCGAAGTCCTAGCCCCCCAGGACAGGGAGCGCGTCAAGCAGTGGTCAACTACCTCGACGCCGGCGACTTGCTCGTGCTGGCGACCGCCGTCACCGGTGGAGATCTGGTCGTGCGCGACTTAGGTCTCCTCGATTCCGCAGCACACCGGCCACGGGCCACAGTGCTCGGCGTCGAGGCATACGACACGCTCTGGCTGAAAGCCTCGGCCCTGCTCGACTCCATAGTCCGCACCCGGCCCCTCGTGGAGGGCAACTGGCGGCTGGGCTGGGTCGCGGCGGTGACGTTGTGCGACATCAACGGCTGGTGGGTCGACGCGGAGGAAGACGAAGCCCTCGACCTGGTCCGAGCCCTGGGCCGCGAACAGATCGACGTAGGAGGCATGGCAGCCCACCTGGAGGCATGGGCCACTCCCAAAGCCGACTAACCCCCGACTCCTGCGCCCCGCGCCTCCCGGCCGCAGCCAAACCACACCCCCGACTCCGCCCCAGCCCGACGCCGCACCCAGCCTCGACCGCCGCCACCCAACACGACGCCACGCCAGCACGCGGGACGGCACCGCAGGGCAGCGGCGCAGGGCACGGCGGCGCGGGACGGCACCGCAGGGCGGCGGCGCAGGACGGCGGCGCAGGACGGCGGCGCACGGCACGGCGGCACCCGCTGGCGTGGATGCGGCACGGCGGCTTGGGCGTGCCCGGAGACGCGGGCACGGTTGGCTGGCGGGGGCGAGTGCACTGGCGGCGAGTCGCGGACAGGCAGTCCTGGCGGTGCGGCGTGGCGTGCGGCCACCGCCGAGCCGACGGTTCGGGCCGATCCGCGCGCCGGAGCTGGAGTTACCCCAGGTCCAGGGGTGGATCGGGGGCGAATCGGGGGTGTTCCCCTGCTCCGCGGGCCGTCCCGCCAGCCCCTGTCCGCGCGAAATCGCACGTGAAGTGGTGGGAATCGGGTTGACCTGGAGTGCACTCCAGCTCCTACCGTCGTGGGGTGACTTACTCGATCGCTCAAGCAGCCGAGCGCAGTGGGTTGTCCATCGACACGCTGCGCTACTACGAACGAATCGGGCTGGTCGACCCTCCGGCGCGGGACTCGGGAGGGCGGCGCAGCTACAGCGAGGACGACCTGAGCTGGCTGGTCTTCCTCACCCGGCTGCGCACGACCGGTATGCCGATCCGCATGATGCGGGAGTACGCGCAGCTCCGGCA
Organism: Saccharothrix espanaensis DSM 44229; assembly: GCF_000328705.1. Classification (NCBI taxonomy): domain Bacteria; kingdom Bacillati; phylum Actinomycetota; class Actinomycetes; order Pseudonocardiales; family Pseudonocardiaceae; genus Saccharothrix; species Saccharothrix espanaensis. The sequence goes on along the minus strand of NC_019673.1, from coordinate 8,504,487 downwards.
CCGGGGCGCGGCCACGGCAGGCCGGCGCAAGCAGATGTTGTTCGAGCACCGGACCTCGGTGCGCGAGCGGATCGCCGAACTCCAGTCGTGCCTCGACGTGCTGGAGTACAAGATCGCGCACTACGAGCAGATCGAGCACACGTTCGTCGAAGGGATCACCGCGTGACAAAGCTGGGCACCGCTCTGGAAGTCGGCCCGCAGGGCCTGGGCTGCATGGGAATGAGCCAGTCCTACGGCAAGACCGACGACACCGAGTCCATCGCCACCGTGCACCGGGCGCTGGAACTGGGCGTGACGCTCCTCGACACCGCCGACGTCTACGGCTCGGGCGCGAACGAGGAGCTGGTCGGCCGGGCCATCGCGGACCGGCGGGACCAGGTCGTCCTCGCCACGAAGTTCGCCCTCGCCGACCCCGACCGCCGCCCGCGCGGCGACGCCGGCTACGTGCGGCAGGCGTGCGAGGCCTCGCTGCGCCGGCTGGGGATCGACCACATCGACCTCTACTACCAGCACCGGGTCGACCCGACCGTGCCGATCGAGGAGACCGTCGGGGCGATGGCCGAACTCGTCACCGAGGGCAAGGTCCGGTTCCTCGGCCTGTCCGAGGCGAGTGCCGACTCGATCCGCCGCGCGCACGCCGTGCACCCGATCACCGCGCTGCAAAGCGAGTGGTCGCTGTGGACGCGGGACATCGAGGAGGTGATCGTGCCGACGTGCGTCGAGTTGGGCATCGGCATCGTGCCGTTCTCACCGCTCGGCCGCGGCTTCCTCACCGGCCAGGTGACGTCGACCGCCGGCTTCGACGCCGACGACGCCCGCCACAACATGCCCCGGTTCGCCGAGGAGAACTTCGACCGCAACCTGGCGATCGTCGAGGCGCTCAAGGCGCTGGCCGCCGAACGCGGCGTCACCGCCGGTCAACTCGCCCTCGCCTGGGTGCACCACCAGGGCGACCACGTCGTCCCGATCCCCGGCACGAAGCGGATCAAGTACCTGGAGGAGAACGTCGCCGCGACGAACCTGACCCTCTCCGCCGACGACCTCCGCTCCATCGAAGCCGCCGCCCCGGCCGCAGCCGGCGACCGCTACCCGCCGGAGATGATGCGCCTGTCGAACAAGTAGCCCCTCCAACTGCGGTGATGATGCCCCCGCACAGGGCGACGAAGCCCGGAACGGTCAGGCGGCCGGGGCGGTCGGGGTGGTGGCGTCCGTCCGCGTGAGGTTCGGTCGGGTGTGGGTTCGGGTGGCTAGTGGGGGAGCAGTGAGTCGAGGAGGTCCCGGCCTTGGGGCCAGGTGCCGGGGCCTTCCGCGACGGTGAGGTGGCCGACTTCGCCGAGATCCACCAGCCGTGCGCCCCACGCGTCGGCGAAGTGCTTCGCCCGTTCCGGAGTCATCCAGCGGTCCGTGCTGCTGGCCGCGAGCACCGCCGGGAACGGCAGGGTGGCCGTCGGCAACGGCGCGAAGCCGCGGATGGCGGGGTCGGGGTTGTGTTCCACGTCGGCCGGCGTCACGAGCAGCGCGCCCCGCACCACACGACCGCCGACGGCTGTCCGGGTGTCGACTGCCCGGGTGTTGGCCGCCTGGGCGCCGGCTGCCCAGTGTGCGACGGTCAGGACGCCGAGGCTGTGCGCGACCAGCACCGGAGGCTCCGCGCACCCCGCGACCGCCTCGTCCAGCCGTCGCACCCACGCACCACGCTCCGGCGTGTTCCAGTCGTCCTGCACGACCCGCGCGGAACCGGGCAGGTCCCGGCTCCACAGCTCCTGCCAGTCGCCGGGATCCGGGCCGAACCAGCCGTCCACGAAGAGCACCGTCATGGCCGCCATTCCAGCACCAGGACCGGCAACCCTGAACAGCACCTGACGCCCGGACCGCACCCGGCGGTGGGCGGTCACATCAGGGTGGCGGCGATCGTCGCGCCCAGGTCACGGCACGCGCGCAGGTCGTCGCGAGTCGGTTCGCCGCTGGTCAGGACGTGTTCGGCGACCTTGCTCCAGCCCATTCCCCGGACGATTCCGTCGATCGCCCGCACGGCCCCGGCGGTGTCGTTGTTGCCGTGCACGTACAGGCCGAACGGGCGGCCTCTGGTGGCGTCGAGGCACGGGTAGTAGACCGTGTCGAAGAAGACCTTGAGGGCGCCGCTCATGTAGCCCAGGTTGGCGGGTGTGCCGAGCAGGTAGCCGTCGGCCTCCAGCACGTCCAGCGGTGTCGTGGCGAGCGCTGCCCGCCGGACCACGTCCACGCCCTCGATCTCCGGGTCCGTCGCACCCTCCAGCGCCGCCTCGAACAGGGCTTGCAGGTTCGGTGACGGCGTGTGGTGGACGATCAGCAGTCTGGGCACGTCGGAGACGTTGCCGCGCCTCGATGCGGGGCGCAAGCGCTCAAGCAGGTGTTCAGGCAGGTGTGGAGCCAGGTGGTCGGGCACGGGCGGTGGCGAGGGGGCGAGCGTGCGGGAACGGGCGGAGAGCGGGCGGGTGAGCGGGCGGGGTGAGCGGGGCCGGCACTGGGGGCGTGCGCCGTGAGGGGTGCTCGGGTGCGGTGCTCGCTACGCTGGTCCCGGCGTACGGGGTGGCGGATGTGCGGTGGCCGCGGCCGGAGGTCCGCACGGGTGGTGGCCGGGCACGGGGTGGAACCTCCGCGGCCCTCGTGCGTCTGTGTAAGTGATTCGGGAGGGAGACATGGACACTCGCAGCATCGCGACGATGACCCGGAACCGGAAGATCACCTGGGGTGGTGGGGTCGGCATCGGGTTGGGGCTCATCGGGTTCCCGCTGGTGTTCATCGGGGTGTGGCCCGGCGTGGACCACAGCCCGTGGGACGTCAACACGATGATCCTGGCGACCGGCGTCAGCCTGCTCACCGCCGCCTACATCTCGGTGCGGATCGCGGTCGCCGCGGCGACCGACAACCGGGTCAGCCCGCCGACCAGGCGTCCTTGGCTGGTGGCGGGCGGTGCCCTGGCGGTCGCGGTGCTCTGCCTGCTGATCGCCTTCGCCTCGTGACCGGCCCGCGCGTCCGGCGCGCGGTGGCCGGCCGCGTGGCTACGGCGCGGTGAGCAGTTCTTCGATCCGGGTCCGCAGCGCGCCCAGGCGTTCGACGCCGCGGGCGCGCGCCGCGGTCAGGTCGTCGTCCACCGGTTCGACGACCTCCAGGTACGCCTTGAGCTTCGGTTCGGTGCCCGACGGCCGCACGACCACGCGCACGCCGTCGGCGGTCAGCCGCACGACGTCCGCGTCGGGCAGCAGGTCCTCGAAGGCGAAGCCCTCCGGCGGGTCCTGCCGCAGCTTCGTCATCAACGCGCCGATCCGGCTCAGGTCGGTGAACCGCAACGACACCTGGTCGGTCAGGTGCAGCCCGTGGTCGAGCGCCAACTGGTCCAGGGCGTCCAGCAACGTCCGCCCGGACGCCTTGAGGCCCGCCGCCAGGTCGCACGCGACGACGGCCGCGGAGATGCCGTCCTTGTCGTTGACGTACCGCGGGTCGACGCAGTTGCCCAGCGCCTCCTCGTAGGCGAACACCAGCCCCTCGCCCGCCCGCACCAGCCACTTGAAGCCGGTCAGCGTCTCCGCGTACCGGGCCCCGTGCGCGGCGGCGATCGACTTCAGCAGCGAGGACGACACGATCGTCGTGGCCACCAGCGGGTCCGGGCTGTCCACAGTGGACAGCACCAGGGAGCCGAGCAGCACGCCGGTCTCGTCACCGCGCAGCATCCGCCACCTGCCGTCGCGGTCCTTCACGCCCAGCGCGCACCGGTCGGCGTCGGGGTCCAGCGCGATCGCCAGGTCGGCGTCCTCGGCGGCGGCCAGCGCCAGCAGGCGGTCGGCCGCGCCCGGCTCCTCCGGGTTCGGGAACGACACGGTGGGGAAGTCCGGGTCCGGCACGGCCTGGTCGCGCACCACCCGCACGTCGCTGAAACCCGCGCGCCGCAACGCTTCCACGGCCGTCTGCCCGCCGACGCCGTGCATCGGGGTCAGCGCCACCCGCAGGTCGCGGGACGTGCCGCGGGGCAGGGACGCGACCCGCTCCAGGTACTCGTCCACCTCGGCGTCGCTCACCGGCAGGTAGGACTCCGACGTCGGCACCGACACGGCGGCCGGCACCGCGGCGATGGCGGCCTCGATCTCCCGGTCGGCGGGCGGCACGATCTGCCCGCCGCCGGCCAGGTAGAGCTTGTAGCCGTTGTCCGCCGGCGGGTTGTGCGACGCGGTGATCTGCACGCCCGCGACCGCGTTGTGCTTGCGCACCAGGAACGCCAGCACGGGCGTCGGCAGCGGGCCGGGCAGCACCCGCACGGTGAAGCCCGCCGCGGCGAGCACCGAGGCGGCGGCGGCGCAGAACTCCTCCGAGCCGTGCCGGGCGTCCCGGCCGACGAACACGGTCCCGTTGTGCCCCTTGGCCTTGAGCCACGCGGCGAGCCCGGCCGTGGTGCGCACGACCACGGCCCGGTTCATCCCGTTGGAGCCCGCCCGGACCGGGCCGCGCAGACCCGCCGTGCCGAAGGTCAGGGTGCCGGCCATCCGGTCGGCCAGGTCGTCCGCGGCGGCGCTGTCGCCGCCCATCGCCCGCGCCAGCACGCCTTGGAGCTCGGCCCGCGCGGCGGGCGACGGGTCGTCGGCGATCCACCGGAACGCGGCGTCGCGCAGCGCCGGGGTCAACGTCATGCGCGTGCCACCAGTTCGCGCAGCAGCGCGCCCATCCGCCCGGCGGCGGCGGCACCGGCCTCCAGCACCTCTTCGTGGTTGAGCGGCTCGCCGGTGATGCCCGCCGCCAGGTTCGTGACCAGCGACAACCCGAACACCTCGACGCCTTCGGCGCGGGCGGCGATGGCCTCCAGCACGGTCGACATGCCGACCAGGTCCGCGCCCAGGGTGCGCAGCATGTGGATCTCGGCGGGGGTCTCGAAGTGCGGGCCGGGCAGGCCCGCGTAGACGCCCTCCTCCAACGACGGGTCGATCTCGCGGGCCAGGCCGCGCAGGCGCGTCGAGTACAGGTCGGTCAGGTCCACGAACCGCGCGCCGACCAGCGGGGACGACGCGGTCAGGTTCAGGTGGTCGCTGATCAGCACCGGCTGGCCGACGGACATGCCCGCGCGCAGGCCGCCGGCGGCGTTGGTCAGCACGACGGAGCGCACGCCCGCGGCGGCGGCCGTCCGCACGCCGTGCACGACCTTCCGCACGCCCTTGCCCTCGTAGCCGTGGGTACGGCCGAGCAGCACCAACACGTTCTTGTCACCCACCGGCACCGAGCGGATCGTTCCGCCGTGGCCGAACGCGGTGGGGGCCTCGAACCCGGGGAGCTCGCCCATGGGGACCTCGGCGGCGGGTTCGCCGATCAGGTCGGCGGCCGGTCGCCAACCGGAACCGAGCACCACGGCGATGTCGTGCCGGTCGACGCCGGTCCGCTCGGCGAGCGCGGCGGCGGCCTGGGATTCGAGAGCGCTGTTCTCACTGATGGCGGTCACGGCCGGCAGCCTAATATCCCGAGGTCGGCAGTGCTGCGGACATCCCACCGCGACCGCCGGCCCGCAAGCCACCGCGACCGCCGGCCCGCAAGCCACCGCGACCGCCGGCCGCCAAGCCACCGCGACCCGGACCGGGCGTCAGCCGATGACGGAGAACGTGCCCGCGATGCCGGTGAACAGCTTGTTGCGGCCCATCTCCTCCTGCTCGGTCGGGAACACCACCTCGACCACCCACAGGTCCGTGCCGCGCGGCAGGACGCGGGAGTACCGGGTGCGGCGCTGGTCGGGGCCCGCGTCGGTGGAGCCCCGGCCCAGGTCGGTCGGGGTTTCCACGGTGCGGTAGCTGAACTGCACCGGCGCTTCCGGCGCCGCCGGGTCGATCGGGTCGGTCACGTCGGTGGCCTCGCCGAAGATCCGGTCGCCCGGCCACCGGGCGCGCACCAGCGCCAGGTACTCGTCCAGCGACCGCTTCGGGTAGAAGTCGGCGAACCGCTGGACGGTCACCTCGTACGTGCCGCTGGGCGCGACCAGGTGCACGACCGTGCTCGGCACCAGCCCCTTGTTCGTCCGCTGCTCCAGGAACGACGTCCAGTCCGAGCCCACCTCGATGGTGAACTCCGCGCCCTGCTCGCCGTTCGCGGTGGCGGCGGCGGCCGTGGTCGGGCTCAGCAGCACCTCGTCGGTCACCTCGGGCACGGCCGGCGCGCCGGCCGACGGCGGCGGTGCCAGGGGCGCGCCGGCCAGCGTCCGGGTCAGGGCGAACCCGGCGCTGCCGCCGATCGCGAACAGCACCACCGCCGCCACGGCGACCAGCGCCGACGCCGGTCGGCGCACCGGCCGGCTGGTCGGCGTGAACGGCAGCGGGCCGGGGTCGGCGGCCAGCGGGGTGTCGGCCGGGATCGGTGTCTTGACCAGCGGCGGGCGCACGATCTCCAGCGCCGGCCGGGTCGCGTCGGACGGGAACACGTCGGTGCCGGGCTCGGGCAGCAGCGCGCGGACCTTGCGCCGGACGTCGGCCGGCGGCATCCGGTCGGCCGGGTCCTTGGTCATCAGGCCGGCCACGACCGTCTCCAGCGCGCCGCACGCCGACGCGGACGGCACGTCGCCGTGGATCACCTGGTTGACCGTCTGCATGACGTTGGTGCCCTCGTAGGGCTGCCGGCCGGTCATCGCGGCGAACAGGGTCGCGCCCAGCGACCACAGGTCGGCCGCCGCCGAGACCGCGCCACCCGCCGCGACCTCGGGCGCGATGAACGCGGGCGTGCCCAGCGCGATGCCCCGGCTGGTCAGGGTGGCCTCGGCGACGTTGCGGGCGATCCCGAAGTCGGTCAGCTTGACCCGGCCGTCGTCGGCGACCAGCACGTTGCCCGGTTTCACGTCGCGGTGCGTGATGCCCGCCCGGTGGGCGGCGGCCAGGGCGGCGGCGACGGCGTCCGCGACCACCGCGCCCTGCTCGGCGTTGAGCGGGCCGCGCTGCCGCACGAGGTCGGCCAGCGACTCCGACGGCACCAGCTCCATCACCACGTACGGGTCGCCGTCGACCTGCGCCACGTCGTACAAGGTGACCACGTTCGGGTGGGTGAGCTGGGCGACCGACCGGGCTTCGCGCAGGGTGCGCTCGCGCAGCAGGTCGGCCTCGGAGTCCGGCATCCCGGGCGGGACCAGCACCTCCTTGACGGCGACGTCCCGGCGGAGCACCTCGTCGTGCGCGGCCCACACCGTGCCCATCGAGCCACGTCCCAGGACGTGCCGGAGGCGGTAGCGGCCCGCGATCAGGCGTTCGGTCTCCACCGGCTTCATTGTTCATCAACAGCCGGTTGTCGGTGCATGGTTAGGGTGGGGTGCGCACTGCATCGTTCACGGCGGTGCAGCTCACATAGCCGTCGTACTACTACTGGGTAACACTGCGGAGCATGATGGAGCCGACTGGCGAACTGGCGCTGGCCGCCGAATTCCCCACGCCCGACCGGGAGCAGTGGCGGGAACTGGTCCAGGGCGTGCTCCGGAAGTCGGGGGCGGACTTCGAGTCGCTGGTGACCACCACCTACGACGGGATCCGCGTCCAGCCGCTCTACACCGCCGAGGACGCCGCGCCGGCCACCGGTTTCCCCGGCCTGCCGCCCTACACCAGGGGTGGCCGGCCGCAGGGCGCGGTGGCGGGCTGGGACGTCCGCCAGCAGCACGCCGTGGCCGACCGCGAGGCGGTGATGGCCGACCTGGAGAACGGCGTCGGCTCGCTGTGGCTCAAGAACCTCCCCGCCGACCGGCTGGACGACGTGCTCGCGGACGTCTACCTCGACCTCGCGCCGGTCGTGGTCGACGCGGGCGCGGACTTCCGCGAGTCGGGCCTGGCGATGCTGCGGGTCTGGGACCAGCGGCCGGTCCTGGCCGGTGAGGTCCGCGGGAACGTGGGCGCGGACCCGTTGGGCGTGCGGGCCCGGACCGGTGCCGCCGCCGACTTCGCCGCGCTGCACGACCTGGTGCGCAAGGCCCGCGACTTCCCCGACCTGCGCGTGGTCGTGGTGGACGGGCTGCCGTTCCACGAGGCCGGCGGCTCGGACGCGCAGGAGCTGGGTGCCTCGCTCGCGGCCGGCGTGGCCTACCTGCGGGAACTGACCGAGGCGGGGCTCTCCGCACCGGAAGCCGTGCGGCTGCTGGAGTTCCGGTACGCGGCGACCGCCGACCAGTTCCTCACCATCGCGAAGTTCCGGGCCGCCCGGCGGTTGTGGGCCCGGGTGACCGAGGTGGTGCGGGCCCCGAGCCCGCAGCTCCAGCACGCCGTGACGTCCCCGGCGATGATGACCCGCCGCGACCCGTGGGTGAACATGCTGCGCACCACGATCGCCTGCTTCGGCGCGGGTCTGGGCGGTGCGGACGCGGTGACCGTGCTGCCGTTCGACCACGCGATCGGCCTGCCGGACGACTTCGCCCGGCGGATCGCCCGCAACACCCAGTCGTTGCTGCTGGAGGAGTCGCGGCTGGCCGGCGTGATCGACCCGGCGGGCGGCTCCTGGTACGTCGAGCGGCTGACCGACGACCTCGCGCGCGCCGGTTGGGCGTGGTTCCGCGAGATCGAGGCCGCCGGGGGTCTGCCGACGGCGTTCCCGCTGGTCGAGGAGCGGATCGCGGCCACCTGGGAGGCCCGTTCCGCCAACCTCGCCGACCGCTCGGACGCCATCACCGGGGTGAGCGAGTTCCCGAACCTGACCGAACCCGCGGTGCACCGCGACGCCGCGCCGCCCGAGCCCTCCGGCGGGTTGCCGCGCGTCCGGTACGCGCAGGCGTTCGAGGCGCTGCGGGACGCGGCCGACGCCGCCCCGGAACGCCCCGTCGTCTTCCTCGCCACGCTCGGCCCGGTGTCCGCGCACACCGCGCGGGCCACGTTCGCCGCGAACCTGTTCCAGGCGGGCGGGATCGCGACGCCGAGCGCGGGCGCGACGAAGACCGTCGAGGACGTCGTCGCGAAGTTCCGCGACAGCGGCGCGCGGATCGCGTGCCTGTGCGGCAGCGAGACGAGCTACGCCGAGCTGGCCGGGCCGGTCGCGGACGCCCTGCGCGCCGCCGGCGCCGAGCGGATCCTGTTGGCGGGCAAGAAGTCCTATGCCACGATCGACGAGTACGTGTTCACCGGTTGCCCGGCGCTGCGGGTGCTGGAGCACACCTTCGAGTTCCTCGGAGTGCAGCGATGATCCCGAACTTCGCCGACGTCGACCTGGGCGACCCGGCCGCCGGCACCGCCGCGCAGTGGCGGGAAGCGCTGCACCAGGCGACCGGCAAGGGCCCGGACGCGCTGGCGTGGGAGACGCCGGAGGGCATCGGCGTCAAGCCGGTGTACACGGCGGCGGACGTCGAGGGCCTGGACTTCCTGGGCACGTACCCGGGCATCGCGCCCTACCTGCGCGGCCCGTACCCGACGATGTACGTCAACCAGCCGTGGACCATCCGGCAGTACGCGGGTTTCTCCACCGCCGAGGAGTCCAACGCCTTCTACCGCCGCAACCTCGCGGCCGGGCAGAAGGGCCTGTCGGTGGCGTTCGACCTGGCCACGCACCGCGGCTACGACTCCGATCACCCCCGGGTCGCCGGTGACGTGGGCATGGCGGGCGTGGCCATCGACTCGATCTACGACATGCGACAGCTCTTCGACGGCATCCCGCTGGACCGGATGTCGGTGTCCATGACGATGAACGGCGCGGTGCTGCCGGTGCTGGCGCTCTACGTCGTGGCGGCCGAGGAGCAGGGCGTCGCGCCGGAGTTGCTCGCCGGGACCATCCAGAACGACATCCTCAAGGAGTTCATGGTCCGCAACACCTACATCTACCCGCCGCGCCCGTCGATGCGGATCATCTCCGACATCTTCTCGTTCACCTCGCGGCGGATGCCGAAGTTCAACTCCATCTCCATCTCCGGGTACCACATGCAGGAGGCCGGCGCGACCGCCGACCTGGAGCTGGCGTACACGCTGGCCGACGGCGTCGAGTACCTGCGGGCCGGCCGGGACGCGGGGCTGGACGTCGACGCGTTCGCGCCGCGGCTGTCGTTCTTCTGGGCGGTCGGCATGAACTTCTTCATGGAAGTCGCCAAGATGCGCGCCGCGCGGCTGCTGTGGGCCAAGCTGGTCAAGGGGTTCGAGCCGAAGTCGCCCAAGTCGCTGAGCCTGCGCACGCACTGCCAGACCTCCGGCTGGTCGCTCACCGCGCAGGACGTGTTCAACAACGTGGCGCGCACCTGCGTGGAGGCGATGGCCGCGACCCAGGGCCACACGCAGTCGTTGCACACCAACGCGTTGGACGAGGCGTTGGCGCTGCCCACCGACTTCTCCGCCCGCATCGCGCGCAACACCCAACTACTGCTGCAACAGGAGTCGGGCACCACGCGGGTGATCGACCCGTGGGGCGGCAGCGCGTTCGTGGAGCGGCTCACCCACGACCTCGCGCACCGCGCGTGGGCGCACATCTCCGAGGTCGAGGCGGCCGGCGGGATGGCGCGGGCGATCGACGCGGGCATCCCGAAGCTGCGCATCGAGGAGGCCGCGGCGCGCACCCAGGCCCGGATCGACTCCGGCCGGCAGCCGGTGATCGGCGTCAACAAGTACCAGGTCGAGTTCGACGAGAAGATCGACGTGCTCAAGGTGGACAACGCCGGCGTGCGCGCGCGGCAGCTCGCGAAGCTGGCCCGGTTGCGCGAAGAACGCGACCAGCCCGCAGTGGACGCCAGGCTGGACGCGCTGACCAGGGCGGCCGGCGGCGAGGGCAACCTGCTGGAGCTGGCGATCGACGCGGCCCGCGCGAAGGCCACCGTCGGCGAGATCTCCGAGGCGCTGGGCAAGGTCTGGGGCCGGCACTCCGCGCAGATCCGTACCATCACCGGCGTCTACCGGGAGGAGGTCGGCAGCGTGTCCAACGTGGACGCCACCCGCGAGGTCGTGGCGAAGTTCGCGGAGGACGAGGGCCGCCGCCCCCGGATCCTGGTCGCCAAGATGGGCCAGGACGGGCACGACCGCGGCCAGAAGGTGATCGCCACGGCGTTCGCCGACCTCGGCTTCGACGTCGACGTCGGCCCGCTGTTCCAGACGCCGGACGAGGTGGCCCGCCAGGCGGTCGAGGCGGACGTGCACGTGGTCGGCGTGTCCTCGCTGGCCGCCGGGCACCTCACGCTGGTGCCCGCGCTGCGCGAGGCGCTGGCGGAGCTGGACCGCCCGGACATCATGATCGTGGTCGGCGGGGTGATCCCGCCGCAGGACTTCGACGCGCTGCGGGCGGCGGGCGCGGCGGCGATCTTCCCGCCCGGCACGGTCATCGCCTACGCGGCGGGCGACCTGCTGCGCAAGCTCTCGACCCAGCTCGGGCACGGTTAGGGCACGCCGCGTGGCGAGGGTGGTCGACGTGGGCGAGTACGCCGAGGGCGTGCTCGCGGGCAACCGGAGCACGCTGGCGCGGGCGATCACGCTGGTCGAGTCGACCCGCGCGGACCACCGCCGGCTGGCGCAGGACCTGCTGGTCGAGTTGCTGCCGCACGCGGGCGGCGCGCACCGGATCGGCATCACCGGCGTGCCCGGCGTGGGCAAGTCGACGTTCATCGACGCGTTCGGCTCGATGCTCACCGCGCAGGGGCACCGGGTGGCCGTGCTGGCGGTCGACCCGTCGTCGACCAGGACCGGCGGCTCGATCCTGGGCGACAAGACCCGGATGGCCCGGCTCGCGGTCGACCCGGCGGCGTTCATCCGGCCGTCGCCGACCTCCGGCACGCTCGGCGGTGTCGCCAAGGCGACCCGGGAGACCATCGTGCTGGTCGAGGCGGCGGGGTTCGACGTGGTGCTGGTCGAGACGGTCGGCGTGGGCCAGTCCGAGGTCGCGGTGGCGAACATGACGGATTGTTCGCTTTTCCTGACACTCGCGCGCACCGGAGATCAACTCCAGGGCATCAAAAAAGGTGTGCTGGAACTCGCGGACGTGATCGCGGTGAACAAGGCCGACGGCGCGCACGAGCAGGACGCCCGCAAAGCGGCCCGTGAGCTCGCGGGCGCGCTGCGCCTGCTGCGCGTGCCGAACGCGGTGTGGCACCCGCCGGTGCTGACGTGCAGCGGGCTCACCGGGGCCGGGCTGGACACGGTGTGGCAGCAGGTCGGCCTGCACCGGACGGCCCTGCGGGACGCCGGTGAGCTGGCCGAGCGGCGACGTCGTCAGCAGGTCGAGTGGACCTGGGCGATGGTCAACGACCAGTTGCTGGGCAGCCTGCGGTCGAACGCGGCGGTCCGGGCCGTGGTTCCCGACCTGGAACGACGGGTTCGGGATGGCGAACTGACCGCCACCCTGGCCGCGGAGCGCATCCTGGCGGCCTTCACGGCCGGTGAGGTCCATCCCGGTTTGAGTGACCACTGACAGTGGTAACCAGTCGGCACGATGGCTAGTCTTTGTGACCGTGACCCAGTGGCGATCCGTGCTCATGGCGTGCCTCCTCGTGCTCGCCGGTGCACTCACCGTGACCGGAGTGGCGCAGGCCACTCCCGCAGCGCACACCGAGCAGATCGCCGCCGCCCAGCCGACTGAATCGGTCCCACCAGGGCCGGACGTCAACGCACCGCAGCAGACCGACACCGGCGTCGCCACCGAGACGAAGAGGAAGTTGTGGATCGGTGGTATCGCGGTGGTGCTGTTCGCCCTCGTTTACTGGCGTAACAAGAAGCGCTGGGACAAGTGGAAGAAGGGGCGCAAAGCCGGCTGACAGGGGTCGTGGGGGCGACCGGGATCCCGGTGGTTGGGATTCGATTGTCGTGATGTGGTCCTCCTGAGTGACCCCTGCGCGGACATGATCGGTCTGACCGAAACTCGCGCACCGCTCGGCGCAGCCGCGCGACCGGCCGGCGGTTGATCAACGCGACGGGCGACGGGGCTACTGGGGCTGATGCAGGATGGACGCAAATGGGTACCGACTTCCAGATGAGGACGCGCTCGGCCATCGAGCGGTACTCGGGCGCACTGGTGGAGCTCTCGCACAGCATCCACGCCGAGCCCGAGCTGGCGTTCGCGGAACACCGCAGCGCGGCCAAGGTGGCGAACCTGCTGGCCGGCGAGGGTTTCGAGGTGGAGCGCGGCGTCGCCGACCTGGAGACGGCGTTCACCGCCACCTACGGGTCCGGTGACCTCGTGCTCGGGCTGTGCGCCGAGTACGACGCCCTCCCCGAGGTCGGGCACGCCTGCGGGCACAACGTCATCGCCGCCGCCTCGACCGGTGCCGCCCTCGCGCTGCGCGACGTCGCCGACGAGCTGGGCCTGACGGTCCGGGTCATCGGCACGCCCGCCGAAGAGGTCGGCGGCGGCAAGGTGCTGATGCTCGAACGCGGCGTGTTCGACGACGTGTCCCTGTCCATGATGGTGCACCCCGCGCCGTACGAGGCGATCGCGGCGGCCTCGCTCGCGATCACCGACGTCGAGGTGCGCTACACCGGCAAGCCCTCGCACGCCGCCGCCGCGCCGCACCTGGGCGTGAACGCGGCGGACGCCATCACCGTCGCCCAGGTCGCCATCGGCCTGGCGCGCCAGCACCTGGAGCCCGGTCAGATGGTCAGCGGGATCGTCACCAAGGGCGGCACCGTGCCCAACGTGGTGCCCGCCAGCACGACGGCCATGTTCGACCTGCGCGCCGAGGACCTGGAATCCCTCACCCGGCTGGAGGAGCGGATCAACCGCTGCTTCGAGGCCGGCGCGCTCGCCACCGGCTGCACGCACGAGGTCGTCAAGATCTCGCCCGTCTACGCCGAGCTCACCCCCGACCCGTGGCTGGCCGACGCCTACCGGCGTGCCGCCGCGGAGCTCGGGCGCACCGCGCTGAGCCCCGAGCAGGAGCGGGGCAGGCGCATCGGCAGCACCGACATGGGCAACGTGACCCGTGCGCTGCCCGCCATCCACCCGACCATCGCCATCGACTGCGGAGACGCGGTGAACCACCAAATCGAGTTCGCGACCGCCTGTGCCTCGGCTTCGGCCGACCGAGCGGTGCTCGACGGAGCGCTCGCCCTTGCCTGGACAACAATTTCCGTCGCGCGTGACGACGCGCAGCGGGACCGGCTAGTGGGCGGTGCGGCGTGACGGTTCTCGACTCGCGTCCCGAGCTGCCGGCGGAGGAGGATCCCGAAGTGCTGTTGACCGAGCGCGGGGTCAGCATTGCCCCTGTGGACGATCCGGGCGAGGGGCGCGGCCCCTCCTGGCTGGACGAGTGGCTGACCGCCAACGCCTCCGAGGTGGTGGCCTGGCGGCGGCACCTGCACGCCCACCCGGAACTGTCCCGGCAGGAGCACAACACCACCGAGCTGATCTGCGACGTGCTGCGCTCGGCCGGTCTCAAGCCCCGGGTGCTGCCCGGCGGCACCGGCCTGGTCTGCGACGTCGGCAGCGGCCCGCGGTGCGTCGCGCTGCGCGCGGACATCGACGCCCTGCCGATCACCGAGAACAGCGGCGCGCCGTTCTCGTCCACAGTGGAGGGTGTGGCGCACGCCTGCGGGCACGACGCGCACACCACCGTCCTGCTGGGCGCGGCGCTCGCGCTGGCCTCGGCGACCGAGCTGCCCGGCCGGGTCCGGCTGGTGTTCCAGCCGGCCGAGGAGGTCATGCCCGGCGGCGCGCTGGACGTGCTGGCGGCGGGCGGCTTGGACGGCGTGGAGCGGATCTTCGGCCTGCACTGCGACCCGCGGCTGCCGGTCGGCCGGATCGGCACCCGGATCGGGCCGATCACCTCGGCCAGCGACCTGCTGGAACTGCGCCTGACCTCGCCCGGCGGCCACACCTCGCGGCCGCACCTCACGGCGGACCTGGTGCACGCCCTGGGCACCGTCATCACCGGCCTGCCGACGCTGCTCTCCCGCCGCGTCGACCCCCGGTCCGGGACGGTCCTGGTGTGGGGCGCGGTGCACGCCGGCGAGGCCGCGAACGCGGTGCCGCAGGACGGCGTGCTGCGCGGCACGCTGCGCACCGGCGACCGCGACATCTGGGCCGAGCTGGAACCGCTGATCAAGGAGCTGACCGGGGCGCTGCTCGCGCCGACCGGCGTCGGCTTCGACCTGCACCACCGGCGCGGCGTGCCGCCCGTGGTCAACGACCGCGAGAGCACGATGCTGCTGCGGGCCGGCGTCGAGGCGGCGCTGGGCGAGGACGCCCTGGCCGGCACCGAGCAGTCCTCCGGCGGCGAGGACTTCGGCTGGTACCTGGAGCACGTGCCCGGCTCGTTCGCCCGGCTGGGCGTGTGGGACGGCGTGGGCAAGCAGCGCGACCTGCACCAGCCGGGCTTCGACCTGGACGAGCGGGCGCTGCTGGTCGGCGTCCGGGTCATGGTGCACGCGGCCCTGGCCTCGCTCGCCTGAGCGGTCCGGCGCGGCGAACTCCGGACGGGCGCACCCTCGCCCGACGGTAGGGAACGTCCCCGGGCACCACCGACCCGCTTCGCGTCGGTGGTGCCCGTCGGGTCGGCGGGGCTGATCCGCGGGCAGTCGGCGGCGGGTGCGGACGCGGTGGACGCGGGCGCGGGAGAGTTCGTCGTAGGACTCGACCTGGTTCGCGCGGCGGCGCAGGTTGCGCTCGACCACTTCGCCCAGCGCGCTGTCCCGCCACTTCTCGAACCCCTTGGGACGGCGGCTCTCCGCCCCCCGCACCGCCCGGTCGGCGGCGGCCTCGTCCGGGACGCCTCGGGGTTCTCGCCGTAGGTGGTGCGGCGGTCCTTCCCGTAGGAGAGCTGCTTGTTCTCCTGCGGTGTGCGGCGCCGGGCCATCGCCTCCTCCTCGGTCGGCTGGACCGTACCGAGGCGGAGACGCGGCCCGCGATCGTTCTCCCGCTCAGCCCACCGGCTCGGTGAGCTGGGGACGGGCCTCCGGGGCCGCCGCGCGGACGGCGTCCGCCGCCTGGTCGTCCGGCTCGGTCTGCGACGCCCGCTCGGCGTCCACGCGCGCGGTGTACACCTCGACCTCGCGGGTGATCCGCTCCTGGTCCCAGCCGTGCACCCGGGCCATCAGCCCGGCGACCGCCTCGGCGCAGTCGACGCCCCGGTGCGGGTACTCGATGGAGATCCGGGTCCGCCGGGTGAGCGCGTCCTCCAGGTGCAGCGCGCCCTCGTGCGAGGCCGCGTAGACGATCTCGACCTGGAGGTAGTCCGGCGCGCTCGGCACCGGCTTGAGCAGCTCCGGGTCGGCCGACTCCAGCACCTCGTGCACCAGCGAGCCGTACCGGTCGAGCAGGTGCCGCACCCGGTAGGGGTGCAGGCCGTAGCGGGTGGCCAGCTGGTCGACCTGGTTGACCAGGGCGTGGTAGCCGTCCGCGCCGACCAGCGGGACCTTGTCGGTGATCGACGGCTGGATCCGGCCCGGCAGGTCGACCGACGCGGCGTCCACCGCGTCCGCGCCCATCACCCGGTAGGTCGTGTACTTGCCACCGGCGATCGCCACCAGGCCCGGCGCGACCCGGGCCACCGCGTGCTCGCGGGACAGCTTCGAGGTCGACTCGCTCTCGCCCGCGAGCAGCGGGCGCAGGCCGGCGTAGACGCCCTCGATGTCGTTGTGCGTCAACGGGGTCGCCAGGACCGTGTTGACGTGGTCCAGGATGTAGTCGATGTCGTTCTTGGTGGCCGCCGGATGCGCCAGGTCGAGGTTCCAATCGGTGTCCGTGGTTCCCACGATCCAGTGATTGCGCCACGGGATCACGAACAGCACCGACTTCTCCGTGCGCAGGATCATCCCCGACTCGGAGACGATCCGGTCGCGCGGCACCACGATGTGCACGCCCTTGCTGGCCCGCACCCGGAACCGGCCCCGGCTGCCGGACAGCCGTTGCAGCTCGTCGGTCCAGACACCGGTCGCGTTGATCACGGCGTGCGCGTGGACGTCGGTCTCCCGGCCGTCCTCCACGTCCCGGACGCGGACGCCGGAGACCCGGTCGGCCTCCTTGAGGATCGCCACGACCTGCGTGGACGTCCGCACCACCGCGCCGTAGTGGGCGGCCGTGCGGCCCACCATCATGGTGTGCCGGGCGTCGTCGGCCTGGGCGTCGTAGTACCGGATGCCGCCGATCAGGGCGTCCGGCTTGAGCGCCGGGACCATCCGCAGCGCACCCGCACGGGTGAGGTGCTTCTGCCCCGGCACGGACCGCGCGCCGCCCATGGTGTCGTAGAGCAGCAGGCCCGCCGCGGTGTACGGGCGCTCCCAGACCCGGTGCGTGAGCGGGTAGAGGAAGCTCACCGGTTTCACCAGGTGGGGTGCGAT
Source organism: Saccharothrix espanaensis DSM 44229 (assembly GCF_000328705.1). Taxonomy (NCBI): domain Bacteria; kingdom Bacillati; phylum Actinomycetota; class Actinomycetes; order Pseudonocardiales; family Pseudonocardiaceae; genus Saccharothrix; species Saccharothrix espanaensis. The sequence continues at coordinate 8,487,283 of NC_019673.1, read as the reverse complement.
CCTGGTGAGCATCAGCTCGCGTTCCCGCAACGCCTCGCGGACCAGCCCGAACTCCAGCTGCTCCAGGTAGCGCAGCCCGCCGTGGAACAGCTTCGACGACCGGCTCGACGTGCCCGAGGCCAGGTCACGGGCCTCGACCAGGGCGACCCGCAGGCCCCGGGTGGCCGCGTCCAGCGCCGCGCCGACGCCCACCACGCCGCCGCCGATGATCACCAGGTCGAAGGTCTCCGACCCGAGGCGCTCCCAGTCGCTGTCGCGGTCTTCCGGGCCCAGGCGGCCGGGCGTGGCGGGTGCTGCGGGCGGCTTGCGCGTGGCCACTGTTCAACGCCTCCCTGATACTGGCTCGAGGTCCGACCAGGACTGACTCGACCACGTTACCGGCTGGTACGCCACCGTGGACAACTGATCACCACCGGAACCAGCGTCACATTCACCGCTGGGTGGCAGCGCCGCCGGACCCCGGACGATGCGTGACCACCCGCAAGGCAAGGAGGTCGGCGGATGAGCAATGGCTCGATCTTCGTGTGGGAAGCGCTCGGCACCGCGATCCTGATCCTGCTGGGTGCCGGCGTCGTCGCCAACGTCGTCCTGAAGAAGTCCGCGGGGAACAACGGCGGCTGGCTGCTGATCAACTTCGGCTGGGGTCTCGCGGTGTTCGCGGGCGCCAGCGTCGCCGCGCCCAGCGGCGCACACCTCAACCCGGCGGTCACCCTCGGACTCGCGGTGGCCGACAAGGTCGAGTGGGGCGCGGTGCCGTTCTACGTCGCCGGGCAGATGCTCGGCGCGTTCCTCGGCGCGGTGCTCGCCTGGCTGACCTACAAAGTGCAGTTCGACACCCACGACGACCCCCGCAACACGCGCGGGATCTTCTGCACCGCGCCGACCGTGCTCGCACCGGGGTGGAACCTCGTCACCGAGATCATCGGCACGTTCGTGCTGGTCGCCTGGGTGCTGCTCAGCCCCGGGGCGAAGGCGGCGCAGGACGGCGTCCCGCAGTTCGGCAACTCCGCGCTGGGCTACGCGGGCGTCGCGTTCGTCGTCATCGCCATCGGCGCCTCGCTCGGCGGGCCCACCGGGTACGCCATCAACCCCGCGCGCGACCTCGCGCCCCGCATCGCCTATGCCATCCTGCCGATCCGCGACAAGGGCAGCGCCGAGTGGGGCTACTCCTGGGTCCCGGTGATCGGTCCGCTGGTCGGCGGCCTGCTCGCGGCGCTGCTGTACCTGGCCCTCCCGGTCTGACCGCACGAAAGGACGCAGCATGACCAAGTACGTGGCCGCGCTCGACCAGGGCACGACGTCGACCCGGTGCATGGTCTTCGACCACTCGGGCCGGGTGGTCGCCGTCGACCAGACCGAGCACCGGCAGATCTTCCCGCGCGCCGGGTGGGTCGAGCACGACCCCGAGGAGGTGTGGACCAACGCCCGGCAGGTGGCGGCCGGCGCGCTGGCCAAGGCCGACCTGACCATCGCCGACATCGCCGCGGTCGGCATCACCAACCAGCGCGAGACCACCGTGGTGTGGGACCGGACCACCGGCAAGCCGGTCTACAACGCGATCGTCTGGCAGGACACCCGCACCGACAAGATCTGCCAGGACCTGGCCGCGCTGGGCCGAGAAGACGGGCAGGGCGGCCAGGAGCGGTACCGGGCCAAGACCGGGCTGCCGCTGGCGACGTACTTCTCCGGGCCCAAGATCCGCTGGATCCTGGACAACGTCGACGGCGCGCGGGCCAAGGCGGAGGCCGGTGACCTGCTGTTCGGCAACATGGACTCCTGGATGCTGTGGAACATGACCGGCGGGCCGAACGGCGGCGTGCACGTCACCGACCCGACCAACGCCTCGCGCACCCTGCTGATGGACCTGGACACCCTCGCCTGGGACGCCGACAACGCGGCCGACATGGGCGTGCCGCTGTCCATGCTGCCGGAGATCAAGTCGTCCTCCGAGGTCTACGGGCACGTCCGGGAGCGCGGGGCGCTGGCCGGGGTGCCCATCTCCGGCATCCTCGGCGACCAGCAGGCGGCCACCTTCGGGCAGGCGTGCCTGTCGCCGGGCGAGGCCAAGAACACCTACGGCACCGGCAACTTCGTCCTGCTCAACACCGGCAACGACAAGGTCATGAGCGAGAACGGCCTGCTCACGACCGTCTGCTACAAGATCGGCACGGCGGCCCCGGTGTACGCGCTGGAGGGCTCGATCGCGGTGACCGGCTCGCTGGTCCAGTGGCTGCGCGACAACCTCGGCCTGATCGGCTCGGCCGACGAGATCGAGACGCACGCCCGGTCGGTGGACGACAACGGCGGCGCGTACTTCGTGCCGGCGTTCTCGGGCCTGTTCGCGCCCTACTGGCGCTCCGACGCGCGGGGCGCGATCGTCGGCCTGACCAGGTTCGTCGCCAAGGGCCACCTGTGCCGGGCGGTGCTGGAGGCGACCGCGTTCCAGACCCGCGAGGTGATCGAGGCGATGAACGCCGACTCCGGGGTGGCGCTGACGTCGTTGAAGGTCGACGGCGGCATGGTGGTCAACGAGCTGCTGATGCAGTTCCAGGCCGACATCCTGGGCGTGCCGGTGATCCGGCCGCAGGTCAACGAGACGACCGCGCTGGGCGCGGCCTACGCGGCGGGCCTGGCGGTCGGGTTCTGGGAGTCGGAGGACGACATCCGGCAGAACTGGGCGCAGGACAAGCAGTGGGACCCGTCGATGGACGAGGACACCCGCGAGCGCGAGTACCGGTCCTGGAAGAAGGCGGTGACCAGGACCTTCGACTGGGTGGAGTGACCGGTGCGGGGCGTCGTCCGGCGGGCGACGCCCCGAGCGCGGGTCAGTCCAGGTCGTCGTGGCGCATGAGCTGGCGGCCGGCCTCGGTGATCGAGCCGGTCAGCGACGGGTAGACCGAGAACGTCGTCGCGAGGTCCTCGACGGTGAGCTGGTTCTGCACCGCGAGCGCGATCGGCAGGATCAGCTCGCTGGCGTTCGGCGCGACCACGACGCCGCCGATCACCACGCCGGTCGCCGGGCGGCAGAACAGCTTCACGAAACCGCGCCGCAGGCCCTCCATCTTGGCCCGCGGGTTGGTGGCCAGCGGCAGCATGATCGTGCGGGCCGGGACCTCGCCGGAGTCGATCGCGTGCTGGCTGATGCCCACCGACGCGATCTCCGGGTTGGTGAACACGTTCGCCGCGACCGTCTTGAGCTTGATCGGGCTCACGCCCTCGCCCAGCGCGTGCCACATGGCGATCCGGCCCTGCATGGCGGCGACGCTGGCCAGCAGCAGCACGCCGGTGCAGTCGCCCGCCGCGTACACGCCGGGGACCGTCGTGCGGGACACCCGGTCGACGGTGATGTACCCGCCGCGGCCGGGCTCGACGCCGATCTTGTCCAGCCCCAGGTCGGTGGTGTTCGGCACCGAGCCGACCGTCATCAGGGCGTGGCTCGCCTCGATCGTGCGACCGTCTTCCAGGTGAATCAGGACGCCGTCGCCGACGTTCTCCACCCGGTCCGCGCGGGCGTGCTTGACCACGGCCGTGCCGCGCTCGGCGAACACGTCCTCCAGCACGGCGGCCGCGTCGGCGTCCTCGTGCGGCAGCACGCGGTCCCGGCTGGACACCATGGTCACCTTGACGCCCAGCTCGGTGTAGGCGGAGGCGAACTCGACGCCGGTGACCCCCGAGCCGATCACCGCCAGGTGCTCCGGCAGCTCCGGCAGCTCGTAGATCTGCCGCCAGGTCAGCACGCGCTTGCCGTCCGGCTCCGCGCCGGGCAACACGCGCGGGGTCGCGCCGGTCGCGATGAGCACCACGTCGGCCGGCAGCACCTCGGGCTCGCCCTCGCCGGTGATCGCCACCACCCGGTGCTGGGCCAGGCCGCGCTCGTCGTCGCAGAACTTCGCGGTGCCGGTGATGATCCGCACGCCCTCGCGCTGGAGGCGGGCGCGGACGTCGGCGGACTGCGCCAGCGCGAGCCCCTTGACCCGGCCGTGGACCACCGGCAGGTCGACCGCCGCCGTCGTGTCGTCGGTGCGGATGCCCAGCTCACCGGCGTTGCGGAAGGCGCTGCGGCCACCGGCGGAGGCGATGAAGGTCTTGGACGGGACGCAGTCGTAGAGCACGCACGCGCCGCCCAGGCCCTCGGCCTCGACGACGGTCACGTCGGCTCCGTGCTGGGCCGCGACCAGCGCCGCTTCGTAACCTGCGGGACCACCGCCCATGATGACGATGCGGGTCACGACAAGTCCTCCTCGCGTTCTGCTGCGGCCGGGACAACCGTACGCGGTCGGGTTCCGGGGCGTGTCGTCCGGTCTTCCGGTCCCTCCTGGTGATCGCGAGGTCGCTAGGCTGTCGTCGTGCCGCTCTATGCCGCGTACGGGTCCAACATGGATCCGAACCAGATGATGGAGCGAGCCCCGTACTCCCCGATGGCGGGGACCGGGTGGCTCGCCGGCTGGCGTCTGACCTTCGGTGGCGAGGACCTCGGGTGGGAGGGTGCGCTCGCCACGATCGTGGAGGACCCGGACGCCCAGACGTTCGCCGTGCTGTACGACGTGAGCCCGCGCGACGAGTCCCGGCTCGACCGGTGGGAAGGCGCGCTGGGCCTCTACAAGAAGATCCGGCTCCGGGTGCAGACCCTGGAGGGCTCGGTCACCGCCTGGCTGTACGTGCTCGACGCCTACGAGGGCGGCCTGCCGTCCGCGCGGTACATCGGTGTCGTGGCCGACGCGGCGGAGGCGGCCGGCGCGCCGGACGACTACGTCTCGGACCTGCGCACCCGGCCGTGCCGGGGTATCGGGCCCTGATCGCCGGCCGGCGCAGACCGCCCGGTCGGGTGACTCGGGATCGGTGCCGGCCCCGCGATGTCGGGGGCGCGGGGCCGGCACCGGGTCAGTGGTGGCCACCGCCGGGTCGTCCCGGCACCAGCCTGGCGTGCAGGCACCTGGTCAGACGGGCGACCAGGGCCGTCGGGATCCGCAGGTCCGCCGGTCCGGCCCGCAGGAGCGTCCACCTCCCGGACTCGCGCACGGCCAACCGCCCCTGCTCGGGCGCGTAGTCGAGGGCGAGTTCCGCCGCCGGCCAGGCGAGGTCGGCCGGTCCGGTCGGTGCCGGGTAGTGCTGCTCCGGTGCGGGCAGCCCGGCGTCCACGACGGTGAGCAGCAGCCGGCTGCGGCCCGGCGACTTGCCGGTCGCCAGGCCTAGCAGCGCCAGCGCGCGGCGGGTGCCGCGCGGGTCCGGACGCCCGGTGATCGCAACCCGGACGGCCGCCTTCAGCTCCGCCCGGCCGGCCGCCGGCAGCTCGGCCAGGACCTCGTCCGTGCAGGCCAGCGCCACGTACCGGTCGCCCCGGCAGAGCACGTCGACCAGCGCCGCGGCGACCGGTTGGCAGCGCAGCCCGGCCACCTCGCACACCTCGTCCACCCGGCCGTGGTGCACCCGGACGCCCGCCTGTCGCCCGGCACCGGCCCAGTACGGCACCTGGACGTGCAGCGTCCCGATGCCGGCGGCGGTGCAGCCGTGCAGGCGCAGCGCCGTCTCCCGGGCCAGCACGGCGTGCGGCCCGGCGGCCAGCAGCACCGCAGCGCACCGGGTGCGGAAGTCCAACGCGTGCTCACGGGCCACGAGCACCCGCCGGCCGTAGCGCACCAGGACGCCTTCACCCAGGGCGGCGCGCAAGGTCGGCGGGCCGACCCGGGCTTCGAGGACCGAGCGGACGTGGGCACCGTGCAGGCCGGCGGGCAGGACGATCACGACCAACCGAGGGGCGAACCCCCGGCCGCCGTACCGGGTTCACCCGGTCGAGGGGAGCAGGTCGGTCAGGTGCTGCACCAGCCGGCGCGGGTCCGTCGGGGACACCGTGCTCCACGGCTGCTGGCCCGGCGTCGCCCGGCGCAGCTGCGCGTACCGGCCGTGCGGGTTGTCGAAGAACGCCACCACGTGCTCCGGCCGGACCCGCTTGCCCCACTTGTCCCGCACCGCCGCGCCGAACTGGCCGCGGTTCCCGGCGTCGGTGAACATGTCGGCGAGCGCCTTGGCGTCCTCCTGCCGCACGCCGCGCGACCGCAGCGCCGCCTCCAGCTTGTCCGGCGTGCCCGCGGCGGCCGCCGCCGCGTCCAGGTCGGCGCTCGGCAGCGTCACCGAGTGGCCCGGACCGGGCGGCGCGGCCGGCAGCACGCCCAGCGCCTCGCGGGGCAGGCCCTCGCTGGAGGCCGGGCGCAGTGTGAGCTGCTCGCCGTCGAGCACCGCCAGCACCGCCGACTGGCCCTTGGCCGCGGCCAGCACCCGGACGCTGCGGCCCAGCCACAGCCGGCCGTCGACCTCCTGCTGCGGCCGGTTGAGCAGGTGCAGCAGGTCCTCCAGCATCGGGTCCAGCGACACCGGGCGGCCCAGGCCGCGCCGGTCCAGCCCCGCCCACGCGGTGCGCTCCAGCTCCGCCCGCTCGGCGTGCGTCCTGCCGGGTGAGGGGACCTTGAGCACCAGCGGCATCGTCTCCAGCCGCAGGTGCTCCCAGAGCACGTCGAACTCCAGCGCGGAGATCGTCACCGGCTCACGCAGGTCGTTGGTGCCCAGGTCCAAACCGAACGTCGTCATCAGTGGGTGGTGCTCTCCCCGATCACCGGTGGCGAGATGATCCCGCCGATGCCGTAGATGTCGTCGGTCTCGCGCAGGTAGTCGGCGCCGTCGTGCTCGCCGTCCTCATCCTCGTCCGCCCGCGCGCCGCCCAACCCGCCGAACGGGTCGAACGCCTGCTGCTGCGGCACCGGGACGCCGACCGTCCGCTTGTGCACGGTGTCGTTGCCGCCCTGCTGGCCCGCGCCGGGCAGGCCGCCCGCGCCCGGACCGGGGGAGGTGCCGGCGTGCTGGGCGTTGGCCGCCGCGATCGCGCCGAACTCCGCGGCGCTGACCGAGGTGGTGCCGCTCGCGCGGCCCAGCGCCTGGTCGGTGGGGTTGCCGGCGCCCTGGTGCTGCTCGGCGGTCGTGGTGTCGGCCGCCTTCTTGTCGCGGTCGCGGTCCTGCCGGCTGCCGGCACCGCCGCCGATCACGCCGCCGGCGCCGAACCCGGGGTGCCCCGGACCGCCCGGCACGCTGTTCGCGGGCCGGGTGTGGGAGCCGCTGCCCGGCGTGGTGGTGGTGCTCGGCGCGGTCGACGTGCCGGTGGTGCCGCCGATCACGCCGCCGGGCCGGGCCGGCTGCTGCGGGGTCCACCCGCCGCGCCCACCCCGGCCGCCGCCGCGCCCGCCGTTCCAGCCGCCCCACCCGCGACCGCCGCGCGGACCGCCGCGGAAACCGGCCGGGCCGCCGACGCCGACGCCGTCGTTGCGCACCACGTCCGGCGCGGTGATCAGCAGTTGCGGGGGCTGGTGGAACTGGCCCAGCGTGGTCACGTTCGAGGTGGTGGACGACGCGTAGGTGGTCATCACCTCGCGGGCCCGCTGCTCGGCCGCGTTGTGCGCGCGTTCCTGCTTCTCGTAGTCCGTCTGGCCGCCCACGAGGTGGGTCAGGCCGGTCAGCAGCGCGCCCGGGTCCTCGGCGGTCACCTTCACCGGCGGCGGCATGTCGGCGCGGGCCTTGGCGATGTAGTCGGCCTGCAACTCGGCGGAGGTGCGCATCACCTCCGCGCCGCCGCGGGCGTCGTCCGCCCACGCGGCCAGCGGGTTCATCCCCGTCCGGGCCTGGTCGGCCGCCGCGCCCTCCCAGGTCGCGCCCGAGCGCAGCACGCCGGCGTGCAGCTCGGAGTTGATCTCGGCCAGCGCGGCCGACACGCCCTCCCAGCGCTCCACCGAGGCGTGCGAGGCCGTCGGCCCCGGCCCGGAGTTGATCTCCCGGTAGAGCTCTTCGTGGCTGTAGCCGTTCCAGCGGTGTCCATCGGGCATGACGATTCCCCTTGCCTGCGGCGTGCTCAGCAGCCGCCTTGCTGCTCCATCAACCCGGTGTTGTCGTCTTCGATGGACCGGTACTGCTGCTCGACCAGGGTCAGCGCGTCCATGGCGCCCTTGAGCTGCCGCTGGTAGTCGCGCAACGCGTTCAGCGCCGAGTCGCCGGACTCCAGCGAGCGCTCGTTGAACCGCTCCGCGGCGTCCGCGCTGACCGGGTCGCCGGCCCAGGGGCGGACCCTGACCTCGGTGACGGCCAGCTCGATCTGCTGGTCCAGCTTCGTCAACGCGCCTGCGAACGCGTTGCGGAGACTGGGTATGGCGCTGGGTTCCACGTTCAAGGTGTGCGACATCGGCGGCGGCGTGCCGCCCGTGTCCGCACCACGGCCGTGGTCTTCCGACGGCATGGACGACCTCCCCGTCTGCCTCTGTCGTCTGCCTCGGTTCGACTCCCGGCCACGCCGGCAGGTTCCCTCGGCATGGTCACTTTAGCCACACGGTCCGACAGCGGGGAGTAGGTGGAACGCACTTCCCCCGCGCGGGTCAGCCCCGTTGCAGCAATCCGGCGACAGCCGCTTCTGCCGCGCGTTGCGCCCCCTGGCAGAGAATGTCTTGCTTCACCTGCGTTTTGTTGCCGCCGTCGCGGAACATCACGTCCAGGAACTGGCCGGCGGCCACGTCCACCTCGACAGTGCACACGTCGTCGATGCCCGGCGTGCGCACGGTGAGCGCCGGGAACCCGGACACCGTCGTCGGCGCCGCCTCCACCTGCGCATTCTCGCTCAACCACACCTCGATGCCCTCGACCGTGACCAGCACCAGGCGCACCACGTTGCCGCTGATGCTGCTCCGAATGGTGCACGCCTTCGCGTTGCCGAAGCTCGATTCCACATAGGCGCTGGGTGGGTTGTCCAGGCTGAGCTGCATCCGCTGATCGGCGGACAGCACCGTGCACGGGTCGACGCCGTCCAGCGGGAGTTCCGCCGGCCGGGCCGGCAGCGCGATCCTCGGCGTGGTCGTCACGCTCAGTGGTTCGTCCACCCGGCCGTCGGCCTTGTTGTCGGGCAAGGGCGTGCACGCGACGAGCGCCGACGCGGTGAGCGCGACGATCAAGCGAGCAGCCCTCATGAGCACCTACCGTAGCCGGGTCCACACCTCGTGTGGACCCCTGGACTCGAATCCGCATTTCCGCGCCAACCGCTGCCCGGCATCGTCGGAAGGCACCGCGGTGATCCGCGCAAGATCGAGAAAACCGAACGCGAAGCCCGTCACGGCTTGCGCCGCGCGGGTCGCGATGCCTTTTCCGCGCAGTTCCGGCGTGATCCAGCAGAACAGCTCGCCGGTGGCGGAGATCGAGATCTCGCCGACCGCGACGTTCGACAACTGTTCACACACCGCCCACGAACAGGTTTCGTCCGCTTCCCACTGCCGTCGCCGTTCGGCCACGTGCGCGCCCGCCGCGTCGACGCTGTCGAACCGGCCGCCCGCGTGCAGCGCCACCCGGTCGTCCACCCGGTCGTCGGCCCGCAGTGCGCGCAGGTAGGACTCGCCCGCGTTGATCTCGACCGGCTCCATGGCCGGCGAGACTAGTCCGTCACGAACCCGTCGTGGCGTTCGGCCAGCGCTTCGAGTTCGGCCCGGCGGGCGGGCGCGGGGGTGCCGTCGGGGGCGGTGGTCACCTCGACGACCCAGTCCGCGTCCTCGGCGTCGTCCTCGCCGGCCAGCAGGTCCTTGTGGACGGCGCAGGGTGTCCAGCCCGCCGCGCGCAGGTCGCGGGCGAGCGCTTCGGCCTCGTCCCGGTCGTGCAGGACGAGCAGCAGGAACTCAGCCACCGAGCAGTCCCCGAGCGGCCAGGGCGGCGTGCAGCGCGGCGGTGTCGGGCGTGTGCGCGCCGTCGATGCCAGCCTCCACCGCACCGGCGGCGTTGGCCGCGCTGTCGTCGCAGAACACCGTCTCGCCGGCCGGCACGCCCAGCCGGGCCAGGGCCTTGCGGAACGCCAACGGGTCCGGCTTGGCCGCGCCGAGTTCCGCCGAGGTGACCACGTCGTCCAGTTCGCGGTCCAGGCCCAGCGCCCGCAGGTCGGCCGGCAGCCGGTCGGTCGCGTTGCTGAACAACGCCACCCGGTGCCGCCGCCGCACCACCCGGACCAGGTCCAGAGCCGCCGGCACGACCGCGCCCAGCCGGCTCCACGCGGCCACCGCGTCCCGGGCCGCGTCGGGGCCGACGTCCGCCGCCAGCCGGTCGCGGATCGCCGCCCGCCACCGCGCGTCCGGCACCTCGCCGACCAGCGCCGGCCCGACCAGCGAGAAGGCGAGCCGGCCCAGCGAGCCGCGCGGCAGGCCGAACGCGTCCTCCACCGGGTCGTCCGGGCCGAACTCGCGCAGCACGCCGTCGAGGTCGAGCAGGAGCAGCGTCACCGCCGCCCGCCCGCGCGGCCGATCAGCACCGCCACCGCCGGCACCACCAGGAAGATGAACGGGCTGCGGACCGCGAAGAAGAACAGCAGCACGCACAGGATCCCGACCGCGGGCACGATCGCCGACGCGATCCTCGGGTCGAGCTGGAACCGGCCGCGCGGCGCGGGCGTCGCCGACGGCAGCGGAGCCACCTGCGCGAACACCGGGTGCGGTGCCGGCAGGTCGCCGAACAGCGCCAGCAGCTCGCCCCTGGTCTTCGCCGCGGTCACCCGGGCCGACCGGTCGCCGTACTCGTCGACGTCCATCCGGCCCTCGCCGAGGTGTTCGCCCAGCAGTCGGAGCGCCTGTTCGCGATCCGCGTCACCGATCCGGATGTCCCGTTCGCCCACGCCGTCGAGCTTATTCCTTGATTTCGCAGAGCACGGTGCCCTGGGTGACCGTCGTGCCGGGTTCGGCGGAGAGACCGGTCACGGTGCCCGCCCGGTGCGCGGTCACCTGGTTCTCCATCTTCATGGCCTCCAGCACGACGATCAGCTCGCCCGCCTCGACCCGCTGCCCGTCCTCCACCGCCACCTTGACGATCGTGCCCTGCATGGGCGCGGTCACCGCGTCGCCGGACACCGCCGCGCCGCCCTTGCCGCCGCCCCGCTTGCGCGGCTTGGCCTTCGCGCCCGGCTTCGGTGCCGCGCCGCCGACCGCGAGGTCACCGGGCAGCGACACCTCCAGCCGGCGGCCGCCGACCTCGACCACGACGGTCTGCCGCGGCTCGTCCTCGCCGGCCTCCGCGCCGTCGGTGAACGGCTCGATGGTGTTGTCGAACTCGGTCTCGATCCACCGGGTGTGCACGGTGAAACCCCGGTCGGTGCCGACGTAGGCCGGGTCGCGGACGATCCGGCGGTGGAACGGCAGGACGGTCGCCATGCCCTCCACGACCATCTCGTCCAGCGCCCGCCGGGCCCGCTCCAGCGCCTGGGTGCGGTCCTCGCCGGTGACGATCAGCTTGGCCAGCAACGAGTCGAACTGACCGCCGATCACCGTGCCGCTCTCGACGCCCGCGTCCACCCGGACCCCGGGCCCGGACGGCGCGACGAACGTCGTCACCGTGCCGGGGGCGGGCAGGAAGCCGCGGCCCGCGTCCTCGCCGTTGATCCGGAACTCGATCGAGTGGCCGCGCGGGGTCGGGTCCTCGGTGAACCGCAGCGGCTCGCCGGCCGCGATCCGGAACTGCTCGCGCACCAGGTCGAGACCGGCGGTCTCCTCGCTGACCGGGTGCTCGACCTGGAGCCGGGTGTTGACCTCCAGGAACGAGATCGTGCCGTCCACCGCGACCAGGTACTCCACCGTGCCCGCGCCGTGGTAGCCGGCCTCCTTGCAGATCGCCCGCGCCGACGTGTGGATGGCCGCCCGCTGCTCGTCGGTGAGGAACGGCGCGGGCGCCTCCTCGACCAGCTTCTGGTGCCGGCGCTGCAACGAGCAGTCGCGGGTGCCGACCACGACCACGTTGCCGTGCTGGTCGGCGAGCACCTGCGCCTCGACGTGGCGCGGCTTGTCCAGGTAGCGCTCCACGAAGCACTCGCCGCGACCGAACGCGGTGACCGCCTCGCGCACCGCGCTGTCGAACAGCTCCGGGATCTCCTCCAGCGTGCGCGCGACCTTCAGGCCGCGCCCGCCGCCGCCGAACGCCGCCTTGATCGCCACCGGCAGGCCGTGCTCGCGGGCGAACGCGACCACCTCGTCCGGCCCGGCCACCGGGTCCTTGGTGCCGGGCACCAGCGGCGCGCCCGCGCGCATCGCGATGTGCCGCGCGGTCACCTTGTCGCCCAGGTCGCGGATCGCCTGCGGCGTCGGCCCGATCCAGACCAGGCCCGCGTCCAGCACGGCCTGCGCGAAGTCGGCGTTCTCGGACAGGAACCCGTAACCGGGGTGCACCGAGTCCGCGCCCGCGCGCTTGGCCACGTCGAGGAGCTTGTCCACCGAGAGGTAGGTGTCACCCGGCGTGCTGCCGCCGAGGGCGAACGCCTCGTCCGCGAGCCGGACGAACGGGGCGTCCCGGTCCGGGTCGGCGTAGCCGACGACGCTGGCCAGACCGGCGTCCTGACAGGCGCGGATGACCCGGACGGCGATCTCACCGCGGTTGGCGACGAGGACCTTGCGCAGCGACACGACGTCCTACCTCCTGGCAACGCTGGTGCGGAGCGGCAATGGACGGGGAGTTTAGTACTCGCCAGTAAGTCGTGGTGGAGAGACAGCTCACGTGCGGGTGCGACAATCGGCGATCGTGACCCGACCGCCGGTTGCCGCGCTGCTCGTGGCGTCCCTCGCCGTGGCCACGACCGTCGCCGGGATGGTCATCGCGTGGTCGCTGCGCCCGCCCGAGCCGGCCGCGCCGACCACCGGGCCGAGCGTGGACGACCTGCGCTGCGGGTCGGTCGCCTGCCAGTCGGTGGTCCGCGCGGACGTCGGCGGGGACGCGGTGGAGGTGCTGATCGGCCAGGGCGTCGGCCGGATCCGGACCAACGGGGCGTCCGGGAACAACATCTTCGAGCTGACCATCGCCGAGTCCGGCGCGGCGATCACCGCCGACTCGCTGGAGTGCCGGGACGCGGTGGTGTCGGTGTGCCTGGTGCACGGGTCGGTGGGCGGCGAGGTGCGCGGCGAACTGCTGGTGCGGCGAGGCGGGGCCTGGTCGCGCGCGCAGCTGCCGTACGTGGCCAGCGGCGGTTACCTGGGGTTGGGCGACGTCAACGCGGACGGGGTGGACGACGTGGTGGCGGTGCAGCGGGCGTGCAGCCCCGGGGTGGACTGCTCGCGGCGGTTCGCCCAGGTGTTCTCGCTGGTGGGCGACAAGGCGGAACTCGGCTGCACGACGGTGGTGGCCACCCAGGACCTCCTGCCCGGCTGGCCGGACGTCACCCCGGCCCCCGCCCAACTCCGCCCTTGTGGCGCCTGACCCACCGTCTGCTGCCCAGGACCGCCGGCCGCGCACTGCCGCCCGCCGGCCCCGCCGGTGGCGGCCGCCGGCCCCGCCGGTGGCGGCCGCCGGCCCCCGATGATCATTGTCCCACCGGGTACCGACAATCGCCGGCCCGCCGCAGGTCACGGGTGGTTCCGAACTCGCGGCCGGGGCCGCCGGCGCGACCGGTGCGACTCGGCCCGAGACCCCGGTTGGGGGGCTCGGGCCGAGTGGTGAGCAGTCGGTCAGGTCCGGCCGGCTCAGGGCTGGCCGGCTCAGAGCTGGCCGGGTCAGGGTCGGCCGGATCGAACCTGGCCGGACCAGGGCTGGGTGGGGCGGGTCAGGCGGGGCTGATGCGGCCGGTGGCGACGGGCTCGCGGGGGCCGGCGAGCAGGGGCGGCTCGCTCGGCGCGTTGAGCACCTCGTCGTCCAGCAGGCCCTCCGAGCGGGCGACCAGGACCGGGACGGTGATCTGGCCCGCCACGTTGGTCGCGGTGCGGACCATGTCCAGGATCGGGTCGATCGCGTAGACCACGGCCACGCCGGTCGCGATCACCTCGGGCGGCATGTTCACCGCGCCCAGGGTCAGCGTCAGCATCGTGAACCAGCCGGTCGTGCCCGCCGTCGCCAGCGCGCCGAACACCGCCACCGCCACGATCGCCACGTACTGCCACAGGCCGAGCTCGACCCCGAACAGGTTCGCGATGAACACCGTCGCGATCGCCGGGTACACCGCCGCGCAACCGTCCATCTTCGTCGTCGTGCCCAGCGGCACCGCGAACGACGCGTAGTCGTCGTCCACGCCGAGGTTCGCGGCGGTCTGCCTGCTCAGCGGCAGGGTCGCGCCCGACGAGCGGGACACGAACGCGAACTGGATGGCCGTCCACGCCTTCGAGAAGAACGTCACCGGGTTGACCTTGCCGACGAACCGCAGCAGCACCGGGTACACCACGAACAGCACCAGCAGCGTCCCGCCGTACACGGTCGCGATCAGGCTGAACAGCGGCTGCACGAACGAGTTGCCGTAGGTCGCGAACGCCGTGCCGATCAGGCCGAACACCCCGAGCGGGGCGAGCAGCACGATCCAGCCGACGATCTTCTGCACCAGGTCGAACGCCGACCGGGTGAAGCTCACGAACGGCGCGGCCTTCTCGCCCAGCGCGTACGCGGCGAAGCCGACCAGGATCGCGATGAACACGACCTGGAGCACCTCGCCCTCGGTGAAGGCGCTGAAGATGTTCGACGGCACCAGGCTGTCCAGCAGGGTGCTCCACGAGCCGCCCTCGCGGGTGGCCAGCCGCTTGACCGCCGCGTCCGTCGGTGTCACCTGGACACCTGTGCCGGGCTTGAAGATCAGCGCGATCGCCAGCCCGATGAGCACGGCGATCAGCGAGGTGATCGCGAACCAGAGCAGCGTCTTGCCGCCCAGCCGCGCGGCCCGCGAGCTGCCGAGCCGGCGCAGGCTGGTGATGCCGACGACGATCGCGGTGAACACCAGCGGGATGACGGTGAACTGCAGCAGGCTGGTGAACGTGCCGCCGATCTTGCCCAGCGTGGTGGTCAGCCAGGGCAGCGGGACGGACTTCGCGAGCCAGCCCGCGAGCGCGCCCAGCACGAGCGCGACGAGCACGGTGAGGCCGAAGACCTTCGGCTTGGTGTAGGTGCGGACGAACGACATCTCGGGCTCCGGGGGTGCGCAGGGCAGGACTGGGACGGCGGTCAGCCGTGACAGCCCGTGCTCGTCCTGCGCCCGAAGTCGATGTGACGGCGGCGCGTCAGCAATTCGTTCATCGGCTCCCCCAACGCCACACCTCGGGGCGAGCTTCCCGGATCAGCGGAAATGTGACAACGGCTACCAGATGTCGGACATCGCCACGTCCACTTGACGCAGCAGCCGGCGGGTGAGCGGCAGGCTGATGCCGATCACGCTCGACGGGTCGCCGTCGATGCCGTCGACGAACCAGCCGCCGCGCCCGTCGAGGGTGAACGCCCCGGCCACGCCCAGCGGCTCGCCGGAGGCCAGGTACGCCTCCAGCTCCGCCTCGGACGGCGTGCCGAACCGGACCACGGTCGCCTCGTGGCCGGCCGCCCGCTCGGCGATGCGCCCGTCGACCACGCGCAGCACGGCGTGCCCGGTGAGCAGGGTGCCCGACCGGCCGGCCATCCGCCGCCACCGCTCGCGCGCCACCTCGACCGTGCCGGGCTTGCCCTCCACGTCGCCGTCGGGGGTGAGCAGCATCGAGTCGCAGCCGACGACCACGGCGTCGCGCTCGTCGCCCGCGACGGCCTCGGCCTTGGCGACGGCCAGGGCGGTGACCAGCTCGGCGGGCTCGGGGTCGGGCAGCGCGGCGGCCACCGCGTCCTCGTCCACGCCCGACACGCGGACCACGGGTTCGACGCCGGCGTTGCGCAGCACGGTCAGCCGGGCGGGGGAGGCGGAAGCAAGCACGAATCGCACGCCCGGAACCCTAACGGCCCCGGCCGGGAACGCCGGCGGCGCCGCGTGCGTCGGACCGGGGGTGATCCGCGGGGCCGCTGCGTAGAACTACCGATGCGCGCCGCGCGCGGGTTCGGCAACCTCGAAGACGTGTTGCAGCGCCGGGCTCTGGTGGTCCGCCGGACCGATCGGGCTCGTGGTCGGCGGCGGTGGTGGTGGATCGCGCCGCTCGCCCTCGTGGGCGGGCTGGCGGCGGTCGTGGTGTCCGCCGACCCGGTCGGCTACGGAGTGCCCCTCTGGCCGTTCGCGAACGGCTCCGACCTGGTCGAGTACCGGATCATGGACACGGTGACCGACTCCGCGCGAGCCCAGGGCGACCCGGCCCGGGTGCCCTCGGCGGTGACCGCGGACGGCGTGGAGGTGCTCGACACCCGCCTGCACCCGCCGGGCGGCGGGATCTGGATGCGGGTGCGCCTGCACCTGCCCGACGGCACCCGCTGCCGCGAGGTCATGGTGCTCGGCGACGGCGTCCAGGTCAGCAGCCGCCGCGTCGACTGCTGACCCGCGGCCGGCCCCTCCAGCACCGACTGCCGTGCCGGGTTCACCGCGAGTCCGGCGCCACCACCGTCATCAGCACTTGTTCGTCCGCAGGGCCGGTCAGCGTGGGAGGGCGGACGCTCGCCACGCGCCAGGGCCGTGCGCCAGCGGTGAGCGGACCAGGCGGGAGCGGTCGGACCAGGCTGAGCGGTGGGTCGGCGCGTCGGTTTCGCCGCCGGCGGTGGCCAGGCCCGCCACCACCGCCGTCAGCGCGGCCAGTTCCGCGTCGTCCGGGTTGCCCCGGACCACGCGCAGGTAAGGGCGCTCGCTCATAGTGGGATGTTCCCGTGCTTCTTGGGCGGCAGCACCTCGCGCTTGTCGCGGAGCATCGACAGCGCCCGCGCGACGTACGACCGCGTGTAAGAGGGTGGGATGACGGCGTCGACGTAACCGCGCTCCGCCGCGACGTAAGGGTTGCAGAGGGTGTCCTCGTACTCCTGCTGCAACTGCGCGCGCAGCGCGTCGACGTCCTGGCCCTCGTTCACGGCGTTGGCCAGCGTCTTGCGGTGCACGATGTTCGCCGCGCCCTGCGCGCCCATGACCGCGATCTGGGCCGTGGGCCACGCGAGGTTCACGTCCGCGCCGAGGTGCTTGGAGCCCATCACGTCGTACGCGCCGCCGTACGCCTTGCGGGTGATCACGGTGACCAGCGGGACGGTCGCCTCCGCGTAGGCGTAGATCAGCTTCGCGCCGCGCCGGATGATGCCGTTCCACTCCTGGTCGGTGCCCGGCAGGAAGCCCGGCACGTCCACGAAGGTCAGCACCGGGACGTTGAACGCGTCGCAGGTCCGCACGAACCGCGCGGCCTTCTCCGAGGCGTCGATGTCCAGGCAGCCCGCGAACTGGGTGGGCTGGTTGGCCACGATGCCCACCGAGCGGCCGTCGACCCGGCCGAAGCCGACCAGGATGTTGGGCGCGAACAGCGGCTGGACCTCCAGGAACTCGCCGTCGTCCAGCACCCGGGTGAGCACCTCGTGCATGTCGTAGGGCTGGTTCGCGGAGTCCGGGATCAGGGTGTCGAGCTCGCGGTCCTCGTCGGTGACCGAGTCCTCGACGGTGCCGGTCACCAGGTCGTCGGCGGCCTCGAACACCGGGGCGTCGGACATGTTGTTGGCCGGCAGGTAGGACAGCAGCTCCTTGACGTAGGCGACGGCGTCGTCCTCGTCGCCCGCCAGGTAGTGCGCGTTGCCCGACTTGGTGTTGTGCGTGCGCCCGCCGCCCAGCTCCTCGAAGCCGACGTCCTCGCCGGTGACGGTCTTGATCACGTCCGGGCCGGTGATGAACATGTGCGAGGTCTGGTCGACCATCACCACGAAGTCGGTCAGCGCCGGCGAGTACACGTGCCCGCCCGCGTTCGCGCCCATGATCAGCGAGATCTGCGGCACGACGCCGGACGCGGCCACGTTGCGGCGGAAGATCTCGCCGTAGAGGCCGAGCGAGACGACGCCCTCCTGGATGCGCGCGCCGCCGCCCTCGTTGATCCCAACGATCGGCCGGCCGGTCTTGATCGCCAGGTCCATCACCTTGACGATCTTCTCGCCGTACACCTCGCCGAGCGAACCGCCGAACACCGTGACGTCCTGGCTGAACACGCACACCGGGCGGCCGTCGACGGTGCCGTAGCCGGCCACCACGCCGTCACCGTAGGGGCGGTTGCGCTCCTGGCCGAAGTTGGTCGAGCGGTGCCGGGCCAGCGCGTCCAGCTCCACGAACGAGCCCGGGTCGAGCAGCAGGTCGATCCGCTCGCGAGCGGTCTTCTTGCCCTTGGCGTGCTGCTTCTCCACCATCCGCGCGGACCCGGCGTGCACGGCCTCGTCGTTGCGGCGGTACAGGTCGGCCAGCTTGCCGGCCGTGGTGTGGACGTCCGGCTCCTCGCCGACGGGGGCGGTCGCACTGCTCATGACCGGGCAGCTTAACCAGGACCACAACGCCAAGTGACCCGCGAGTAGCCCACCTCACGCCGGGGGTGTTGACCTCTACCGCACTGGAGGTTGCAGGCTTGATCACGCGGCCCGCCCCACCTCCACACCGCTCCGACGAAGCGCGTGGGGCGGGTCGCTCCTACGCTCCGGTCATGCCACTGGACGCCGCAGACCTCCGCAGCCGGCTCGTCGGCCCGTACGGGCAGCTCGACGTGGTCGCCTCGACCGGCTCGACCAACGCCGACCTCCGCGACGCGACCCGCGACCGGACCGTCCTGATCGCCGAGGAGCAGACCGCGGGCCAGGGCCGGCGCGGTCGGGGCTGGGTGTCGCCGGGCGGCGGCCTCTACCTCAGCGTGCTGTTCAGGCCCGCGGCCGTGCCGGCCGCCCGGCTGCCGTGGCTGACCCTGCTGGCCGGGGTCGCCCTGATCCGCACGGCCGCCTCGGTGGGCGTCGAAGCCGACCTGAAGTGGCCCAACGACCTGCTGGTCGGCGACCGCAAGGCGGCCGGCGTGCTGGCCGAGATCACCCAGGACCACGCCGTCGTGGTCGGCATCGGGCTGAACGTCGCCGCGCTGCCGCCCGACGTCGAACCGGGCGTCGGCGGGCTCGCCCCGACCAGCCTGGAAGAGCACGCCGGCGGCCCGGTCGACCGCGCCGGCGTCGCGGTCACCCTGCTCACCGAGCTGGACCGGCTGGAGCGCCTCTGGCGGGACGCCGGCGGCGACCCGGTCGCCACCGGGCTGCTCGACGAGTACCGCGCGCACTGCGGCACCGTCGGCCGGTCCGTGCGGGTCGAGCTGCCCGGCGGCCACCTGGCCGGCACCGCCCGGTCCGTCGAGGCGGACGGCACGCTGGTGCTGCGCGACGACGCCGGCAAGGACCACGTGGTTTCCGCCGGGGACGTGGTGCACCTCCGGGTACGGTGAGGCCCGGCACCCGCGCCTGGCGAAAGGACCGTCGTGGCCTACCCGGACGACCTGCTCAGCCCGAGCGAGCACGTCGTGATCCACAAGCACCCGCACTGGAAGATGCTGCTCCTGCCGGTCGTGGTGTTCCTCGTCGTGGTCGGTGCGGCGTCCGCGCTGGCGGCGCTCGCCTCCGACCTGTCCTGGGCGTCGATCGCCTGGGTGATCATCGCCGTGGTGGCGCTGGCCCTGGTCGCGTGGCTGACGCTGGCACCCGTGGTCCGCTGGCGAACCACGCACTTCATCATCACCAGCGACCGCGTGATGTACCGGGAGGGCGTGCTCAAGCGCACCGGCCTGGACATCCCGCTGACCCGGATCAACAGCGTGCGCTTCGAGCACAGCCTGCTCGACCGGGTCCTGGGCTGCGGCACGCTGATCATCGAGTCGGCGTCGGACGAGCCGCTGGAGTTCGACGACATCCCGGGCGTGGAGCAGGTGCACTCCCTGCTCTACCGGGAGATCAACGACAACCCGGACGACGATTTCCAGCCGGAGAACAGGGTCACCGATGGGCGCGCGTGAAGTCGGACTGCCGGACCGGGTCGTCGGCGAGGACCTGCCGGACCGGGTGACGATCTGGGAGGTCGGTCCGCGCGACGGCCTGCAGAACGAGGACTCGGTCGTCCCGGTCGCGGTGAAGCTGGAGTTCCTGGACCGGCTCGCCGACGCCGGCGGCACGATCCTGGAGGCGACCAGCTTCGTGCACCCCAAGTGGGTGCCGCAGCTCGCCGACGCGGAGGAGCTGCTGGCCGGCCTCGACCGGCGGCCCGGCGTCGAGTACCCGGTGCTGGTGCCCAACGAGCGCGGCCTGGACCGCGCGTTGAAGGCCGGCGTCTCGCACATCGCCATCTTCGCCAGCGCCACCGAGACGTTCGCCAACAAGAACCTGAACTCGACGCTGGACGACCAGTTCGGCATGTTCGACCCGGTCGTGGCCCGCGCCAAGGCCGAGGGGCTCAAGGTGCGCGGGTACGTGTCGATGTGCTTCGGCGACCCGTGGGAGGGCCCGGTGCCGCGCGACCAGGTCGTCGGCGTCGGCAAGAAGCTGCTCGACCTGGGCTGTGACCAGCTCTCGCTGGGCGACACGATCGGCGTCGCCACGCCCGGCCAGGTGACCGGGTTGATCAGCGGGTTCGACCGGGTCGACCAGTTGGCCGTGCACTTCCACGACACCTACGGGCAGGCGCTGTCCAACACCTACGCCGCGCTGCTGGCCGGCGTGCGGACGGTCGACTCGTCGGCCGGCGGCCTGGGCGGCTGCCCGTACGCCGAGTCCGCCACCGGCAACCTCGCCACCGAGGACCTGGTGTGGATGCTCGACGGCCTGGGCATCGCGCACGGCGTCGACCTCGACAAGCTGTGCGACACCAGCGCGTGGATGGCCGAGCGGCTGGGCCGCCCGAGCCCGTCGAGGGTCGTGCGGGCCCTGCGGGGGTGAAGGCCGGGCGCTGGTGCGCCCGATCCCTTCAGTGCAACGCCGAGGTGCGCGCGGCGGCGGGTGTGGGCGTGGTGTTGCTGGACCCCGCCCTGCGGTTCGCCGGCGCAGTCTTCCAAGTGGTGGAGCGCGAGGGCGCGAACCGCGCGCTGGTAGGCCGCCCGGTGTAGCCGCTCGCGTGCATGCGGTGAAATTGTCCGCGGCCGGGCGGGAACCGGCTTCCCGGTCGTAACGTCCAACGCGCGACCGACGACCATGCCCGGCGACGGCCCAGACCGGAGGTGGCCGTGTGACGACCGATCACCGCGCCCAGGTTGACGAACTGCTGGCCGACTACCGCCGCAGCCGCGACCAGCTCGCGTCCGTGCACCGGGACCTGGCCGGCATCACCGCGGCGGCGACCAGCCCGGACGGCACGGTCACCGCGACCGTCGGCGCCCAGGGCACCCTGACCGACCTGGAGCTGACCGACGCCGCCTACCGGTTGCGCCCGGCGCAGCTGGCCCAGGTGATCCTGCGGACCACGCAGGAGGCGGCGGCCAAGGCAGCCGAGCGCACCTACCGGACGTTGGGCCCGGTGCTGCCCGCCGGCACCGACCCCGAGGCGCTCGTGCGCGGCACGGCAGACCTGCGGCCGGACGAGATCGCGCCGCCGCCGGCCAAGCGCCCCCGCGTCGTCGAGGACGACGAGGACTTCGAACAGCGCGACTGGCTCAACGTCGAGACCTCCGGGGGACCGAGATGACCGGCTTCGAGACCGACCTCGCCAAGATCGACGCCGGCGCGGCCGACTTCGGCACCTTCGCCGAGCGGGCCGGGACGATCTTCGGCGACCTGGGCGGCGCGCTGGACGCGCTGGGCGCGTGCTGGGGCGACGACGCCATCGGCCAGAGCTTCGCCTCGTCGCACGTCCGACCGGCGTCGGCCGCGTTGACCGGGGTCGGCGACCTCGGCGCGGGCTTCGGCGGCGTCGGCGACCGGTTCACCGAGACCGCCCGCACCTACCGCGCCGCCGAAGACGGCAACAGCGCCGCGTTCCGCGCGGTCTGACACAGGGGGCCACCGACATGGGGATCGAGCTGCCGGCGGAACTCGCCGAGGTCGCCGCCAGAGCCGGCGTCACCTGGCCGAAGGCCGACGAGGACAAGCTGCACTCGTCCGCCACCGCGTGGCGGGAGGCGGGCGCGAAGCTGGGCACGCTGGCCGGCGAGTCGGACGGCGCGGCCGGCCGGGCGCTGTCGGCGATGACCGGCGCGACCGGCGAGGCGGCCCGCCGGCACTGGAACGCGTTCACCGCGCCCGACGGCCGGCTCGACGACGCCGTGCGCGGCTGCACCGCTGCCGCGGACCGGCTCGACCACGCCGCCCAGCAGGTGGGTGCGGCGAAGGTGGAGCTGGTGCGCGAGCTGGTGAACCTGGCCAAGAACACCGACGCCGCCAACCAGGCCGCGACCGCCGGCCACCCGACCGCCCTGCTGGGGCTGGACGCGGTGCTCAAGGGCGCGACGGCCAACGTCGGCCACCTGACCAGCACGCTGACCGACGCGATCCGCCTCGACTCGGGCGTGCACATCGGCGGCCGGCCCCCGGTGGACGCCAACCCCGGCGTGCACGCCCCGGCCGACGCCCCCGCTCCCGCTCCGGACCGGGGCCCGCTGGGCACCCTGATCGGCGGCGGTGGCCAGGGCGGACTGCTCGGCGACCTCCTCGGTGGCGGCCAGGACGGCGGTTCTCCGGACGGCTCGGGTCAGGGCGGTTCCGGTGGCCAGGGGCCGGGCGCTCCCGGGCCGGGCACTCCTGGCCAGGGCGGTCCTGGCCAGGGCGGTTCGGGCGACGGCGGTTCGGGTGGCGGCGGCGGTCTGCTGGGCAACCTGCTCGGCGGCGGTCAGCAGGGTGGCGGCCTGGTCGGTGGCCTGGTCGGTGGCCTGGTGGACGCGGTCGTGCAGCCCGTCGCGGCGGTCGTGGACCCGGTGCTCGGCACGGTCGGCGATGTCGTGGACGGCGCGGTCGAAACGGTGGACCGGACCGTCGACGGCGTGGCCGACACCGTGGACCGCGCGGTCCACGGCGGTGCGGACACCCCGCCCGGTCGTGGTCACGAAGGCGGTAACGGACCTGGCGACGGGCCGGGCAATGGACTGGGCAACGGACTGGGCAACGGACCTGGCCCGGATCGCGGTCCCGGGCTGGTGAACCAGGTGACGGGCGCGGTGACCGGGGTGACGGGCGCGGTGACCGGTGCCGTGACCGGTGCCGTGACGGGCGACGGGCCGGTGCACGTCGGGCCGGTCGCGGACCCGGTCGTCCGGGCGGCGGACACGGTGACCTCGTCGTCGGCGGCGGTTTTGGACCGACCGGTGCTGCCGGTCGAGACCCACGCTCCCGCGCCGCAGCCGGCCGCTCCCGCCGCGAACACCCCGCAGGCTCCCGGGTTCGGTACGCCCGGCGGTGTGTCGTCCGGTCCCGTGGGTGGTGCCGGTGGTGCCGTCGGTGGCGCTGTCGGTGGTGCTGTCACGGGTGCTCCGGCGGCTGCCGCGTCGGCGGGTGCCGCCGCGCAGGCCCCGACGGCCCAGGCGCAAGCCGGTCAGCAGGGCCAGGCGCAGCAGGCCGGTGGCCAGCGCGCGGACCAGCGCGGCCCGGTGTTGACCAAGGACGGCGGCCAACTGCCCGGCCAGTCCGGATCGAGCCAGTCGGGTCAGTCCGGATCGGGCCAGTCGGGTCAGGGCCAGTCGGGTCAGGGAAACCAGGCCGCACAGGCGAAGGACGCGGGTCAGCCCGTCCAGCCCAAGGACGCCGCCGCACAGGCGAAGGACGCGGCGCAGGCCGCGAAGGAGGTCGCGGCCAAGGCGCGCGACGACGCGGCACTGGGCTTCGCGGTGCTGCCGCTCACGACCGGCGGACGCGACACCCTCGTCCGAGGCGGTCCGGGCTTCCCGCCCGGTCAGCTGCCCGGCCAGGGCTTCCCCGACCCCAGCGCGGTCACCGGCGGGCGCGGGTTCGCGCCCGGCACGGGTTACGGGCCGATGTCCGGAGTCCTGGGCGCTGGCCCGGGGTCGGCGATCGTGCCCACCGAGGTGGTCGCGGCGCAGCGGGCGGGGCAGGGCGCGCAGCCGTCCGACGAGGCGGTCGCGCTGTTCTTCCTGCACATGTTCCCCGGCGGCACGCTGCCACCCGCCCAGTCCGCGCCCGCCCGGCAGCTGCCCGCGCCGCCCGAGGAACAGGACTTCGCGCCCGGCCTCCGGTTCGAGCCCCAAGGCCACCCGGACGGGCACCTGGTCGACGCGTCCGCCCGGGTCCGGCCCCGGCTCGCGCACGGTCCCGGCGGTGTGCCGGACGCCGCGCTGACCGAGGGCTACGACCCGCAGGCCGGGCTGCACGAACGCGACTGGGACCGGCGGTTCCTGGTCCGCCTCGACCCGCCGGAGTACGCGTGGCCGCCCGCGGAGCTGTTCCCCGAGGGCGGGTACGAGGCCGGGCAGCCGGGCGTGCTCGCGGCCGGGGTCGAGCTGGACCGGTTCGGCACCCCCGAGGGGCGGGTGCTGTCCGAGCCCGGCACGCCGTTCACCAGCCGTTCGCTGCCGCCGGCCGCGCTGGACGCCGGGTACCACCGGTACCGCGTCACCCGCGAGCTGCCGGTGTGGTTCACCCTGTCCGCCGAGTGGTTCGGGCAGGACGGCGGCGGCGTCCGGTACCGGACGACGTACCCGGTGGCCGAGCTGGCCGCGCTGGGCTACCTGGAGGAGATCCGATGAACGCCGAGTCGATCCAGGGCTGGCTGCTGGCCGTCGGGGTGCCCGCGGAGGTCGTGTCGGTCGGGGCGGAGGCGGACAACGCCTGGTGCCTGGTCGCCGACCACGAGGGTTTCGAGGTCTTCTGGCGCGAGCAGGGCAACCGGTACGACTGGGCCCGCTTCACCAGCGAGGACGTGGCCTGCCACTACCTGTTCGGCCGCCTGGTGTGGGCGCAGGTCGTGCGTGGCGCGGTGGGCCTGCTGCCCCAACCCGCCCCCGAACCGCCCACCCGGGCCGAGCCCCACCAGCCCGCGACCGCGCAACCCGCGACCGCACAACCTGCGGCGGCCGAGGCGCGGACCGGACCTGTGCCGGTTCAAGCGGCCGAGTCGCCGACCGGACCGGTGCCGGTCCAGGTGGCCGAACCGGCGACCGGGCCCGTGCCGGTCCAGGCCGCACCGCCGGCGGCCGTGCCCGCGCGGTCCGCGGGGGACGGGGACTAGCGAGGCGTGAGGTCGGAGCGCCAGGTCACGCCGACCATGTCGTCCGCCTTGGGCACCGGCAGGTAGACGGCGAACGTCGCGGGCCGGGCGGTGGACAGCTCCAGCCGCCCGCCGTCCGCGTCGACCAGCGCCCGCGCCAGCGCGAGCCCTACGCCGGTCGACCCGCCACCGGACACGCCGCGCTCGAAGATGTGCCCGGCCAGCTCGTCGGGCACGCCCGCGCCGCCGTCCGCCACCTCGACCACGACCGTGCCCTCGTCACTGCGCGCGGACACCACCACCTGGCCCTCGCCGTGCCGCAGGGCGTTGTCCAGCAGCACCCCGATCGCCTCGCGCAGCCGCGCCGGCGTGGCGCGGGCCAGCAGGCCCTCGGGCACCCGGACCCGCAGCGCCCGCCCGACGCCGCGCAGCGGCTCCCGCCACTCCTCGGCGATCGCGGACAGCTCGACCCCCAGGTCCAACGGCTCCGCGCCGACGGCCCGCGCCGCGCGGGCCGCCGCCAGCAGCTCGTTCAGCACGCCGGCCAGCCGTTCGGCCTGCTCCAGCGCGGCCCGCGCCTCGGCCGCCGTCTCCGGCTCCGGGTGCTCGGCCAACGCCTCCAACCGCAGTTGCAGCGCGGTCAGCCGGCTGCGCAGCTGGTGCGACACGTCGCCGACCAGCTCGCGCTCGCGCTGCACCAGCAACGCCAGCGCGCCCGCCGACCGGTCCAGCGCCTCGGCCACCAGGTCCAGCTCGGGCACGCCGTGCCGCCGGTCGTCGCGCCGGAAGTCGCCCGCGCCGAGCCGGGCCGCGCGCACCGCCACGTGCCGCAGCGGCTTGGCCAGCTTGCGCGCCGTCACGGTCGCCACCACGGTCCCGGTGCCCACCGACAGCACCACGAGCAGCACGACGAGCGCCGCCACCTGGTACTGCGACGTCCGCATCGGCCCTGACGACGTCTCCAGCCGCACGGTGCCCTGCTGCGCGATCGGCACCTCCACGGCCAGCGCGTCCTCGCCCGGTGACGTCCCGAACTCCTGCCGGCCGCCGGTCGTCGTCACGATCAGGTGCCCGCCGTCGGGCACGACGATCTCCACCGGCTCCAGGTCGATGGCCAGGCCGGAGGCGATCTGGTCGTCGATGGACGCCGCGATGCGCTGCGCGCGGGCCGCGAGGTCGGTGCGTGCCCCGTCGTCCACCAGCCGCAGCGCGGCGTACCCGAGCGGGATGCCGAGGACGAACCCGGTGACCGCGACGGCCAGCAGGATCGCCCGCAGGATCCGGCTGCGCACGTCAGTCGACCGTGTTGAAGCGGAAGCCGACGCCGCGCACGGTGGCGATGCGGCGCTCCATCGAGCGCACGTCCCCGAGCTTGCGGCGCAGCCACGACATGTGCATGTCGAGCGTCTTGCTGCTCTTGAGCTCCGGGTCGTTCCACACCTCGGAGAGGATCTCGTCGCGGTGCACCACCTGCCCGGCCCGCTGGATGAGCACCCGGAGCAGCTCGAACTCCTTGTTCGCCAGCTGCACCTCCTGCCCGTCCACGGTGACCCGGCGCGCCGCGAGGTCCATCCGCACGCCGTTGACCTCCAACGTGCCGGGCGCGCGGCGGCGCAGCAGGGCCCGGATCCGGGCCATCAGCTCGGCCAGCCGGAACGGTTTGGCCACGTAGTCGTCGGCGCCCGCGTCCAGCCCGACCACGAAGTCCACCTCGTCGGACCGGGCGGTCAGCATCAGCACCGGGATGCCCCGCCCGCCCGCGCGCAGCCGGCGGCACACCTCCAGCCCGTCCATCCCGGGCAGCCCCAGGTCGAGCACCAGCAGGTCGATGCCCCCGTGCGCGGTCGCCTCCAACGCGCCGGGACCGTCACCGACCACCTGCACCTGGTACCCCTCCCGCTGCAACGCGCGGGAGAGGGGTTCCGCGATAGCCGGATCGTCCTCGGCCAACAAGACCACGCTCACGCCACCCAGCGTAGGCGTGGCACGATCCCCGCGTGTCCACCGATCTGACGCTGGCCCTGCGACTGGCCGACGCCGCCGACGCCATCACCACCGCCCGGTTCCGCGCCGGCGATCTCGTGGTGCGGCGCAAGCCCGACCGCACGCCCGTGACCGACGCCGACGTGGCCGTCGAGGACGCCCTGCGCGAGGTGCTCGCGGAGACGGGCGACCAGGTCGCGGGCGAGGAGCGCGGCGGCGAGGTGGGCGCGGGCCGGACGTGGGTCGTGGACCCGATCGACGGCACCAAGAACTTCCTGCGCGGCGTGCCGGTGTGGGCCACCCTGATCGCCCTGGTGGTCGACGGGACGCCCCAGGTCGGCGTGGTCAGCGCGCCCGCCCTGGGCCGCCGCTGGTGGGCCGCCGCCGGGCAGGGCGCGTTCACCCGGGACGCCGCGGGGGAGCGGCGGATCGCCGTGTCCGGGGTGGCCGACCTGTCGGACGCCTACCTGTCCACCACGCACCTCGGGTCGTGGGTGGAGCACCACTCGCGCGAGGCGTACCTGCGGCTGGCCGACGCGTGCTGGGAGAACCGGGCGTTCGGCGACTTCTGGCAGCACTGCCTGGTGGCCGAGGGCGCGATCGACGTCGCGGCGGAGGCGGTGGTGAACCCGTGGGACGTCGCCCCGTTCCAGGTCCTGGTCCGGGAGGCGGGCGGCCGGTTCAGCGACCTGTCCGGCGTGGACCGGTTCGACGGCGGGAACGTGCTGTCCACCAACGGCCTGCTGCACGACGCCGCGCTGTCCCTGCTCGCCGGCGAGCACGCCGCCGCTGACCCGGACGGCCACAACGGCACGGCGACCGACGGCGACGGCACGAACGACACGGCCTGAGCCGGCACCCGGACCTGGGCGTGCCCGGTGCGCCGGGTGGTGGGTCAGGAGTGGCCGAGGTGTTCTTCGTCGTCGTAGGAGCGCTTGCCGCGGGGGCGGGCGTCGGCCTCCGGGAACACCCACTTCTTGTACCCGTACCAGCGGAACGCCATGGCGATCAGGGTGCCGATGATCTGCGCGCTGACGAAGTCGGCGACCTCCTCGCCGATCCGGCTGATGTGCGGCTCCTGGAGGTGCAGCAGGTAGCGCGACGCCCACAGCGGCAGCGAGTTCAGGGCGATGCCGATGCCGTTGACCAGGAAGAACAGTGCCGCCTCGTGGTGGCGCTCACGCCCGCCGCGGGTCCGGAACGACCACTCGCGGTTGAGCACGTAGGAGACGATCGTGGCCACCAGGGTCGCCACGATCTTCGCGGTGACCGGCTTCTCGGCCAGCACGGTCGTCTTCAGGACCAGGAAGATGGCCGTGTCGATCACGAAGCAGGTGCCGCCGACGACCGCGAACTTGAGCAGCTCTCTGTGTTTGAGCGCCAGCGAACGCAGGGGCTCGGGCAGGCGGCGGACGACCTTCTCGACTACGGACACCCGGCCGAGTCTACGGAGGACGGCCGGAAACGCCGGTCAGGCCACGTCGCGCCGGTCGTCGGTGACGACCCGCAGCGGGCGCACGTCGGGGCGCGCGTCGGCCTCGGGGAACACGAACTTGCGCATCGCCCAGTACTTGAACGCGGTCGCCAGCAGCATGCCGATGACCGACCCGCTGACGAAGTCGGCGAGTTCGCTGTGCAGGTCGAGGAAGTGCCGCGACACGGTCAGCGGCACCAGCGTGACGCCGATGCCGACCCCGCTGACCACGAAGAACCAGGCGGCCTCGTGGTGCCGCTCACGCCCGCCCCGGGTGTGGAACGACCACTCGCGACTGAGCACGTAGGACGAGATCACCGCCACCAGCACGGCGATCGCCTTCGCGGTGACCACCTTGTCCTGCAGGACGGTCAGCTTCAGCGCGTACCAGACGCCGTTGTCGATCAGGAACGTCGTGCCGCCGACGAGGGCGAACCTGATCAGCTCCCGGTGCTTGTTGACCAGGAACCGCACGGGTTCGGGGAGCCGGCTGAAGATCCTGCGCACTAGTGGCAGCACCGGGGCAGCCTACCGACGGCGGGCGGAGCCGATCATCGAGGGGGCCGGCAGAACCCCGGCGGCAGCAGGTCCTCCAGGCCGGGCGGCCACCACGGCGGAGCCGGGCGGCACGGGGGCTCCGTGCGCGGCAGCGGGGTCGTGGTGGGCGGAGGTTCGGTGACCACCGGTGGTGACGTGGTCACGGGTGGTTGCGGGGTCTCGGTCGGCGGCACGGTCGGCGCGGGCGTCGTCGGGTCCTGCGTCGGCGGCGTCCCGGCCGGCGGCTCGGTGGTGGGCTCGGTGGTGGCCGGCGGCACCGTCGTGGGCGTGGTGGTGGGCGGCACGGTGGTGGTCTCGCCGGGCTGGTCGAGGTCCGGGTCGGGGACCACGTCGTCGTGGCCCGGGTGCTGCCACACCGGCACGGAGACCGACTTGGCCGCCGAGCCGAGGGTGGCCGTGACCGTCACGTGCCCGCCGCGATGAGGGTGGCCGAACGCCCAGACCGACAGCCGGAACGACTCGCCGCGCTCCAGCGCGCGCTCGCACACGATCCGGTGCCGGTCGCGCTCGCAGTCCGGGCGCAGGGCGACCAGCGTCAGGTTCTTGTCGGCGACGACCTCCAGCCGGAGCGTCCCGGCCCGGCCGCCGGTGTTGGTGGCCTTGATGTCGATCCGGGGTTCCCAGAACCCGTGGTGCCACTTGTGCGCTTGGAGGTCCAGGTCGTCGTCGATCGGCCGGATGGCGACGTCGACCCGGATGCCCACGGTGATTGTGGTGCCGGCCGAGACGGTGCCGGTGATCGCGCCGGCCACCGCGTCGTCGTCGGCGCGCAGCCGGAACAGGAAGGTGGCGGACCCGCCGGGCGCGATGCCCTGGCCGGTCACGCAGGTGATCTCGCCCTCGCCGGCCGGGCACGGCACGGTCTGGTCGGCCGCGCCGTCGATCCGGACCAGCCGTTCGCCGACCAGCCGGGCGGCCGGGCCCACCGACCGCACGCCGGGCGGCAGGAGCAGCGACGCGCTCGCCGGCGGCGCGGTCGTGCCGCCGGTGTTGCGCACGGTGATCGGCAGCTCGACCGGTGCCGAGCCGGGGGTGAGGGTGAACCCGCTGGGCACCGTCGGCACCAGCGACGGCGGTGCCGGCTGGGGTTCGGGCTCGGGTTCGGGTTCCGGCTGCGGCTCGGGCGTCGGCTCCGGTTGCGGGGTGGGCGTCGGCGGCTCGGGCTGCGGCTCGGGCGTCGGCTGGGGCGGCTGCGCGGGCGGCGGCGGGTCCTGGGTGGCCGGCGGGTCCGGGGTCTGCGGCGGGGGCGTCGGCTGGGTCGGCCGGGTGGGCTGCACCTGGCTGGTCGGCAGTGGCGTCGCCTGCGCGACGGGCACCTCGTTCTCGCCGCCGGAGGCCAGCCCGATCGCCACGGCGATGGCCAGCGCGGCCACCGAGGCCGCCACGCCGAACAGCTGCCGGGGCGCGGAACTCGCCGCTCCGGCCACGCCGCCGGCACCAGCACCCACCGCGACGGCCGTCGCGGCTTTCGCGGTGGTGGCGGTCGCGGCCAGGTAGCCGCCGGCGCCGAGCCCGAGGACCAGGGGTGCGACGAAGGCGCGCAGCGCGCCGTTGACGTCGGCGAGTTCGGCGGCCAGTGCACGGCAGTCCGCGCACTCGTCCAGGTGCGCCTCGACCTGGGTGGTCTCCCGCTTGGACAGGCCGCCCCGGGTCCACGCGCCGAGCCGGTCGACGGTGGCGCGGCAGCGCTCGGCCTGGGTCTCGGCCAGGTGCACCTGGAGGTAGGCCTGCTTGAGGCCCTCGCGGGCCCGGTAGGCCAGGGCGGACACGCCGTTGGCGGTGAGCCCGAGGATCGGCGCGACCTCGGCGGGGGACTGGCCCTCGATCTCGGTGTGCCACAGGACGGTCTGCCAGCGCTCCGGGAGCCGGGCGAACGCCTTGGCGGCCAGCGACCGCTCCAGCCCGGCCACGGCGGTGTCCCGGAACGGCACCGAGGTCGCCTCGGCGCCGGCGACGGTGGTGACGTCGTCGGCGAGGTCGACCTTCTTGTCCCGGCGGGTCTTGTCGTAGGCGGTGTGCCGCAGCGCGGTGAGCAGGTAGGCGCGGAACGCCGAGTCCGGGCCGCGCCCGGCGCGCAGCGTGTCCAGCACCTTGGCGAACGCGTCCGAGACGAGGTCGTCGGCCTCGGCCGACGAGCGGGCGAGCTGCCGGGCCAGGTTGTAGGCCGCGCTCACGTGGCGCTCGTAGAGCTGCCCGTAGGCGTCGATCGCCCCGCCGCGCACGGAGTCGATCAGCTCCGCGTCGCTCGGTCCCTGGACTTCAGCAGGAACGGTCGCCACGTGTTTTCCCTCCCTCGCGCGCTCAGTGTGACCTACCGGCCGGCGGACCGTCACCCGGAACCCCCCGACTGGGGTGGCGGAGTGCCGTCATGGATCAGCCGCGGCGACGTCCCGTATTCGAATCCCCAGGTCGAGGAGGCATCCGGGTGGGTGTGCGGGAAGCAGCCGCCGGCGAGGCCGGCAAGCCGGCGATCACGCGCCGGTCCGGCGCGGACGAGGCACGGGCCCTGCGGTCGAGGTGGCGGACGGCGACGATGGCGGCCGGGTGGTCGTTCCCGGCCGACTGGCCGCTGGCCGAGATCGACCAGGTCTGCGCGGCGGTGCTGGGCGCCGCCGACCCCGCTGCCGAGCTGTACGAGCTGGGCAGCGCGCGGGCCGAGGCGGGCGCGGGCCTGGCCGAGACCCTGCTGGACCTCGCCGCGCTGCACGCGGTGATCGAGGAACCGCCGGGCTCCACCGGCATCATCTCGCCGAACGTCGACGCCATCCCGTCCCGGATGCTCCGCGCCACGGCGCTGGGCTGGGGCGACGCGATGAGCAGACAGGCGGCCGGCAGCGCGGCGGACGACCCGCTGACCGGGCTGGCCACCGGCGCGTACCTGCGCACCAGGCTGCGCGAGGTGTACGCCGAGGCGCGCACCTCGGGCCGCCAGGACCACGTGCTGGTGCTCGTGGCGCTGGACCTGAGCCGGGCCTCCGGCTGGTCGCGGGTGGTGGCGATGACGCTGCTGGCCGACGCGCTGCGCGAGGTGTTCGACTCCGGGCAGACGATCGCGTCCATCGGTCCCTCGCTGGCCGCGGTGCTGGTCAGGCGGGACGAGCGGCTGATCCGCACGGTCGGCAACCTCCGGTTGTTGACGGCCGATCGGCTGGCCGTGGACCCCCATGTGGCCCCAACCGGACCGGCGGAGGTTTGGCTGGAGGAGCTGCCGGCCACTTATGAGCAGGCCACGGAACTGCTAGCCGGGTTCGGGCGCTGATCCACCCCCTGTCCAGCGCCCGCTCGAAATCTCCCCTCCCCCCTGAGGCCCGCGACGTGACCCCCCACGTCGCGGGTCTCACCCCTTGCCGCCGACGGCCGGCGGTCCGGCCTGTCGGTCCGCCCGCTTCACCGGTAGGCCACCATCACCATCGCGGGTTTCTCCGGCCCGGTCCCGTCCGACACCCGCAATGTCCACGGCGTGGTGGACGTGTCGACCCCACCCCATCCCCGGTCGCCCGCCGGCGAGGGGATCCGGGGGTTGAGCGGGGAGCACATCATCGTGAGGGGGCGGCCCTCCCGCCTCGGGAACTCGATCGGCACGTCGGCGACGCGGACGCACCGGTCTCCGGTCCACAGCACGACCATCCACGGCGCGACCTCGGCGACCGGCGGCGACCGGCGGGGCAGGGGTTCGGCGAGGGTCACCACCGTGAAGGAGCGCTCGTCCACCCCCTCCGGGCAGGCCGCTCTCGGCTCGGTGGGGTGCGCGAAGCACGGTTCGTGGAGGCTGCCGTCGGACGCCGGGTGGTCGTCACGTACCTGGCACTGCCAGGCGTCGGACCGCTGCACGACCCGCGAGGGCTTCTCG
This sequence comes from Saccharothrix espanaensis DSM 44229, assembly GCF_000328705.1. Lineage (NCBI taxonomy): Bacteria > Bacillati > Actinomycetota > Actinomycetes > Pseudonocardiales > Pseudonocardiaceae > Saccharothrix > Saccharothrix espanaensis. Next base: position 8,454,607 of record NC_019673.1, on the reverse strand, counting down.
CACGCCCCGCGCCGGTCGATGGTCTCGGTCACCAGGCCGGCGCCCCACGGGTCGTACGACCGGACCTCGGTCTGCCGCACGTCGCCCGGCGAGGCGTTCGGCGGCGGGACCACCGGGGCGTCGCCGGGCGCGCAGGCCGCGACGAGCAGGACGGCGGCCAGGAGAAGGTGCGTGCGCACGACGTCCCGTCTCATCGGTAGGCGACTTTGATCGCGGCCGGCACGGGGGTTTCGGAGGTCTTCGCCGACACCCGGAGGGTCCACGGCCGGCTGGTCGTGTCGATCTCGCCCCAGCCGTGGGCACCGGTCCGCGACGACCGGCGGGGGTCGGCCGGGGCGCACGTCATCGTGATGGCGAGCCCGTCCCGGGTGGGCAGCCCGGCGGGCAGGTCCCGGCGTCGGATGCACCGGTCGCCGCTCCACAGCTCGACCATCCACGGCGCGGTCTCGGCGATCGGCGGCGAGCGCGGCGGCAGCGGGGCGTCGAGGGTCATCACGTAGTAGGCGCTGCGGCCCTCCGCGCCCTCGGGGCACGCGGCCTTGGGCTCGGTCGGGTGGGCCAGGCACGGGTCGTGGACGCCGCCGTCGGTCGAGGGGTCGTCACCGGAGACCCGGCACTCCCAGGCGTCCGGCCGGAGCGCGACCTTCGAGGGCTCCGCGCACACCGCCCGCCGTTCCACGACGATCTTGACCAGGCCATCGCCCCACGGGTCGTACGACTCGACCTCGGTCTCCCGGACCTGGGCCGGCGAGCCGGTCTCCGGCGGGTACCCGGCCGGCGGAGGTTCGGCGCACGCGGTGACCAGCAGCAGGGCGACCAAGGGCAGCTCGCGCATCGGGGACCCGGCTCACCGCTCGGCGACCGCGCACGCGGTCGGACACGGGACGCCACCGTGCCCGGCAGCGTCGACGTGCCGAATCCTCGCGCACCGCGAGCGCGAAGGACATGCCCAACTGCGGAGAACCTGCCCAACTGCGGAAGGACCTGCCCGGGTGCCGGTCCAGGCGCGTCGGCCGGGGCGCACCCGGCCGACGCGCACCCGGTCATCGCTTGTGGATGATCCAGCGCTGGTCGGACCGCTCGCGCTCGCACGGGGCGAGGGTCAGTTCCTTGTAGACGCCGTTGTGCGTGACGCACCGGCCGGAATCACCCAACTCGAACAGCCAGGAGTGGTAGTTGTCGTAGGAATGGCCGACCCACCGCTGGTCTTCGGAGCCGTTGCACCGCCGGCCCGCCAAGTCGCCGCCGACCGCGGTGGCGCACCACTCGTAACGCTTGTTCTTGATGGTGCCGTCATCGGAGATGTACCAGGTCTGGTTGTCCTCTCCGTGGCGCGGGTGGGCGACGATCGGGTATTCGGGGTCCCAGGCCCAGTTGCTCTGGTCCCACACGTCACCTGGCCTGGTGACACTCTCGATCTCCCACTCGTTCTGGGGGGCGTCGGGTGTGGCGGCGTGGGATGCCGGAGCGACGAGCAACGCCGTGGCGGCGACGGCGACGGCGGCGAGGATACGTCCGAACTTCATTCGCATTTCCTCCGAATTCGGGATCACCTGCACCGATGATTAAAAGCGCCGGCGGCATTTTTCGAGCGGCGAGTAAGGCCACGGTGGCAACAATTGACCCGGCCAGGTCGAAGTGGGGCTCGGCGCGGTTACGGACGCGGTTGGCCGTTCCCCGTTCTGTGCGACAGCGGTGTGCCCCCGTGGGGTGGACTTCGTGGGCTGACTCCGTGGGGTGACTCCGGTCGTCGACCACCGTGGTGATCGCTCGCAGGGCCCGCTCCGGCGGCGTCTTGACAACCGGCGGACGGTGCTGGACCGTGTTGCAGTGTCTTAGTTGACTAGAACAATTTTGGGGGCGGGTGGTGGAGTTCCGAATCGACCGGTCCAGCGGCCTCCCGGCCTACCTGCAACTCGTGCGGCAGGTGCGCGAGGCGCTGCGGCTGGGGTGGTTGGGGCCGGGCGACCGGCTGCCGACCGTGCGCGACGTGGTCAGGAGCGGCGGCGTGAACGCGAACACCGTGCTCAAGGCCTATCGCGAGCTCGAACTGTCCGGCCTGGTCGAGGCACGCCAGGGCTCGGGCACCTTCGTGAAGGCCGGTCTGGGCTCGACCGCGCCCGAGGTGATGGACGCGCTGCGCGCGCGGCTCGCCGAGTGGGTCCGGGAGGCGCGCGAGGCCGGTCTGGACGAAGAGGACATCGACGCGTTGGTGCGGTCCGTGGTGACCGCGGGGAAGACCGAGGGGGAAGGGGTGGCGGTCGGATGACCACTACCGTGGCGGAGCCCGTCGACACGACCGGCTCGGCGGTCCGGGCGCAGGCCCTGGGCAAGCGCTACCGCGCCAAGTGGGCGCTGCGCGACTGCTCGTTCGAGCTGCCGGCCGGCAAGGTGGCGGCGCTGGTCGGCGCGAACGGCGCGGGCAAGACGACGTTGATGAGCGTGCTCGCGGGCCTGCTCCCCGCCGACGAGGGGTCGGCGGGGACGTCCGGCCGGGTCGCGTTCGTGTCCCAGGAGAAGCCGGTCTACCGGCACTTCACCGCCGCCGAGATGCTGCGCCTGGGCGCCCGCCTCAACGTCGTGTGGGACGCGGACCGCGCCGAGCGCTGGCTGGAGCGGTTCGAGGTCCCGCTGGACCGGGCGTGCGGCAAGCTGTCCGGCGGCCAGCAGGCGCAGGTCGCGTTCGCGCTGGCGGTCGGGGCCCGGCCGGACGTGCTGATGCTCGACGAGCCGCTGGCCAACCTCGACCCGCTGGCCCGCCGCGAGGTGACCGCCGAACTGCTGGCCGAGGTCGCCGAGACCGGGATGACCGTCCTGCTGTCCACCCACGTGGTGGCCGAGCTCGGCGGCGTGGCCGACCACCTGCTCCTGCTCGCCCACGGCCGGCTGCTGGCCGGCGGCGACCTGGACGAACTGCTCACCCGGCACGTGTCCTACGCCGGACCCGCCTCCGAGACCCCGCCGGTGCTCGGCAAGGTCGTCGAGGCCCGGCACCGCGGCACCCAGTCGACGTTCCTGGTCGAGCTGCCCGAGGGGCGGCCCCGGCCGGTGGTCGCGGGGCCGTGGGTGCAACGACCGGTGACGCTGGAGGACTACGTGCTCGCGCAGCTCGCGGCCACCCGGAAGGGACTCGACGCATGACCGCCACCACCACCCCCACGCCGGTGCGGGACCGGGTCGGCTGGGGCGACCTCGCGTGGCTGGCCTGGCGGCAGCACCGCTGGCAATACCTCGCCCTCGGCGCACTGGCCGTGCTGGGTTCGCTGACCGCCCTGGTCATGGCGGTGATCGTCCGGTCCTCGGGCAGCACCGCGCACGTGTTCCCGCTGGTCGACATCAGCTTCTCCGGCGCGACGCAGTTCTTCGCGCTGGCCCCGATCGCGGCGGGTGGGCTCATCGGCGTGTTCTGGGCCGCACCGCTGCTGGCCGTCGAGTACGAGCAGAAGACCTACGTCGTGGCGTGGGGCCAGGACCTGACGCCGAGCAGGTGGCTGCTCGGCAAGGTGGTGCTGCTGGGCGTGCCGGCGGTCGGCCTGTCGGCCGGGTTCGGCGCGGCCGTGACGACCCTGCTGCGGGCGATGAACGAGGAGGCCGGGGGCAGGTTCGGGCTGGCGTCCGGGCACCTGCCGTTCCAGCCGTTCGCCACCCAGCCGTTCGAGGCCGTGCCGCTCGTGCAGGCCGGTTACGCGGCGTTCGGGTTCGCCCTCGGCCTGGCGCTGAGCGCGGTGACCCGGCGGACGCTGGTCGCGATGGCCGGGACGCTCGGGATCTTCGTGGTGGTCCGCTCCCTGGTGGGCGGTCTGTGGCGCCGGTACTACTGGCCCGCCGAGCGGGTCTTCCAGCCGCTGGACACCCGCAACGTCGACACCGACGCCACCGTAGGGCTGCTCAACGGCACCATGGCCGTGGACAACGGCTACGCCGACGCGGCCGGCAACGAGGTGGCCTTCCCGTGGGCGTGCACCAACGGGTACGACCAGCCTGACGGCTACTACAAGTGCCTGGCGGACAGGGGCGTGGTGCAGTACTTCCACGACTACCACCCCGTCGACCGGCTGGTGCCGTTCCAGCTCGTCGAGTTCACGATCTTCGTCCTGCTCGCCGCCGGACTGGTGGCGCTGGCGTTCAAGTGGGTGCGCCGCTCGCACGGCGCCTGACGGACCAGGGTCGGTCGCACCGCGGCCGACCCCGCCGAGGGAGGTCCCGCGCACTTCGGGGGTGCGCGGGGCCTGCCTGTTCCCGCCCTTGCCGGCGGGGTGGTCGGCGGCCTCCGTTTTCCCAGGTAGAATCCGCTTCCCGTGGACTCCCGAACTCGTCTCCCGGTCGTCGGCATGATCGGCGGCGGGCAGCTCGCCCGCATGACCCACCAGGCCGCGATCCCGCTGGGCCAGTCGCTGCGGGTGCTCGCCGAATCGGACTCCGACCCCGCCGCCCTGGTCGCGCGGGACGTCGAGTACGGCAAGCACACCGACCTGGACGCGCTGCGCACGTTCGCCAAGTCGTGCGACGTGCTCACGTTCGACCACGAGCACGTGCCGCAGGACCACCTCAAGGCGCTGGTCGCCGACGGCGTGAAGGTGCACCCCGGCCCGGAAGCGCTGGAGCACGCGCAGGACAAGCTGGTCATGCGGGTCAAGCTGGCCGAGCTGGGGCTGCCGGTGCCGCCGTTCAGCGCGGTGCTGGAGACCGCGGACGTGCTGCGGTTCGGCGCGGACCACGGCTGGCCGTGCGTGCTGAAGGCGGTGCGCGGCGGCTACGACGGGCGCGGCGTGTGGATGCTCAACACCCCGCAGAGCGCCCAGCGGGTGGTGCCCGAGCTGCTGGCCGCCGGGACGCCGCTGATGGTCGAGCAGTGCGTGCCGATGCGCCGCGAGCTGGCCGCGCTGGTGGCGCGCTCGCCGTTCGGGCAGGGCGCGGCGTGGCCCGTCGTGCAGACCGTGCAGAAGGAGGGGATCTGCGTCGAGGTGCTCGCCCCCGCGCCGGACACCTCCGGTGCGCCGGTGCAGGAGCAGGCGCAGGAGCTGGCGCTGCGGATCGCCGCCGAGCTGGGCGTGGTCGGCCTGCTGGCCGTCGAGCTGTTCGAGACCGCCGACGGGCTGGTGGTCAACGAGCTGGCGATGCGGCCGCACAACTCCGGCCACTGGACCATCGAGGGCGCCCGCACCTCCCAGTTCGAGCAGCACCTGCGGGCCGTGCTGGACTACCCGCTGGGCGCGACCGACCTGGCCGCGCCCGCCGTCGTGATGGCGAACGTGCTGGGCGCGGCGGAGCCGCCCGGGATGGGCCCGGACGAGCGGCTGCACCACCTGTTCGCCCGGTTCCCCGACGCGCACGTGCACCTGTACGGCAAGGCGGAGCGGCCGGGGCGCAAGATCGGCCACGTGACGCTGCTCGGCGAGCGGCTGGACGAGGTGCGGGAGCGGGCGCGGCTCGCGGCGCACTGGCTGTCCGACGGCGTGTGGTCGGACGGGTACGACATCCACGGAGGACAGCAGTGACGTCAGTCGGCGTGATCATGGGCAGCGACTCGGACTGGCCGGTGATGAAGGCGGCCACCGAGGCACTGGCCGAGTTCGACGTGCCGTTCGAGGTCAGCGTGGTGTCCGCGCACCGGACCCCGCAGCGGATGCTCGACTACGCCGCGTCGGCCGCCGGCCGCGGGCTGCGGGTGGTCATCGCGGGCGCGGGCGGCGCGGCGCACCTGCCCGGCATGGTCGCCTCGGCCACGGTGCTGCCGGTGATCGGCGTGCCGGTGCCGTTGAAGTACCTCGACGGGATGGACTCGCTGCTGTCGATCGTGCAGATGCCGGCGGGCGTGCCGGTGGCGACGGTGTCGGTCGGCGGCGCGCGCAACGCGGGCCTGCTGGCGGTGCGCGTGCTGGCCGCGTCGGACCCGGCGCTCCAGGAGCGGATGGCGGCCTTCCAGGCGTCGCTGGAGCGGCTCGTGCTGGAGAAGGACGAGGCGCTGCGGGCGTCGCTGTAGCGGTCCGGGCCGGGTCGTCCTGGCTGGTCCGGGGCGTCGTTGAGCCGGTCGGCCGGTGCCGGTGTAGTCGGTTCGGGCCCTGTTGCCCAAGGCACGGGGTTCAAGCCGGTGAACGCGCGCTAACATCTCGGTAGAGGCCCTACCGGGAGGTAACTTAACGTGGACCCGAGTTTCGGTACCTACCAGCTCGCCGAGGAGCACGACGCGCTGCGCGAGGCCGTCCGGGCGCTCGCCGACAAGGAGGTCGCGCCGCACGCGGCCGACGTCGACGAACAGGAACGCTTCCCGGTCGAAGCGCTCAACGCCCTGGTCAAGTCCGGTTTCGCGGCCGTGCACGTGCCCGAGGAGTACGACGGCCAAGGTGCCGACTCGGTCGCCACGTGCATCGTGATCGAGGAGGTGGCGCGCGTCTGCGCGTCGTCGTCGCTGATCCCGGCCGTGAACAAGCTCGGCACCATGCCGATCCTGCTGGCCGCCTCCGACGACCTCAAGCGCCAGGTCCTGCCGTCCATCGCGAGCGGCGAGGCGATGGCGTCCTACGCGCTGTCCGAGCGCGAGGCGGGCTCGGACACGGCGTCGATGCGCACCCGCGCCCGGCTCGACGGCGACCACTGGGTGCTCAACGGCACCAAGTGCTGGATCACCAACGCGGGCGAGTCGACTTGGTACACGGTGATGGCGGTGACCGACCCGGACGCGCCGAAGAAGTCGCAGGGCATCTCGGCGTTCGTGGTGCACAAGGACGACCCGGGCTTCGTCGTGGGCTCGAAGGAGCGCAAGCTCGGCATCAAGGGCTCCCCGACCAGGGAGATCCACTTCGAGAACTGCACGATCCCCGAGGACCGCGTCATCGGCGAGCCCGGCACCGGCCTGAAGACCGCGCTGCGCACCCTCGACCACACCCGCCCGACCATCGGCGCGCAGGCCGTCGGCATCGCGCAGGGCGCGCTGGAAGCCGCCGTCGCCTACGTCAAGGACCGCAAGCAGTTCGGCAAGGCGATCGCCGAGTTCCAGGGCGTGCAGTTCATGCTCGCGGACATGGCGATGAAGATCGAGGCGGCCCGGCACCTGGTCTACGTCGCGGCGGCGAAGGCCGAGCGCGGCGAGCCGGACATCGGCTTCATCACGGCGGCGGCGAAGTGCTACGCGTCCGACGTCGCGATGGAGGTGACGACGGACGCCGTGCAGCTGTTCGGCGGCGCCGGCTACACCCGCGACTTCCCGGTCGAGCGCATGATGCGCGACGCCAAGATCACCCAGATCTACGAGGGCACGAACCAGATCCAGCGCGTCGTCATGAGCCGGGCGCTGCTCAAGGGCTGACCCGCCGGACCACCCGCCGGATCACCGCGCAGGGCCGCACCGACTCGTCGGTGCGGCCCTGCGCCGTTGTCCGGTGACCATGACCGCCCGCACGGCTCAGGCGAGGGTTGCCAGGTACGCCTCCAGCCGGTCGTAGCTGGTGTCCGCGCCCTCGGTCATCCCGGTCTGCATGGCCCGGTCACGGGCCTCCCGGGACGGGTACTTCATCGTCTGCACGACGGTCGTCCGCTCGCCCTCGTCGACGAACCGGGTGGTGTTCACGGTCTCCGGCCAGTCGTCGCCCCACGCCTCGGTCTGCACGGTCTCCGAGTGCGGCGTGACCGACAGGTAGGTGCCGGTCATGCTCATCTCGGTGCCGTCGGCGCGCCGCCACACCATGTGCCACGTCCCGCCCGGCCGGAGGTCGACCTCGCACACCGGCATCGTCCAGCCCTCCGGGCCGAGCATCCAGTGCACGATGTGCTCCGGCGAGGTGAACGCCTCGAACACCAGCCGCTGGGGCGCGTCGAAGCGGCGGGTCACCGCGACCTCCACATCGGACGGCGTGCTCCACGCGGAGGCGGTGTCAGTGGTCATCTTCCTGCTCCTTCATCCGTTCCAGGTACGCGTCCAGGCGGCGGTGGCTGTCGTCCCAGAACCGGCGGAAGCCGTCGGTCCACTCGGCGACCTCGCGCAACGGCGTCGCGTCGAGGGTGCGGGGACGCCACTGGGCGTCGCGACCACGCGTGATGAGCCCCGCCCGTTCGAGCACCCTCAGGTGCTTGGACACGGCGGGCCCGCTCATCGCGAACGGCGCGGACAGTTCCTTCACGGTGGCCGCGCCCTCGGCCAGGCGGGCCAGGATGGCACGCCTGGTCGGGTCGGCCAGCGCGGCGAACGTGGTGCTCAGCGGGTCGTCTGCCATCTTCACCTAACCCAACGGTTATCTAACCATTTGGTTTTATATGCGCCTGTCGAGATGCTGTCAACCCCCGGCGACCGCCTGGAAGTCGTTGAAGATTCATATACCGTCGGACTGGACCAATCCACTGGCGAAGGGACGGGCATGGTTCGGGACGTGGCGGCACTCATCGGGCGGATCGGCGTCGGCGTGGTGTTCATCGCGCACGGCTGGCAGAAGATCACCGAGTGGGGGCTCGACGGCACCGCGCAGGCCTTCGAGGGCATGGGCGTCCCGCTCCCGACGCTCTCCGCCTGGTTCGCCGCCCTGGTGGAACTCGGTGGCGGCGCGCTGCTGATCGCGGGCGCGGCACTGCCCGTCGTCGGGATCCTGCTGGCGATCGACATGGCCGGCGCGCTGCTGATCGTGCACCTGCCCAACGGCCTGCTCGGCCAGGGCGGCTACGAGCTGGTGCTCGCGCTGGGCGTCGCCGCGCTCGCGCTGGGCTTCAACGGCGGCTCGCTCACCGTCGACCGGCTGATCCGGCGCAGGCAACCCGCCTGACCGCACGACGTCGACGCGGCGGGCGGGGGGTCCAGGTGACCACCCGCCCGCCGCGTTCGCGCCGTCGAGTCCGCGGGGGAGCGCTCAGCCGACCAGGTCGAGGGTGGTGTGCTCACTGGCCCGCCGCGCGGGCAGCAGGTCGGCGTTCGCGTTGCTGCACTGCACGAGCGAACCGCCACCGGCCAGCACGGCCAGGAAACCGTTGAGCAGCCCGTCCGGCTGCGCCCACTCCACGGTCGACAGCACCCGCGTGTACGGGCCGATCGCCAACGTGTTCGCGCGCTGCCGCGCCTCCGCCACCACTTCGTCCACAGTGGACTTGCCGAGCGCGGGCGTGCTGCCCGGGACCGGGGCCCACGGCAGGAACTCGTCGCCGTGGACGCGCACCTCGTCCACGTAGTCCAGCTCGGCCCCGCAGCCCAAACCCATGGGGTGCAACGAGACCGTCGCCACGGTGTCCGCGCCGCCGGCGGTGCCGCCCGGTGCCACGAACGCCACCTTCGCGCCCGCCGGGTCGTCCGTCACGGCCGCGCCGCACCACCACGCGCCCAGCAGCACGCCCGCGGTCTGCCAGTGCGCGGGCAGCAGCACCGCCACCGGGTCGCCGGCCTCGACGTCGAGTTCGTCGCGCAGCCAGTTGGCCGTCTTCGCCGCCCAGTTCCCGATGGTCGCCCGCGAGAGTTCGACCCGAGTGCCCGCGGCGTCGTCGTAGTGCGTGATCAGCGGACGGCCGGGACCCGCCGCGAACAGCGGCGTCAGCAGGGTTTCCGTGACGGTCATGCCACCAACCCTGCCATCCGCGCGACGACCGCCCCAGCCGGGGTCAGCCGACGCCGCGCGCCCGTCCGGTGTCACGGGCCGGCCCCGCCGTCCGCACGAGGACCACCCGGCCGGCGCTGGGGGCGCGGGCCGTCCGGTGTCACGGGCTCGCCACGCTCCCTGCGGTCCGCGCCGGGACCGCCCAGCGGATGCCGAGCGGGTTCACCGCCCCATCGAGCGCCGGCCGGCTTGCGGCTCGCCCGGTCGTCCGCGCGGAAGACAGGGATCAGTCGACGCAGGGCGGACCTTGGGCCAGGACGCGGCGCGGGCCGTCCAGGGTCACCGGCTTGCCGCCGGCGAACTTGCGCGCGGACGTGGTCGTCGGCGGGGTCGTGGTCGGGGCCGGTGCGGGGGTCTTCTCGCCCAGCACCTGCGCCACGAACGCCTTCACCTGCTCGCGGTCCACCGTCACGATGCTCTGCCCGCGCTCGTTGCGCTCGCCGACGCCGGTCACCGGGATGGTGGTGAACTCGACGTTGCCGCCCGCCAGGCTCTGCACCTGGCCCGCCAGGGTGGCGAGGTCGAGCTTCTCGTCCACCACGACGGACTTCGACATCGCCTCCAGCAGCCCGTTGAGCTTGCCCGGGTCGGCCAGCGTCCCGGCGGAGAGCAGCTGCGACACCGCCGACTTGAGAAACACCTGCTGGCGGGTGATCCGCCCGAGGTCGCCGCCCGGGATGTTCTTGCGCTGCCGCACGAACGCCAGCGCGTCGCCGCCGGCGACGGTCTGCACGCCGGCCCGGAAGTTCGCGCCCGAGTCCGGGTCGCTGGTGGCGTTGTTCAGGCACACCTCGACCCCGCCGACGACCTGCGTCAACAGGTAGAAGCCGTACAGGTTGACCTCGGCGTAGTGGTCCACCCGGACGCCGGTCAGGTCCTGCACGACCTGCACCAGCGCGCGCCGCCCAGCCTGGTCGCCGAGCTTGGAGCGGTCCTCCAGGTCGTGGCCGCCCTCGGCCGCGAGCCGCTCCATGGTGAAGAACTTGGTGACCCCGTACGCCGAGTTGATCTTCTCGTCGCCGTGGTCCGGGATCGGCACGTACGTGTCGCGCGGGATGGACACGGCGTGCGCCTTGCCGCCGTTGCGCGGCACCCGCACGACGATGATCGTGTCCGTGTTGAGCGTGTCGGTCGCCTCGGTGCGAAGTTCGCGCAGCACCCGGTCGGGCAGCGGGCGGCCCTGCGCGTCGGTCCGGCTGTCGCTGCCGACGAGCAGGATGTCCAGCGCGCCGTCGTCGGCCGGCGGGGCGTTGGGGATGTCGGACAGCTCGCTGAGCACGTCGGTCGTGTTCACGCTCTCCTGCACGCGCTTGAGCGTCGCCCAGCTGTACCCCGCCACGACGAGCACGGCCGCGGACAGCAGCGCCAGCAGCGTGCGTCCGGTCATCACCGCGGCCTTCACGGGCGGTCCTCCTAGTCTGCGCGGCCGGTCCGGCGGCCTTGTCCGACCAGGCTAACCACCTGCCGCCGGTCGGCCGCGGCAACCGGCGTGCGGTGCGGTCCTCAGTTGACGCAGACCACACCCTGGGCGGTGATCGGCGGAGCGGACGCGGAGGTCCGCGCCACCGTCGTGGCACCGCCGGCCGTCACGGGATCGGTCTCGCCGGTGGGTGCGAAGTCCGCGCCCACGTTGACCTGCACCTGCCCTCTCGGCACGGAGTCGTCCTCGGTCGCCGCGGCGTTACCGCCCAGGGCGGAGATCACCCTGTCGGCGTTGGCCCGCTCCCCGGCCGGGTACCGCACGACCGTGCCGTCGCGGTAGTCGCCGCTGATCGCCTCGCCGCGCTTGAACCCCTTGGTGACCAACATCTCCAGCACGTCGATGGCCTTGCCGGCGATGCCCGAGGAGTTGACCACCTGCACGGTGACCGCCGACGGCGGCGGGCCGGCCGTGGTCGTCGGCGCGGCCGACCCGGACTTCGGCGCGGGGTCGACGGCCAGGCCCTTGATGAACTGGCGCACCTCGGCCGGGTTCACCGGCAGGACGTTGCCGTCGCCCCACGTGTCCGTCGGGTCGCCCACCGGGATGGTGCGGAACTGGATGTTGCCCGACACCAGGCCCTGCATCTGCTCGGCGAACTCGGTGATGTTCCACCGCTCGCTGAGCACCACGGACCTCTTCACCGCCGTCACGAGCTGGTCGAGCTTGTCGAAGTCGGTCAGCGTGCCGGTGGAGAGCACCTTGCGGGCCAGCGCGCCGATGAACACCTGCTGGCGCACGATCCGGTCGAGGTCGCCGCCGGGCAGCCCGCCGCGCTGCCGGACGAACGACAGCGCGCCCGCGCCCGCGATGGTCTGCCGGCCCGCCGGGAAGTCCGCGCCCGAGTCGGAGTCGCGGGTGGCCGCGTTCAGGCACACCTCGACGCCGCCGATGGCCTGCGTCACCTCGTAGAACGACGCCAGGTTCACCTCGGCGTACCGGTCGACGGTGACCGCGCCCCCGGTCAGGCCCTCGATGGTCTTGATGAGCGTGCGGCGGCCCGCCTGGGTCGACTCGCGCTCGATCCGCGCCTCGTCCGTCACGCCCTCGTTGCGCAGCCGCTGCGAGGTCTCGGTCTTCTGCCGCAGCATGGCCGAGTTGAGCTTGTGCTTGCCGAAACCGTCGGCGATCTCCACGTACGAGTCGCGCGGGAATGAGATGGCGACCGCCCGCGTGCCGTCCTGCGGGACGTGCACCAGGATCATCGTGTCGGTGTTCAGCGTGCCGTCCGCCACACCGCCGTTGAGCAGCGCCAGCACCTCGTCGGACAGCGGCTTGCCCTGCGCGTCGGTGCGGCTGTCCACGCCCACGAGCAGGATGTCGATCGCGCCGTCGAGCGGCTTGCGGGCCGCGCCCTGATCGGCGATCCCCGACGGGATGACGTCGGTGGTGGTGATGCCCTCGTTGATGTCCCGCAGATAGGTCCACCCGTACCAGGACACGACGAGCACCGCGGCCGAGACGAGGGCTATCAGTGAACGCCAAGTGACCACGAGAACACGCAAAGCAGCCGGTCTCGCGGCCGTTTTGGGCGGACTGGTGTCCACTGGTGGTGCCTCCCCCGTGTCCCGCGACTGCTGTCCCAGGTTAGTGGCGGGCCGGGGTTCCGGCCTGCTGTTCCACTTAATACGGGAGACGCTGTAACGGCAGGGTGGGTTGCACGGGTTAACACCGTGACAGACTGCGATGGACGACAGTTGTGGAAGGGCATTGACCATGCGCGTACTGGTGACGGGTGGGGCCGGCTTCATCGGCTCGCACTACGTGCGGGAGATGGTGCGCGGCGCGTACCCGGTCTACGCCGACGCGGAGGTGGTGGTGCTGGACAAGCTCACCTACGCCGGGAACGAGGCCAACCTCGCGCCGGTCGCCGACGATCCCAGGCTGACCTTCGTCCGGGGCGACATCTGCGACCGCGAGCTGGTGACCGACCTGATGGCCCGGACGGACGTCGTCGTGCACTTCGCGGCCGAGTCGCATGTGGACCGGTCGATCTCCGGGTCCGCCGATTTCGTGCTCACGAACGTGCTGGGCACCCAGACGCTGCTCCAAGCGGCCCTGGAGGCGGAGGTCGCGAAGTTCGTGCACGTCTCCACGGACGAGGTCTACGGCACGATCGAGGAGGGCTCCTGGACCGAGGAGCACGCCCTGGAGCCGAACTCGCCCTACTCGGCCTCCAAGGCGTCGTCCGACCTGCTGGCGCGGGCGTTCCACCGGACCCACGGGCTGCCGGTGTGCGTCACCCGGTGCTCGAACAACTACGGTCCGTACCAGTTCCCGGAGAAGGTCATCCCCCTGTTCGTGAGCAACCTCATGGACGGCGGCAAGGTCCCGCTCTACGGCGACGGCCTCAACGTCCGCGACTGGCTGCACGTGGACGACCACTGCGGCGGCATCCAGCTCGTGCTGGAAGGCGGCCGGAGCGGCGAGGTCTACAACATCGGCGGCGGCACCGAGCTGACCAACCGCGAGCTGACCGAGCGCCTGCTGGCCGCGACCGGCCGGGACTGGTCCGCGGTCGAGCCGGTCACCGACCGCCTGGGCCACGACCGCCGCTACTCGGTCGACATCACCAAGATCGCCACCGAGCTCGGCTACGCCCCGAAGGTCGACTTCACCACCGGCCTGGCCGCCACGGTCGAGTGGTACCGGGACAACCGGTCGTGGTGGGAGCCGCTCAAGCAGCGCGCGGCGCTGGCCGGCTGATGCTCGCACTCCTGGTACCGGGCGGCCGCGGCCAGCTCGGGCACGACCTGGTGGCCTCGGTCCCGACCGACGGCCTGGTGCACGCCCCGTCGTCGGCGGAGCTGGACGTCACCGACGAGTCGGCGGTGACCGACGCGGTGGCGTCGTTCGCCGCGTCGGCGCGGGACAACGACCTCAAGCCCGTGGTGGTCAACGCCGCCGCGTACACCGCCGTCGACGCGGCGGAGACCGACGAGGAACGCGCGTTCGCGGTGAACGCGGTCGGTGCCGGCCTGCTGGCGTCGGCCTGCCGCGACCACAACGTGCCGCTACTGCACGTGTCCACGGACTACGTCTTCCCGGGCGACGGCACGCGGCCGTACGAGCCCGAGGACGAGACGGGACCGCAATCCGCCTACGGGCGTACGAAGCTCGCGGGGGAACAGCGGATCCTCCGGACGTGGGAACGGTCCTGGGTCGTGCGGACCTCGTGGATGTACGGCGCGGGTGGGCCGAACTTCGTGCGCACGATCGCCCGTTTGGCGGGCGAGCGCGAGACGCTGTCCGTTGTGGACGACCAGCACGGGTCGCCGACGTGGTCGCTGGACCTGGCGGCGGGGCTGGTCGAACTGGCCGGTCGGGTGGTGCGGACCGGGCCCGAGTCGCGGGTGCTGCACGCCACGGGCAGCGGCGAGACCACGTGGCGCGGCTTCGCGCAGGCCGTGTTCGAGGAGCTCGGGGCCGACCCGGAGCGGGTGCGGGGCTGCGGCACCGACGACTTCCCGCGCCCGGCGCCCAGGCCCGCGTACTCGGTGCTGTCCGGTCGGGCGTGGGCCGAGGCCGGGCTGACCCCGCTGCGGCCGTGGCGGGAAGCGCTGCGGGAGGCGTTCGCGACGCACGCCGTCCCCTGACCCTCCGGTTCGCGGTCCCCGGTCACGGGGGCGTCCTGATGAGGGCCGGTCGTCCGACCGGCCCTCGTCGGCGGTCCGGGGCCTCTCAGGCGTTCTGCCACTCGACGCACGTCGGGCGCGCGGCGGTGGCGAGGAAGTCCTTCAGCGCCGCGCCGAGCGCCTCGACGGGCACGCCGGTGCCGGCCGGGTAGTCGACGTACTCGGAGCGGTACTCCGGGGAGCCCGGGTCGCCGACGAGGGTCGAGTAGTCGTGGTCCGGGTCGGCGTAGGTGAGGTAGCCGAAGCCGGCGTGGATCGCGGCGGCCACGTCGTGGTCCGGGATCTTGGTCTGGCCGGGAGCGCCCAGCAGGCCCTCGGTGTCGTCGAGCAGCGGGCGGTCCTGGTGCTCGATCACCGCGGGCCCGGCACCGGGCTCGGCGAGGCGGCGCAGGAGCGCGTCCACGTCCTGCGGGCTGTCGACGGTCGACTCGTCGGCGGCCTCGGCGTCTTCCGGGTCGTTGATCGGCCACACAGCGGTGAAGCTCATGGGCGGCATCATCGCAGTGAACGCGCTGAGTGACCACCCGAGGCGGGGGTTGCGCCGTTGGAGTGGAGCCGGCCTCGCACACTGTTTTGCGGACAATGAATGCGGGAGCCTTTCCGTCATGTCCGACCACGGGCGACTTCCTGATGTCTCCGCGCAGCGCTCCGATGGTGAGCGCCAGCGCTTTCTGCGCCGTGTCTGTGCCGTGACCGGTTCGCGGCAGATCTCGTGGAGCGTGCTCACCAGCGGAGCGGGGGAGCGCCCGGTGCGGACTTCCTAGCGCCTTCCGCCGCTACGCCCACGTCGGCTGTCGCACGGTCGCCGGCGCTCTACTCTGCGCAGCATTGGCCGTCTCAATTGGCGGCCCCTCCGCAGTGCGCCGGGGGCCGTGGAGACCGGTGGGTCAGCGGAGGGCGGCGAGGAAGATCCGCCAGGTGGCACGGGGCACGGTAAGCCGGCCGGCCTGCGGGTTCTTGCTGTCGCGGACGCCGACACCGGTCGGGGCGAGCGACACCTCCACGCAGTCGGAGTTGCCGCCGCTGAAGCTCGACTTCCGCCAGGTTCTCGAGGTCAGCTCCGGCATTCCCATTCGCTGTGCTCCTCTTCGAGGTAGCGGCGAAGCAGAGCCAGTGAATCCGGTTGGCTCGACGCGACACCACACAGATGGTGAAAGGCGAGCCTATACCGGTCGACGTCCTGTTCTTCCTCCAAGAACAACGTTCCACTCAAGTGGTCGACCACCGCCGTTCCATATCCGTCGTCGAATCGGAAGCAGGAGAACGGCACGCCCATTGCCATGTGCTCGCCCGCGCGGTTCGGGATGATCTGGAACTGGACGTTGGGCCGGGCCACCAGTTCGGTGAGCCGGGCGAGCTGGGCCAGGTGCACCTCCCGACCGCCCGTCGCGCGCAGCAGGGCCGCCTCGGTGATGACCGCCCACACCGCGAGGCTCCCGTCCAGCACGCGGTCCTGGCGCTTGGCGCGCAGCTCGACCCGCTGCGCCAGCACGTCCTCGGCGAGGTCGGGGTGGGCGGCGCGGATCACCGCGCGCGAGTAGTCCGGGGTCTGGAGCAGGCCCGGGACCAGGTCGATCTGGAACGCCGAGACGCTGACCGCGTCGGACTCCAGGTCGACGAACTCGATGTTGCCGGGGTTGGCCGCGTCGTCGTAGCTCTGGTACCAGCCGCGGGTCTTGGCGGTGCGGGCCAGGGTCACCATGCTCTCGACGGTCGCCCGGCCCGCGCCGTACAGCTCGCACAGCCGGCGCACCTCGTCGGGTTTCGCGCCGAGTTGGCACAGCTCGATCTTGGTGATCTTCGGGTGCTTGCAGCCGAGGTGCGCCGCGGCGTCGTCAATGCCGACACCCGCGTTGGTGCGCAGCTGGCGCAGCCGGCGGGCGAGTCGGCGCTGTTTCGGAGTCATCGCGTCCCCCGATCACGGTGATCTTTGGAAATTTGTTCCAAGTCTTGACGCTGAATTCGACTGGCAAGGACAGCTTGGCAGAATTGTGTTCCACCGATTCAGAGCCCACGGCGCGGCACCGGGCCGCCCGCCCGCGTCGGCGGACCGGTCGGGTGCGCCGGCGGGTCAGCGGCGGGCGGACGCGGCGAGGCGGTAGGCCTCGACGGTCTTCTGCGCCGTCTTGCGCCAGGTGAACTCGGCCGCGTGCGCCCGCCGTGCCGCCTGCTCGGCGGGTTCCGGCGGGGTCTCCACCGCGTCCACCAGGGCCTGGCCCAACGCCTCCGCGTCGCCCACCGGCACGTGCACGGCGTGGCCGCCGGCCACCTCGCGCAACGCCGGCACGTCCGTGCACACCACGGGGACGTTGCACGCCAACGCCTCCAGCACCGGCAGGCCGAAACCCTCGTCGCGCGACGGCAGCACCAGCGCCGTCGCGCCCGCCACCACGCTGCGCAGGTCGACGTCCTTCAGGTACCCGGTCCGCAGCACCCGGCCGTCCTTCCCGGCGTGGCCGGGCCCGGCCAGCACCAGCGGCGGCAGGACGGGGTGCGTGGCGTGGGCGTCCACGAGCGTCGCGAGGCCCTTGCGCGGGCCGCCGGCACCGACGAAGAGCACGTACTCGGCGGGCAGGCCCAGCCGGGCGCGCAGGTCGTCGCCCGGCGGCCGGGCGGCGAACCACGCCGGGTCCACGCCCAGCGGCGTGACGACGATCTTCTCCGGGTCGACCTCGTACCGCTCGGTGACCACGTTCGCGACGGCCTGGGTCGGCGTGCACACGATGTCGGCGCGGACCGCCGACTTGCGGACCAGCTCGGGCAGCCTGCGGTCGGAGGGCGGCAGGTCCCCGGGCGCGTCGAGGAACGCCAGGTCGTGGATCGTGACCACGCCGCCCGCGCGGATCGCGGGCGGCAGCACGAAGTTGGTGGCGTGCATCACGTCAGTGGGTCCGGCCAGGAGCTCGACCGGCGGGAACGGCCCGCGCAGCCAGAACTGCCGCAGCAACCTCGCCGACACCGGGAGCCCGCGCGCGGTCACGTCGTGCGGCAGCACGGTCCGCAGCGCGCGCCACCCGCGCAGCGTGAAGGCGACCGCCCGGACGTCGACGGCGTCGCCCATCGACGCCAGTTCCTCCGCCAGCGCCGAGGTGTAGCGGCCGATCCCGGTCCGGTGCCCGAGCAGGGGGGTGCCGTCGATGAGCACCCTGAGCGGCTCAACCATTGCCGCGCAGCTTCTTGAGGACCCGGCCGGTGGCGCGCTTGGCGACCTCGGCCGCCCCGCCCTGGTCCAGGTACTCCCGGATCAGGCGCACGTCGCGCTGTAACTTCTCCTTGCGCCCCAACGGCCGGTTGCGGACCATCGGGGCCGCTCCGGGCAGCCGGTCCGCGGCGGGCCGGGGGCTGCGGCAGAAGTCGACCAGCGGCGCCAGCACGGCCTCCCAGGCGAAGCGCTCCCGGACCGCGGCGATGCGCTCGCTGCAGCCCGCGGCGAACTCCTTGTCGTACAAGACCTTCTCCAACGCCGCCGCCAGCGCCTCGGCGTCCTCGGAAGGCACCACCACGCCCAGGCCCTCGCGCTCCACCAGGTCCGCGAACGAGTCGCCGTCGGTGGTCACGATCGGCAGCCCGGCCCACAGGTAGTCCAGCACCCGGGTGCGGAACGCGAAGGTGGTCTCCACGTGCTCGTAGTGCGTGGTGACCCCGCAATCGGCGTCCAGCAACCAGTTCTGCCGCTCCTGGTAGGGCACCCACGCCTCGTTGAAGAACACGTTCGTGCCGACCAGCCCGAGGCGCTTGGCCAGCGCGCGGGTCTGGCCGGTGATGCCCATGTCCGGCACCTCGGGGTTGGGGTGCTTCATGCCCAGGAACACCAGCTTGGCGTCCGGGTGCGCGCCGCGCAGCCGGTCGACGGCGTGGATCAGGGTCAGCGGGTCGAACCAGCTGTAGACGCCGCCCGCCCAGAGCACGACCTTGTCCTCCGGCGCGATGCCCAGCGTGTCGCGCAGGCCGGGGCCGGTGCGCTGCGGCGGCTTGCCGGACAGCCCGAACGGGACGACGGCGAGCAGCGACTTCACCGTGGGGTCGGTGTCGTACAGGGAGGGGGTGAGCCGGCCCATGGACGCCAGGTGGCCCAGCCAGAAGTGCCGCTGCCGCTCCGAGGCGCACAGGAAGAAGTCGCCGCGCGCCAACTGGTTGTTGAGCACCCGGGTGACGCCGACCAGGTCCTTCGCGCGCTGCTCGTCGGTGGCGTCGCGGCCCTGCTCCAGCAGTTCCAGGTGCATCGGGTCGTAGATGTCGCAGACGACGATCTTGGTCGACTGCGGCGTCTTGAGCTGCGGCAGGAGCTCCAGGGCGTGGCCCTGCAACACGATCACGTCCGCCCACGCCAGGTGCGGGTCGACCTCGCGCGGCTTGATCCCCCGCACCTCGAAGGGCGCGTCCGGCGGGGAGCACAGCGGGTTGAACGTCACCAGCCGGACCTGGTGCTCGTCGGAGAGGACGTCGGCCATGTTCCACGCGCGGATCGCGGGACCGGCCATCTTCTCCGAGATGGCGTCGCCGGTCACGATCAGGACCCGGCGCGGGCGCCCGTAGAGCTCCTCGATGCCGAACACGTCCACCAGCACGTCGTGCGCGGCCAGGTAGCGCTCCAGCGGGTACGCGGGCTCCAACGCCTTGCGCATCAACGGGACCAGGTCGGCGTCGGACACCCGGCGCGCCGCCTGCTCGACCTGGCGCGACTCGGCCAGCGACGGCAGCAGCTCGACGAACTGGTCGATCGCCAGGAACCCGGCCAGCGCCTGGCGCGACACCGGCACCGGTGCGGCGTCGTCGGCCGGGTCGGCGGGCCGGCGGGTGATCTCCAGCTGGAGCGGGTCGATCTCGCCGCGCGCGGTGGCCCGGCGGACCACCAGGGCGAGCGCGGCGGGCAGCGCCCTGGCCAGCGTCTCGTCGGAGGCGTTCTTGTAGAGCGCGGCCAACGCGTTGCGCTCCAGCAGGAACAGCTCTCGGCTGGTGTCCACTGTGGACATGGAGGCGTGGTGCTTGTGGTAGGTCAGCGAGGTCGGCTCGTAGCGCACCCGCCACCCCCGCAGGTTCAGCCGCCAGCCGAGGTCGACGTCCTCGTAGAACATGAAGAAGCGCTCGTCGAACCCGTCCAGCTCCCGGAACAGCCGGGCCCGCACGACCAGCGCCGAGCCGGTGCCGAACAGGACGTCGCGCGGCACGTCGTGCGACCCGTCGTCGGGCTCCCCGGCGTGCCGCTTGTAGCCCATGCCGAACCAGGTCAGGCCGCCGTCCACGAAGTCGATCGCCCGGCCGTCCCAGTCCAGCACCTTCGACGCCACCGCGCCCACGGTCGGCTCGGCGCGCAGCACCCGCACCGCCGCGCGCAGCCAGTCCGGGTGGGGGCGGGCGTCGTTGTTCAGGAACGCGAGCACCGTGCCGGTCGCGTGCCGGGCACCCAGGTTGCAGCCGCCGGCGAAACCGAGGTTCTCCGCCGAGTCGACCACCAGGGCCTGCGGCACGGCCGCCCGGATCCGCTCCGCGCCGCCGTCGCCCGAGGCGTTGTCGACGCAGATGACCTGGAGTTTCTCCGCCGGGTAGGACAGGTCGGCGAACAGGGCACGCAGGCAGGTGATGGTGTCGTCGGCGCCGCGGTAGTTCACGACGACCACGGATGCGTCAGGCAGGCTTGCTCGCTCCACGCGCTAAGCCTGCCTCATCGGGGTCCCGGGCACGTGACGCAGGTGGCCTACGCCTCTGATCCGGCCTGTCCGCCGCCCTTCGCGTCGTCCCCACCGGCACCGTTCCCGCCGTCCCGGTCGCCCTTGTCGTCCTCGTCCTCGGCGGGCCGCGGCGCGGGCAGGCTGTCGCGCTGCCACTCCACGGTGACCTTGATGTGCGCTTCGGCGGTGGACTTGGCGATCGCCAGGGCGGCGCTGGAGCTGACCTTCAGGCCGATCTCCACGGCCACCTTGTCCGGCCGGGGGTGCGGCATGCTGCCGATCCGGGTGGCCACCGCCCGCGCCACCTTCTTCGCCCGCTCGATGCCCGCTTCGAGCGTCTCGTCCACCTTCTCCACGGCGGCGTCCCAGCGCCGACCCGCGCGCACCGGCCCGTCGTACTCCTCGTCCAGCTCGAACGGCACCAGGTCGCCGTCCTCGGTGCGCACCTCGACGTACTCCGCCACGTCACTCCTCCCGACAGACCGGGCCGGTGAACGACCCGGCCGGCACCTCCCGATCATCCTGGCCGAGCCCGCTGCGGTCGATCACACCGCACAACGCGGTGAACGAGGCCCGCGGATCGGCGGACTCGATCCCGCCGTGCCGGTCGCCCGCGTTGGCGTGGCCGGGCACGGCCGGTTGCGCTCCCCAGCGCTGCACAGCCGGTCCCAGTGCCGCACCGGCGATTCGTGCACCGGCTCCACAGTGGATGGTCCGAGCGTCACCAGCCGGTTGCGGGCCACGTCGAGAGCGAGCGGGCCGAGCAGGTCCGGCCACGCCTCGTGCAGGGCCGCGCCGGACAGCGCGTAACCGGTGCGGTGCTCCCGGCGCGCCTCGACCTCTACCACCATGCCGACCACCGCGCCCTGCGACCACGCGCCGTCCGGCCGGTTGCGCGGCACGCCGAACGTGCGGACCCGGTGGTCGCGGATGCCGTCGTGCGCGACGACCCGGACGGCCCGCGCCCCGGCCAGCGTGGTGTCGAGGCGGAGTACGGCGACGTCCGCCGCGTCGTCGCGAAACCTGACCGTCGCGGACGTCCGCTCGCCCACCAGCGGGAAGTCCACCTCGACCTCGCCGGCCGAGGTCTCGCCGAGCGGGGTCTCGCCGAGCGGGGTCTCGTTAAGTGGGGCGTTGTCGGGTGGGGCGTTGTGCGGGGGTACGAGGTGTGCGCAGGTCAGCGCGAGGGCGTCGGACACCAGAAGCCGATCCCGTGCGGTTCGCCGTTCCGGAACACCCTGACCAGTGACCGTTCGGCGAGTTCCACCCGATTCCCCTATCGGCCGGCCCACTCCCGCCACACGGCGGCGCGGGACACCTTCGCACGGCGGCCGATCGCGACCCGCTGCACCGCCGTGGCCGGCAGTCGGAGCAGGACCTCCGCCAGCACTTGGAGCCGCAGCGGCAGCCGGAAGTTCCCGGGTTTCGGGCCGCTCCGCAACGGCAGGACGGCGGTCAGCGCGGCGAAGCGGGCGAGCTGGGCGACCGCGACCCCGGCCGGGGCGCAGCGCAGCAGCATGAGCAGCCGGTTGCGCTCGTTCCAGCGGTGGAACAGCCGGGAGCCGGGGTTCGTGCTCGCGCCGTGCCGGTGCCGGACCCGCGCCGGGCCCACCGACACCACCCGGTGCCCGGCCAGCCGCAGCCGGAACGCCGTGTCGGTGTCCTCGTAGTAGCAGAAGAAGCTCCTGGGCACGCCGCCGCACGCCTTGAGCACGTCGGTGCGCAGCAGGGCCGCGCCGCCGCAGAACCCGAACACCTCGCGGCCGGCCGGCACCAGGTCCGCGCCGTGGCCGTCGGCCGTCAACCGGACGCCGACCGACTGGGTCGAACCGTCCGCGAGCAGCAACGACGAGGTCGCGGCGGCGGCCTCCGGCGTCCCGCGCAGGGCGGTCTCCAGGTGCTCCAGCCAGGAGGCGTCGGGCACGGCGTCGTCGTTCAACCAGGCGACGAACTCGGTGTCCACGTGCGGGAGCACGGCGGCCAGCGCGCCCGCGTAGCCCGCGTTGCGCGGCAGCCGGACCGTCGTCGGCGCGCTCGGGTGGGCCGCGACCAGCGCGGCGGTGCCGTCGTCGGACGCGTTGTCCAGCACGACTGTCCGGTGTGGACGTTGCTCGGCCAGGGCGTCGAGGCACGCGGTGATGTGGTCCCGGCCGCGCCACGTCACCACGACCACCGTCGTGCTCGGGTTGGACACGGCGTGAGACGGTACGCGACATGCCCAACCTGGTCGTGCTGGCCGAGCAGTTGCTGGCCCCGGTGCCCGGCGGGACCGGCCGCCACACCCGTGAGCTGGCCGCCGCGCTGGCCGCCACCGCCCCGCCGGGGTGGGAGGTCACCGGCGTGGTGAGCAGGCAGTCCGACGTGAGCGCGGCGCGCATCCCCGGCGTCGGCGGGCCGCGCGTGCTGCCGCTGCCCCGGCGTGCGCTGATCGCCGCCTGGGAGCACGGCGTGCCGTACTGGCCGGGTGGCGACGCCGTGCACGCGCCGACGCCGCTCGCACCGCCGCGCGGGCGCGTGGTCGTGACGGTGCACGACGTCGTGCCGTGGACCCACCCCGAGACGTTGACCGCGCGCGGCGCTGCGTGGCACCGGAAGGTGATCTTGCGGGCGGTGTCGAAGGCCGCCGCGATCGTCGTGCCGACCGAGGCCGTGGCGCAGGCGCTGCGCCGGTATGCGCCCGGGACGGCCCCGGTCCGGGTGGTGCACAACGGGGTGACCGGGTTCACCGAGGAGCGGGCCGTGCCGGACCTGCCCGAGCGGTACGTGCTGGCGGTCGGCACGATCGAGCCGCGCAAGGGGTTCGACGTGCTGGTCGCGGCGACGGCGGAGCTGGGCGTGCCGCTGGTGGTCGTCGGGCCGCAGGGGTGGGGCGGGGTCGACCTGCGCGCGCCGCACGTCCGGCTGCTCGGGCGGCTGCCCGACGCGGAGTTGGCCCACGTGCTGCGGCGGGCGGCGGTGCTGGCCGCGCCGAGCCTGGCCGAGGGCTTCGGGCTGCCGGTGGTGGAGGCGATGGCGGCGGGCGTCCCGGTGGTCCACTCGGACGCCCCGGCGCTGGTCGAGGTGGGCGGTGGGGCCGGCCTGGTGGTGCCGCGCGGCGACCGGGCGGCGTTGGTGGCCGCGCTGCGATCGGTGTGGCGTGAACAACGTGTGGCGGAACGCGTAATTGCTTCGGGACTGGCTCGGGCCAAGGCATTCACCTGGGAAAACGCCGCGCGGCAGGTCTGGGAGGTGCACCAGTCAGCCGGTGGAGCGCGGGCCGTTTGAGTCATTTTCCGGCAACCGCGAGTCCGCCACCCGTACTCTGCTGCGCGTGTCATCCGTCGAACCCAGCGTGCTGATCGACGCCACCGCCGTGCCGACGGACCGGGGCGGGGTCGGGCGGTACGTGGATTCGCTGGTGGCGGCGCTGGACGCGGACGGCGCGAGACTCAGCGTGGTGTGCCAGCCCCGGGACGCGGAGCTGTACGCGCGGCTGGCCCGCCGGTCGCGGGTGATCACCGCGGCCGACGCGGTCGCCACCCGCACCGCGCGCCTGACCTGGGAGCAGACCTCGTTGCCGCGGCTGGCGTCCCGGCTCGGCGTGCAGGTCGTGCACTCCCCGCACTACACCGTGCCGCTGGCCAACCGGGCGGCCTCCGTGGTGACCCTGCACGACGCGACGTTCTTCACCGACGCCGTGCTGCACTCGTCGGTGAAGGCCCGGTTCTTCCGGGCGTGGACCAGGGCGGCGCTGAGACGGGCGGAGCTGTGCGTCGTGCCCAGCCGGGCCACGGCCGACGAGCTGGCGCGGGTCGCCGGAGCGGATCGGCGGCTGCTGCACATCGCGCAGCACGGCGTCGACACCGAGCGCTTCCACCCGCCGACCGCCGACGAGGTCGCGTCGGTGCGGCGGTCGTTGTCGTTGGGCAGCGGGCCTTACGTGGCGTTCTTGGGGGCGTTGGAGCCGCGGAAGAACGTGCCGGCGTTGATAAGGGGCTTCGCGCAGGCGTGCCGGGGGCGGGTCGACCCGCCGACGCTGGTCCTGGCCGGGCAGCCGGGGTGGGACAGCCAGGTGGAGCGCGCCCTGGACGCCGTGCCGCACCGGATCCGGGTGATCCGGGCGGGGTACCTGCCGTTCGGGCAGCTGGCCGGCTTCCTCGGCGGGGCCGAGGTGGTCGCGTACCCGTCGCTGGGCGAGGGCTTCGGGCTGCCGGTGCTGGAGGCGATGGCCTGCGGCGCGGCGGTGCTGACCACCCGCCGGTTGAGCCTGCCGGAGGTCGGCGGGGACGCGGTGGCGTACTGCGGCGTCGGGGCCGGCGACATCGCGGCGGCGCTGGGCGAGCTGCTGGACGACCCGGCGCGGCGGCACTCGCTGGCGTCGGCGGCCCTGGTCCGCGCGAAAGACTTCTCCTGGTCGACCTCGGCCGCCCGCCACCGCCTGGCCTACGACCGCGCCGCCCGCTCCCACCGCCGCTGACCTGCGGTCTCGCGTTCCGGATCGGGCTGGACGCCCGCGCGGCCCGCGCGGTCGTCGGGGTCGTCGGGGTCGTCGGGGAGAATCGTCGAACGATCGTCGATCGTGTGCCACCGGGCGTGGCGACTGGCCGCTTCATACCCCTGGGGGGTATCCTCTCGCGCATGAACGCATCGTGGAAGACAGCGATCTCGGCGACCTTGCACTGCCTCACCGGCTGCGCCATCGGCGAAGTGCTCGGCATGGTCATCGGCACGGCGCTCGGCCTGCCCAACTGGGGCACGATCGTGCTGGCCGTCGTGCTCGCGTTCTTCTTCGGCTACGCCCTCACCCTGCGCGGCGTCCTGCGCGCCGGCCTCGGGTTCCGGGCCGCCCTGAAGACCGCGCTCGCCGCCGACACCGTCTCCATCCTGGTGATGGAGGTCGTCGACAACGCCGTGATGCTCATCGTTCCCGGCGCGATGGACGCCGGCCTCGCGTCCTGGCTGTTCTGGGGCGCGCTGGCGTTCTCGCTCGCCGTCGCGTTCGTGCTCACCGTCCCGGTCAACCGGTGGCTCATCGCGCGCGGCAAGGGACACGCCGTCGTGCACCACGTCCACCACCACTAGGGTTGCCCGCGTGACGCGCTACGGAGACGGACTGGCGGTCGTGACCGTCACCTACTCGCCCGGTGAGACCCTCGACGGCTTCCTGACCACGTTGGCGGCGGCGACCACGCGGCCGGTCACCGTGGTGCTGGCCGACAACGGATCCACCGACGGGGTGCCGGAGCGCGCGGCCGCCGAGCACGACCACGTGACGTTCCTGCCGACCGGCGGCAACCTCGGCTACGGGGCCGGCGCCAACCGGGGCGTCGCGTCGCTGCCCGACGACGTCGGCTGGGTCGTCGTGGCCAACCCCGACCTGTCCTGGGGGCCCGGCAGCCTCGACCTGCTGCTCGACGCCGCCAAGCGGTGGCCGCGCGGCGGCGCGTTCGGGCCGCTGATCCGCGAGCCGAACGGCGCGGTGTACCCGTCGGCGCGCCAACTGCCCGCGCTCGGCCGCGGGCTCGGGCACGCCGTGTTCGCCAAGATCTGGCCGTCGAACCCGTGGACCACCGAGTACCGCCAGGAGAAGGCGTCGATCCAGGAGCGCACCGCCGGCTGGCTGTCCGGCTCGTGCCTGCTGCTGCGCCGTGAGGCGTTCGACTCGGTCGACGGCTTCGACCCGCGCTACTTCATGTACTTCGAGGACGTGGACCTCGGCGACCGGATCGGCCGCGCCGGCTGGCTCAACGTGTACGTCCCGGAGGCGGAGGTCACCCACATCGGCGGCCACTCCACGGCCCGCGCGTCCAGCCGGATGCTGGCCGCCCACCACAGCAGCGCCTACCGCTACCTCGCCGACCGCCACCAAGGCCCGCTGTGGGCCCCGCTGCGGTTCGCCGTGCAGGCCGGTCTGGGGCTGCGGCTCAAGCTCGTCACCCGCCGCTGACCCGCTCCGGACGTTGACACCCGCTCCGGAGGTCGGTCTGCTCCGGACGTCGGCCTGCTCCGGACCTCGGTCTGCTCCGGACGTCGGCCTGCTCCGGACCTCGGTCTGCTCCGGAGGTCGGTTGGCTGGTGACCGTCGCCGGTCGGACGGGGTGGGCCGGAGCTACATCGCGCGGTAGTCGCGCGGGGAGAAGCGCGGGCCGAAACGGGGCTTGCGCGCGCCCGACAGCTCCACGTAGCGCACGGCGCGGTGGCGTTGCGGCGCGTACGGGGTCAGCAGCTCGGCCATGCCGTCGTCGTCCAGCGGACGGCCCAGCAGCGCCCAGCCGACCAGTCCCGCCAGGTGGAAATCGCCGAAGCTGACCGCGTCCGGGTCGCCCCACGCGCGCTGCGCCACCTCGGCGGCCGTCCAGCCGCCGATGCCGGGCACCTTGCGCAGCAGCGCCCGACCCTCCTCGCCACGCAGGTCCGCCGCGGCTTCCAGGCGGTGCGCGACCTGCGCGGCGGCGACCAGCGTGCGGCGGCGTGCGCCGTCCACGCCCGCGCGGTGCCACTCCCAGTCCGTCACGCCCAGGATGGCCCGGGGCGTCGGGGGGACGCGCATCCCGGCCGGTGCGGGACCGGGCGCGGGTGTGCCGAACTTCAGGCACAGCTCGCGGTACGAGCGGTGCGCTTCGACGACCGTGACCTTCTGCTCCAGGACGGCCGGCAGCAGCACGTCCCACACCCGCCCGGTCGCGCCCAGGCGCAGCCCCGGCCGCCGGCGGCGGGTCTCGGCGATCAGCGGGTGGTGGCACTCGAACGCGGAATCGTCGTCGTCCGCGCCCAGCAGCGCCGGCAGCCGGTCGAGCAGCCAGTCCGCGCCGTCGCCCCACGCCTCGGCCGTCACGTCGTCCGCCCTGGTCACGTGCAGCGTGGCCGGACCGTCGGGGGTGGTGGCGGTCAGCCAGAGACCGCCCGACTCGCGGTACGCGACGTCACCCGGTCCCCGCCGGAGCGGACCGAGCACGCCGGCCAGGTCCAGCGGGAACGGGGGACGCCACGTCCTAGGCATCGGTGGAGAACCGGACCCCTGCCTCGGGCAGCACGACCCCGGGCCACACCCGCGCGCCGCCGATCAGCTCGCAGCGCGCGCCGATCACCGCGTTGTCGCCGATCACCGCGTCCGACACCACGGACCCGGCCTGGACCAGCGCGTTCGCCCCGACCGCGCTCCGCTCGACCCGCGCGCCCTCGCCGATCACGGCGCCGTCGAACAGCACCGACCCGTCGACCACCGCGCCCGCCGCGACCGTGCAGCCCGCGCCGACGGTCGTGCCGCCGGTCAGCACCGCGCCGGGGTCGACGTTCGCGCCGGGCAGCACGATCGCGTCACCCACCGCGGCGGGCAGCGCGGCGGACGGCGCCACCCCGCGCACCAGGTCGGCCGAGCCCTGGACGAACGCCGCCGGCGTGCCCAGGTCCAGCCAGTACGAGGTGTCGACGTGGCCCTGGAGGCGCGCGCCGGACGCCAGCAGCCCCGGGAACGTCTCACGCTCCACGGACACCGGCCGACCGGTCGGGATCGCCTCGACCACCTCGCGGCGGAAGACGTAGCAGCCGGCGTTGATCTGGTCGGTCGGCGGGTTCTCGGTCTTCTCCAGGAACGCGGTCACCCGGCCGTCGGCGTCCGTGGGCACGCAGCCGAACCGGCGCGGGTCCTCGACCTTGACCAGGTGCAGCGTCACGTCGGCGGCCGACTCGCGGTGGGTGTCGAGCACCGCGCGCAGGTCGACGCCGGAGAGGATGTCGCCGTTGAACACCATCACGTCGCGTTCGCGCAGCTTGTGGGCCACGTTCCGGATCGCGCCCGCGGTGTCCAGCGGCACCTCCTCGACCACGTACTCCAGTTCGAGGCCGAGCGCCGAACCGTCGCCGAAGTGCTCCTGGAACACCTCGGCCTTGTACGACGTGCCGAGCACCACGTGCGTGATGCCCACCTCCCGGATCCGGGACAGCAGGTGGGTGAGGAACGGCACCCCGGCTGTGGGCAGCATGGGCTTGGGGGCGGACAGGGTCAGCGGCCGCAGCCGGGTCCCCTTCCCCCCGACCAGGACCACCGCCTCGGCGCTTTGCAGCTCCGACATGCCGTTTTTCCTCCTCCGCTTACTTCCACCCGTAGATTGCGAATACTCTGGCATGAGCACCTTGACGACACGGTCCCAGGTCCGCGTCGAAGAGCGTCACCGATCGGCACGCCGGCACCCCTCCGCCGGCCCAAGGCACACGCAGGAGAGATCCGGATGGACCCCCGCGCTCGGGCCGACGCGGCGCTCGCCCGTGCTCGTGCACGTGGCATCCACGTCGTGACGCCGGACAACATGACGTCGCCGATGGACTCGTCGGCCACCCAGCAGATCCCCCGGTCGATGGTGAACGCGGCCGACCCGCGCACCGCCGACCCCGACTCGACCATGATCCTCTCGGCCCAGGTGGCCTCCGGCCGCCCCGCACCGGCCGTCCCGCCCCAGGCCCCGGTCCCGGTGCCGGTTCCTGAAACGCAGCCGGAGCTGCGCGTCGCCCCCGGTCCGGTGCCGACGGTGCAGCAGGTGGAGACCTCGCGGCCGACGTTGTCGCAGCGGTTGTCCGGAGGCCCGGAGCAACGCCCCCAGGGCTTCACCCAACGCCTCAGCGGCGAAGGCTGAGCGGCCGGACTTCACTGAGCGGGCCGGACTTCGCTGAGCGGCGAGGACCGAGCGGCTCCGCTGGAGGCGAGGGCTTGGAAGGCGACGGCTGAGGCCGATCAGCGGAGGCGGGCCAAGGCGGCTTCGATCATCGGGCACAGGTCGTCGACGTTGGAGGGCATCGCGTCGAGCGGCCACCACTGGAGGTCGACGGACTCGGCGCTGCGCGTCGCACGCGCGTTGACCGGCGCGCGCACCAGGAACCGCACGTCGAAGTGCCGCGTCGGCACGCCCAGCGAGCAGGTGATCGGGTGGACGTCCAGGTGGATCGGGGTCGGCTCGATGCGCAGGCCCCGGATCCCGGACTCCTCGGTCGCCTCGCGCAGCGCCGCGCCGGCCAGCGTCTCGTCGGACGGCTCGCAGTGCCCGCCGAGCTGGAGCCACCGGCCCACCCTCGGGTGCAGCGTGAGCAGGGTCCGCTCCCCGGTCGCGTCCAGCACCAGGGCCGACGCGGTGAGGTGACCGGGTTCGCAGGAGCGCCGGCACCCGTCCTCGCGCGCGGCGAGGAAGCCCAGGTACGCCTGGCGCAGGGCCTCCTGCCCGTGGTCACCGGGACGCCAGTTGGTCAGGACCGACGTGGCGTCGGCGTGCAGGCTCACAGTTCGAGGAACCCTTCGTCCAGAGCGCGGGGCGGGCGGGGCGTCAGCGGCTCGGCGGGGTGCCCCACGGCGACCGCGCCCAGCGGTTCCCACGACGGCGGCAGGTCCAGCACCTCGCGGACCACGTCGGCGCAGAAGATCGTGGACGACACCCAGCACGAGCCCAGGTCCTCGGCGGCGAGCGCCACCAGCAGGCCCTGCACGGCCGCACCGCCGGCGATGGTGAACATGGTGTGCTCGGCCGCCGCCCGCGCCGCGTCCGGGTAGGCGTGCGCGCCCTCGGCGACCAGGAACGGCAGGACGACCTCCGGTGCGTCGCGCAGGAAGTCGCCGCGCGCCAGCCGCCGGGTGATCTGCTCGGCGGTGAAGCCGTCGCCACGCAGGTCGGACGCCCACCGCTCGCGCATGGCGGCCAGCAGCGCCGTCCGCCGCGCCTTCAGGTGCACGAACCGCACCGGGCGGGTGTGGTGCGGCGCGGGGGCGGTCAGGGCCGCGCCCACGGCACGGCGCAACGCGGCGGTGTCGACGGGCTCGTCGGTGAACGAGCGCACCGAGCGGCGCACCAGCACCGCCTCGGCCCGGCCCTGCGCGACGGCCTCCGCCACGCCCAGGCGGAACATGTCGTCGGCGCCGGGGCGGACCAGGTCGCGGGCCGTCGAACCGTCGTCGGTCACCGCGAGCCCGCGCACCACGGCCACCGGGACCGCGCCGAGCTTGCCCTTGACCAGGTCGGCGGCGGCGGCGATCTCGTCGGCCACCGCGACCTCGGTGACCACCAGCTCGTTGCCCTGGCCGTCGACCGCGCCGGCGTAGCGGTGCAGCACGGCCAGGCCGGCCGCGCCGATCGCCGCGTCGGTCTGGCCGACCCGCCACGCCCGGCCCATGGTGTCGGTGACGAGCACGGCCACGTCGACGCCGAGCGCGGCCTTCACCGCGGCGCGCAGCGCGGCGGCGGAGCCGTCCGGGTCGACCGGCAGCAGCGCGATCTCGTCGCCCGCGACGTTCGAGGCGTCCACGCCGGACGCCGCTTGCACGATGCCGAGCTTGTTCTCGGTGATCAGCGTCCGACCCCGGCGGGCCACCACGCGGACCGCCTCGGATTCCACGTGGGCGCGCCGGACCTCGTCCCGCTCGTCCGGGTCGGCGGGCACCCGGACCAGGCGTCCCTCCACTTTGGACAGCACCTTGCTGGTCACCACGACGACGTCGCCGTCGGCCAGCCACGGCGCGGCGGCGGCCAGCGCGCCGGCCAGGTCGTCGCCGGGCCGGAACTCGGGCAGCCCCGTGACGGGCCGCACCACGAGCGAACCGGGTGCGGCGTGGTCACCGGGCGGGGTAGGGCGCGAAGCGGTGTCCTGCTCGGGGGAGTAGGAGGAGCGGGGGTTGTGCTGTTCGGGTGAGTGGGGGGAGCGAGGGTTGGACTCAGGCAACCGGGACTCCCGCGAGTTCCAGCGCGGCGCGGGCCATGGCGGCGGTGGCGTCCACATCGGACATCAGCAGCGGCACCGCGCGCACGGCCACGCCGGGCACGTCGCAGCGGTCGCCGGTGTGCACCAGCCAGCCGTCCAGCACGCCCTTGTCGGTGGTCTTGCGCGAGCCGTAGTGCCGGCCGACGGCCTCGGCGGAGGTCTCCACGCCGATCGCGGTCAGGCAGGCGTCGGCCATCCCGCGCAGCGGCTTGCCTCCGACGATCGGGGACAGGCCGACCACGCCCGCCTCGGTCTTGCGCAGCGCGTCCCGGACGCCGGGGACGTTCAAAATCGTGCCGACGCTCACCACCGGGTTCGACGGCGCGATCAGCACCGCGTCGGCCTCCAGCAGGGCGTCCAGCACGCCGGGGCCGGCCGTGGCGGTGTCCGCGCCGACCGACGCGAACGACCGCGCGGGCAGCCCGGCCCGGTGCTTGACCCACCACTCCTGGAAGTGGATCGCGCGGGTCTGGTCGCCGTCCTCGACCACGACGTGGGTCTCCACCCGGTCGTCGGACATCGGCAGCAGCCGCACCCCGGGCCGCCAGCGGTCGCACAGCGCCTCGACGACGGCCGAGAGGGGGTAGCCCGCGCGGAGCATCCGGGTGCGCACCAGGTGCGTCGCGATGTCCCGGTCGCCGAGCCCGAACCAGGACGGCTCGGCCCCGTACGCGGCGAGCTCCTCCTTCACCGTCCACGACTCGCCGGACCGGCCCCAGCCGCGCTCGACGTCGATGCCGCCGCCCAGGGTGTACATGCAGGTGTCCAGGTCGGGGGTGATCCGAAGCCCGTGCATCCACACGTCGTCCCCGGTGTTCACCACCGCGGTGATCTCGTGTCCGGGCGCGCTCAGCAACGCCTTGAGGCCGACCAGGAAACGCGCCCCGCCGACCCCGCCCACCAGTACGACAACCTTCACGGGTCGCAATCCTCCCACCGGGTGCGGACACCCGGGTACCCGGTCCGCCGCAACGTCGTCCGACGCCGCGCCACCACACACCGTCTTGACGCCGGGCGGTCCGCCCGACGCCCGCGACGGCCTACTTCCGCCAGAACATGAACGTGTCCTGCCCGAAGCCGGCGAGCCACGGGTCACCGCCGACCAGGCCGAACGCCGCGTCGGCGAGCTGGAAGAACACCCGCGCGATGGTCGGGAACCCGATCAGCACGGCGAACAGCACCAGCGGGGCCCACGGCCGGGCCTTCGCGCCGAACTGCTGCGCCTGGTAGGACATGAACGGCTCGATCACGCCCCAGCCGTCCAGTCCGGGGATCGGCAGGATGTTCAGCACGAACGCGAAGACCTGCAACAGCGCCAGGTAGGACAGCGCCTCGGCCAGCCCGGCGGGCGGGTCGAACAGCAGCACCGACAGGCTCAGCAGCGCGCCCAGCACCAGGTTGCTCAACGGCCCGGCCAGCGACACCAGCGACTCGACGCGCTTGTTGCGCAACGCGTGGTGGTTGATCCAGACCGCGCCGCCGGGCAGCGGGATTCCGCCGAACGCGAGCAGCACCAGCGGCAGCACGATGGACATGATCGGGTCGGTGTAGCGGCGGATGTCCAGCGTCAGGTAGCCCTTGGCCTTCACCGCGTGGTCGCCGCCGCGGTAGGCCACGATGGCGTGCCCGAACTCGTGCAGGCACAGCGAAACCGCCCAGCCGCCGAGGACGAGCAGCACGGTGCCGGTGGTCACCAGCGGCGTGGAGTCGTCGAACAGGGTCAGCACGGCGCCTGCCACCGTCACCGCGAGCAGGCTGAGGAACAGTGGACTCGGTCGCACCGCTGATCGCTTCACCCTTCCAGTGTGGCCTCCCCGATCCGGTGGCTCATAGGGGCTGTTCTGGGCCATCCGCGCAGCGGTTGTCGCTCGGTGTGTCGCCTGAATCACCGTCTGTGCTGCTAGTCAAGGGTTTTGCGGCCAACCGCGCGAATATCCCCCGTCCTGTGGACTCGGCTTGACCGGGTGTTGTGACCCAGGTGTAATCACATCGGTGTCATTCGTCGTTGTGGGGACGGCGAGTGGTGTCCGCCAACCGGGGAGAGCGGAAGGCGAGGAGGCGGACGGTATGCAGGAATTCGACGGGGGTCGCAACGTGGACGGGGACGCACCGGCAAGGGAGCCGGCGGCGTTGATCGATCTGTTCGACGCGACCGATGAGCAGGACTGGCAGGAGCGCGCCTTGTGCGCGCAGACCGACCCCGAGGCGTTCTTCCCCGAGAAGGGCGGCTCCACCAGGGAGGCCAAGCGGATCTGTCTGGGTTGCGAGGTGCGCTCCGAATGCCTGGAGTACGCCTTGCAGCACGACGAGCGCTTCGGCATTTGGGGCGGGCTGTCCGAACGCGAGCGGAGGAAGCTCAAAAAGCGCGCCGTGTGATCCGCTTCGTGATCGCGCCGGCTTACCGTGGGAGTTCCACGGCGTAGTCGGACGAACAGGGAGCGGCAGTTGACGAGCGGTGCCACTCCACGGCTGCGCACTGCGCCCGTGCTGGCTGTCCTGGTGTGCCACGACGGGGATCAGTGGCTGGGCACGGCGTTGTCCGCGCTGCGCAGGCAGCGGCCCCGACCGCGGCACGTGATCGCGGTCGACACGGGCTCGCTGGACCGCACGCCGAAGCTGCTGGCGGAGGCGTCCGAAGGTCCCGATCGGGTGATAGACGGCGTGCTCACGCTGCCCCGCGGCACCGGCTTCGCGGAAGCGGTGCACGCGGCGGTGGCGCACGCCGTGGAGCGGTGGGGCGATCCGGGCGCGTGGCTGTGGTTGCTGCACGACGACTGCGCGCCCGAACCGGATTGCCTGTCACTGCTGCTCACGGCGGCCGAGGTGTCGCCGTCCGCGGCGGTGCTCGGTCCGCTGGGCCTGGACTGGACCGACCCGCGGCTGGTGGTGGAAGCGGGGGTGTCGACGGACTCGTCGGGGCACCGGCAGACCGGCATCGGCGGTGTGGCGGCCGCGTGGTCCGGCTCGTTCGAGCAGAGCACCGAGGCGTTGGCGGTACCGTCGGCCGGGTCGCTGATCCGGCGCGAGGTGTGGGAGTCGCTGGACGGTTACGACCGGCGGCTCCCGTTGCTGCGCGACGACATCGACTTCGGCTGGCGGGTCAACCTGGCCGGCCACCTCGTGCTGTCGGTGCCCGTCGCGCGGATGCGGCACGCGCGCGCGGTCGCGCGCGGGGTGCGGCGGTTGGACGCCGTGGCCGCGCGGCCCGGTCCGGCGCTGCGTGGGGTCGACCGGGCGCATGGGCTGCGCACGTTCCTGGTGAACTGCGGCACGGTGTCGTTCGTCGTCGGGCTGCCGAGGGTGGTGCTGCTCGGCCTGGCGCGGGCGCTGGGCTTCGTCGTGGTGCGGCGGTTCGGCGACGCCCACGCGGAACTCGGCGCGGTCGGGTACCTGCTCGGCGGACGCGCGCGGCTGCGCGCGGGCCGGGCCGCGCGGCCGGTGAGGGGTGTCGTTCGTGGACTGTTCACCAGTCGGATCACCCGCCTGCGCAACGCGATCGGGAGCGCGTCGGCGTACCTGATCCGGCGGCGGGTCGAGGCGGACGCCGCGCTGGGCAGGTTGCCCGAGGACGACGTGCGGCCGGCGGTCTGGTCGCCACCGTCCGAAGTGGAGCGTCGGGTGGTCGGCCCGTCCGCGCTGCCGTCCGGCGTGCTGTCCCGGAGACGACCCGTCCGGGTGACGGGCGGGTTGCGGTTGCCGGCGACCGCGGTGCCGGTCGAGGCGTCGCTGCCGGGCACCTTGCGGCCCTCGCCGCGGCCACGTCCGTCGCCGTCGCCGCGCGGGGGAGCACCCGCGGTGGTGTTCGTCGAGGTCGACCGGACCCGGATGTTGTGGTCGCTGGTCCTCGGGCCGCCGCTGCTGCTGGTCCTCGGGCTGGCGGTGTTCGGGATCCTGGCGAACGCCGGGCGGATCGGGCTCGACCTGTCGGGCGGGCGGCTCCTGCCGGTGCAGGACCTGGGGGCGACCTGGTCGTCCTACCTGGCCTCGTGGCACTCGGTGGGTGGCGGGACCACCGCGCCCGCGCCGGCGGCGCTGGCCGTGCTCGGCACGGTGGGGGTGTTGTTCGGCGGGCCGCCGGCGCTGGTCGCGGTGCTGTTCATCGGTGACGCGCCGCTGGCCGGCCTGGCCGCGTACCTGGCCTCCCGGCGGTTGCCGGTCCGACGGCCGGTGCGCGCGGTGGTCGCGGCGGCCTACGGGCTGGTGCCCGCGGCCACCGCCGCTGTCGGGCAGGGGCGGCTGGACGTCGTCGTCGTGCACGTCCTCGCGCCGCTGGTGTTCGCCGGCGTGGCGGCGGTGTTGCGCGGCGGCAGCGCGGCCTCCTGGCTGCCGGTGGCGTCGGGGACGGCGCTCGCGGTGGCGGCGATGGGCGCGTTCTCGCCGTTGATGCACGCGGTGGTGGTGCTGGGCGCGCTGGTCGGGTTCGTCGCGGTTCCCGGGCGGGAAGGCGACGGGCGGCGACGGGTGGCGGGGCTGTTCACCGTGGTCCTGCTGCCCATGGCGTTGCTGCTGCCGTGGCCGGCGGTGGTGTTGCAGAACCCGTCCGTGGTGCTGCACGGGGTCGGCGCGTACCTGGAGAACCCGCAGGTCGACGTGGTCGATTTGCTGACCCTGCGCCCCGGCGGGCCGGGGGCGGTGGAGTTCGTCGGGGTGCTGGTGGTGCTGTTCGCGCTGGGGGCATTGGCGACCCGGCCGTCCCGGGCGATGGTGCCCGGGGTGGCGGTGGTGGTGCTGGCGGGCTTCGCGGTGATCGTGCTGCGGACGGTGTCGGTCACGCCGCTGGTCGGGGGCGCGTCGTCGCACGGCTGGACCGGAGCGCCGCTGGTCATGGCGTCGTGGGGGCTGCTGTGGGTGGTCCTGGCGGCGTGCCGGCGGGACGCGGTGCCGGTGCCGTGGGCGCGGGTGGTGGGGGTGGTGGGCGTGGTCGGGGTGGTCGGGATGGCCTGCCTGGGGTTCGTCGGGCTGCGGTCGGGGCCGTTGACGGCTTCGGCGGCGCGGTTGCCGTCGACGGTGGAGCAGGAGTTGCCGCGTACTGGTCGTTCGGTGCTGGTGCTTGGTGGCGTGGGAGCTGGGGCTCTGGGGGATGGGGCTCTGGGGGATGGGGTTGTCGGGGATGGGGCTGAGGGGGATGGGGCTGAGGGGGTGGGGGGTAGAGAGCCGACGCGGCAGGTGGCCGGGAGGTTGCCGGTGTTCGGGGATGACGATCTTGTGCCGGTGGTGACCAGCGCCTCGCGGTTGGAGAGGTGGAGCCGGGACCTGGTGTCCGGGGCGGCGGACTCGGCGAAGCTCGCGTTGGCGCAGGCCGCGGCGTCGGGGGTGGCGTTCGTGGTGGTGCCCGACCGTGCGGCGGCCCAGCGGTTGCGCGACGCGGTGGGCGACCTGGTGGCCGTCGCGCCGCCGATGTCGGACGGCCGGCCGGTGCTGCGGGTGCAGCTGGCGGCGGGCAACGCGGTGCTGCTGTCGCCGGAGCTGGCCCGACGGGCCCGGACCGGCGGGAACCCGCCCGATTCGCTGGGCGTGCCGGGGATGGCCCCGGTGGAGGCCGGACCGCCCGAGGTGGGAGTCCGGGTGTCCGAGGGGCCGGAGGGGCGGCTGCTCGTGGTGGCGGCCGAGGAGGAGCCGGGCTGGAACGCGGTGGTGGACGGCCGCGCGGTGGCCGTGGTCCGGGCCTGGGGACACCTGGTCGGGGTGCCGGTGCCGGCCTCGGCGTCGGAAGTGCGGGTGGAGGCTTCGGGAACGTTGCGTGAACTGTTGTTGCTGGTTCAGGCGGCGGCTGCGCTGTTCACGGTGCTGACGGCTGTTCCGTCGCGTCGGCGGTGAGTCGCGGGCGGTGGTGAGTCGCGGGCGGTGGTGAGTCGCGGGGGAAGAGCAAAGAAGAAAGAGCAAGAGCGGCGCTCGCCGCGCGGCAGGCCGCCGGGGAGGAAGAGCGTCGCTTCCTCCCGTATGGCCTGGTCAAAGACAACCACAGGCGTCAAGGGGATCTGGTGACGTCGGGGTTGGTGGTGCGGTGATCCCCTTGACACCTGCGGTTCCCTGCGGGCAGGCCATACGGGAGGAAGCGCAGCTCGACGGGTGTGTTCGTGGCCTGCGTGAGGGGGTGCTGGGGGGTGCTGGGTGTGTGTGTGCGGTGGCGTAGGGGGTTATTCGCCGTCGATCACGTCGGGGTCCAGGCCCAGGTAGTTGGCCACCTGTTCGACCAGTACGTCGTGCACCAGGTCGGCCAGGTCCGCGCCGTCCTTCGCTCGGGCTTCGAGGGGGCGGCGGTAGAGGACGATTCTCGCCCTACGGTCTGTTCCCGCTGGTAGGAGGCGGGCCAGGGGGACGTTGCCGTCTTCTACGATGTCCCCGTCCTCGGCCGCCGCCTGCACGTCCGGCACGTCGTCCACGGCTACGTCGAGCTGCGTCAGCTCCGTGCGCCACCGGGCTTCGATGGGCTCCAGGGCTTCCAGCACCAGCGCGTCGAACCGCTCCGCCCGGCTCCGCGCCGCCGGCAGGGTCGCCGGGTAGAGCGGGCCGCGCAGTCCTCGGCCGTGACGGTCGCGGTTGCGTCGGCGCGGGTTGCCCTGTCGTCGCGAACCTCTGGCCATCACCACGGGGTAGAGGGTAGTTGGCGGGGGCGACAGGCTGTCGGCGACCTGCGCAGTTGCCGAACTCGACCGCCGCGCCGGAGGTAATCCAACACACCTCAGCCGCGACGCGATATCGTCCCCGCCGTGCGGAGCGTGAGACGGTGCTCGCGAACCGGGTGCGCTAACCCGGCAGTCGCCACGCTCACGTACGCCTATGCGGACTCCACGGCGGTCGTCGGGCCCCTGGCCACCTACTCCGAACCGCACAGCTACGACCTGTGCGAGGAGCACGCCCTGCGGCTCACCGCGCCGCGCGGCTGGGAGGTCGTCCGCTACCAGGGCGAGTTCCGGGCCCCCGAACCCACCGTGGACGACCTGACGGCGCTGGCCGAGGCCGTGCGGGAGGCGGGCCGGGCCGACCGGCCGGTGGACCCGCCGGATGTGCCCGCGGGCACGGTCAGGCGTGGTCACCTGCGGGTTCTGCCAGATCCGAACGACGACTGAACGTACCGAGCACGGCTCGTGAGCGAGCGCCGGTAGGCTTTCGACGCCCACGTCAAGAGCCAAACCGGGAGTGTGGCTGTGCGCGATCTGTCCGGCATCGTCAAGGCTTACGACATCCGCGGTGTCGTCGGGGAACAGCTTGACGCGGAGGTCGTCCGCGAGTTCGGCGCGGCGTTCGCGCGGCTGGTCGGCGGCCCCGCCGTGGTCATCGGCCACGACATGCGCGAGTCCTCGCCCGGTCTCGCCGCCGCGTTCGCCGAGGGCGTCACGCGCCAGGGCGTCGACGTGGTCAACATCGGCCTGGCCAGCACCGACATGCTCTACTTCGCCTCCGGCAAGCTCGACCTGCCGGGCGCGATGTTCACCGCCTCGCACAACCCGGCGCAGTACAACGGCATCAAGCTCTGCCGCGCCGGTGCCGCGCCCGTGGGGCAGGACACCGGGCTGGGGCAGATCCGCGCCGATGTGGAGCAGGGTGTGGCGGATGCGGACGCGGTCGCCCTCGGGTCTGTCTCCGAGCGCGACATGCTCACCGAGTACGCCGCCTACCTGCGGGAACTGGTCGACCTGTCGGGCTCGCGGCCGTTGAAGATCGTGGTGGACGCGGGTAACGGCATGGGCGGGCACACGGTGCCGTCGGTGTTCGACGGGCTGCCCATCGAGGTCATCCCGATGTACTTCGAGCTGGACGGCAGCTTCCCGAACCACGAGGCCAACCCGCTGGACCCGAAGAACATCGTCGACCTCCAGGCGCGGGTGCGCACGGAGGGGGCGGACGCCGGTGTCGCGTTCGACGGCGACGCGGACCGCTGCTTCGTGGTGGACGAGCGCGGCGAGCCGGTCTCGCCCTCCGCCATCACCGCCCTGGTCGCCGTGCGCGAGCTGGCCAAGGACCCCGGCGGCACGATCATCCACAACCTGATCACCTCGCACGGCGTGCCGGAGATCGTCCGCGAGCACGGCGGCAACCCGGTCCGGACCCGGGTGGGCCACTCGTTCATCAAGGAGGAGATGGCCCGGACCGGCGCCATCTTCGGCGGCGAGCACTCCGCGCACTACTACTTCCGCGACTTCTGGCGGGCCGACACGGGCATGTTGGCCGCGCTGCACGTGCTGGCCGCGCTGGGCGAGCAGGACGGTCCGCTGTCCGCGCTCACCGCCGACTACTCGCGCTACGCCGCGTCCGGCGAGATCAACTCGACGGTGGCCGACCAGGCGGGCAGGCTGGCGGCCATCAAGGCGGAGTTCGGCGGGCGCGAGGGTGTCACGCTGGACGAGCTGGACGGTCTCACCGTCGGGCTGCCCGACGGCTCGTGGTTCAACCTGCGGGCCTCCAACACCGAGCCGCTGCTGCGGCTGAACGTCGAAGCCGCCGACGCGGCCTCGGTCGCGGCGCTGCGCGACGAGGTCCTGGCGATCGTGAGGGGATGAACACCGTGGTCGTCCGACTCGACGCCAAGTTGCTGGAGATCCTGGCCTGTCCGTGCCCCGAGCACGCGCCGCTGACACCGGGCACCGCCGAGGACCCGCAGGCCGACTTCCTGACCTGCACCGCGTGCGGACGGTCGTTCCCGGTCCGGGAGGGCATCCCGGTGCTCCTGCTGGACGAGGCTGTCGCGCCGACGGCGGGGTGAGCTCCGGTGCTCGACGACAGCCTCTTGGACGACCAGTCCCGCCTCCTGGACGCCGACACCGGCGGCCTGCTGCGGGCCGCCGCACGGGCCGGCGCGCAGGTCCGGGCCACCGCCGAGGCGGCCGAGGACCTCGGTCTGCGGCGGGTCCTGCAGGACCGGCCCCGGGCGCTGGTGCTGGTCACCCGGCCCGGTGTGGGCGAGTCGGTGGCGAAGCTGGTGACCGCCCTGCTCGGGCCGCGGTGCCCGGTGCCGGTGGTGGTGGCCGACGACGTGCCGAGCTGGGTGGGCGCGCTGGACGTGGTCCTCGCGCACACCGAGGACCCCGGTGACGTGCTGCTCGCCGAAGCGGTGGACCGGGTGGCCCGGCGGGGCGCGCGGGTGCTGCTGACCGCCGAGGCCGAGGGTCCGGTGGCCGCGTCGGCCGCGCAGCACGCGCTGCTCATCCCGCCGCGCGTGCCGGTGCCGCAGGGCTTCGGCTTCGCGCGGGGGTTCGCCGCGTGGCTGCTGGCGCTCAACGCGCTGCGCCTGCTCGACGTGGACGTCCAGCTCATCGCCGACGAGCTGGACCGGGAGGCCGAGCGCGACCACCCGATGCACGAGTCGTTCGTGAACCCGGCGAAGTCGCTGGCGCTGCGGGTCGCCGACCGGACCCCGCTGCTGTGGGGTCTGGACGACCCGGCCACGGCGGTCGCCGGGCACGGCGCGGGCGTGCTGGCCTGTTACGCGGGGCTGGTCAGCGACGTCGCCGGCTACCCGCAGGCGCTGACCAAGTCGGTGCTGCACCGCCGGGCCGTGCGGGGCACCTCCGGCGCGGACATCTTCGCCGACCCCGACGACGAGCAGGACGGGCTGGTGCGCGTGCTGCTGCTGGCCGTGCGGCAGGGCCGGCGGGCGGAGTTCGCGCGGCGGTCCGCGATGGAGACCTTGCCGGGAGCCGACGTGCTCGAACCGGCCGAGGAAGTGACCGGCGGCGACGCGGTGTGTGCCGCGCTGCTCGCGCTGCGGTTCGAACTGGCGGCGCTGTACCTGGGCCTGGCGGCGGGAACGCTGGGCGGTCCGGGGCTCTACGCGCCGGCCGTGTGAGGGGAATCTGGCTGTGGAACTGCTGCACAACGCGGTGCGGGCGTACGCGTGGGGATCGCGCACGGCCATCGCCGAGCTCCTCGGGAGGGAGGTGCCGGCCCCCCACCCCGAGGCGGAGCTGTGGATGGGCGCCCACCCGGGCGACCCGTCCCGGGTGCTCCGCCCGGACGGCGAACGCTCGTTGCTGGACCTGCTCGTCGAGGACCCGGTCGGCCAGCTCGGGGCGCGGGGCGCCGACCGCTGGGGCAGCAGGCTCCCGTTCCTGCTCAAGGTGCTGGCGGCGGACGAGCCGCTGAGCCTTCAGGCGCACCCGTCGGCCGAGCAGGCCGCGCGGGGGTTCGCCGCCGAGGAGGCGGCGGGCCTGCCGATGGACTCGTCGGTGCGCAACTACAAGGACCCGTCGGCCAAGCCGGAGCTGGTCTGCGCGCTGACCGAGTTCCACGCGCTGGCCGGGTTCCGCGCGCCGGACCGGACCGTGGCGCTGCTGCGGTCGCTGGAGGCCCCGGACTTCGCCCCGTACACCGAGCTGCTGGCCGCCCAGCCGGACGAGAGCGGGCTGCGGGCCCTGTTCACCACCCTGATCACGCTCCCGCAGACCGCGCTGGACGCCCTGCTGCCGCAGGTCCTGGACGCGTGCGTGCTGCACGTGAAGGCCCACGGCGACTTCGACCTGGAGTGCCGCACGGTCCTGGAGCTGGGCGAGGCGTACCCGGGTGACGCGGGCGTGCTGGCCGCGCTGCTGCTCAACCGGCTGGTCCTGCGGCCCGGCGAGGCGATCTACCTGCCGGCCGGCAACCTGCACGCCTACCTGCACGGCACCGGCGTGGAGATCCTGGCGAACTCGGACAACGTGCTGCGCTGCGGCCTGACCCCCAAGCACGTGGACGTGCCCGAGCTGATGCGGGTGCTGGACTTCGCGTGCGGCGACATGCCGGTGCAGACCGGCGAGCGGACCGCGCCCGGCCTGTGGACCTACCGCACGCCGAGCCCCGAGTTCGAGCTGTCCCGGCTGGAGCTGGACGCGGGCGCGCAGCTGCGGGTCGACCACTCCGGACCGCAGATCCTGCTGGTCGCGCAGGGGCGCGCGCGGCTGGCGAACTCCTCCGGCGCGACGCTGCTGGTGGAGCGCGGCCACTCGGTGTGGCTGCCGGCGTCGGACCCGGCGGTGGTGGTCACAGCGGACGAGCCGACGCGCCTTTTCCGCGCGACGGCGGGCACCGATTAGGGTCAGCCCACTAGGGTCATCCGCGGCAACCGGATCACTCCGACAAATCGGACTTTGGATGAGGGAGCAACCGTGTCAGCTGGGGGCGGTACGAAGGCCATCATCGCCGCGCTGGTGGCCAACGCCGGGATCGCGGTGGCCAAGTTCGTCGGCTTCCTGGTGACGGGGTCGTCGTCGATGCTGGCCGAGGCGGTGCACTCGGTCGCGGACACCTCCAACCAGGGCCTGCTGCTGCTCGGCCAGAAGACGTCCCGGCGCAAGGCCACCCTGAATCACCCGTTCGGGTTCGGCCGGGACCGGTACTTCTACTCGTTCGTCGTGGCGCTGCTGCTGTTCAGCCTGGGGTCGGTGTTCGCGCTCTACGAGGGCATCCACAAGCTGGAGTCGCACGAGGAGCTGTCCTCCCCGCTGGTCGCGGTGGTCATCCTGGTGGTCGCGATCGGCCTGGAGACCTACAGCTTCAAGACCGCGATCACCGAGTCGAAGCTGATCAAGGGCGACGCGACCTGGTGGCAGTTCATCCGCCAGTCGAAGGTGCCCGAGCTGCCGGTGGTGCTGCTGGAGGACGCGGGCGCGTTGTTCGGCCTGGTGCTGGCGCTGATGGGCGTCGGCCTGTCGACGGTGACCGGCGACCCGGTGTGGGACGCCATCGGCACCATCTGCATCGGCGTGCTGCTCGGCGTCATCGCGATCATCCTGATCATCGAGATGAAGTCGCTGCTGATCGGCGAGGGCGCGTCGCCCGTCGAGCTGGACACGATCGTGGACGAGCTGGCGGCGGGCAAGGTGCAGCGGGTGATCCACATCCGCACCCAGTACATCGGCCCGGACGAGCTGCTGGTGGCCGCGAAGATCGCCCTCAACCCGGGCCTGGCGGCGGCGGAGGTCGCGCAGGCGATCGACGACGCGGAGCAACGCGTCCGCAACAAGGTCCCGGCCGCCCGCCTGATCTACCTGGAGCCCGACCTCGACCGCACGGCCCCCAAGGCGTAGGCGAGAGGGTGACGAGTCGGTGCAAGCCGACTCGTCACCCTTGTCCGCTACGGCACCTCGTCGGGCTTCACCAGCGGGGTGGCGGTCGCTCCGTTCCGCTTGCCCAGCAGGGAGTTCCGCCGGCTGTAGGCGAAGTACACGACCACGCCCAGCGCCATCCACGCCAGGAACCGGACCCAGGTCAGCGCGGTCAGGTTGAGCATCAGCCAGACGCACGAGATGATCGCCAGGATCGGGACCAGCGGCACCAGCGGCACCCGGAAGCCGCGTTCCAGGTCCGGCCGGGTCTTGCGGAGCACCAGGACGCCCGCCGACACCAGCACGAACGCGAACAGCGTGCCGACGTTGACCATCTCCTCCAGCTTGCCCGCCGGGAAGAAGCCCGCCGCGATGGCGACCAGCACGCCGATGCCGAGGGTGATCCGGACCGGCGTGCCGCGGCTGCCGGTCTTGGCCAGGCCGCGCGGCAGCAGGCCGTCGCGCGACATCGCGAACAGCACCCGCGACTGGCCCAGCATCAGCACCATCACGACCGTGGTCAGGCCGGCCAGCGCGCCGACCGAGATGACCGTG
Organism: Saccharothrix espanaensis DSM 44229; assembly: GCF_000328705.1. Classification (NCBI taxonomy): domain Bacteria; kingdom Bacillati; phylum Actinomycetota; class Actinomycetes; order Pseudonocardiales; family Pseudonocardiaceae; genus Saccharothrix; species Saccharothrix espanaensis. Next base: position 8,410,960 of record NC_019673.1, on the reverse strand, counting down.
GCCGCCCAGTCGACGCCGTTCTCCGCGAACGCCGTGGCCAGCGTGGCGCGGCTGCCGTCCGGCTGGGTCTTCAACCGGTCGTAGGGCAGCATGCCGGTGATCACCAGCGACACCGCGACGTAGAGCACCGTCACGATCGCGAGCGAGCCCAGGATGCCGCGCGGCACGGCCTTCTGCGGGTTGCGGGTCTCCTCGGCGGTGGTCGCGACCACGTCGAAGCCGATGAACGCGAAGAACACCAGCGACGCCGCGGCGAGCAGGCCGAGCACGCCGTAGGTGCTCCCCGAGAACCCGGTGACCAGCGAGAACAACGACTGCTCCAGGCCGCTGCCCGCGGTGCCGCCGGTCTCGGCCGGCGGGATGTAGGGGCTGTAGTTCGCCGCCTTGATGTACCCGATGCCGAGCACGATCACCAGCAGCACCACGGCCACCTTCACGGCCGTGATCACCGCGCTGACCCGCGACGACAGCTTGGTGCCGACGGCCAGCAGCACGGTCAGCGCGAACACCAGCAGCAGCGAGCCCCAGTCGACCTCCAGGCCGCCGATCACGACCGTGGTCTTCAGGTCGAGGCCCATCTGCCCCAGCACGGTCTGCAGGTACAGCGACCAGCCCTTCGCGACGGCCGCCGCGCCGACCGCGAACTCCAGGACCAGGTCCCAGCCGATGATCCACGCCATGAACTCGCCGAAGGTGGCGTAGGAGAACGTGTACGCGCTGCCCGCGACGGGCACCGTGGACGCGAACTCGGCGTAGCACAGGGCGGCCAGCGCGCAGGCGATCGCGGCCAGCACGAACGCGAGGGACACCGACGGTCCGGCGAGGTTGCCGGCGGTGGACGCGGTCAGCGTGAAGATGCCGGCCCCGATCACCACCGCGACGCCGAACACGGTCAGGTCCCACGCGGTCAGGTCTTTGCGTAGCTTGGTGCCCGGCTCGTCGGTGTCGGCGATCGACTGCTCGATCGACTTCGTGCGCCAAAGCCCGTTCCCCGGCACGGTGCTTCTCCTCCTCGTCGAGGGTTGTACGGCTGTTCAGCCTAGAGGCCCGGCGGGAAACCGGTCGGCGAGCCCGAGCGGGCCGCACTTCTCCAACCAGGCGAACAGGCACGTCCGGCGGTCCATTGGACCACCGGTGCGCGGTGCGCGGATCACCTTCGCGTGCACGGGCTCGGGTAGTTTGCACGGTCATGACGGTGCTGTGCCTGGACGTGGGCTCGACCTGGACGAAGGGCGCGTTGGTGTCCTCGTCCGGCGACCTGCTCGGCACGGCGCAGCGGCCGACGTCGCCGCCCGAGGTGCTCGACGGCGTGACGGCGGTGACCGGGGCGCTGGGCGGTGCGGACGAGGTGCTGGCCTGCTCGTCGGCCGGCGGTGGTCTGCGGCTCGCGGTGGTCGGGCAGGAACGCCTGGTCAGCGCCGAGGCCGGGTACCGGGTGGCGTTGTCGGCGGGCGCGAAGGTGGTGCACGTGTCGGCGGGTCCGCTGGACGGCGCGGGCGTGCGCGCGCTGCGCGCGGCGGCACCGGACCTGGTCCTGCTGGTCGGCGGCACGGACGGCGGCGACCGCACGGTCCTGCTGCACAACGCGGCGAAACTGGCCCGCGTGGCGTGCCCCATCGTGCTGGCGGGCAACGTCGAGGCCCGGTCGGCGGCGCTGGACCTGCTGGCCGCGCGCACGGTCGTGGCGACGGACAACGTCCTGCCCGACGTCGGCGAACTCGCGCCGGGCCCGGCGCGGCGGGCGATCCGCGAGGTGTTCCTGCGGCACGTGATCGGCGGCAAGGGCTTGTCGCGGGGCACGGCGTTCCGCGACCTGGTCCAGGCGGTCACGCCGGACGCCGTCCTCAGGGGAGTGTCCAGATTGGCCGCCCAGGACCGTGAAGGCGCGGTGTTGGTGGTCGATGTCGGCGGTGCGACAACGGATGTGTACTCGGCGGTGTCCACGGTGGACGAAGGCGTCGAGCGCACGGTCGCGCTACCGCCGGACCGCCGCACGGTGGAAGGCGACCTCGGGATGCGGTGGTCCGCACCGGGAATCGTCGCGGAGGCCGTGGCGGAGAAGCTGGTCGACAAGGCGGAAGCCGTTGCGCTGCACCAGGAAGCCGCGCACCGGGCGGCGAACGTGACGTGGCTGTCCGACGACCCGACCGTCGACCTGCGCCTGGCCGCCCTCGCCGCGGTCCTCGCCACCCGCCGCCACCTCCGCCTGGTCGACGGCCGCCTGGGCCCGCAGGGCGCGGGCCGCCTGGTGCTGTCCGGCGGCGTGTTCCGCCACGCGCCGGACGTGGCGGAGGTCGAACGCACCCTCCGCGCCGACCCCTTCCTCCGCCCGGTCTTGAAGTCCGCCACCATCACCGTGGACCACGACTACGTCCTGGCCCCGGCGGGCCTGCTCACCGACACCGGCCGCACCGAAGCCGCCGACCGCCTGCTCTCCGCCCACCTGGGCTGACCGCCGAGACCCGCGAACGCCCACAGCCTCCCGAGGTCGGGCACCAGGAGGTCCCGCCGGTAGTGGCTGACCACGACGCCGGCCTTGCGCAGGTCGCTGAACGCCTTCTCGGCGGTGCGGGGCTTCATCCCGGCGATGGAGGCCAGCTCGACCTTGGTCAGCGGAATTCCGAGGGTCCAGCCGCCGCGCTCCTCTCGTCCGTAGGAGCCGACGAGTTCGGCCAGGACGCGGGCGACGCGTTCGGCGGCGGTGTGGGACAGGAAGTCGCGCCGACGCCGCTGCTGCGGGATCACCGACCCTGCTCTCCCTTATCGAGCCGGTCCGCCCTTAGGCACCAGCTTCGTCGGGAACAACGTGGCGGCGGCGGTGCTCGGTGGGTTGGCTGCCGCCGGGGCCGCCGTGGCGTTCTTCCACTCGCACGTCGGCCACGACCGGGAGGACGGCTAGAGCGCCTCGGGTTCCGGTGTGCGGAGCGGGGCCTGGCGGGCGGTGGGCAGGACCGGGCGGGACAGCGGTGCGGCCACGTCTTCGAGGCCGGCCGCGATGGCGACCGCGCGGTCCCATTCCGGGTCCGACGTGTAGTCCTTGTGCCGGTTCACGCCCGGTGCCCAGCGCCGGCCCGGGAACGGGCCGCGTTGGGGGTCGGGCAGCCAGTGGTCGCCGCCGAGCACGAGTGCGCCCGTCGGTCCGCGCAGCGCCGGTGGCAGGGCGCCGGTCGTGCCGTCGGGCAGGAAGCCGACGCCCAGGAGCATGCCGTCGAACACCTGGCGGCCCCACGTCGTCACCGCGCCGCCCAGCGGGTCCGTGCCGCGGCAGAGCGCACGCCACCGGCCGTCCAGTCCGCCGGCCAGCCGGGCCAGCGACTCGTGCGGCACCACCGCCGGGAACGCCCTCGGGTACGCCCACTGCAACTGCGAGCCCGCCGTCACCAGGCCGACCCGCGCCGCGTCGGACGCCGGCAGTTCCTCCAACAGCCGCGCCGCCGCGACCGCCGCGAGCAGGCTTCCCTGGGAGTGCCCGGCGATCACCACCCGCACCCCCGGGTCCGCCAGGTGCTCGCGCACCCGCGACACCAGTTCCGGCACGACCTTGAGTGCGTAGCAGGGCGGCACCACGGGGTGCGCCTCGCGCGGCCAGAACGCCGCCAGGTCCGCCAGGATCCCCAACTGCCGCGCGGTGTCCGGCCGCCGCGCCGCCAGCCACACGGCCCGCAGCAGCGCCAGCGCCAACACCGCCAGCACCACCACGCCGAGCGCGGCGAACGGCCGGGACCAGGCCGGCGGCTCGACCTCGCGCAGCCGCAGCACGGCCGCCGGCACCGCGCCCGCCACCAGCACGCACGCCCCGATCAGCACCACGTGGTGGCTGTGCCGCTGCTGCCAGCGCGCCCACCACCACGCCCGCGCCGCCCGCTTCACGTCCCGCGCCCGCCCGGCGTGCAGCAGCGACGCCTCGCGCGCCCACTCCTTGCCGCGGCGCAGCGAACTCCACCGCACCGCGCCGGTCGTCGCCACCACCGCGATCCCGGCCGCGAACGCCAACACGCCGGCCACGCCCCACAGCAGCGCGATGTAGTCGTACCCGCGCGGCAGCACGCCGTGCCCCAGCACGCGCCGCAGCGTCAACCCCACCCCGGCCCCGAAGCCGCCGCCGAGCAGCGCCGCGATCGCCAGCACGGGCGCGGCCATCCAGCCGCCCGCCCACGGCCGCAGGTCGCGCGGCAGGTCCTTCCACGTCTTGCGGGCCAGCAGCGCCGCCGGCACCAGCAGCAGCGCGAGCAGCGCGCACACCAGCGCCACCGCCGCCGCCACGAGCTGCACGGCCAGGTCCGCGCCGGGCATCCGCACCGGCAGCCGGGTCAGCAGGGCCGCCGACCCGAGGAAAACCGCCCACGCCACGGCCAGCAGCACCCGCCGGGGCCGCCGCGCCAGGACCGCCCGCAGCCACCGCCCGCCCCGGTGCGGCGCGCCGCCGGTCGGGTCGTCCAGCAGCATCGCGGCCAGCGCGGAGAACGCCAGCAGCGCGACGCCGGCCACCCACGCCGCGGTCAGCGCGACGCCGTGCCACCCCGGTGCGACCAGCGGCCCCAGCGGTCCGCCGAGCCCGATCACCACCGCCGCGCCGAGCCCCGCGACCAGGTGCAGCACCCGCAGCGCGGGCACGTCCGGGTCGGTCGCCACGTGCGCGCCGGGCAGCCCGGACGCCCCGATCGCCGACGCGGGCACGTCCTTGCGCTCGATCCGCCAGTCGACCGCCGACACCCGGTGCAGCACCACGAGCAGCAGCGCGACCGGCGCGAGCCCGATCACCGTCCGCGCCCACGGCACGTCCGACACCCACGACGGACCCCACAGGCACGTCGAGCCGGGCGCGAGGCACTGCGCCGCGACCAGGTCGAGGCTGATCACCGCGAGCTGGGCGACCAGCAGCACGGTCAGCAGCAGTGCCGCCAACCGGAGCAGCGACCGCAGCGCGACGCCGAGCAGGTGCGCGGCCGTCGAGCCGGTCGGCACCGGCGGCAGCATCCAGTGCGCCACGTTCGCCAGCGAGAACGGGAACAGCAGCGCCCAGGTCGCCTTGGCCCAGCCGCCGGAGGTCATGCCGCCCCACACGTAGCCCTCGACCACGCGGGAGACCGGCCGGCCACCCGCCTGGAGCATCGGTCCCGGCGCGGGTCTCCGAAGCCGATCGGCCGGACGCACCACGCGCCCCAGCCCGTCCCCGGCCACGTCCACCGCCGCCACCGCGTCCACCAGGGACTGCGGGGTCGTGCCCTGGACACCGTGCACCCGCAGCTCGACCACCCGTGTGTCGGGGCCGGGAATCAGCACAGAACCTCCAGCGAACCTCGCGTCAGCCAGGCCATAGTGGTGCATGAAGACCCCAGTCGCAGGCGACCCCGGTTCCGGGCGTGGCGGGCGGTAGGGTCGGACGAACCCCGAACTTGGAGGAACCCGCGATGACCGCCGAGAGGCTCCAGAACCGCAACGGCATCGATTTCGCCGTCGCCGACCTCTCCCTGGCTGAGTTCGGCCGCAAGGAGATCCGCCTGGCCGAGCACGAGATGCCCGGCCTGATGGCGCTGCGGCGCGAGTACTCCGAGGTCTACCCCTTGAAGGGGGCGCGAGTCTCCGGCTCGCTGCACATGACGGTGCAGACCGCCGTGCTGATCGAGACGCTCGTCTCGCTCGGCGCCGAAGTCCGCTGGGCCTCGTGCAACATCTTCTCCACCCAGGACCACGCCGCGGCCGCGGTCGTCGTCGGCCCCCACGGCACTCCCGAGGAGCCCCAGGGCGTCCCGGTGTTCGCCTGGAAGGGCGAGACGCTGGAGGAGTACTGGTGGACCGCCGAGTCCATGCTGACCTGGCCCGACGGCGGCGGCCCGAACATGATCCTGGACGACGGCGGTGACGCGACGCTGCTCGTGCACAAGGGCGCCGAGTACGAGAAGGCCGGCGTCGTGCCGCCCGCGGACGAGAACGACTCCGAGGAGTGGCAGCTCGTCCTGGAGACGCTGCGCAAGTCGCTGGCGGCGGACAACGGCAAGTGGACCAAGATCGCCGAGGGCATCCGCGGCGTGACCGAGGAGACCACGACCGGCGTCATGCGGCTCTACCAGCTGGCGGCGGCGGGCAACCTGCTGTTCCCGGCGATCAACGTCAACGACGCGGTCACCAAGTCGAAGTTCGACAACCGGTACGGCATCCGGCACTCGCTGATCGACGGCATCAACCGCGGCACCGACGTGCTGATGGGCGGCAAGGTCGCGGTCATCTGCGGTTACGGCGACGTCGGCAAGGGCGCGGCGGAGTCGCTGCGCGGCCAGGGCGCGCGGATCATCGTGACCGAGATCGACCCGATCTGCGCCCTCCAGGCGGCCATGGACGGCTACGACGTCCAGGTGCTGGAGGACGTGCTGGGCCGGGCCGACATCATCATCACGACGACCGGCAACAAGGACGTCGTGCGCATCGAGCACATGGCCGCGATGAAGCACCAGGCGATCGTGGGCAACATCGGCCACTTCGACAACGAGATCGACATGGCCGGCCTCCAGCGCTACCCCGGCATCCGGCGGATCAACATCAAGCCGCAGGTCGACGAGTGGGTGTTCCCGGACGGCAAGTCGATCCTGGTGCTGTCCGAGGGCCGCCTGCTCAACCTGGGCAACGCGACCGGCCACCCGAGCTTCGTGATGTCGAACTCGTTCTCCAACCAGGTGATCGCGCAGGTCGAGCTGTTCACCAAGTACCAGGAGTACGACAAGGAGGTGTACCGCCTGCCGAAGAAGCTGGACGAGAAGGTCGCGCGGATCCACCTCGACGCGCTGGGCGGCAAGCTCACCAAGCTCTCCAAGGACCAGGCCGAGTACATCGACGTGGACGTCGAAGGCCCGTACAAGCCGGAGCACTACCGCTACTGACGCTTTTCCCGAACGGGCCGGTGCGGCGACGCACCGGCCCGTTCCGCTGTCCGCCCCCTGATTCGTAACACCGCAATCGATCGCCGCGATCTTCTGTGCACACCGCGTGGCACAAAGGGGGCAGGGCGTGGCGTTGTTCGGGAACAGGGAGAACGCGGAGGCGGCGGCGCTCCACCAGCAACTGGTGGCGGCGCACGGCACCATCGCCGAACTGCGCGGCTGGGTGGGGCAGCTCAGGGGCGCGGGCACCCCGGCGCTGGAGGCCGAGCTGCGCGACTTGCGGGCCGCCGTCGAGAAGTCGAAGGCGACGTACGAGGCCCTCGGGGCGTCACGGCGGCAGCTGACCGCCGAGCTCGCGGCGGTGCAGTCCGGCCTGGTCGAGACGCGTGAGCTGGCGTTGCTCCAGGAGGTCGGCGTCTACGAGTACGCGCACCCGCTGGACGACGTGCTCGCGTACAAGGACGCGCTGGCCGAGCTGAAGCAGCGGATCAAGGCCGCCGCCAAGGCCGACGCCGTCACCAGCCAGGTGAACTGGGCGGTGAACGGCTCGGTGAAGGAGGGGCAGCGGCTCGGCCGGGACATGGCCAAGCTGATGCTGCGCGCCTACAACGCCGAAGCCGACAACGCGGTGCGCTCGGTGAAGCCGCACACCCGCGAGTCGGTGAAGACCAGGCTCACCACCACCCGGACCACGATCGGCAAGCTCGGCACGGCGATGGGCATCGCCATCTCCGCCGACTACCACCGGCTCCGGCTGGCCGAGATCGACCTGACCGCCGACCACCTGGTCAAGGCCGAGCACGAGCGCGAGCAGGCCCGTGAGGAGCGCGCCCGGCTGCGCGAGGAGGCCAAGGTGGTGCGCGAGATCGAACGGGAGCGGGCGCGGCTGGCCAAGGAGCGGGCGCACTACGCGACCGTGGTCGCGAAGCTGACCGCGAACGGCGACCTGGAGGGGCTGGGCCGGGCGCAGGCCGAGCTCGACAAGGTCGACCGGGCGATCGAGGGCGTCGAGCAGCAGGCCGCGAACGTCCGGGCCGGGTACGTGTACGTCATCTCGAACATCGGCGCGTTCGGCCCCGACGTGGTCAAGATCGGTATGACCCGCCGGCTGGAGCCGATGGACCGCGTGCGCGAACTCGGGGACGCGTCGGTGCCGTTCCGGTTCGACACGCACGCCCTGTTCTTCTCCAAGGACGCCGTCGCGCTGGAGACCGCGCTCCACCAGCGGTTGGCGCACAAGCGGGTGAACCTGGTCAACGCGCGCCGGGAGTTCTTCTACGCCTCGCCCGCCGAGGTGAAAGACCTGCTCGTCGGCCTGGGCGAGGACCACGTCCTGGAGTTCACCGAGGCCGTCGAGGCCGTCGAGTGGCGCGCGTCGGAGTCGGGTCGGCGCGGTCAGGCGTCGGCGGTCGCGGCCCTGGCGGCGGACGGTGACGGCGACCTGTCCGACGACGGGGAGGAGTGAGGCGATGACCCAGTCGCCCGTGCGGCCGCCCGCGTGGCTGCCCGATCCGCTCGACGACTCGCTGGTCCGCTACTGGGACGGCGGGCGGTGGACGTTCCACACCGCCGTGCGCCGGGTGGCGGTGGCCGAGCCGGTGGCCGCTGCGCCGCCGGAACCGGCCGTGCTGGCGTTGCGGCCCGACATCGCGGCGGCGCTGGACCGCGTGCGGGGTGCGCTGACGGGGTCGATGAAGGAGGTGCACCTCCTGGCCGGCCACCTGCGCCCGGAGGAGCGGGTGCTCGCGCTGACCGCCGCCCAGGGGGAGGGCTTCGGGGTGCTCGCCTGCACCGACCGCCGGCTGTTGTTCCTGTTCGTCGGGGTGCTGCGCCGGCAGTTCGTGGAGGTCGACTGGAACCAGGCGAAGGGCGTCTTCTACGACCGGGCCTCGAAGGCGTTCACGGTCTACACGACCAAGCCGACGAAGCGGGCGGTGCCGGCCATGTCGGTGCGCGTGGGGCGGGTCGAGGACGCCCAGGCCGTCGCGCACGCCGCGCAGGCGGCGTCGGCCGCGCCGCGCCTCGACATCGTCTGAGGTGGCCGGCCGGTCGGTCGCCCGAGGGTCAGTTCCACTCCACGCCGATGCCGGCCATGCCCGGTCCGACGTCGGTGAAGTAGGCGCTGACCACGCCGCCCAGGCCGCACACCAGCTCCTCCACGTCCACCGGTGTCGCGCCGGTGTCCACCCGGAACTGCTTGGTGCACCGGGCGGGCAGGGTTCGCCGGTTGCAGGCCAGTTGCAGCAGGTAGCCGCGGCACGGTTCGCGGAACGTGCGGTGGTGGCCGGGGGTCGGGCCGCCGGTGTCGTCCACCACGGTGAAGCTGAAGACGTGCTCCTCGCCCTCGGAGAGCCGCCGGTCGAAGAGCAGCTCGAACGCCAGCCCCCGGGACGCGCTCTGCCGCCGCAGCCGCCCCTGCCGGCACCCCTCCGCGGGTCTTACCAGGGCGTTGTCGATCACTGACCCCTCGTCGCCCTGGTGCACGGCCAGGTATCGGTCCGGTCCGGTGCGCAGCGCCCGCACGACCAGCCGCGTGGTGATCGAGCGCTGCTCCCGCTGCACCCCGATGAGCACGGTGTCGTGCACGGACAGCACTTCGAGGTCGGCGTTGGCCCGCGCGCTCTCCGGCACGGCTTCGAACTCGGCCAGCAGCGGCACCGTCTGCACCCACGCGTTGGCCAGCTCGGTGAACGCCGGCCGGGGCAGCCGGGGCTGCGGGCGGTTGCCGACCAGCGTGACCAGCGAGTCCACCGGCAGCCGCAGCACGGTCTCCAGCGCCCGCACGGTCGCGATCGCCCGGGGCACTTCGGGATGGCGCAGTCCGCGCTGCCAGTAGCTCAGGGTCGACTGGCCGACCTGCACGCCCTGCTGCTCCAGGTGCGCCCGCAGCCGGGCCAGGGACAGCCCGCGGTGGGCGATGGCGTCGTGCAGGGCGCGGTGGAACGGGCCGTAGCGCAGCGTCTCGGCCAGGGCGCTGGGCAAGCCAGGGGGGTGGCCCACCGGCTGGTCAACCGGCCCGGAATCCGCGGTCACCGCGGCACCACCCTTTCGTGCGCGCCCGAATTGGGTTCACCGTAGTCACTCGATCTGGTGAGAGAAAGATCTCCAGTCACCCGACTGGGCGAAGTCATGCCGCCGATCGAGGTTTTTGATCGCCCCCTAGGGTGGTGGCGTGGGAAAACTCGTCGTGATCGAGGGATTGGACGGCGCGGGCAAGCGGACCCTCGCCAAGGCGCTCACCGACGCGCTCGCGGTGCAGGGGCGCAAAGTCGCCACCGGGGCGTTCCCCCGGTACGACGACGACATCCACGCCGAACTCGTCCGGGACGCGCTGCACGGCCGGCTCGGCGACCTGACGGACTCCGTGCACGGCATGTCCGTCCTGTACGCGCTGGACCGCCGGGGTGCCGCCGACCGGATTCGCGCGGACCTCCTCGACTACGACGTCGTCCTCCTCGACCGGTACATCGCCTCCAACGCCGCGTACGGCGCTGCACGCCTGCGCCAGCACGCGGACGGCGAGTTCGTCGACTGGCTGCGCGCGCTGGAGGTGGACCGCTTCGGGTTGCCGATCCCGGACTTGCAGTTGCTGCTGCGCGTGCCGAGCGCCGTCGCGCAGAGTCGCGCCGCCCACCGGGAGACGTCCGAACAGCGCGAACGTGACGTCTACGAGTCCGACGACGACCTTCAGAGCCGCTGCGGCGCCGTGTACGACGAACTGGCCGCCGCGCACTGGCTGTCGCCGTGGGAGGTCCTCGACGGCACGGTCGACCTGCGGATGGATGGTCTGCTAGACCGGTATTTCACCCGTTAGTCTCACGGAGTAACGAAACGTGACCGCCCCGCCGATGAGTCGCTGAAGAATCCCGTGCGGTGAGTGCGAGGTGGGCGCGTGGAACGGCGACCGAGACCGATGACCGAGCGGACCCGTGCGGCGACCAGCGGCGATGAGTACTGGGCGGTGCGTGGGGGTCCGACCACTAGTGGGACGATGGTGGGTATGAAGGCACGCGTGCTCGTGGTGGACGACGACCCCGCTCTGGCGGAGATGCTGACCATCGTGCTGCGGGGCGAGGGGTTCGATACCGCGGTGGTGGCCGATGGCGCCCGCGCGCTGCCCGCGCTCCGCGAGTTGAAACCGGACCTGGTGCTGCTCGACCTCATGCTCCCGGGCATGAACGGCATCGACGTGTGCAAGGCGATCCGCTCCGAGTCGGGCGTCCCGATCGTCATGCTCACCGCGAAGAGCGACACCGTGGACGTCGTGCTCGGCCTGGAGTCCGGCGCGGACGACTACGTGGTCAAGCCGTTCAAGCCGAAGGAGCTGGTGGCGCGGATCCGCGCGCGCCTGCGGCGCACCGAGGCCGAGCCCGCCGAGGTGCTCCAGATCGGCGACCTGACCATCGACGTGCCCGGCCACGAGGTGCTGCGCGAGGGCAAGCCGATCCAGCTCACCCCGCTGGAGTTCGACCTGCTGGTGGCACTGGCCCGCAAGCCGCGCCAGGTGTTCACCCGCGAGGTCCTGCTCGAACAGGTGTGGGGCTACCGGCACGCGGCGGACACCCGGCTGGTGAACGTCCACGTGCAGCGCCTGCGCTCGAAGGTGGAGCGCGACCCCGAGCACCCCGAGGTGGTGCTGACCGTCCGCGGCGTCGGGTACAAGGCGGGCCCTCCGTGATCGGTGTCCGATGAGCGTGCTTGATCCCGCGGTCCGCGAGCTGCGACGCGGGGTCGAGCGCGCCCGGCGGCACGCCGCCGCGTTCGGCGACCTGTGGCGGCGTTCGTTGCAGCTGCGGGTCGTGGTCAGCACGCTCGCGCTGTCCTCCGCGGTGGTGTTCGTGCTGGGCATGGTGCTGCAGGTGCAGATCACCGGCCAGCTGCTGGACACCAAGACCCAGGCGGCGATCCGGCAGACCGAGGCGTCGGCGGCGGCCGTGCAGCCCGACCTGTCGGGCCTCAACCCGGGCCCGGACAGCGTGAAGTCGCGGTTCACCGCCGCCCTGAACAAGATCAACGCGGCGGGCTCCGGCCTCGACGCGACCTCGTCCGGCGCGGGCGCGTTCGAGCCCGTGCTGTCCGACCCGGTCGGCGTCGGCTCGGACGGCCTGCCCACGGCGGTCGGCCCGTGGCAGGACGTGCCCGCGAGCCTGACCAAGATGCTCGAACGCGGCAGCGCCGGCTGGCAGATCACCACCGTCGAGCGCAGCACCGGCCGCACCACGCTGCTCGTGGTCGGCAAGCCGGTGAACAGCTCCGCCCGCGCCATGCACCTCTACCTGCTGTTCCCGCTGACCGGCGAGCAGTCCACGGCCGAGGTCGTGCAGTCGACGCTGGTCGTCGGCGGCCTGGTGCTGCTGTTGCTGCTCGCGGTGATCGCGAACCTGGTGACCCGGCAGGTCGTGCGCCCGGTGCGGCAGGCCGCCGAGATCGCGGAGCGGTTCGCGGACGGCAGCCTGGACGAGCGGATGCCCGTGGTGGGCGAGGACGACGTGGCGCGGCTGGCCGAGTCGTACAACGAGATGGCCGCGAGCATCCAGCGCCAGATCCACCAGCTGGAGGAGTTCGGCCAGCTCCAGCGCCGGTTCACCTCCGACGTCTCGCACGAGCTGCGCACCCCGCTGACCACCGTGCGGATGGCCGCGGACGTGCTGCACGCGTCCCGCGAGCAGTTCCCCGGCGGCCTGGCCCGCTCCACCGAGCTGCTGGTCGACGAGCTGGACCGGTTCGAGTCGCTGCTGGGCGACCTGCTGGAGATCAGCCGGCTGGACGCGGGCGTCGAGGAGCTGGCCGCCGACCTGGTCGACATCCGGGTGCTCGCGCGGCGCGCGCACGACTCGGTGCGGGCCATCGCGAACAGCAGCGGCACCACGATCGTGATGGACCTGCCGGACCACGAGGTGACCGCCGAGCTGGACTCCCGGCGGGTCGAGCGCATCCTGCGCAACCTGCTCGCCAACGCCATCGACCACGGCGAGGGCCTGCCCGTCGAGCTGACCCTCCGCAGTGACGACCACGCGGTGGCCGTCACCGTGCGCGACCGCGGCGTGGGTCTGCGGCCCGGCGAGGCGGACCTGGTGTTCAACCGGTTCTGGCGGGCCGACCCGTCGCGCAACCGGCGCACCGGCGGCACCGGCCTGGGCCTGTCGATCAGCCTGGAGGACGCGCGGCTGCACGGCGGGTGGCTGGAGGCGTGGGGCGAGCGCGGGTACGGCGCGGTGTTCCGGCTGACCGTGCCCTGCCGGCACGGCCACGAGCTGACCGGCAGCCCGCTGCCGCTGGAACCGCCGGACCTGCCCGCCGTGGTGGCCGGGCAGGAGCCGGCGGAGGAGCCGACCGGTGAGGTCGAGCTGACCGAGGAGGAGATCACCTGGCAGCCCGCGCAGCCCGTGACGGGCGATCGCGAGGAGGTCCGGTGACCGCCGGGCGGGGTGCGACGAGAGCGGGGGAGGCCCGGTGAAGCGGCTGGTAGCGGTGGTGGCGTGCCTGGCGGCCCTGACGGGGTGCGCCGCCATCCCCACGCAGACGACGCCCATCGCGGTGAACCCGTCGGCCGGCAGCGCCACCGAGGCCGCCGCCCCGAAGCCCACCAAGGGCATCGACCCGCTGAGCCTGGTCCGCGAGTTCGTCAACGCCTCGGCGAACCCCGACGCCGACTACGCGGCGGCCAAGGCCTACCTGACCGAGGACGCCCGGAAGAACTGGGACACCAAGGTCACCCCGACCGTCATCGACACGACGTTCAACACCGTCCCCACCGGCGGCGGCGACCTGCCCGCGGACGCCAAGCACCGCACGGTGATGCTCCAGGGCAAGAACATCGGCTCGCTGGAGGTCGACAGCTCGTTCGTGCAGCGCGTCGGCGACCTCACGGCCCCGGTCGGCATCGAGGCCGACAAGGACGGCGAGTGGCGCATCTCCGACCCGCCGGACGGCATCTACGTGCCCCTGGTCGGCTTCCAGGCCAACTACCGGCGGGTCACCCTCTACTTCTACAACCCGGACTTCGGCGTCCTGGTGCCCGACCCGCGCTACGTCGTGGTCCCGCCGTCGACGTCCATCCCGCGCCGTGTGACCGAACTGCTGCTCAAGGGCCCCGCTGTGGGCCTGCGTGGCGCGTTGGCGACCGCGGTGCCCAACGGCGCGGCGCAGCGCAAGGACACCCACGAGGCGGACGACGGCGCGCTGGAAGTCGACCTGACCAAGGTCGGCGACCTCACCGCGCAGCTGCGCAAGCAGATCGTGGCCCAGGTGGTGAAGTCGCTGGCGGGCGTGACCAGCAGCCGGATCCGGATCCTGGTGGAGGGCGCGCCGATCTCGACCGACCAGATCGAGTGGCGGCCCGCCGACGTGCAGTCCGGCGAGGCCCTGATCACCCCCGACGCCGACCTCAGCGGCCTGGTGGCGACCGGCGGCCTGGTCCGCCGGCTGGCCAACGGCGAACCCGTCCGGGGCCCCGCCGGGACCGGCGAGTACCAGGTGGTCAGCGCCGCGCAGTCGCTCGACGGCACGGAACTGGCCGTGGTCAGCCGGGTCGACCCGAAGACCGTGCGGCTGCGGGTGGGCAACCTGGAGGAGGCGCTGGCCGCCGTGGACCTGCCCGCCTCGACGCTGACCCGGCCGACGTGGCTGCTCAGCGGCCGGCCGGGCGACCCCAGCCCGGAGGTGTGGACGGTCGCGGACGGCGCGAACGTGGTGCGGGTCAACAAGACCGACGCCGGGTGGACCGCGAACGCGGTGAACGCCTCCGAGCTGAGCCTGTTCGGCGGGATCACCGAGCTGCGGCTCTCGCGCGACGGCACGCGGGTCGCGGCCGTGGTCGGCGGGCGGCTCGTGGTGGCAGCGGTGGTGCGCGGGTCGGACTCGTCGGTCTCGCTGCGGCTGCCGCGCAACCTCCAGCCGACCGTCCTGGGCACGGCGACCATCGCGGTCGACTGGCTGGCGCAGGACGTGCTGGTGGCGAGCACGTCGCTGGCGTCCTGGCCGATCGCCAAGGTGAACATCGACGGGCTCAAGATCGAGCGCTACAACACCTCGAACCTGACCGTGCCGGTGAGCTCGGTGACCGCCGCGCCGGGCCGCAACGTGGTGGCCGTCGACCAGAGCGGGCTGTGGAGCGCGGGCGACGTCGGCGACGTGTGGCGGGCGAGCACCGCGGTGAAGGTCGAAACGGGCGCCCAGGCTTTCTATCCCGGCTGATTTCTGAGAGCCTGCCCCAGGGGGCTCTCAGTTCGGGATTCGCGCGCCCGAAAATTGTCGTACCCGGCCGGCACTCTCGATCACGTGCTGATCAACCTGCTGTTCCCGCCCCGTTGCGCCGGCTGTGGAGTCGAGGGTGCGCG
The DNA here is from genome assembly GCF_000328705.1 of Saccharothrix espanaensis DSM 44229. Taxonomy (NCBI): domain Bacteria; kingdom Bacillati; phylum Actinomycetota; class Actinomycetes; order Pseudonocardiales; family Pseudonocardiaceae; genus Saccharothrix; species Saccharothrix espanaensis. The sequence goes on along the minus strand of NC_019673.1, from coordinate 8,395,746 downwards.
CTGCTGCGCGCGGTGCCTCGCCGCGTTCGGCCCGCCCCGCCGGGTGCCCGTGCCGGGCAAAGGCCCACCGGTGTTCGCACTGGCCGATTACCGGGGTCCGGGTCGCGAACTCGTGCTCGCCCTCAAAGAGCGCGGCCGGCGTGACCTCGCGCCGGTGTTGGGCGCGCTCGTCGCGGCGGCCGTGCCGAAACTGCCGGGCTGTCCGGCGGGCTGCCGGAATTGGTGGCTGGTGCCCGCGCCGTCACGCCGCGCAGCCGTCCGCCGGCGCGGTGGTTCCCACTTGGTGGGAGTAGCGCGGTGCGCCGGCCTGCCGCTGGCCCGCGCGCTGGCCTTCGCGCCCGGCGTGGCCGACTCGGTGGGGCTCGACGCGGCGGCCCGGCGGGCCAACCTGGCGGGCCGCGTGCGGCTGGTCCGAGGGGGTCTCCCGCCGCCCGGAGCGGGCGTCGTGGTGCTGGACGACGTGGTCACGACGGGTGCGACGGCAGCCGCGTGCGTCTCGGCGTTGAAGATCGGCGGGTTCCGGGTACCGGCCGTCCTGACGCTGACGTCGACTCGCGGATCCCACCCACACGGGTGATTCTGATGGGGAACCCCGCGGGCCGTTCGTCCGTTGGCCGGATATGAGGTGCTTGCGGAGGCTGTTCGGCGCAGCCACCCAGCCGACGACTGTCGGCAGGTGGCTGGGTCGAACGGGTGAGTCTCCGTTCGCGCCCCAGTTCGCCGCGCCCGCCTGGCGCACTGCCGGTGCCCGTTTTTCGTCGCTGAGCGTCACGTCCGGAAAATCATGGAGTTCCCCCGCCCCGGGGGCTGTCGCAGCGGCGAATACCGGGCTAACGTGCACCGCTATCAGCGTTCCCGGCACGCGGGGAGGAGGCGAACAGCCCATGACCCTGGCGCCGGTGGAGCCCTGAGGACAACCCTCAGCGACAACTCGCGAAGGCGATCGCGGGACCGGTGCCGCAACGATCCGAAGCCATAGCTCGCAGCAACGCGAGGGAGGTCGTGTATGGACATCGTCGTTAAGGGCCGCAACGTCGAGGTGCCCGATCACTACCGGGTGCACGTCGTGGAGAAGTTGGCCAGGCTCGAGCGATACGACCGCAAGGTCATCCGCTTCGACGTGGAGCTTTTCCACGAGCCGAACCGCCGCCAGTCGAAGAACTGCCAGCGGGTCGAGATCACGGGCAAGGGACGTGGCCCGGTGATCCGGTCCGAGGCGTGTGCGGGCGACTTCTACGCCGCACTGGACTCGGCGGTCAGCAAGTTGGAGAACCGGCTGCGCCGCTCGCACGATCGCCGGCGGGTGCACCACGGGCGACGGGGCCCGACGTCGGTCGCCGAGGCGACCAGCGGACTCGCGGCACCACCCGTCCTCTCCGAGCAGGACGGACAGGCGCAGGGTTTGTGGCTCGGGCACACCGCAGTGCTCGAAGCCGCCCCGGACGCCGAACCGGCCTACGGGGGCATGGCGGAAGTGCCCGCGCAGCAACGGTGGGACGAGGACGCCGACGCCAACCTGCCCGGCCAGATCGTGCGCGAGAAAGAGCACACCGCCAAGCCGATGACCGTGGACCAGGCCCTCTACGAGATGGAGCTGGTCGGCCACGACTTCTACCTGTTCTCCGACGCGGACTGCGGTCGTCCGAGCGTCGTCTACCGCCGAAAGGGTTTCGACTACGGCGTGATCAGGCTGGCCTGAGGGAAGCCGGCCCCACCCCCAGACGTTCGCGGCTCCCCGGCGTCCTCTGCACGCCGGGGGCCGTGACCCGGATCCGCACCGCCGAGGTGCGGATCCGCGCCGACTCGGCAGGCAGCGCGCCCGGCTCACCACCGGACCGGCCCCACCACCGCGCCTGACCGACCGACGCCCCCCACCCAGGCACCCGTCCCGGGCACTCGACCCGGGCACCCGACCGACCACGGGCAACCCGACACCGGCTCGCCCGACCGCGCCCGGCCACCCGCACCGCGCAACACCGGCGGTACGCCGAACCAAGCCGCGCCCGGCCCGAGTCCGCGCAAGCGCCCACCGGCCTTCGACCTCCACCGCCGGCCCCACACCCGTGGCGACCACCGGCGTCCCGGACCGCATGCCCGCCGCCGGCGTCCACGACCCCCGTGCCCGCCGGCCGGCGTTGCCCCTTCCCACGACAAACCCGCCGCCGACGCGCCGGCACCGGTCAACTGGTAAGCGCGCCCTGCTCCCAGTCGTCCGAGCTTCGGCACCGACCTGCCCGCCCGGTGGTCCGAGCCGCACCGGCACCCACCGCACGCGCACGTGGTCGAACCCAGGATCAGCCCGGCCACCACCCCGTCCAGCGGTCGTGGCGACGCCCCCTGCCATCGAACACACCCATTTTCACCTGCGGCGATGGTGCCAACCGGAGGTAGGTGCCGGGCACTGCGGAGTCCACCTCCGGAGGGTCCGCAGGCCGGTCCGCGACCCGACGACGACCCGGCGGCGAACGCGGCGACGTGCGCGGAACCCAGGGCGACCCCGCCCGCCGCCGGGCGGGGTCGGCGGGGTCGTCACTCGGCGTTCCGCACCCCTTCCTACCTGTGTCTGTGCACACACCTTCACGACTTGCCTACGATGGCGGGTGGTGTGGGTTCGCCATGGCCGTGGCGAACCGCTGGAAGGCGCCCGTGCGCGGGCGCGTCGCGATGAGGTAATGAGGTCGACCCGAGATGGTGCTGTCCCGACTGCTCCGCGCCGGCGAAGGCAAGATGCTCAAGCGCCTGCGCAACATCGCAGCGCACATCAACAACCTCGAAGACGATGTCGTCGACCTCTCCGACGCGGAGCTGCGCGGCAAAACGGAGGAGTTCAAGAAGCGCTACGCCGACGGCGAGACGCTGGACGAGCTGCTCCCCGAGGCGTTCGCGGTGGTCCGGGAGGGCGCGAAGCGCACCCTGGGGCAGCGCCACTTCGACGTGCAGCTGATGGGCGGGGCGGCGCTGCACCTCGGCCAGATCTCCGAGATGCGCACCGGTGAGGGCAAGACCCTGACCTCGGTGCTGCCGTCCTACCTCAACGCCCTCGCGGGCGAGGGCGTGCACGTCGTCACGACCAACGACTACCTGGCCAAGCGCGACGCGGAGTGGATGGGCCGCATCCACCGCTTCCTCGGCCTCTCCGTCGGCGTGATCCTCTCCGAGATGACGCCCGAGCAGCGCCGGGCCGCCTACCACTCGGACATCACCTACGGCACGAACAACGAGTTCGGCTTCGACTACCTGCGCGACAACATGGCGTGGAGCCAGGACGAGATGGTCCAGCGCGGCCACTACTTCGCCGTGGTGGACGAGGTCGACTCGATCCTGATCGACGAGGCCCGCACGCCGCTGATCATCTCCGGCCCGGCCGACCAGTCGTCCCGCTGGTACGTCGAGTTCGCCCGGCTGGCCACCCGCATGAAGCGGGACGTCCACTACGAGGTGGACGAGCGCAAGCGCACGATCGGCGTGTCCGAGCAGGGCGTCCAGTACGTCGAGGACCAGCTCGGCATCGAGAACCTCTACGACTCCACCAACACGCCGCTGGTCGGGTACTTCCAGAACTCGATCAAGGCCAAGGAGCTGTTCACCAAGGACAAGGACTACATCGTCCGCAACGGTGAAGTCATGATCGTCGACGAGTTCACCGGCCGCGTGCTGGCGGGCCGGCGCTACAACGAGGGCATGCACCAGGCCATCGAGGCCAAGGAGGGCGTGGAGATCAAGGCGGAGAACCAGACCCTCGCCACGATCACCCTGCAGAACTACTTCCGGCTCTACGCCAAGCTCGGCGGCATGACCGGTACCGCCGAGACCGAGGCGGCCGAGTTCCACCAGACCTACAAGCTCGGCGTCGTGCCGATCCCGACCAACCGGCCGATGCAGCGCCAGGACCAGCCCGACCTGGTCTACAAGACCGAGGAGGCGAAGTTCGAGGCGGTCGCCGAGGACATCCTCGAACGGCACGAGAAGGGCCAGCCGGTCCTGGTCGGCACGACCAGCGTCGAGCGCTCCGAGTACCTGTCGAAGCTGCTGGTGCAGAAGGGCGTGCCGCACGAGGTGCTCAACGCCAAGCACCACGACCGCGAGGCGCTGATCATCGCCAAGGCCGGCCGCAAGGGCGCGGTCACCGTCGCCACGAACATGGCCGGCCGCGGTACCGACATCGTGCTGGGCGGCAACCCGGACATCATCGCCGACCACGAGCTGCGCGAGCGCGGCCTCGACCCGGTGGCGAACCCGGAGGAGTACGAGACCGCCTGGTCGAAGCTGATCGAGGAGATCGGCAACGAGGTCAAGGCCGAGGCCGAAGAGGTCCGCGCGGCGGGCGGCCTGTACGTGCTGGGCACCGAGCGGCACGAGTCGCGGCGCATCGACAACCAGCTGCGCGGTCGGTCCGGCCGGCAGGGCGACCCGGGCGAGTCGCGGTTCTACCTGTCCCTCAAGGACGAGCTGATGCGCCGCTTCAACGCGGCCATGGTCGAGAACGTGATGACCCGCCTGCGGGTGCCCGACGACGTGCCGATCGAGCACAAGATGGTCACCCGGGCGATCCGGTCCGCCCAGACCCAGGTCGAGCAGCAGAACTTCGAGATCCGCAAGAACGTCCTCAAGTACGACGAGGTCATGAACGAGCAGCGCAAGGTGATCTACGCCGAGCGGCACCGCGTGCTGGCCGGTGAAGACCTGCGCGAGCAGGTCGAGCACATGATCACCGGCGTGGTCGGCGACTACGTGGACGGCGCGACCGCCGACGGGTACGCCGAGGACTGGGACCTCGACAAGCTGTGGACGGCGCTCAAGACGCTGTACCCGATCACCCTGGACCACAAGGCGCTGCTGGAGTCCGACGACGAGGACCTCACCAAGGAGTCCTTGAAGGCGAAGCTCCAGGAGGACGCGCTGGCCGCGTACGAGGCGCGCGAGGCCGACATCGACGGCCGGGTGGGTCCGGGCGCGATGCGCGAGCTGGAGCGCCGCGTGCTGCTGTCCGTGCTGGACCGCAAGTGGCGCGAGCACCTCTACGAGATGGACTACCTGAAGGAAGGCATCGGCCTGCGCGCCATGGCGCAGCGCGACCCGCTGATCGAGTACCAGCGGGAGGGCTTCGACATGTTCAACGGCATGCTCGAAGCGCTGCGCGAGGAGATCGTGGGCTTCCTGTTCAACCTCCAGGTCGAGGCGGCCGAGCCGGAGCCCGCTCCCGAGCCGCCGGTGCAGGTGTCCCTCGCGGCCGGTGCCGGCCCGCTGACCGGCAGCCGGGCCCGCGCCCGCGCCGCCGCCGCGGCCGCCGCGCAGGACTCGCCGCCGCAGGACGCGCCCGCCGGCCCCGCGCTGGCGCAGCTGTCCAGCGGTGACGCGATCCCGCCCGCGCTGCGCGGCAAGGGCCTGGACCAGCGGGGCGGCCAGCAGGGCCTGACCTACAGCGGTCCGTCCGAGAGCGGTGACGCCGAGACCAGCGGCGAGGCGCAGCAGGGTGGTACCGGCGGTCAGGGCGGCGGCACCCGCAAGGAACGCCGTGCGGCGGCCCGTGCGCAGGAGAAGGCGAACCGCAAGGGCCCGCGCCAGTAGGGCTGTTCGGTGCCGAATGCCGTCGGGCCTCCGGGTCCGGCGGCATTCGCACGTCTGCCGGCGGACGTGCGATCGAGGAACCGGTCAGGGCAGGACGTGGAACTCGGTGCAGCGCCACTGGTCGCCGGTCCACTCGATCCGCGCGGCCAGCGCGCGGACCCGGCCACCCCGGTTGACCAGCACGCCGCACAGCTCGACGGCCTGCGCCGCGGTCGGGCACAGCCGGGTCGCGCCCAGCCGCACGGTCCGCGGCACGGCCACCGCCCGTCCCACCCCGACCGCCGCCGGCGCGGCGAGCACCCGGGCCACCTGGCGGCGGGGCCGCCGCCCGGCCACGGCCTCGACCACCACCGCGAGCAGCCGGCGGGCCCGGCGGTGGGCGGTGGACGTGCGGGCGCGCAGCACGCGCACCGGGGATGACATGCTGAACAGAGCCGGCGCGGGTCGGCGGGGTACCGGGATCACCTGGTGGAGGTGGGTGTGCGCGGTCTGGTGCTGGACTTCGGCGGGGTGCTCACCGATCACGGTGACGCCGCCGGCGACGAGCCGCCGCTGGTCACGGCCGCCCGGCAGGCCCGCCGGCACGGCCTGCGGACCGCGATCCTGTCCAACGCGGACGGCCTGTGGGCCCCGCCCGAGCGGTGGCGCGACCTGTTCGACGCGGTGGTCACCTCCGGCGAGGCCGGCTGCGCCAAACCGGACCGGCGGATCTACCTGCTGGTCGCCGAGCGGCTGGGCCTGGACCCGGGCAGCTGCGTGTTCGTCGACGACCTCGCGGTGAACGTCCGGGGCGCGGCGGCGGTCGGCATGGTCGGTGTGCACCACCGGTCGGTGCACGCCACGCTGGAGGAGCTCGAAGTGCTGTTGGAGTTCCCCCTGCGGGGTTAGCCGGTGACCGTCCGCTGCGGTCCGACCACCCGTGCGGAGGGTTGTCCGTCCCCGCGCTGCGACCTGCCTTCGATCCGGTTGGAATGGAAGGACAGTTCCACAGCGTGGCCAACGGGGAGTTCTTTCGGTGTTCCGCCGCTTCGGGACGGCGCGGCGATACCTCGGGTGGTGGCGTACTGCGAAGCCGGTATCGGCCCGGGTGAGACCGGCAACGTCGCCCCGCACCGGGTTCGCGGCGCCGAGGCGGAGACACCGGGGGCGGATCGGGACGGCGCGCGCCGGGCAGCACGTGCCCGGACGACTGCGACGTCGGGTCGCCCGCAGTGAAGCGGCGCGGGTGTCGGAGTGGCCCTCCGGCGCCCGCGCCGCAGCTGGTCCGGTCAGCCGTGCCGGCGGACCACCTCGAAGCACAGCACCGCCGCCGCACTGGCCACGTTCAACGACTCGACGCCCGCCGCCATCGGGATGGACAGCCACCCGGTGACGTGCGGCCGCACGTCGTCGGAGATGCCGTCGGTCTCGCTGCCCAGCACGTACACCGCGCGTTCGGGCAGGTCGGCGCTGAAGATCGTCTCCCGCGCGCCCGCGTCCAGCGCGTACACCGGGTACCCGGCGGCGGTCAGCTCGGCCGCCGCCTCGCCCGCCGTGGCGCACTTCAGGACCGGAGCCCGGAACGCCACCCCGGCGGACGCCTTGACCACCAGCGGGTCGATCGAGGCGACGCCCCGGCGCGGCACGACGATCCCGTCCATGCCGGCGGCGGTCGCGGTGCGCAGGATCATGCCGACGTTCGCGGGCGTGGTGATGCCGTCGAGCAGCAGGATCCGCGCCGGGCGGTGCTCCAGCGCGTGCGCGAGCGGCAGCATCCGGGGCGCGACCACGTCGGCGAGCACGCCCTGGTCGTGCCGCCCGTTGCCGGCCAGCACCTTGACCCGCTGCGCGGTCGCCCGCTGCACCCGCACCCCGCGCCGGCTCGCCGCGTCGAGGATCTCCTTCGCCGCCGGCCCACGCGCCCCTTCGGCGAGCAGCACCTTGTCGACTTCCAGCCGGGCGTCGTCAAGGGCTTCCAACACCGGCTTGCGGCCGTACACGGTGACAAACCGATCCTTCGGCGAGATCTCCACTGTGTCATCTTGCCCCGACTCCGTCGGGGCGGCGTGACCGCCTGAAGTCGGCCCATCGCGCCGTCTTCCACCCCGATCGAAGAGCGTGATCGGGGTGGAAGGCGGCGCGACAGTCCGACGCGGCCACGCGTGTGTGGGGGTGGGGTGGGACGAGGGTGGGGGCGGGGGGTGCACCCGTTTGGGGCTTGTTTCCGAGCTGTCAATCATGATGATCGTCACATGACCCCGCGCAACGAGGCGCACCGTCTGCTGGCCAGCGGCCGGGAGGCGGACGTCTACCTGCGGTCGGACGGCCTGCTGCTCAAGCGCAGCCGGGCCGGGCGCGACCTGGAGCCCGAGGCGCTGTTGATGCGCTACCTGCACGCGCGCGGCATCCCGGTGCCCAGGGTGCACGACGTCGACGGCGGCGACCTGGTCATGGAGTACGTGCCGGGCCCGCGCATGTCGCAGGAACTCGACGCCAAGCCGTGGCGCGCCGGTCAGCTCGGCCGGGAACTGGCCGACCTGCACCGCTGCCTGGACTCGGTGGCCGCGCCCGACTTCCTGCCCGGCGAGGGCTGCCTGCTGCACCTCGACCTGCACCCCGGCAACGTCGTGCTCGGCCCGGCCGGGCCGGTGGTGGTCGACTGGGCGTCGGCGCAGCGCGGCGACCGCCGGGTGGACGTGGCGCTGAGCTGGCTGACGATCGCGGTGGCCCCGCTGCGGCCGTTCAAGCGGCTGGCCCGGTCCCGGCTGGTGCGCGGGTTCCTGTCCGGCGTGGACCGCGAGGCGCGCCGCGCCATGCCCGCCGCCGCGGAGATCCGGCTGGCCCGGCACTCCCGCGACCCGATCGAGGTCAGAGCCGTGCGCAAGCTCGTGGAGAGTTGCAGCGACTAGCCTGGCAGCCATGCCCGACCGCCTGTCCGCGCTGGACGCCTCGTTCCTGTACCTGGAGGACTCCACGACGCCGATGCACGTCGGCGGGGTCGCGGTGTTCCGCCGGCCGAAGGCGGGCTTCGACTACGACGGCCTGGTCGACCTGATCGACCAGCGGCTGGCCCTGGTGCCGCGCTACCGGCAGAAGGTCGTGCACGTGCCGGGCCGGCTCGCCCGGCCGGTCTGGGTGGACGACCCGGACTTCGACGTCACCTACCACGTGCGCCGGTCCGCGCTGCCCAGACCGGGCACCGACCAGCAGCTGCACGACCTGGTGGCCCGGCTGATGTCGCGCCCGCTGGACCACACCCGGCCGCTGTGGGAGATCTACCTGGTCGAGGGCCTGGCCCGGAACCGGTCCGCGGTGATCACCAAGACCCACCAGGCGATGGTGGACGGCATCGGCGCGCCGGAGATCGGCCAGGTCATCCTGGACGTGTCGGCCACGCCCCGGCGGCCGGTCGAGGCGCTGTGGATGCCCCAGCCCGAGCCCAGCGGCCTGCAACTGGTCGCCGACGCCGTGGCCGAGGTCGTGCAGCGGCCCGGCGAGCTGGTGGAGAACGTCCGCAGCGCGGCGATGGACACCGTGGCCACGGTCCGCAAGGTCGCCGGCGCGCTGGGCGGGCTCGCGTCGGCCGTGCGCACCGCCGCCACGCCCGCGCCCGGCAGCCCGCTGAACGTCCGGATCTCGCCGCAGCGCCGCTTCGCGGTGGCCCGCACGCGGCTCGACGAGTTCCGCGCCATCCGCCGCGCGCACGGCGGCACGGTGAACGACGGCGTGCTGGCCGTGCTGTCCGGCGCGCTGCGCAACTGGCTGCTCTCCCGGGGCGAGGTGGTCACCGGGCAGACCACCATGCGGGCGATGGCCCCGCTGTCGATCCGCGACGAGGACACGAACGGCAGCCAGGTCTCGGCCTACCTGGTCGACCTGCCGGTCGGCGAGCCCAACCCGGTGGTGCGGCTGCACCACGTCAGCCACGCCATGCGCGCCCACCAGGAGTCCGGCCAGCAGGTCGCGGCGCAGACCCTGGTGAAGTTTTCCGGGTTCGCGCCGCCGACCCTGCACGCCCTGGGCGCGCGGGCGGCCAGCTCGTTCTCCCGGCGGCTGTTCAACGTGGTGGTGACCAACGTGCCGGGCCCCCAGGTGCCGCTGTACGCGGTGGGGGCGAAGATGACCGAGATGTTCCCGGTCGTGCCCCTGGCCAAGAGCCAGGCGCTGTCGATCGGCGTCACCTCGTACGACGGTGGTGTGTACTTCGGCCTCAACGCCGACCGGGACGCGATGTCCGACGTGGACGTCCTGGCGGCGATGGTCGAGGAGTCCGTGGAGGAACTGATGGGAACGGTGTCTCAATGAGGGTGTACCTCCCGGCGACCGTCGCGATGCTGCGCGACCTGGTGGAGCGCGGCGAGTTCGCGCCGGTGGGCGGCACGGGCTTCGCGCTGACCCCGGCGCTGCGCGAGTCCTACGCGACCGGCGACACCGAGGAGCTGGAGTACTCGGCGATGCTGGACGCGGCGCGCGCGTCGCTGCGGCTGCTGTCCAACGAGGACAAGCCGGTGCCGCGCCGGGCGGTCGTCTCGGTCGACGTGGAGGACGTGAAGCTCCGCCCGGACCTGGACTTCTCGGTGGTCAAGATCGCCGGCCCCATCCCGTTCAAGCAGATCGCGGCGATCCACCTGGACACCTCGGACGCCGAGGACGCGGTCGCGGAAGCCGTCGAGGTGGTGGACGCGGCGGACCTGGGCGACTCGGACGCCGAGTTCGCCCTGGGCGAGGCCGAGGACCACGAACTCGCCTGGTACGCGGCCCAGGAACTCCCGTTCGTCCTGGAACTCATGTAACGAGTTCACATTCCCGGCGCGGGCTCCCAGAGCTCGATGCGGTTGCCCTCCGGGTCGACCACCCAGCCGAAGCGGCCGAACTCCGAGTCCTCGGTCTGCGGCAGCACCTCGACGCCCCGCTCGCGCAGCCTGCCCAGCAGCGCGTGCAGGTCGTCGACGCGCAGGTTCAGCATCGCCCGCTGACCCGGCTCGCCGAAGTACTCGGTGTCGTTCGCGAACAGCGCGAACGTCGTCGTCTCCTCCCGCACCCAGTGGAAGGTCACCGCGCCGTGCTCGCTCATCGGCACGCCGAGGTTCGCCCGATACCACTCCGCCAACCGCACCGGGTTGCGGGCACGCAGGAACACCCCGCCGATGCCGGTCACTTTCGCCACGGCTGCGCACCGTACTACCGCGTGCCACGATGACCACATGGACGCGGTCACCTCGGTACCCGATCCGGCGAACGAACCGGTTCGGGGGTACGCACCCGGCAGTCCCGAACGCGAGTCCCTGCAACGCCGCGTCGCCGAACTCGAGGGCGAGCGGCACGAGCTGACCCAGACGATCGACGGCGTGCGGCGGATGGCCGGCGGCGACCCCGTCGACGTCGTCCAGCCCCACGACCACCGGCACGTCCTGGGCGTCACCGGCAACGCCACGCACGAGGACGTCGCCGACGCCGTGCGGGCCGCCCGCCGGGCCGCGCCGGGCTGGCGGGAGCTGCCCTTCGACGCCCGCGCCGCGATCCTGCTCAAGGCCGCCGACCTGCTGGCCGGGCCGTGGCGGGACACGCTCAACGCGGCCACGGTCCTCGGCCAGTCCAAGTCCGCCCAGCAGGCCGAGATCGACGCCGCGTGCGAGCTGATCGACTTCCTCCGGTTCAACGTGCACTTCGCCCGCCGGCTGCTCGCCGAGCAGCCCGAGTCGAGCCCCGGCGTGTGGAACCGGTTCGACCACCGCGCGCTGGACGGGTTCGTCGTCGCGATCACCCCGTTCAACTTCACCGCGATCGCCGGCAACCTGCCGCTGGCGCCCGCGCTGATGGGCAACACGGTCGTCTGGAAGCCGTCGGTGACCCAGCAGCTCGCCGCGCACCACACGATGCTGCTGCTGGAGGAGGCCGGCCTGCCGCCGGGCGTGATCAACCTGGTCACCGGCGACGGGCGCGCGGTGTCCGCGGTGGCGATGACCGACCCGCACTTCGCCGGGCTGCACTTCACCGGGTCCACGAACACGTTCAAAGCGCTGTGGCGCACCATGTCCGACAACCTGGACACGTACCGCTCGTACCCCCGGATCGTCGGCGAGACCGGCGGCAAGGACTTCGTGGTCGCGCACCCGTCGGCCGACCCGGCGGCGCTGGTGACCGGGCTGGTGCGCGGCGCGTTCGAGTACCAGGGCCAGAAGTGCTCGGCGGCGTCGCGCGCCTACGTCGCCCGTTCGGTGTGGACCGGGATCCGGGACGAGCTCGCGGACGTCACGAACTCCTTGACCTACGGCGATGTCAGGGACTTCGCGAACTTCGGCGGCGCGGTGATCGACGCCCGCGCGTTCGCCAAGCACAAGGCGGCGCTGGAGGCGGCGCACGCGGAGTCGGGCATCGAGGTGCTGGCCGGCGGCACGTGCGACGACGAGGTCGGGTACTTCGTGCGGCCCACCGTGCTGGTCGGGACCGATCCGACGAACGAGGTCTTCACCACCGAGTACTTCGGGCCGATCCTGTCCGTCCACGTCTACGAGGACGACCGGTTCGACGACGTGCTGGAGCTGGTCGACCAGTCCTCGCCCTACGCGCTGACCGGCGCGGTGTTCGCCACCGACCGCGCGGCGGTCGAGCGGGCCGGGCGGGCGCTGCGGTTCGCGGCGGGCAACTTCTACGTCAACGACAAGCCGACCGGCGCCGTGGTGGGGCAGCAGCCGTTCGGCGGCGCGCGGGCGTCGGGCACCAACGACAAGGCGGGCTCGATCTTCAACCTGCAACGCTGGATCAGCCCGCGGTCGATCAAGGAGACGTTCGTGCCGCCCACCGATCACCGGTACCCGCACATGGGCGCGGCCACGCCGGAGTAGGTTCCGTGGCAGGACATCCCGCCACGGAACAGGACTCCCGATGGACCCCGTCACGCTGATCGCCGGAGCGGTCATCGCCATGGCCGCCTTCGGCCTGGGCAACCTGACCGGCCGCCGGCGCACGCCGACCGGCCCGCCGCGCGCGATCTGCGAGGGCTGCGAGCACGGCCTGTCGTTCCACGACGAGCACGGCAAGTGCCACGGCACCACCAAGGCCAGGGCCAAGTACGTCGGCGAGCACACCACGCCGTGCACGTGCGTGCAGTACGTCGGCGAGATCCCCGCCGAACGCATCCTCGCGAGCTTCACCCCGCCCCGGCCGCTCGACAAGCCGTGAGCGCCAGGAGCCGGTCGAGGCTCGGATCACGGCCCGCACCGTTCCGGGACGTCGCGCCATCCTGACCCGGTGCGGAACAGAGCGCAACGCGCCACCCCCGTGTTCCACCCCGGCACGCCAGCGGCCCGCACCAAGATCCGAGCCCCGAACAGCTCCTAGTCGTACTCCTCGAACTTGCCGCGCGACTCCAGCAGCCGGCGCAGCGAGGCGAGCCGGCCCGGTGACGCCTCGCCGGTGCCGACCAGCTCGTCCAGCATGCAGTCCGGGTCCTCGGGTGCGCCCAGGTGGCCGCAGCCGGACGGGCACTCCTCGGCCATCGCCCTCATGCCCGGGAACGCGCCGACGATGTCGTCCGGCGTGATGTGCGCCAGCCCGAACGACCGGATGCCCGGCGTGTCGACGGCCCAGCCGCCCTCGGGCAGCGGCAGCGCCACCGCCTGGGTCGAGGTGTGCCGGCCCTTGCCGACGCCGCTGACCACGCCCACCGCCCGGTTCGCGTCCGGCACCAGCCGGTTGACCAGGGTCGACTTGCCGACCCCGGAGTGGCCGATCAGCGCGGACAGCCGGTGCACCAGGCGTTGGCGCAGCTCGTCGGGGTCCTGGTCGGAGCGGGTCACCACCACCGGCAGGTCCAGCTCCGCGTAGGCGGCGAGCAGCTCGTCCGGCGAGGCCAGGTCGGACTTCGTCAAGCACAGCAGCGGTTCCAGCCCGCCCGCGTACGCGGCCACCAGGCACCGGTCGATGAACCCCCGGCGCGGCTGGGGGTCGGCCAGCGCCGACACGATCACCAGCTGCTCGGCGTTGGCCACCACCACCCGCTCGAACGGGTCGGTGTCGTCGGCCGTGCGCCGCAGCACCGACCGGCGGTCGTTGACCCGCACGATGCGCGCCAACGTGTCCGGCTGCCCGGACGTGTCCCCGACCAGCCCGATCCGGTCGCCCACCACGACCGGGGTGCGGCCCATCTCGCGGGCCCGCATCGCGATCACGAGGCGGTTCGGGTCGTCGTCCACGGCGCACGTCCACCGCCCCCGGTCCACCCCGACCACCATCGCGGTCACCGCGTCGGCGTGCTCGGGTCGGCGCTTGCTGCGCGGCCGGGTGCCCTTGCCGGGGCGCACCCGCACGTCGGACTCGTCCAGGCGGTGCCAGTCGCGGGCCACGGTCAGCGGGTCCCGTGCGCGGTGGTCCCGAGCATCGTCGCCCACATGCCGGGGAAGTCGGGGATCGTCTTGGTGGTGGACGCGATGTCGTCCACCCCGACGCCGGGCACCACCAGCCCGACGATCGCACCGGCGGTGGCCATCCGGTGGTCGGCGTAGGCCCGCCACGTGCCGCCGTGCAGCGGGCGCGGGGTGATGACCAGGCCGTCCTCGGTCTCCTCGGCGGCGCCGCCGAGCCGGTTGACCTCGGCGGCCAGGGCGGCGATGCGGTCGGTCTCGTGGCCCCGGATGTGCGCGACGCCGCGGATCCGGGTGCGGCCCTCGGCCAGCGCGGCGAGCGCGACGACGGTCGGGGTCAGCTCGCTCTCGTCGCGCAGGTCGAGGTCGACACCGGTCAGCCGGCCCGGACCGCGCACGGTCAGCCCCCGCTCGTCGAGGGTGACCTCGCAGCCGAACCGGCCGAAGATCCCGCGGACCGCGCCGCCGGGCTGGGTGGTGGTCGCCGGCCAGCCGGGGATGGTCACCTCGCCGCCGGTCACCGCGGCGGCGGCCAGGAACGGCGTCGCGTTCGACAGGTCCGGCTCGACGTGCCACTCCCGGGCCGCGACCGGGCCCGGCTCGACGCGCCACGCGTTCGGCTCCGCGTCGTCCACGACCACGCCCGCCTCGCGCAGCATGGACACCGTCATCTCGATGTGCGGCAGGGACGGCACGGGCTTGCCGTCGTGCAGCACGGTCACGCCGCTCTCGTACCGGGCCGCCGAGAGCAGCAGGCCGGAGACGAACTGGGACGACGCCGACGCGTCGATGGTGACCTCGCCGCCGGGCAGCCCGCCCTTGCCGTGCAGGGTGAACGGCAGCGCCTCGCCGTCGACGTCCGCGCCCAGCGCGCGCAGCGCGTTCAGGATCGTGCCCATCGGGCGGACCCGCGCGTGCTCGTCGCCGTCGAACACGATCTCGCCCACCGCGAGCGCCGCGGCCGGCGGCAGGAACCGCATCACGGTGCCCGCCAGCCCGCAGTCCACCGCCGCCGGACCGCGCAGCGCGCGCGGCGTGACCAGCCACGACCCGTCCGGCCCGTCCTCGATCCCGGCGCCCAGCGCGACCAGCGCGGCGGCCATCAGCGCGGTGTCCCGGCTGCGCAGCGGGGCGTGCAGCGCGGACGGCCCGTCGGCCAGCGCGGACAGGACCAGGGCGCGGTTGGTGATCGACTTGGAGCCCGGCACGGGTACCGTCGCGTGCACGGGGCCGTGGGCGGTGGGAGCGGACCACTGCGAAGTCATGTCCTGATGATTCCGCATGGGGTGGTCGGCGGCTCGCACCGGTGGTTCCGACGTGCGACGATGGCCAATCGGAGGTGATCGGTTTTGTGCGGCAGGTACGCCTCCACCAAGAACCCGGCGCTGCTGGCGGCGGAGTTCGACGCGGTGGACGGCACCGAGGGCGACGCGCCCGGCCCGGACTTCAACGTGGCACCGACCAAGTCGGTGCTCGCGGTCGTGGAGCGCCACCCCAGGGACGAGGAAGGCAACGCCGACCCGGACGTGGTCGAGCGCAGCGTGCGGGTGATGCGCTGGGGCCTGGTCCCGCACTGGGCCAAGGACCTCTCCGGCGCGGCCAAGATGATCAACGCCCGGTCGGAGAGCGTGCTGGACAAGCCCGCCTACAAGACCTCGGCGGCCAAGCGGCGGTGCATCATCCCGGCCGCCGGCTGGTACGAGTGGCAGCCCGGCGAGGCGCGCAAGCAGCCCTACTTCATCAACCCCGGCGACGACTCCAGCCTCGCGCTGGCCGGGATCTGGTCGGTCTGGTGGCAGCAGGACGGCGACGAGCGCAAGCCGATCATCACCTGCGCGGTGCTGACCGCGGACGCCATCGGCGAGATGACCCAGGTGCACCACCGGATGCCGCTGGTGCTGCCGCGCGACCGCTGGGCGGCGTGGCTGGACCCGGACAGCACCGACCCGAGCGGGCTGCTGGTGCCGGACCTCGACCTGGTCAACAGCCTCGAACTGCGCCCGGTGTCCACCAAGGTCAACAGCATCAAGAACAACGACCCGTCGCTGATGGACGCGGTGAGCCTGACCGAGGACGAGAAGCCCGAGCCCACCCTGTTCGAGCTGTCATGACCAGCACCACCGTCGACACGCCGCACGGCCCCGCCCGCGCCGAGCTGCACTGCGCCCCCGAGGGCCGCGCCGCGCTGCTGCTCGGGCACGGGGCCGGCGGCGGGATCTCCGCGCCGGACCTGGTGGCGGCGACCCACGCGGCGGTGGAGGCGGGCGTGCACGTGGCGCTGGTGGAGCAGCCCTACCGGGTGGCCGGGCGGCGCGCCCCGGCCCCGGCCGGGCAGCTGGACACCGCGTGGCTGGCGGTGGCCGAGGACCTGGGCGCGCGGTGGTTCGACGAGATGCCGCTGCTGTTCGGCGGCCGGTCGTCCGGGGCGCGGGTGGCCTGCCGGACGGCGGCGGAGGGCCAGGCGGTGGCGGTCCTGTGCCTGGCGTTCCCGGTCCACCCGCCCGGGAAGCCGGACAAGACCCGGCTGCCGGAGCTGGACGCGGTGGACGTGGCCACGCTCGTGGTGCAGGGCGAGAACGACCCGTTCGGGCAGCCGGCGGCGGCGCACCACCGCGAGGTCGTGCTGCTGCCCGGCGACCACAACCTCAAGGCCGACCTGGAGGGGTTGCAGCGGGCGGTCGGGGAGTGGCTGGACCGCATCCTGCGCCCGCTGGACTGATTTCGGACTGATCCGGGATCGATTGTGGTCACCGCATTCCAGGACCGGCGCGGTGCACTGTGTTGAGCGCGAATCGGTATTCCGGGTGTCCGGGAACTTCAGGTAGTCGGACTTTGCCTGATTCGCGGCGGTTGCGGAATTGTGCGGCGGCCGTGCGGGGGCTGCGGCATCCGGGTGGCGATTAACGCGAACCCGATCGGCTGTATCCGGCGCACAATACATCTGTCTAGGGTCGACGTATCCGCAGGGGTGGCGGGGATGACGGGGTACGGCCGGCGAATGGCCGTCCCGGAGTCACCGGAAAATACGGGAAGGGGGCGTGTCGGATTTTACGGACCCGTCGCCCTGGGGCGCGTGGAATCAATTGCGCAATCCACTCCTGGAGGGAACGGGAAAGATGTGGGGACGATTGAGGTCGATCTTCGCGGTGCTGGTCCTGGTGACGGCGGCTCTGACCACGTCAGGCGGTGTCGGCGTGGCGACGCCGCAGGTGTCCGCAGCCGCGCGGCCAGCCCCCCTGCCGGTCGAGGACTGGCGGTCGCAAATGCACCACAAGTGCCTGGAGGTGCTGAGCTTCGACCCGGCCAACGGCGCGCACGCCGGTATGTGGGACTGCTGGGGTGGTGCGAACCAGAAGTGGTACTGGGGCAACGACGGTGAGATCCGTTCAAGATTCCACAACAAGTGCCTGGAGGTACTGGGCTTGGACCCGGCCAATGGTGCGCGCGTCGGTTTGTGGGATTGCTGGGGCGGCGCGAACCAGAAGTGGTACGTCGCCAACAACGGCGAGATCCGCTCCAAGATGCACCACAAGTGCCTGGAGGTGCTGAGCTTCGACCCGGCCAATGGCGCGCGCGTCGGTATGTGGGATTGCTGGGGCGGCTCGAACCAGAAATGGTATCCCGCCTAACCGGTGCCCGGTAGGTCGTTCCCGGCGCCGGCGGGCGGTGGCGGGTCCGTCGACCGCGCTGTGACCGTGGTGCCCGGTGCGCCCCTCGGGCGGCCGGGCGCCCGTCGACTACGCCGAGATCTCGGCCACAACGGCCCGGGTGAGCGCGACCAGGTCGGCCGGGGCGATCTCGACCTCCAGGCCGCGGCGGCCCGCCGAGCAGTAGATGGTGTCGAAGCCCTCGGCCGAGGCGTCGAGCACCAGCGGCAGGTGCTTCTTCTGGCCCAGCGGCGAGATCCCGCCCGCGACGTACCCCGTCGCGCGCTCGGCCGCCGCCACCTCGGCCATCTTCGCCTTCTTCCCGCCCACGGCCGCTGCCAGCGCTTTCAGGTCGAGCTGGCCGGTGACCGGGACCACGCCGACGGCCAGCTTGCCGTCCACCTCGGCCACCAGGGTCTTGAACACCCGTTCGGGTGAAATGCCCAGTGCTTCGGCCGCTTCGAGCCCGTACGACTCGTGCCGCGGGTCGTGCTCGTACGCGTGCAGCGCGTGCGCCACCTTCTGCTTGTCCAGCAACGCCGTGGCAGGCGTTCCACGTCCAGCCATGATCGCGGACCCTAGCCGGGGAATGTCCGGGTTGTCGCACGCGTTGTCGGGTGACGTGGCAACCGAGGTGATGGAACAGCAGGTCAGCAGGCCCGGTGCGGCCCGTCCGCCGCGTGGTTCGGCGCACTGCCGGCCCGGCGACCGGCGCGTATCCTCGAACGCGACCCAGATGGCTTCAGCCACCGCGCCCACCGGCCGGTGGGAAGGGAGCGCGGTGCCAGCCACGCGAACGCAGGACATGCCGACTGACGAGACAACGGCCGAGCGCGCCGCCCGCTTCGAGCGCGACGCGATGCCGATGCTCGACCAGTTGTACTCGGCTGCCCTGCGGATGACCCGCAACCCGGCCGACGCGGAGGACCTGGTCCAGGAGACGTACCTGAAGGCGTACGCCGCCTTCGCGTCGTTCTCCGCCGGCACCAACCTCAAGGCCTGGCTCTACCGCATCCTCACCAACACCTACATCAACGGGTACCGGAAGAAGCAGCGCCAGCCGTTGCAGCAGCCGACCGAGGAGATCACCGACTGGCAGTTGGCCCAGGCGGAGAGCCACACGTCGACGGGGCTGCGCTCGGCCGAGATGGACGCCATGGACCGGCTGCCCGACTCGGACGTGAAACAAGCCCTCCAGCGGCTGCCCGAGGAGTTCCGCATCGCGGTCTACCTCGCCGACGTGGAGGGCTTCGCCTACAAGGAGATCGCAGACATCATGGGCACCCCCATCGGCACCGTGATGTCCCGGTTGCACCGGGGCCGCAGGCAGTTGCGCGAGCAGTTGGCCGACGTCGCGCGCGAGCGCGGCTTCCTGCGCGGCCAGGAGCAGGGCCGGTCGGAGGTGGCGGGCCGATGAGCTGCGGCGAGCACCACGAGACCGACTGCTCGGAAGTGCTGTCCGAGGTGTGGCTGTTCCTCGACCACGAATGCGACGAACGGCGCAAAGAACTGCTCCAGACGCATTTGCAGGAGTGCCACCCGTGCCTGGAGGAATACGGCATCGAGGAGCACCTCAAGGCGCTGCTGGCGAAGAAGTGCGGCGGCGAACTCGCCCCGGAGGAGTTGAAGCAGCGCCTCCGGGCCCGGATCCGGCAGGTCACCGTCGAGGTCGAGGTGCGCACCACCGCCGAGTGAACTCCGCTCGTCGAAAACCCCGGGACGCGGCGTTCCGGGGTTTTTCGCTTCCGGAACCGGAAAGTCTCCGGAATGGGAAAAGGGCCGCGGCGGAGCTGGTCGCTCCACCACGGCCCTCGACCGCACCTGCGTCGACTCAGGCGTTGGGGCGCTTCCCGTGGTTCGCGCCACCCTTCTTGCGGTCGCGGCGCTTGCGGGCACGCTTCGACATGGGGTTCTCCTAGTGCTCAGATTGCTTCACCCCAGTGTGTCACGCGCGCGCCTGCGGGCGGCGCGGGGTCCGGACCGTGGTTGGATGGACGGCGAGCAGAGGAGCGGCATGGTCGAGGAGATCCGGGCGCGGGTCGGGCACGAGGGCTTCCTCGCCGCGGTGGTGGGGTAGCCCTGTCCACGCTCACCGACCTGCTGGCCGAGCACACCAAGCTCTCCGGCGCGGCCGTCGACCACCTCCAGCTCGTGGTCGCGGAGTGGCAGCTGCTCTCCGACCTGAGCTTCGCCGACTTCCTGATGTGGGTGCCGCTGGACGACACCACCTTCCTCTGCGTGGCGCAGGCCCGTCCGACGACGGCACCCACCGCGCACCCCGAGGACGTGGTCGGCAGCACCGTGCGGGTGGACGAGCACCCGCAGCTGCGCCGGGCGATGGCCGAGTCGCGGATCTGCCGCGAGGAGGACCCGCGCTGGCACCTGGGCGTGCCGGTGCGGCGGGAGGCCATCCCGGTCCGCCGGCACGACACCGTGATCGCGGTGCTCAGCCGCAACACGAACCTGGCCGTGCCGAGGGTGCCGAGCCCGCTGGAGATCTCCTACCTGGGCGGCGCGGCGGACCTGTGCCAGATGATCTCCGACGGCACGTTCCCGACCACCGAGCCGTCGCCGGACGTGCACACCAGCCCCCGCGTCGGGGACGGCCTGATCAGGCTGGACTCCTCCGGCGCGGTGGTGTTCGCCAGCCCCAACGCGCTGAGCGCCTACCACCGGATGGGGCACGCGTCCGACCTCGTCGGCGTGCACCTGGCCCCGCTGACCCGCTCGCTGATCGGCGACCCGTTCGACGCCACCGAGGTCGCCCAGCGGATCCGGTCCGCGCTGGACGGGCAGCCGAGCATGCGGATCGAGGCGGAGTCGCGGCGCGGGGCCGCCGTGCTGTTCCGGGCGCTGCCGCTGCGGCCGCGCGGCAGTGCCGCCGGCGCCCTGGTGCTGTGCCGCGACGTCACCGAGGTGCGCCGCCGGGACCGCGCGCTGATGTCGAAGGACGCGACGATCCGCGAGATCCACCACCGGGTCAAGAACAACCTCCAGACCGTCGCCGCGCTGCTGCGGTTGCAGAGCCGGCGGACGAGTTCGGAGGAGGCGCGCGAGGCGCTGGCCGAATCGGTGCGCCGGGTGACGTCCATCGCGCTGGTGCACGAGACGCTGTCGATGTCGGTGGACGAGCGGGTCGACCTGGACGACGTGGTCGACAAGGTCATCCCGATGATGTCGGACGTGGCGGCCACCGACTCGAAGGTCGTGGTGCGCCGGGAGGGCCCGTTCGGCATCGTGCCCGCGGAGCTGGCGACGCCGTTGGTGATGGTGCTGACCGAGCTGGTGCAGAACGCGTTCGAGCACGCGTACGCCCCTGGCCAGCACGGGGAGGTCGTGGTGCAGGCCGAGCGGTCGGCGAAGTGGCTCGACGTGGTGATCTCCGACGACGGCCGCGGCCTGCCGCCCGGGTTCTCCCTGGAGCGCACCGACCGGCTCGGGCTGCAGATCGTCCGGACGCTGGTGGAGTCCGAACTGCGGGGCAGCCTGAGCTTGCGGCGCAGGCCCCGAGGCGGTACAGAGGCGGTCCTGCGCGTGCCCCTCAGAGCCCGGCGTTAAACTAAGCCCCGTGCACACGTGACGACCTACCTCAGCGAAGTCACGTGGTCATGCGGGAGGGTGTGCAACAAGACGAAAGGCCCGACACCTGGCACGGTGTCGGGCCTTTCGTGTGCGTGTTGCGCGGCGACGCTCAGGCGTTGCTGCGAGCCCGGGTGCGGGCGTTGCGACGCTTGAGGGCGCGGCGCTCGTCTTCGCTCATCCCGCCCCACACACCGGCGTCCTGGCCGCTCTCCAACGCCCACGCGAGGCAGTCGGAGACGACGGGGCAACGGCGGCAGACGGTCTTCGCCTCGGCGATCTGAAGCAGCGCGGGACCGCTGTTCCCAACGGGGAAGAACAGCTCGGGGTCCTCGTCGCGGCAGATCGCGCGGTGGCGCCAGTCCATTGGAACTACTCCTCAGCTTAGGCGCGCGCAAAGGCACGCCGGTCGTCAGCGGTCGGTTTTGGGGTGCTTGTGAATGCTTTCACGAACGGCCAGGAAGTCAAGGGGTTAGCACTAACCCGGTGAGTGAACTCACCCGAAAGATCGACTGGGTTCGTCCTGGCTTTCACTCAGCGGTGTCTTGGCAGGCCAGGACATCGCGGATGGGTAGCGCGCGGGTCACACCACGGTCACGTGCCACCCGGTCGTGGACGGCCGCGGTCACACCGCGACGGTGAGCGCCTGCCGCACCGAGGTGAACTCCACCTCGGTGCACGAACCGAGCAGGTCACCGTCCACCTGGAGGTTGACCGGCTCCGGGCTGGTCACCCGGATGAACTCGACGTCGTCGCGGCGCAGCAGGTTCCCGCCCTTGGGGTTCCCGTCCGTCGCCAAAAGATGCGTCACGTACCGGGTGATCGTCGGCAGACCCATGGCGCGCAGGGCGAACAGGCCCAGGTCGCCGTCGAACGACGTGCTCGGGTTGAGCCGGATCGCCTTGTCCTTCAAGTAGGTCCACGGATCGGTGTTGGAGACGAAGGCCAGCCGCACGTCCTCGAACGGCTCCTCGTCCGGGATGCGCACGGTCAGCTTCGACGGGTGCCGGCGCTGGTCGACGTAGCTGGCGAACGCGGTACGCACGTAGAGGGCGGGTGAGGCGTCGCGGCCTTTCGCGCGCTGCGCCTCGACACCGGCGACCACGTCGGCGTCCCAGCCCACGCCCGCGTTGAAGGTGAACCAGCGGTCGTGCGAGTGGCCCGCGCCCGCCGACGAGACGTGGCCGAGCCCCACCTTGCGGCTCGTGCCGTGCTCGATCGCCTGTAGCAGGCGGTAAGTGGCCTCGACCGGGTCGCGCGGCAGCCCCAGCGCGCCGGCGAAGACGTTGGCCGAACCGCCGGGCACCACGCCCAGCATCGGCACTCCCGGCCGGACCCCCGCGCGCAGCATGCCGTTGACGACCTCGTTGACCGTGCCGTCGCCGCCGTGCGCGACGACGAGGTCGTACGAGTCCAGCACGGCCTGCGCGGCGGCGTCCGACGCGTGCCCGCGGTAGTCCGTCTCGACGATGTCGAGCTTCACGTCGCTGGCCAGCGCGTGCGCCAGCACGTCCCGGCCGGCCGCCGTCGTCGCCGTCGCCTGCGGGTTGACCACCAGAAGTGCTCGCACTACTAGAGAGTAGGACAGCCCGTGACCCGGGACAGATCGCACGTCACCCGGTAGGAGGGTTCAGCACCCACTAAAGTGGTCCACATCTCCTTTCCCGCGTGCCGCTGCGGTGGTTCCCGCGACAAGTGCACCCCGGCCCGACCGCCGGCTTGCCAAGGAACCCTGTGATCTTCTCCCCTGCGGCGGCGGAACGGGACTCGCCAACCGGGTGGCCTACGATGCGTGACGAGTACGCACCGTGAGGAAAGGCCCAGCGTGACGCAGTCGAAGCAGCTCCCGCGCGAGCTCCGCGCCGCCGGCGTCCTGACCGCCCTCGAAGGGCTGGTCGGCCTCGGTTTCGCGGTCCTGCTGGTGCTCCACGCGGTCGACGCCGACCAGCGGTTGGTGAACGTGCTCGGGGAAGCCGCGTACTTCGCGGTGCTGTACGGCGGTGTGCTGGCCGCCGGGATCGCCCTGGTGCTCGGGAAGCACTGGGCGCGCACGCCGTCGATCGTCGTGCAGCTCGTCCTGCTGGGTGTCGCCTGGTACGCGTACGGCCCATCCGGGCAGCAGCTCTACGGTGCGCTGGTCGGCGTGTACGCGGTCGTCGTGATCGTCCTGCTGTTCACCAACCCGGTGCGGCGGTGGGCCTTGGGCGTGGACGAAACTGACGAGTAGCGCCATTCGGACGCAGACCATCGGCTGGCTGATCGCCGACTAACGGCGGGTGTTACCCGTTACTTCCATGAGCAACGCTGCGAGTGGTGTTTTTCACCACTCCCTGCGTTCGTTGAGGTGACGAGTACATGCGATTGAACCGCGCCCTGACCGCGGTGGCCGGAGCCGCCACCGCGTTGTTGTCCGCCCTGGCGCTGACCACCCTGGCCCCCGCAGCCGCGCAGGCCCAGGACGTCCAGCCGTACATCATCGGGGGCGGCAACGCCTCCAACGCCCCGTGGGCGGCCCGACTCTTCCGCAACGGCCAGCAGAACTGCTCGGCCACCATCATCGCCGCGCGCTGGATCCTGACCGCGCAGCACTGCGTCGCCGGCTCCGGCACCTACACCTTCCGCGTCGGCAGCCTCGACCAGACCACCGGCGGCACCCTGGTGACCGCGACCAGGATCATCCAGCACCCGTCGGCCGACCTCGCCCTGGCGCAGATCGACCGCTCGGTGACCGCGACCTACGCGCCGCTGGGCACCACCAGCGCGGTCGCCAACGGGCAGACCGTGCAGCTCTTCGGCTGGGGCGCGACCTGCACCAACCAGCCCGAGATCAACTGCCAGTCCCGCTACCTCAAGGTCGCCAACACCCGGGTGACCAACGTCAACGGGCGTGACTACCGGGGCGGCATCGCCATCTCGGTGACCCGGATCAACGGCATCGCGGCCGGCGGTGACTCGGGCGGCCCGATGTTCGCCACCAGCCCGGTCGACGGCCGGTACTACCAGGTCGGCGTGGCCTCCACGAGCGACCGCTCGACCACGTCGAACTACACCGCCGTCACGCGCTACCGCGACTGGATCCGCTCCTACGCCGGCGTCTGACCGGTACCGGGTTTCCCGGCCGAGGGGGCTGACCGTCCCCTGCACCGCCCCCTCGGCCGGGCACCACCGGGTTTGGATTTCGCCGCTCCACCAGTCACAATCACCCTGCGTGTTCACGTTTGGCGGATGGACACGAACGGAGTAGCCGGATACCGTCTGGCAGGCGTTCGCGCCGCTCCGGGAGCCAGGCAGGGTGAGGTGCGCAGTGCAGAACCCCCCGAGGTGGGTGTCGTCGAGCGGTGACGCCGAGCGCCCCAACGTGGCCCGGCTGTACGACTACTACCTCGGCGGCGCGCACAACTTCGCGGTCGACCGCGAGTTCGCCGAGCAGTCCCTCAAGATCGTGCCCGCCGCCGCCATCGCCCAGCACACCCGCGCGTTCCTGCGCCGGGCCGTCCGGCGGTGCGTGGCCGACGGCGTCCGCCAGTTCCTCGACCTCGGCTCCGGCATCCCGACCGCCGGCAACGTGCACGAGGTCGCCCAGCAGGCCGACCCGGCGTGCCGCGTGGTGTACGTGGACAACGAGCCCGCGACCGTCGCCCACGGGCGGACGATGCTGCGCGAGAGCCCCAGCGTGGCCGTGGCGGAAGCCGACCTGCGCGACCCGGACGCGGTCCTGGGCTCGCCCGAGGTGCGCGACCTGCTCGACCTGGGCCGGCCGGTGGCCGTGCTGATGGTGGGGATCCTGCCGTACCTGACCGACGACGACCGGCCCGCCGAGGTGGTGGCCCGCTACCGGGCCGCGATGGCGCCCGGCAGCCACCTGGTCGTCAGCCACCTGACCGCCGACGTGCAGCCGGACATGGTGGACAAGCTGGTCGGCGTGGCGGCCGAGACGCTGACCCCGATCGTGGCCCGGTCCCGGGCCGAGGTCGAGCCGCTGCTCGCGGGCTTCGACCTGCTGGAGCCGGGCCTGGTGCTGGCCGCCAAGTGGCACGGCGAGGGCGAGGCGGCGACCGGCGCGGAGACCGTCAGCTACGGCGCGGTGGGCGTCAAGCGCTGACCGCCGGACGTCCCCCGGTCCGGGGGGAGCCCGGCGGACACGCTCGGTGAGGACGTCCCCGGACGGCGCACGAACGGGGGGAGCTTCGCCGATCCGCGCGCCGTCCGGGATCAGCCGTCGACCCCGCCGAGCGCGGCCAGGGCCTCGCCGGAGAGCCGGAACACCGTCCACTCGTCCATCGGGACCGCGCCCAGCGACCGGTAGAAGCCGATCGCGGGCTCGTTCCAGTCCAGCACCGACCACTCGAACCGCGCGTAGCCCCGGGCCACGCACTCCTGCGCCAGGGCCCGCAGCAGCGCCTTGCCCAAGCCGCCGCCGCGCTGGTCCGGTCGGACGTAGAGGTCCTCCAGGTAGAGGCCGTGCACGCCGCGCCAGGTGGAGAAGTTCAGGAACCACAACGCCATCCCGACCACCTGGCCGTCCACTTCGGCCACGTGGCCGAACAGCGCCGGCGCGTCCCGGAACAGCGCCTCGTGCAGCTGGTCGGCGGTCAGCAGGCACTCGTCGCGGGCCCGCTCGTACTCGGCGAGCTCCTCGACCAGCCCCACGATCGCCGGCACGTCCCCCGGCCGGACCCGGCGGATGCGGGGATCAGTCAACGTCGACCTCCCAGGCGGGCACGTTGAGCCGGCGCACCTGCGGGTCGCCCCGCTCGTCGCCGAGCACGGTCAGCCCGGCCGGGTCGAGTCCGAAGTGGACGCCCTCGCCGGGCGGCAGGCCCAGCCAGGTGGCGATCAGCACCCGGCTGAAGTGCCCGTGCCCCACCAGCACCACGTCCCCGCCGGCCAGCGCCTGCCGGGCGCGGGCGACCACGGCCTCGGCGCGCACCCGCACCTCGTCGTGGCTCTCGCCGTTCGGGACGGGGTGGGTCCAGACGGTCCAGCCGGGCACGGTCTCCCGGATCTGAGGCGTGGTGAGGCCCTCGTAGTCGCCGTAGTCCCACTCGGCGAGCTCCTCGGTCCGCTCGGCCTCCAACCCGGCCGACTCGGCCGTCCGCCAGGCCCGTTCCCGAGGACTGCTCAACACCAGGGCAGCCGGCCGGTCCGTCCCCCGCAACCGGGCCAGCACCGCCCCCGCCCGCCGAGCCTGCTGAACCCCTTCACCGGTCAGGGGAATGTCGGAACGCCCGGTATGCCGCCCGCTCTCGGACCACTCGGTCTGGCCGTGGCGGAGCAGGTAAACGTGAGAGGACACGGGGCGATCCTAGTGTCGGGACGGTGAACGTGCCTTTGCGGAAGATCACATCGACTACTTTCCGTGGCGGGCGCGAGCTACTAGAGGACGTCTTACGGCTCCAGTCCCAGTTCCACTCCACCCACACCCCCGCATGCAACGCCGCGGCGAGCTGGTGGAGGGAGGCATCGCCGAGTGGATTCGCGAGCACGCACCGCGGCCAACACGACCTTGCCGATCCCGATCGAGACGCTGAGCGTCCAAGCCCGTGACCACATCGGCCGCAAGAGCGAGATCCCGTGGGTGCGCGTCTACTCGCAGGACCACTCGCCATCGGCGACGCAGGG
Organism: Saccharothrix espanaensis DSM 44229; assembly: GCF_000328705.1. Lineage (NCBI taxonomy): Bacteria > Bacillati > Actinomycetota > Actinomycetes > Pseudonocardiales > Pseudonocardiaceae > Saccharothrix > Saccharothrix espanaensis. The sequence continues at coordinate 8,368,988 of NC_019673.1, read as the reverse complement.
CTGGTACGTCGTGTACCTGTTCGACGCCTACGGGACCAACGTCCACCTGACGTTGATGCAGGGCTCGACCCACGTCGTGAACGGCGAGTACAAGCCACGGCCCAGGAGAGAACTGAAGGTGCGGGTCGACTGGGCGCGCAACGCACTGGCCGACCAACTGGAAGTGCGCCTCGACCGGGTGGACAGCCTCGCCCTGCCGTCGCGGAAGCGCAAGCTCGGGGCCGCTTACGAAGCCGCGACGGTCACCGCGTTCACGTACCCCGCCGGCGCCATCCCCGACGAGTCTGTGCTGGAGCACGATCTCGCGCACATGTTGGCCATGCTCAGCACGCTCTACCTGCGACTCGACGTTCCCGGGGAGCCGTCGCCCGAGGTGGCGGACGCCATCGTGGCCGGCGAGCGGTCGGCGGGCAGGCGGACCGGGCGCGGGCAGGGGATGCGGCTCAGCGCGCCGGAGAAGACCGCGATCGAGAAGCGGGCCGTGAAGGTCGTCATCGAGCACCTGCGCGCCGAGGGTTACCAGGTGAAGGACGTCGGCGCGCGCGAGTCGTACGACCTGGACGCCACCCGCGCGGACGAGCACCTGTTCGTCGAGGTCAAGGGGACGACCAGCCGGTGGGGGCCGGACAGCGAGGTGATCCTGACCCGCAACGAGGTCGACCTGCACCTCCGCGAGTACCCGAACACCATGCTGGCCGTGGTGCACTCGATCGCCTTGAAGCGCGGTGACGAGCCTGCGGCGTCCGGCGGCACGTTGCACGTCGTCCACCCGTGGCGAGTGGTCGAGGAGAACCTGACTCCGTTGACCTATAGATACTTGGTCGATGAACGTTGACGACTTGATCGCGCGGCTGTGGCTGAGGTTCGGGCCGGAGGTGGCGGGGTGGTGCGTTGGGGTTCCGGCGCGTGCTGAGTCGTTGGCTGCACGGTGGGGGCTGGTGTTGGGGGAGCCCTACGACGACGGGGCGTCGTCGGTCGCTGTTCGGTGCACTACGGCTGACGGTGCCCCGGCCGTGCTCAAGTTGACCCCGGACGAGGGGTTCCTGGACTCGCAGGTCGAGATGTTGCGGTCGCTCGCGCCGTCCGGGCGGGTCGTCGGGGTGTTGGCGGCCGAGACCGGGGCCGTGTTGTTGGAGGCCGTTGTGCCGGGGGTGCAGGCCGCGCCGGCTCCGGCGGAGTGGGCGGGGTTGATGACGGCGCTGCACTCCGTGCCGCCGCCGGTCGGGCTGGAGCGGACGTTGGGCGGTCGCATGGAGGAGGCTTTCGCACGGATCGGCCGCCGGTTGGCCGAGCCCGTCATCGCGGCGCACGTCGACCGCGAGGTCTGGGACTTGGCGGTGCGGCGTTGCCGACACCTGCTCGACACGGCGTCGACCGAGGTCCTCCTGCACGGCGACCTGCACCCCGGCAACGTCCTGGACGGTGGCGCGCGCGGCCTGGTCGCGATCGACCCGAAGACGTGCGTGGGCGACCCGTGCTTCGACGCCATGGACTACGTCGTCGACGCGGCCGGCAAGGAGGGCATCGAGGACCGGTGCGCCCGGGTCGCCACCGCGTACGGCCTCGACCACGACCGGCTGCGCACGTGGTCGCAGGTCGACGCGCCGCTCCTGGTCATCGGCCACCTGACCTACGGCGGTCCCGACGGGGCGGTGGAGGAGTTGCTCGCGTTCGCCGCCGACCGTTAGGGGAGCACAAGAGCGGCACGGGAGAACGAGCACGGCACCGGTCGGGCGGAGGGTGTCCGCTCGGCCGGTGCCGTGGTCAGGACGCGATCAGGCCGCGGCCTTCGTCTCCCAGAAGATCTTGTCGATCTGTCCAAAACCATGGTCTGACCAGGCACTAACGGCCTTGTGGATCTTCGTGGGCCGTGCTGGGGCCGTCGCGGCATCGTCAGCGCGCGGGTGAACGTTGGACGCGGGTGTCAGGCTGTCCACCCGGATGGGGACTCGGTTCCAGTTACGCGAAGACCCGAATCAACTAGTTGCGAGGTTTTTTGAAGACTGCACGACGAAGACGTACACGTCGCGGCCTGCTTGCAGGACCACTCCGCCCATAGAACTGCGGCTGAGTTGACGAGAAGGTGCGGAGCCCGGTCCGGCAACGGGAAACTTGCCCACTCCACGCACCTCCCTGCCATCCAGAAGCCCTCTTGGCACCAGAGCGTACAGGGACCGACCTGCTACTGGTCGCGACGGGAGTAGACGCCGTCGATGACACCTCGGGTTCGTTGGTCGCTGCTGGGCATCAGGTGCGTGTAGGTCCGAAGGGTGAACGACGCGTCCGCATGACCCAGCCACTCGGCAACCGCCTTGATCGACTCACCCTGGTCGAGGAGCACTGAAGCGAAGAAGTGTCTCAGGTCGTGCATCCCGTTCTCATACCGACCGTGTGGCATGTTCGCCGCCTGGAGAGCTTGCTTCCAGTAGTTCCGGTCGAAGTCGTTCGCTCGGATCGACAGACCGCGCATCGACGTGACGATCACCCGAGCGGTGACCAGCTTCCCACCCGGTACGGCCCACGGAAGCGTGATCTCCACGGGCGGGAAGTCCCGCATGTGCCGGTCGATCGCTTCCAACACCGGTTCCGGGAGTGGTACCTCCCGGACACTGTCGTACTTCGGCAGGTCGAACACCGGCTGGCTCCGCACGGTCTTGATCTGACGGCACACGCTGACCCGACCGCTCTCCCGGTTCAGGTCATCGACGGCCAGGGCGATGCACTCGCCTTGACGTAGCCCCAGCCCCGCCCCCAGGTCCGTGAGTACCCGGAACCTCTTCGGCAGACCTTGCTGAACGGCCCACACCTGATCTTCTGTCCAGGGCACGACTTTGTTCTTCGGTGCTTTGGGCATCTTGACCGACTTCCCGCTGCACGGGTTCTTGCGGATCAGTTCGTCGTCAACCGCCGCGTTGAGGAGCGCCGAGAGGTTCTTGAACAACGTGTGCCGGTACTGGTCGGACAGGTTCGCCCTGCGGAGCCTGCTGTCCCACGACCGGATATCCGACGCCTTGACGGCGGTGACGGCCCGCTCGCCGAGGTGCGGAAAGATGTTCTTCCGGAACCTCATCTCCATGACCTCGCGTGACGCTTCGTCCACGTCGAGGTCAGCGAGCCACTTCGTACCGAAGACTTCCACTGTGACGTCATCGTCGATGGGGGACTTGGCTCTCGGGTCCACCCAGGTCCCAACCGAGATCTCGGTTTCAGTCTTCCTGATCCGAGCCGAGGGTCACCGTGGCCTTGTCTGTCCGCGCGCCGCCGAGGTCGGACACCGTGGCCGAGGCCGTGAGGCCGAACGTCAGCCCGGTGCGGTTCCGGGCGGTCGCCGAGACCGTGAGCGTGTTGTCCGGCCGCAACGTCCACGTGAGGGTCAGCCCGTCGAGCTGGGTCACCCACAGCAGCAGCGCGGCCAGCCGATCCGGCGCGGTGCCGGAGGTGAACTCGACGTGCACCGAACCGGACCGGCCGAAGATGACCAGCCGATCCGGCCGAGGCAAGCCCGAGGTACGCATGAACGACCGCAAGGTTCGAATGATCCGGTCCAGTGAGTTGGACATGGCAAGACTCCAAGTGCGAGAAGGGATTCAGGCGACAGCGCGCAGGCCGGGACCGGCCGGACCGGCCTGGACGAACGCCACGAGTTCGTCAATGTCCGCGTCACTGGTGTAGGCCGCGCGCACCCGCCGAGGTGTTCGGGACCGGCCGTCGACCCGGTACCCGATACCGGCCGAGGTCCCGTCTGCGGCGATCTCGTCGGCAATCGCCCCGCGCTCACGGGCACCGTCGCCCAGGACCATGTCCGGGTGCCGCTCGCTGGTGACCCGCAGGCACACCCTGTGCGGCAACAGGTCCCGGACCGGGAGCACGTCCTTGGACGGCTCCTGCACGTAGACGTCGATCACGTCATTCGTCGCGCGACCCATCGAGGAGATGACCGCACACGCGTTGGTGATCTCGTGCGCGTACTCCGAGTTGTACGACATCAGGTAGCCGACCTCATCCAGGATCAGCCAGTCCACGGGATGTTCACGCGACACCGGAACGCCGCGCTTTCCCTTGCGCTGCAACCGCTTTTGCTTGCGTTCCATGTTCGACACGAACCGCGCGATCAACTCCGCGCAGTCCTCCGGCGTGTCCGCGTACCGACCGTCCAGGATCGGCCGCAGCGCCACGAACTCGAACAGCTTCGGGTCGCACACCCACGGCCGCACCAAGCCGTCACGGATCATCGGAGCGACCGCCCGCAGCTTCGCCATCACCACCGAGTTCTTGCCCGCCCCGGTAGCGCCGGCTGTCAGGTGGTGCGTGCCGATCAGCGGCTCACGCCACTCCTCGCCCAGCTCCGTCTCCCCGAGGCACAGCGACCGCAGGTCAACGGCGTCGGAGGACTCCGGCATGGCCGGCGCGGGAATGACCCGGTCAAACGGTTCGTCCCGCTGGACGATCAGCACGACCTCACCGGGCCGGCCTTGTTCGACCGCGACCCGTTCGGCCTTGAGTGTCGCCGCCAACTCCGGCAACACCGCCGAGAACGCCCGCAACGCCTGACCGGGCACCAGCCGCACCCGAACGGTGTCGATCGACGGCGACCAGGCCCGGACTCGCAACACGCGCGGTACCAACGTTTCCCCGGTCTTGTGGTGCACCTTGGTCAGCCCGCACGAGCCCATCAAGTTCACCCATCGCCGGCTGCGGTAGGCACCGGCCCACCGACGCCGCCACGCCCGCAGCACCGGAGCGGCCCACACGTCGAACGTGTCCGGGTGCCCCCGGTACCAAGCAGCCGCGCCGAGCACCAGGCCGCCGACGACACCGCCGGTAGCCGTCGCGCCCAGCTCAGCCACAGAAACCCCGGCAGCGCCGGGACCGACAACCGCACCGGGATGGCGGACGATCCACCGCACGGTGCGGAACTCCCACCCGACCGAACGCCGGGACGTGCCCGAAGGCAGTTCAGCCATGTACTTGCCCCCTTGGGTTCGAGCACGGCAACGGCCGACCACCAGGACGAGGTGATCGGCCGTTGCCGTGACTTCCTTGTGCGCTACCTGCGCGAACGTCGCCGCTTCGGTTCGAGCTGCGAACGCGAGTACGACAGCGACGTCCGCAGGACCGCCACCGACCGCACGAACGTGTTGTGGTCGCCCTTGAACCCCTCACGCCGGTAGGGGATGTCCAGGGTGGCCAGGCGAAGTTGGCGCATTGCCTTGTCCAGGCAGTCGAGCGCCGTGATCAGTTGTTGTGACATCAGACCTTCCATTCACGGGTCATGAGTTCGGTCTCGTACTGGACCGCCTTGTCCTTCAAGGCCGTCAGGTTGCGTTTGACCTGGTCCAGGAGCTTCATCAGGTCTTCCGGCGGTGTAACCCGCCACGAGCCGGGCGGAGCCGGGTTATCCCGCATCCGCGCGATGAGCTTGTCCAGCGGCTCGAACTGCTCTGTCACCATGTCGATCGAGTTGACCAAGTTGGCGTACCGCTGTTCGGCCCGCTTGTTCGCGCCTGACATCATCACCACCTGTCCGGGTCGTAGAGGAACCGGAACAGCGCCTGGCGCAAGGCCACGTGGTCCGCGCCGTGCGTGTTCGCGTCAGGGAACCCGTGACGCTTGAGCACGTCAGCGACCTCGATGACCAGGCCGAACGTGAACCGCGCGTCACCATCCGGCGACACCTGAACCGGGAACAGTCCCGTCGTCATCGTTCTCCCCTCATCTCGAAAACGTAGGCACACCAACGAAGTGCGCCCTGTTTCAGGCATGGCTCTACTCACTGTGGAATTGACAAAGATCAAGCAGCCCAAGGAAACGGCTTAGGGAACCGTCAGAAGGCGAACGAAGGTGCGGCGGTCAGGCCGCGTTGCGCACCGGGCGCGCCACCGGCTTCAGTCCGGCCGCCTTGAACCAGAGACCGGCCGAGGCGATCTTGCGCGGGTCGACGCGGTCCGGGATCTCGTACGTGTTGACGACCGCGTTGACCAGCTCCACGTACATGCCCTCTTCGAACCCCTCGCCGGGGTCGCCGGGCAGGTTGACGCGGATTTCCTCGCCCTTGCCCGCCTTCCGGCCCTCGACGGGCATCGGCTTGGCGAACAACGTGACGACGTACTGCACCTCACCCGACATCCGGTCCACGACCGGCGTCACGGTGCCGTCTTCGGCCTCGCGCATCTTGGCGGCCGGAGCCTCCGTGACCATCAGCCGGTAGCCGCTCAACATGACCGGCAAGTCCTGCAACGCCATCTCGGAACCTCCCTGCGGCGCAGGCGACCCGATGCCGCCCACTACTAGAACCAGCATAGCTGCTAGAGCTAGCAGGGTAACTAGGCCGATCAGGTGACTTACAGCTCAGCTAGCTCTACCGCTACAGTCCGTGTATGGCTCTCGACGCGACGGACCCCAGGCCGGCATACCAACAGATCGCGGACGACCTACGCCGCTTCGTGGCGTCCGACGAAGCCCAGGTGGGGGACAAGCTCCCCTCGCTGTCCGAGCTGCAAACCAAGTACGGCCGCGCCGTGATGACCTTGCAGAAGGCGCTGGACGTCCTCCGCAGTGAAGGGCTGGTCATGTCCCGCCAAGGCGAGGGCACGATCATCGTGAAGAAGCCAGAAGCCCATGCGGGGGACGTCAGTCCCTCACCGCATGAGCTTCGGCAGATGTTCGAGCGCATCAACAGCGCCCTGGACGACCTCAGCCGGCGTGTTTCCGCCGTGGAGGCTGAACTTTTCGGCTCCACTTCAGCCGATCCTCAACCCGGTCAAGCCGGTCGCTGAGGTCCGCCATGCGCGCCAACGTCAACTCCACCACGGCCCGCATGTCCCGCCAGTCCTCGTCCGTCCACTTGCTTTCACCGCCAGACATCGTGCCCCCAGTCACCTACTCGATCGATCGTCACGACCCGCACTCGCCACCAGCCCTTGCCAGGCAGTCAGGCCGAACCCGCCGGTGGCACAGGCCCGCCTGCCCCGGTCTCGGCGAACCACTGCGAATCGACCACCGCCGGCGGTTCGTCGTCCACTGCGTGCCGCCCCGTCGCCCGGTCGACCTCTTCCGGCGTAGTGCCGACCGCAGCGGCCAACGCCTCGAAGTCCAACGGCTGGAGCTTCGTCAACGCCTGGCACCGGTCCGCGAACGCCGCAGCCGCCCGCGCCAACTCCCGCGCGAAGTTGATGGCCATCTCCGCGCCACCCTCGCGCCCCGCGATCTGCACCGTGATCTGCGAACCCGCAGACAGCACCACCAACGACGGATGCCCCTGCGCGTGCTCGACCAGCGTCGCCTCCGCGTCCTCCTCAGGCTGGAACAACACGTAGAACCCCATCGACCCACCTCCGCGCCTCAGCCACTGCTTCCACAACAACAGTCGCTCGCGCGCAAGGTCGATCCCATCCCCGATGACCATTCGGGATATCGGGCGCACCACTAACAGCAGTTCAGCGCAGTAGTCGCCGGGTTACACTCCGAATACGGGCAGCTAGACGAGGGGGCACTGGTGAACACGGGCAAGCGCCGTTGTCGCACATGTGACACCTGGTTGGCCAGCGACAACCCGGGCACGCAGTGCGGCCCCTGCACCGCCGCCTACGCCCTCCAAGCCCCCGTCCTGCCCGCCGAGTTCTGGAACCAGCCGACCATCCACGAGGCGTTCCAGTCCCGCAGCATCGGCCAGGTCTTCCGCGCGTACCGCCATGCCCAGATCCCCACGTTGCCGCAGACCACCCTCGCCGTCTGGCTGCTCCTGACACAGGGCCGGATCAGCGAAATCGAGCGCGTCCGCCGCCCCGTCACCGACCTGGAACGCCTCGAACGATGGTGCGATGCCCTCCACGTACCCCGACACCTCCGGTGGTTCAACGGGGGAGCGTTCGAAGTCCGCGATGCGGAAACCCAAGGGACGCATGATAAGTCACTGGCCGAGCTTGGGCTCTCGTACGCGGCTTCGCTCCCGTCTACGGTGGAAGTGGTTGCCGAACTTGGGAGGCACGACATGGAGCGCAGGACCTTTCTCACGGGCACGCTGTTCAGCGTCGCCGCATCCGTCGCCCCCAGCCGTGATTGGCTGCTCGCCACGCTGGACGAGGCTGGAGCCACGCGAGGAAAGATCAGCAGCGAACAGGTCGAGGCGATCCGCCGCACGTTCGGCGTGTTCCAAGAGCTGGACGTCATGCGCGGTGGTGGCCACGCCCGCGAACAGCTCTCCACCTACCTGACCTCCCAGGTCGTGCCCCTGCTCCGCAGCAACGACCCGACCACCGAGAACGGCCGCGCGCTGTTCGAGGCAGCCGCGGAACAGCTCTACCTGCTCGGGTGGATGGCGTTCGACAACGGGGAACACTCTCTGGCCCAGCGCTACCTCATCCAGTCCCTGCGCCTGGCCCAGGCCGCCGGCAGCCCCGAGCTGGGCGCGCACGTCTTGGCGGGCCTGTCCGACCAGGCCACCCTCACCGGCAACCCCGACCACGCCGTCCAACTCGCCAAGGCCGGCCGCGCCGGTCTCGCTCACGGCCACTCCGATGCCTGCCTCGCCGACCTCTGGGCGTTGCAGGGCCGGGCAGAGGCCGCGATGGGCGACGCCAAGGCAGCCGCCCGCAGCGTCCACCTATCCGAAACCGCGTTCGCCGATGTCGACCCCGACAGCGAACCCGAGTGGGCACGGTTCATCGACCCGGCATACCTCAACGGCGAGTACGCCCACACCTTCCGTGACCTCCAACGCCCCGACGAGGCCGCCCATTTCGCCGGTCTCTCGATCGCCGAATCGGAACGCCAGAACCGCGCCCGCCGGGGCTCGATGGCCCAGGCCGCCCTGTCCCGTTCCGCGATCGACCGCCACGACCTGGAAGCCGCCGCATCCGCCGGCATGGCCGCCGCCAAACTCGCCGCGACCGTGAAGTCCTCCCGGTCCGTCGAAGCCGTTGCCGACCTACGCGCCCGCCTGCGCGACCACCGCGAGTCACCCGCCGTCCGTGACTTCCTGGACGTCTCCGGTGCGCTTCTGCCCACGATGGGACCGCGAACCCAGGCGTGAGGTCGCACACCTCGCTGCTTCTCTGTGCGTCGTCCGCCTGCGCTCTATAGGTCACTCGGACGTCTGGTCATGATCAGCACGGGCGCGCCGCTGATCTGCGCGTAGCGGCACTACCACTGACCTTATCGGCTATCGGGATGGAATCGCCCTGCGCCGGCCCACGAGCGTGGATACACCACCAGCCGACACGGGAGCAGCCGCGCATGACGTCACCAACCTGCCCGACCATCCAGGATCCGCCGGTCATCCATGCCGTTGTGGACGAGGACAGCGAGGTCGCGGCGTGGGTTATCGAAGTGTCCCCCGAGTATGTGCTGACCTTGTTCGCCGATGGGAGGTCGATCTACACCACCGACAGCACCGAAAACGCCCTCGACTTCGTCAACCTCGCTGAGGGCCTGGACTGCCGGCTCGTCCCGATGATCACACGAGCGCCATCCGCCGGTCGTGGCGACGAGGCGAAGTTGCGGTAGGCATGTCGACCCAAGCGCGGATGAACCCGGGCGGCCATGATCACGCGGTCGTGGGGTGCGCATGGCGATGACCGTCCGTCTCAGGGACGAGAACTTCCGCAAAGCGTCGAACCTGGCCGGCTACACCAGTGTCTACGGGTTGGCCAAGGCCATGGGGATCAACCGGAGTTCGGTCAAACGAGTCCTCGAGGGCGTGATGCGGCCAGGCCCGGCGTTCATCGCCGGAGCAGTCACCGTGCTGAAACCGTTCTCGTTCGACGACCTGTTCGAAGTAGTCGCATACGTACCTCAGACGAAGCGACACGAGCACGCCGACAACTGGTGACCCGACCACCGGTGCCACCGCGAACCTCGCCCAGCCCCCAGTGCAACCGTGTTCAGAGTTTCTTTTCTGCTTTCAAGCGCGGATGAACCCGGGCGGCCATGATCACGCGGTCGTGGGGTGCGCATGGCGATGACCGTCCGTCTCAGGGACGAGAACTTCCGCAAAGCGTCGAACCTGGCCGGCTACACCAGTGTCTACGGGTTGGCCAAGGCCATGGGGATCAACCGGAGTTCGGTCAAACGAGTCCTCGAGGGCGTGATGCGGCCAGGCCCGGCGTTCATCGCCGGAGCAGTCACCGTGCTGAAACCGTTCTCGTTCGACGACCTGTTCGAAGTAGTCGCATACGTACCTCAGACGAAGCGACACGAGCACGCCGACAACTGGTGACCCGACCACCGGTGCCACCGCGAACCTCGCCCAGCCCCCAGTGCAACCGTGTTCAGAGTTTCTTTTCTGCTTTCAAGGCGGCCCCCTGCGGGGGCCGCTGGCCGTTCGTGTCTGTTCAGGCTGTTGCGGGCAGGCTCCGGCGGTGTTGTCGGTCGCGCCAACGTGGGCCTGGCGGCCCACGGGCGCGACACGCGAGGCACCGGAGCCTGCCCGCAACAGCCGGAGGCCACGGCCAGCGACCCCCACAGGGAACCGCATGAACAGATTTGTTCTTTGTCCGGCAAGGGCACTTCCGGCGTCAGGGCTTGGGACGAGCGCGCGGTAGTCGACTTGGCAGGGTGGTCTTGGCGCTCGGCTGCCGCGCCTGTGGACAGCTCGACGCCTTGACGGCATCGACCAGCCCACAGGCTTGCCGACGAACTATGACTGATTGGGACCATTGCCGTTACCTGTCGTGTTGATCAATTTTCGCGTTAGACTGGAGTTCGTCGAGGCTGTTGGGACTCGCCATAGAACGAATCAAATCCTGAACGGATTCTGCCTTCTGTTCTCCATCTAGCATGTCGAGCAGGCGCTCGGCGGCCAGATATTGCGAGAAGACGAGCGGCTGGCCGAAGTAGGACTGCAGTTGGTTGGATGTCTTTTCTTGAGTGCGAAGAAATGTTTTTCCGAGATAGCCTGCCAAGCCCGCTCCTGCCGTACCAATCGCGCCAGCGGCAATAGCGCCACCAATCGATCTGGAGAACGCGGCAATCACTACGGAGAGAATAAGGACAGCGAACCCTCCGATGATTGCCCATTGGCTATGGCGGAAGCTCTTCTCTGCTTGAGTTGTCGCGATTTCATGGTAGTAGTCTAGGCGTTTTTGTGTTGCGCGCCATAGTGCGCTTAGTTCAAGTTCTTCACTCGCTTCCGCAACGTCTTCGGCCTCGTGCAGTCGGCGGCGGGCCTCTGCGACTCTTTGTGCGTCGGAGAAGCTGCGACGGCTCGATAGTCGTAGATAAAATGCGGCATATCCACCGAAGCAGACCAATGCCAATAGGGTTGCGCCAGCAAAAGACAACGCTTCTGCTGCTTTGAGGCTTCCGGACCCTCGGGTTTCACCGGGGCTAAGCTCCGAGGGCCAGGTGATAAAAAGAAGGGCCAAGGGTAAGAGGATGATGGCTATGACCAGCACCGCTGTTTGTTTCGACAGGCGTCGATATTCGGGAGACTTTCGCCAGGCGACCCGCATCTCAATACGTTTCAGTTCTTGCTCTGCCTGCTCTTCGTTGTCTTCCGAGGAGTTCTCTTGAGGGTTGTCCTGGGTCATGGAGGCGTGCTCTTTTCGACTGTTTGATAAGTTTGCTTAAGAGTTCGGAATCGTGCTTTGGATCTTTGTCGAGCCAACTAGGGGCGGTAGGTGGATCTTGGGAAGGCTTCCTCGTTGACTGCACAACATTTCTGGCGGTGTCGCGCTAAATCATTGGTCTGTTCAAGGTCGGTCTTCTGGAGCAGGAAATCCTGTTAGGAATCGACCGGTGGCCTTGCGCAGGGCTTCCCGCGCTTGATCGCGAGAGATGACCCCTTCCTGGACTGAAATAACCAGTCGGAATAGTTCGACCGTGTCGATCACAAGCCCTCCGCCGGAACCAAATGCAGCGACGTCCACGGCCTTCCCGTGGAGAGCTTGCTGTCGGGCTGATGGATCCTTTCCTCTGAATTGGTTGACAATATACCACAAAGCATCTGGAGTTCTTTTCTGAGCGTGCATGAAGCGGGTCGTAAACCGAATAAACTGTGTCAGGGCTTCTGTTTTTGCTCCGCGTCCATAGCCTTTAACCTCGACCAAGGCAATCCAGTTCGGATCCCTGGAGTCGCGTACCTGGAGATCTTCCAGGTGGTCATCGGACGCTGCGGTGGCGTCGGAGTCCGTGACAGCGAAACCAAGGTCGGAAAGTGCTTTCGCTACGGCCCTCTTCAGGGGGTCATCTTGTTCTGTAAGGAGTGCACGTTCGTACGCATCTGCGGCCTCCTTTGCCGCTAGTAGAGATTTCTTCAGCTGACCTTCCTCTGCTTCTAATTGACGAAGAATGGATGCGCGTCTAAGTTTGAGGTCATCGACCTGTTTTCGCAGATATCGCTCCGCTGCTGTCGACCATTCTTGCCTAGTCGTCCAGTCTGGAAGGGCGGGGAATCTCTCTGGCGCCAACTTTTGCCATTCGGTAAGAGCCGCACTGAACCACTGAGAGAGATCTGGGGTGTCGGAGGGGAGTAGCCATGTCTCCGACGATTCGCTGCGAGCGTATCGTCCAGCAAGAATCGCTCCGGATGGCGTGATAGAAAATGGTTGAATGACGACCTCGTGGTACTCTTTTCGCGATCTCGAAGGCGACGTGAAGTCGGGCCCGGATGCCCAGATGCTCTGAGCAGCCTCAAATTTCTGATGGGATACTCGTCGCTTGAATACCGGTTCAAGTTGCTCATGTACCAGTTCCGCAATGGGTGCTGGTAGGTTCCGAATCCTGGTAAATTCCTGAGAAACGTGACCTTGACGGAAGAGAATTTTTTGTCGCCAATCAGGTCGTTGCTCGATCGTATCCTGATCGCTAAAAGTGTTCGTGATGTAAAGAACGCATAGGTGCGGCGAGATCGGCTTGTATGTCGTGGATCCGAATCCGTTGCTGATTTTATGGAAGAGTGGCTGGTCGGTTACGAGGACATCCCATTCGGTCGTTCTGACTTGTGAGAGGCTGGTTACACGGACAACTGTTGGTGCAAGGGTGAAAATGGGACGGATGAATTCTGGTAGCGGTTCGTCGTTGTTTTCACCTTCTGAATTTCCGAACCCGTATATGAGAATTCGAGGACGAGGCTGCTGGTTGATCGTAGCGCCGACCTCGAAGTCTGACGGGGAATCCGGCATTCGGGGTCCTTTCTTTCCATGGGTTCCGGTCAGTGGGTCCGCGTCGTCGCTATGATGACGAGCTGGCAAAGGAGACTGTCCAAAATGGACTGACTTGGGCCGTCGTGGGGCCGTCAGAGGACGCTCGACAGCGGCCGAGGACGAAGAACGACGCTGACCAGACGGAGGAGTATCCGCTGGTCAGCGCCGTGTTATCGCAGGTCGTCAGGCCGCAGCCTTCGTCTCCCAAAAAATCTTGTCGATCTGGGCGATCAGGTCGAGCAGCTCCTGGCCCTTCGCCGGGTCCATCGAGCCCTTCGTGCCGGACGCGCCGGCGGCCTTGGTGGCGCGGTTGAAGAGGTCGTGGAGTTCCGGGTACTTCTCGAAGTGCGGGGGCTTGAAGTAGTCGGTCCACAGCACCCACAGGTGGTGCTTCACGAGTTCGCTGCGCTGTTCCTTGATCAGGACGGCGCGCTGGCGGAACTCGGGGTCCTCGTTGGCCTGGTACTTCTCCTGGACCGCCTTGATCGACTCCGCCTCGATCCGGGCCTGCGCCGGATCGTAGACACCGCACGGGAGGTCGCAGTGCGCGGTGGCCTCCAGTAGCGGGCGGCGGAGAATGTGCGACAGAAGTCGCATTGTTCCTCCCTGACAGTGGATGCTCCGACAGGGTGGAACCCTACTCCGGAGCCCTCTCGCGGGCAGGTGGAGGTGATCGTTGGCACCGCCGGCGCACAACCCGTTGCCGCTGGTTCGGGTGGTCGGGCCGTCGATGGTCCCCACGTTGCGGACCGGGGACGTCGTGCTGCTGCGACGATCACGCCCGCCCCGCCCGGACGACCTGGTGCTGGTCCGGTGGGCGGCCCGGCCGGGGCAGCTGTCGGTCAAGCGGGCGATCCGGCCGGTCGACGGCGGGTGGCACGTCGAGGGGGACAACCCGTTCGCCTCCACGGACTCGCGCACGCTGGGCGCGGCGGAGGTGCTCGGGGTGATCCGGTTCCGCCTCTGGCCGCGCCCGCGTCCGCTCCGCCGGCGGCGCACGGCCGGCTGAGCGTTCCTACTTCTGGGCGTCTTCCTTCTGGGTGTCTACCTTTTGGGCGGCTTTCCGGTACCAGGCCGTGCACACCTCGTACGACGGCAGCGTGCCGGCGGCCTGGGCCTCGGCCAGGGTCGGGGCCTCGGCGTCCTTCGGCGACAGCACCGGCTCCACGTCCGCCGGCCACGGCAGGCCCAGCCCCAGCGGGCTGAGGCCGCGTTCGGCCTTCGGGTTGTAGCCCTCGGTGCACAGGTACGACGTGACCGAGTCGTCCTCCAGCGCCATCAGCGCGTGGCCGACGCCCTCGGGCACGTACACCGAGTTGAACGCCTGCTCGGAGAGCTCCACCGCGTCCCACACGCCGAACGTCGGCGAGCCGACCCGGATGTCCACCATGACGTCCAGCAGCCGCCCGCGCGGGCAGTGCACGTACTTGGCCTGGCCGGGTGGCACGTCCGCGTAGTGCAGGCCGCGGATCACCCCGCGTCTGGACACGCTGTGGTTGGTCTGGGCGACCAGTAGCCCGTGCCCCACCGCCTCGGTGAACACCTCCTCCTGGAACGGCGCCACGAACAGCCCCCGGTCGTCGGGGAACACCGAGGGGATGAACTCGAACGCGCCGGGAATCTTCAGCTCGCGTGCCTTCATGGCGCACACCCTATGTCGGGGCCCGCTCTTGACCGATCCTGCCTGCGAAAACCGACCGGTCGGTGCAGAAAACCGGACGTACGTTCTGGGAAACCCGCTCTGACCTGCGGAAAGAATGTGATCCCCACCGCAGACACCACTGCCCGACGCTGTCATGCTTGCCCGCACACCGCCCCAGGGGCGCCGCGCCGATCGTGCGGTCGCACCCGCTGACAGGCCCCGTCGATCCGCGTGACAACGCCGGTCCCGGTGCGCCGAACGACTCGCGCACCGCAGGAGGA
Source organism: Saccharothrix espanaensis DSM 44229 (assembly GCF_000328705.1). Taxonomy (NCBI): domain Bacteria; kingdom Bacillati; phylum Actinomycetota; class Actinomycetes; order Pseudonocardiales; family Pseudonocardiaceae; genus Saccharothrix; species Saccharothrix espanaensis. The sequence continues at coordinate 8,353,923 of NC_019673.1, read as the reverse complement.
CTCCCCAGTGACCGCTCTGAACGACCAGCCCATCACCTCCGAGTTGACCGACGAAGAGATCTTCCGCGCGCACGAGGGCGGCAAGCTCGCCATCGGCGCGACCGCCTCGCTGGCCGACCCCCGCGCCCTGGCCATCGCCTACACGCCGGGGGTGGCGCGGGTCAGCCGCGCGATCGCCGAGGACGCCTCGCTGGCCGCCAAGTACACCTGGGCGCACCGCCTGGTGGCCGTGGTCAGCGACGGGACCGCGGTGCTGGGCCTGGGCGACATCGGCGCGAGCGCGTCGCTGCCGGTCATGGAGGGCAAGGCCGCACTGTTCAAGACCTTCGGCGGGCTGGACTCGATCCCGCTCGTGCTCAACACCACCGACGTGGACGAGATCGTGGAGACGCTGGTCCGGCTGCGCCCGTCGTTCGGCGCGGTCAACCTGGAGGACGTCGCCGCGCCGCGCTGCTTCGAGCTGGAGGCGCGGCTGATCGAGGCCCTCGACGTGCCGGTCATGCACGACGACCAGCACGGCACGGCGGTCGTGGTGCTGGCCGCGCTGCGCGGGGCGAACGCGGTGCTGGACAAGGACATCGCGAGCCAGCGCGTGGTCATCTCCGGTGCCGGCGCGGCGGGTGTCGCGTGCGCGAAGATCCTGCTGGCGGCGGGCATCGGCGAGGTCACCGTGGTCGACTCGCGGGGCATCGTGCACGCGGGCCGGGACGGGCTCAACCCGGTGAAGGCGGCGCTCGCCGAGGTCACCAACGGCAGCGGGCTGCGCGGCGGGATCGCCGACGCGCTCAAGGGCGCGGACGTGTTCGTCGGCGTCTCCTCCTCGAAGGTGGGGGAGGAGCTGATCGAGAGCATGTCCGGCGACTCCATCGTGTTCGCGCTGTCCAACCCGGACCCCGAGGTGCACCCGGAGGTGGCGGGCCGGCACGCGGCGATCGTGGCCACCGGGCGCAGCGACTTCCCCAACCAGATCAACAACGTGCTCGCGTTCCCCGGCATCTTCCGCGGCGCGCTGGACGCCGGCGCGCGCCGGATCACCGAGAACATGAAGCTCGCGGCGGCCGACGCCATCGCCGCGGTCGCCTCGGACGACCTCGCCGCCGACCGGATCGTGCCCAGCGCGCTGGACCCCCGGGTCGGGCCCGAAGTCGCCGCCGCCGTGGCCTTGGCAGCTCGGCAGGACGGAGTAGCCTGACCTCCAGTCGGAGTTGGGAGACCTCCGGCCGCATCCGTCCATTCGGCTCATCGGACCACCGAAACCACGAACGAGTTGTTTCGTTAGCCCGAAGAGGGGTGGGCGATGACGCCCCGAAGCGATACGGTCCCCCTCCTCGGGTGAATATTGCCCGTGCAGAGGGACGCGTAGACGGGTGCGGTCGGGCCGGTTCATCCCTGCCGTAGACACGGGAAGGTGGGACCGTGCCCAAGCGGGTTGGACGCGCTCCAGTGGTGCTCGACCCCGCACGACCTGCGGGGCCGCCCATCGCGCTCGACGGCGTCCCGCTTCCCGAGGCGCCCTCGCTCCTGTGCGACCTCAAGGGCGTTGTGATGCGCGCGAACTCCGCTGTCGCGCAGCTCGCGAAAGCGCATTCCTCCGATGACCTGGTCGGCCGCGCGTTAGGCGACCTGCTCGTCGGCGAGCCCGCGGATCTGCGGCTGCGCCAGGCGGACGGCGGACTGCTCCCGGTCCGGGTGGTGCGCAACCAGGTGCCCGGCACCGGGCTGCACGCGGTGCTCCTGGTGGACGTCTCCGACTTGGCCAAGGCGGCCGACGACCTGCGCGACGAGCAGCGCCGGCTGCGCACCGTGCAGCGGGTCGCCCAGATCGGTTCGTGGGAGTACGACCCGACCACCGGCGTCACGGTCTGGTCCGAGTCGCACTACGAGATGATGGGCGTGCGGCCCGGCGAGGTGGTGCCCGGCGCGCAGGCCGTGCTGGACCTGGTCCACCCCGACGACCACGACATGGTGGCCAGCTACTGGGCGAACCGGGCGCTGGACGGCAGCCCGATCGACATCGTCTACCGGATCATCCTGCCCGACGGCGAGCTGCGCTGGATCCGCGGCGTCGCCGAGGCGAAGCTCAGAGCCGACGGCCGGACCCAGTTCATCACCGGCTACATCCGTGACATCTCCGCGCAGTGGCGCTCCGACCGCGCCCTGGAGACCGAGCGCGCCCGGCTGCTGGAGGCGCAGCGCATCGCGCGCATCGGCAGCTGGAGCTACGAGGTGCCGACCAAGGCCGTGCACCGCAGCGAGGTGCTGCTGGAGATGTACGCCGACCTGGGCATCGCGCCGGAGGACGACCTGCTCTCCGGCGTGCACCCGGACGACCGGCCCGCGCTGGAGGAACTGCGCCGGAAGCTGGTCAACGCCCAGGACGAGGAGACCTTCGAGGCGGAGGTGCGCAGCGAGTCCGGCGAGCGGGTCTACATCTGCCGGGTGCGCCCCGAGTTCGAGCGCGGCAAGCTGCACCGCTTCCACGGCACCATCCAGGACGTCACCGAGGCCCGCGCGCTGGAGCTCCAGCTGCGCGACGACCGGCGGCGGCTGGCCGACGCGCAGCGGGCGGCGCAGCTGGGCGTGTGGGAGTGGGACTTCACGACCGGCGACGTGGTCTGGTCGGACATGCTGGCCGACCTGTTCGGCGTGCCGCGCGACGAGCGCACCCGCTACCAGACCTACCTCGACCTGGTGCACCCCGAGGACCGGGGCTGGGTCGACGAGCTGTGGCAGCAGCTGGCCACCGACGAGGTCCCGGTCCAGTTCGAGCACCGGATCGTGCGCCGGGACGGCAAGCTGCGGGTGTTCCGCAGCCACGGCGTGGTCGTGCGGGGCCCGGACGGCCGCCCGCTCGCGGTGGGCACCGCGCAGGACGTGACCGAGCAGCGCGCCGCCGAGACCCGGATGAAGCGGTCCAGCCAGCGCTTCGCCGACCTGGTGTCGCTGACGCCGGTCGGCATCGGCCTGTTCGACGAGGCCGAGCGCCTGGTGGACGCCAACGACGCCCTGTGCGACCTGCTCGGCATCGACCTGGAGCAGCTGCGCGGGATGACCGCCGAGCAGCTCACCCACCCGGAGGACAAGGAGAACCGGCTCCACTCGGTGAGCCGGATGACCCAGAACGGCGCGGACCGCGTGCACAAGATCCCGCAGCGGATCCTGGTGCGCCCGGACGGCGAGCGGGTCTACTGCGAGCTGCACATCGCGCTGTCCGTGCAGGACGACGGCCGCCGGTTCTGGCTGACCGTGTTCCAGGACATCACCGAGCGCCGCCGGGCGTCCGAGGCGCTGCGCCACCAGGCCACCCACGACGAGCTGACCGGGCTGCCGAACCGGGCGCTGGTCAAGGAGTTGCTGGCGACGCTGCTGGCGGCCGAGAACCGCTCGCGGGTGGCGGTGCTGTTCTGCGACATCGACAACTTCAAGCGGGTCAACGACTCGCTGGGCCACGACGCGGGTGACGAGTTGCTGGTGGCGTTGGCCCGGCGGCTGGAGGGCGGCCTGCCCGAGGGCTGCACGGCGGCGCGGCTGTCCGGTGACGAGTACGTGATCATCTGCGAGAACATCGACCTGGTCGGCGGTGTGGACGCGTTGGCGACCAAGGTCGCCGGGCTGTTGCGCACGGCCGTGCCGGTGCACGGCCAGCTGGTCCGGGTGTCGGCGTCGATCGGCGCGGCGGTGCCCAACGGGTCCCGCGCGACCGGCAACGACCTGTTGCGCTTCGCCGACGCGGCGATGTTCGAGGCGAAGCGGGCGGGCGCGGGGCGGGTGTCGCTGGCGTCGGCGGCGTTGATCGCCTCGGCCGACCGGCAGGTGCACCTGGAGGGCCAGCTGCGCGACGCGCTGGCGAACGACGGCCTGGCGCTGCACTTCCAGCCCGTGGTGGGGGTGGACGGCGCGGTGCAGACGGCCGAGGCGCTGGTGCGCTGGCCGCACCCGGACCGGGGTCTGCTGCCGCCGGACATCTTCCTGCCGGTGGCCGAGCAGGGCGACCTGTTGCGCGAGCTGGACCGGTGGGTGCTGCGCACGGCCTTGAAGGAGGCCTCGACCTGGCCGGAGCCCAACGGCAAGCCGGTGTCGGTCGCGGTGAACCTGGCCGGTCTGGTGCCGGGCGACCCGGAGTTCGTGGACATCGTCGCCAACACCATCGCCGAGGCCGGCATCCCGTGGGACCGGGTGGTGCTGGAGCTGGTGGAGACCGCGCTGGTGGACCTGCCGTCGCGGGTCCGGCAGTCGATGGACGAGCTGGTGGCGCGCGGCATCCGGTTCGCGGTGGACGACTTCGGCACCGGCTACTCGTCGCTGGCCCGGTTGAAGGACCTGCCCGCCCAGATCATCAAGGTGGACCGGCGGTTCGTCTCCGGCGTGGGCAACGACTCGTCGGACTTCGCGGTGGCGCGGGCGGTCGTGGACATGGCGCGGGCGATGGGCCGCAAGTGCGTGGCGGAGGGCGTCGAGACGGCGACCCAGTTCCACGTGCTGCGCGGTGTCGGCGTCGACGCCTACCAGGGCTGGCTGTTCTCCCGGCCGGTGCCGCCCAGGGAGTTCCGGGCCGTGCTCGCGCTCGGCCCGTTGCACATCCCCAAGGCCGGCTAGCTCACCGCCACTGCTGTTGCTGGTACGGCGGCTGCTGCTGGAACGGTTGCGGCGCAGTGCGCCTGGTCGCCCGGCCGACCGGGGGCAGCGCGGCGACGAAGGTCGGCACCAGCCACAGCAGCAGCGCCACGACCGGCAGGATCACGAACTCCCCGCCGCCGGTCGTGGTGAGCAGCTTGATCACCGCGTAGACGTAGTAGATGGCGCACAGCGCGCCGAGGACCGTCAGCGCCCAGCGCACGGCCGGCACCCGGAACACCAGCAGCAGCGCGAGCACGAGGACGATCGGCGCGACGATCATCGACACCGTGATCGCGAAGTCGACGTTGCCGGTGACGTCGTGGGCGAACGCCATGCCCAGCACCGAGATGAACAGGTGCAGCGAGTCCGGCCGGCCGTCCCACGAGGTGAACGCCGCGATCAGCGTGTAGATCACGGCGGGCAGGAACAGCAGGCCCGCCAGCACGGCCGCCCCGCCGCCCGGCTTGTCCGGCCGGCCGTAGCCGGGCCCGCCGTACGGCTGCCCCGGCGCGGCCTGGCCCGGGTACGGCTGGCCGGGTTGGGGCTGGCCGGGTTGGAGCTGACCGGGTTGTTGCGGACCGGGCTGGGGTTGGCCGGGGTACGGCCGGCCGGGCGCGCCCTGGTACGGCTGGTTCGGTTGGCCGTACGGCTGGTCGGGCTGCTGCTGACCGTACGGCTGACCTGGTGGCCATGGCTGATTCACGTCTTGCCCCTCCCCGGACCGAGTCGGAACGGAAGCTACCGCCGCCGCGCCGACACCGAGCGGGTTTCGCCGAACTGCCCGCCGACTACCCCGCCGACTACCCCGCCGACGCCCGGATCAGCGGGAGCAGCGCGGCGATCCGGTGCCGCGGCAGGTCGATCAGCCGCTCCTCCAGGTCGTCGTGCTCGCCGATCAGGTCCCGCGCCTCGCGCTTGGTGATCCGCAGCACGGTGGTGAGCGCCTCCCGCCATACGTTGCCGAGCTTGCCGTGCGCCCGCATCAGCACCTCGCGCACGACCAGGCCGCCGGGGTCGAGGGTGCCCGCGAGGACCTGGTCCGCCACCACGACGCAGTGCTTGCCGTCCGGCGTGGAGCGCATGAAGCGCAGCGCGAACCGGGTGTCCACGAGGGACGTCAGCTCCTGCTGGCCGGCCGCCGACGACACGTTCGGGTGGTTGTTGGGCACCAGCGCGGCCATCCGGCCGGGCGAGCACGCCAGCAGCGTGCGCAGCAGCCACGGTCCGGGGTCGCCAGACAGGTCGACCGCCAGCGACGCCGCGCCCCTGCCGATCGGGTCGGCCCAGCCGGGCGCGCGCGGCTTGGGCGGCGGCGAGGACTCCGGCCGCGGCGCGAGGTCCACCAGCGCCTGCAACGCCTTCGAGCCCGGCCCCTCGGCCTCCACGGACTGCGGGCCGTGGGTGTAGATCGTGGTCTTGGCGGCCGCGACCGGGCGCCGTGACGTGGGGCGGCACACGTACAGGTCGGCGGCGCTGCCGATCGCCTGCGCGCCGTCGAACCGGTGGAACGCGGGCAGGACCGCCTCGAACACCAGGCCCAGCCGCAGGAGTTCCTGCTGCACCTTCAACCCGAGCGCTGGCGTGCGGTCGCTGAACCCGTAGGCCAGCAGCACCCGCCCCGCACCGAGGTCGGCCAGGCACTCGACGGCCCGGCCGGCGAACAGCGCCATCCCCTCCTGGGTGTAGGGCGGGTCGCTGAACACCAGGTCCGCCGACTCGAGCAGGGTGGGCGGCAGGCCGAACCGGAAGTCCGCGTGCAGCGTCCGCACCCGGCCGCCGGAGCGCTCGTCGAGGTAGGCCAGGAGTCGATCGTCCACATCGACCACGACCACCGAGACGTCCGGGTTCACCGCGCACACCGCGAGCGAGGTCAGGTCGTGGTCGCCCAGGCACAGCAGGGTCCGGCCCGCCAGGTCGTACTGGGAGTCCAGCCACAGCGCGCGCTTGAGCGCGGTCTCGGCGGTCGCCTGCACGTGGTCCAGCGCGGCCAGCGGCGGCGGCACCGAAGCGATGTCGGCCAGCACCGCGCCGAGCAGCGCGCCGTGCCGCGACACCAGCGGGTCGACCGGTTCGGGCTCGACGGTGAACTCCGCGTAGGCCGCCACCCGCCCGGGGGCGATGCGGAACCGGTCGCCGTCGGTCTCCACGTCGACGTCCAACGCCTTCAGCAGGTCTTGCACGGTGCGCCGGGGCACGGCGGGCACCCGGACCAGATCGGCCAGTGTGTGCCAGTCGTCACCCAGCAGTGTCAGCACGCGCCGCAGTTTGCGGGCGTGCACGCCGTGGGAGACCAGCAGCGCGCGGACTAGTTCGGTGGCCACAACCGGAGCAGCCTACTGACCGAATCCTGGAACGCCGTGCCACGGTCGGGCGAACGGGCTAGTGTCGTTCGACGCCTCAATCGACCGGGCCTGGCGCCACCGACGGGGAGGACCACGCGGTGATCGAGTTCCGCGGCGTGACCAAGCGGTTCGACGACGGGACGATCGCGGTGAACGGCTTGGACCTGGTGGTCGAGGCGGGCACGATCACGGTCTTCGTCGGTCCGTCCGGCTGCGGCAAGACGACGTCGCTGCGCATGGTGAACCGGATGATCGACCCGACCTCGGGCACGGTCCTGGTGGACGGCCGGGACGTGCTGACCGTGGACCCGCCGAAGCTGCGGCTGGGCATCGGGTACGTCATCCAGCAGGCGGGCCTGTTCCCGCACCGGACGGTGCTGGACAACGTGGCCACCGTGCCGCTGCTGTCCGGGTGGGCGAAGTCACGCGCCCGCACGCGCGCCGCGGAACTGCTGGAACTGGTGGGGTTGCCCGCCGAGCTCGGCCGGCGCTACCCGGTGCAGCTCTCCGGCGGCCAGCAGCAGCGGGTGGGCGTCGCGCGGGCGCTGGCCGCCGACCCGCCGGTGCTGCTGATGGACGAGCCGTTCAGCGCGGTCGACCCGGTGGTCCGGGAAGGGCTCCAGGACGAGTTGCTGCGCTTGCAGGCCGAACTGGACAAGACGATCGTCTTCGTGACCCACGACATCGACGAGGCGGTGCGGATCGGCGAGAAGGTGGCGGTGTTCCGCGAGGGCGGGATCCTGGCCCAGTACGCGCCGCCCGCCGAACTGCTCAGCCGCCCGGCCGACGACTTCGTGGCGGGCTTCGTGGGCAAGGACCGGGGCTACCGCAGCCTGTCCTTTGTGGACGCCTCCGGCGTCGAGGTCGGCGCGGCCGACACCGCCGAGGCCTCCGCCGCGTCGGGCGGGTGGGAACTGCTGGTGGACGGCGAGAACCGGCCGCAGGGCTGGAGCGCGCCGGACGGCGCCGTGGTGCCCGGCGGCTCGCTCTACGGCGAGGGCGGCCCGATCCGGGGCGCGCTCGACGCCGCGCTGTCCTCGCCCTCGGGCCTGGGCGTCGTGGTCGACGCCAACGGGCGGTTCGTCGGCGTGGTCAAGGCGCACCAGGTGCTCGACGTGATCGAGAGCCGCCGTGGGTGACATCGCCAAGTACCTCGGCGACGCCGGCACCCGTGCCGCGTTGTGGTCGGCGCTGCTCGACCACGTCTACCTCTCCCTGCTGCCGCTGGTGATCTCCGTGGTGCTGGCGATCGGGCTGGGCCTGGTGTGCCACCGGTACCGGCGGGTCAACGGGTTCCTGGTCGGGTTGTCCAACGCGATCTACACGGTGCCGTCGCTGGCGCTGTTCGCGATCATCCCGGCGGTGATCGGCACCCAGGTGCTCGACCCGCTCAACGTGGTGATCGCGCTGACCATCTACACCACCGCGCTGCTGGTGCGCCCCGTCGTGGAGGCGCTCAACGCGGTGCCCGCGCACGTGACGGCCGCCGCGACCGCGATGGGCTTCCGGCCGTGGCGGCGGTTCCTCACCGTGGAACTGCCGCTGTCGGTGCCGGTGCTCGCGGCCGGGGTGCGGGTCGGGTCGGTGAGCAACATCAGCCTGGTCAGCGTCGGCGCGCTGATCGGCAGCGGCGGCCTGGGCACGCTGTTCACCGACGGCTTCCGGCAGCGCTACCTGGCGCCGATCATCGTCGGCATCGTGCTGACGCTGGTGCTGGCGCTGGTCGTGGACCTGGTGCTGCTGGCCCTGCGCAACGCCTTGACGCCGTGGACCAGGGCAGGTCGGCCATGATCTTCGCGGAAGCCCTCGGCTGGCTGACCGACCCGGCGAACTGGTCGGGGCCGACCTCGATCCCGACGCGGATCGGCGTGCACCTGTTGTACTGCCTGGGCGCGGTGCTCGGCGCGGCGGCCATCGCGGTGCCGCTCGGCCTGTTCGTCGGGCACACCGGGCGCGGCGGCGTGCTGGTGGTGGGCGGCAGCAACGCGTTGCGCGCGCTGCCCACGCTCGGCCTGGTGACGTTCCTGTACCTGGTGGTCGGGGTCGGCCAGGTCGGTGTGCTGATCGGCCTGGTCGTGCTGGCCGTGCCGCCGATCCTGGCCGGCACGTACTCCGGCATCCAGAGCGTGGACGCCGGGGTCGTGGACGCCGCGCGCGGCATGGGGATGACCGGCTCGCAGCGGCTGTGGAAGGTGGAGCTGCCCAACGCGCTGCCGCTGCTGGTCGGCGGTCTGCGCAACGCGGTCCTGCAGGTCGTGGCGACGGCGTCGGTCGCCGCGTACGTCGGCATCGAGTCGCTGGGCCGGCCGCTGATCGACGGGCTGCGGGTGCTCGACTACGGGCAGTTCATCGGCGGCGCGATCCTGATCGCGCTGCTGGCGGTGGTGGTGGACGTCGTGCTGGCGTTCGCCGGGAAGCTCGTCATACCCAGGGGTTTGCGGCTGACCGCCCGACCCCGTCGGCGCGCCAAGGCGACCGACGTGGTCGAGGTCGGTGGAGACCGGTGAAGTGGGAGAGGGAGAACGGCATGAAGCGCACGTTGACCGTCATCGTCGCGGCGGCAGCGTTGGTCGTCTCCGCGTGCGGGTCCAAAGAGGACCTGAGCGGGAGCAACCAGCAGTCCGCCTCGGGTGAGGTCGTGGTCGGTTCGGCCGACTTCACCGAGAACAAGATCCTGGCCGAGATCTACGCGGGGGCGCTCAAGGCGACCGGCGCGCAGGTGTCGGTGAAGTCCGGCATCGGTGCCCGGGAACTCGTGGTGAAGGCGTTGCAGGACAAGTCGCTCGGCGTGGTGCCGGAGTACACCGGCAACCTGCTGAACTACTTCGACAAGACCAACACCACGACGGCGTCCGACGAGGTCTACAAGGCGCTCAAGGACAAGACCCCGGCCGGCCTGGAGGTGCTGTTCAAGTCCGACGCCGAGGACAAGGACGTCCTGGTGGTCACCAAGGAGACCGCGGACTCCGGCGTGGCCTCGATCGCGGACCTCGGTGACGGCAAGTACGTCCTGGGCGCGGCGGGCGAGTGGGGCCAGCGCTGGAAGGACAAGGTCAAGGAGCTCTACGGAGTCACGTTCAAGGAGATCAAGACCACCGACGCCGGCGGCCCGATCACCGTGGACGCGCTGAAGAACGGCACCGCGCAGGTCGCGAACCTGTACACGACGTCCGCCGACATCAAGGCGAACTCGTTCGTGGAGCTGAAGGACCCGAAGAACATGTACCCGGCGCAGAACATCATCCCGCTGCTGCGGTCCGACGCGGTCAACCAGGCGGGCAAGGACGCGCTCAACAAGGTGTCCGCCGCGCTGACCACGGTCAACCTGGCCGAGTTGGTCAAGCGGGTCGACATCGACAAGGAGACCGTGGCGAACGTGGCCGCGGACTTCCTCAAGAACGTCAAGCTCTAACCGCACGCGTCAAACCGCCGGTCCGCCTCACGGGGTGGGCCGGCGGTTTCGTTCGGTCGCCCGTGCCGGTGGACCGCCAGGAGCCGTCGGCGGTCTGGGCGTCGGAGTCGATCACGTCGGCATCGTGGGGTGGGGTCCGACCGCGCCGGCCCGCCGCGCACCCGGGTCAGCCCGGTTTCTCCTCCTGGTCGGCGCGGTGGCCGCCGATGCGGTCGGTCAGGGCGTCGGCGGTGCGGCGGGTCTCGGTGGCCAGGTCCGGCCAGGTCTCGCCGCACTCCTGGTCGCAGACGTGCCGGAAGGTGACGGTGATCGCGGCGATCGGGCGTTCGCCGTGGTCGAAGACCGGGGCGGCGACCGACGCGAAGCCGGCCGTCACGTAGCCGTCCTCCACCGCCCACCCGCGACGGCGTTCCGCGGTCAGCAGGCGGCGCAGCGCGGGGAGGTTGGCCGGGCCGCGCCCGGTGCGGTCGACGAACGACGCCACGCTCGGGAACAGCGCCCGCACCTGGGCGTCGGGCAGGTGGGCCAGCATCGCGCGGCCGGACGCGGTGAGGTGCGACGGCAGCCGCACGCCCACGTCCGACACGATCGTGGACGGCCGCCGGGGCTGCTCGCGCAGCAGGTAGAGCGCCTCCGCGCCGTGCAGCACGCCCAGGTGCGCGGTCCGGCCGACGCCGTCGACCAGCCGGCGCAGCAACGGCCGCGCGAGGCGTTCCAGCGGGTCGTGGCGCAGGTAGGCCGAACCGAGTTCGAACGCCGCCACGCCCAGCCCGTACCGGCGCTCCTCGGGGAAGTGGGTGGCGAACCCGGCCTCGGCCAGCTCGGCCAGCAGGTGGTAGGTGGTGGACCGGGGCAGGTCCAGCTCCCGCGCCACCGCCGCGGCGGACAGCGGTCCGGGACGACCGGCCAGCAGGCGCAGCACGGCCAGCCCTCGGCGCAACGCCGGCACGTCGCTGCTGGATCCCACCGGGCCATTGTCAACAAACCGGGCCGGCCGCGCACTGGAGGGGTGTGACGACCGGCTCCGAGGAGTTCGCGACCGCCCAGGTCACCCCGTTGCCGACGTTGTGGAGGACGCCCGGGAATGGGCGACGTGCGGCAGAGGGGCGGGCCGCGGATCACGCTGCGGGTGCCCGTCGCCGATGCCGGGCGCCAGGCCGCCCTGCTCGCCGCCGCCCGGCCGGAGCAGCGGACCGACGTGGGCGGCGCGGCCGCGTACGTCGACGACGAGGACGTGCTGTTCTGGCAGGTGAGCCCGGAGCCGGTGCTGTCGGTCGTGCCCGACGACGTGTCCGATCCGCTCGGCGTGGCCCGCCGAGCCGAGCAGTCGCCCGCGGCCCTCGACCACGTCCGGTTCGACCCCGGCCCGCGGTTCGACTGGGCCTCCTGAACCAGGGCCCGGCGGAGTCTGGGATGCCAGACGCTCTCCGGGGGTCTCGGGTCGTGCGGACCCGGCGCACGGGTTGTGATGTGCACATGCAGCAACCCGTGCAGCTGGGTCCGAAATCGCTGACCCGCGAGGACGTCCACGCCGTCGCCCGCGACGACGCGCCCGTGGAGATCACGGAGGCGGCGCGCGAGGCGGTCACGGCCGCCCGCGCCCACATCGAACGCCTGGCCACGGCCGAGACACCCACCTACGGCGTGTCCACGGGCTTCGGCGCGCTGGCCGTCCGGCACATCCCGCCGGACCGCCGGGCGGCGCTCCAGCAGTCGCTGGTCCGCTCGCACGCCGCCGGCTCCGGCCCCGAGGTGGAGCGCGAGGTGGTCCGCGCCCTGGTCCTGCTCCGGCTCAAGACGCTGGCCAGCGGGCACACCGGGGTGCGGCTGGGCACCGCCGAGGCGATGGCGGCCATGCTGAACGCGGGCATCACGCCGGTCGTCCACGAGTACGGCTCGCTGGGCTGCTCGGGCGACCTGGCGCCGCTGTCGGCCGCCGCGCTCGCGCTGACCGGCGAGGGCCAGGTCCGGGACGCCGACGGCGCGCTGGTCCCGGCCGCCGACGCGCTGCGCCGGGCCGGCATCGAGCCGGTGCGGCTGGCCGAGAAGGAGGGCCTGGCGCTCATCAACGGCACCGACGGGATGCTGGGGATGCTCGTGCTGGCGCTGCGCGACCTGCGCTACCTGCTGGACGTGGCGGACCTGACCGCGGCGATGAGCGTGGAGGCCCTGCTGGGCACCGACCGGGTCTTCGCCGCCGACCTGCAGGCGCTGCGCCCGCACCCCGGCCAGGGCCACAGCGCCCGCCGGATGGTTGACCTGCTGGCCGGCTCCGAGATCATGGCGAGCCACCGCGGCCCGGACTGCACGCGGGTCCAGGACGCGTACTCGCTGCGCTGCTCGCCGCAGGTGCACGGGGCGGCGCGGGACACCGTGGCCTACGCCGAGACGGTCGCCGACCGCGAACTGGCCGCCGCCGTGGACAACCCGGTGGTGCTGGCCGACGGCCGGGTCGAGTCCAACGGCAACTTCCACGGCGCGCCGATCGCCTACGTGCTGGACTTCCTGGCCATCCCGGTGGCCGACGTGGCGAGCATCGCCGAGCGCCGCACCGACCGGATGCTGGACGTGAACCGGTCGCACGGCCTGCCGCCGTTCCTGGCCGACGACCCCGGTGTCGACTCCGGCCACATGATCGCCCAGTACACGCAGGCCGCGATCGTCAGCGAGCTCAAGCGGCTGGCCGTGCCCGCGTCCGTCGACTCGATCCCGAGCAGCGCGATGCAGGAGGACCACGTCTCGATGGGCTGGTCCGCCGCGCGCAAGCTGCGCAAGGCCGTGGACGGTCTGCGCACCGTGCTGGCGGTCGAGCTGCTCACCGCCGCCCGCGCGCTCGACCTGCGCGCACCCCTGAAGCCGGCGCCGGCGACCGCCGCGGCCGTGGCCAAGCTCCGCGTGAGCGTCCAGGGCCCCGGTCCGGACCGCCACCTGGCCCCTGAGATCGCCGCCGCCGAAGAACTCATCCGGAACGGAGCACTCTGATGGTGCGTGCAGCCCGAGGCACCGACCTGACCGCCCGCAGCTGGCAGACCGAGGCCGCCCTGCGGATGTTCCACAACAACCTCGACCCGGACGTGGCCGAGCGCCCCGAGGACCTGGTGGTCTACGGCGGCACCGGCAAGGCCGCCCGGGACTGGCCGAGCTTCCACGCCATCAGCCGCGAGCTGGCCGAGCTGGCCGACGACGAGACGCTGCTCGTGCAGTCCGGCCGCCCGGTGGGCGTGATGCGGACCAACGAGTGGGCGCCGCGGGTGCTGATCGCCAACTCCAACCTGGTGCCGGACTGGGCGAACTGGCCCGAGTTCCGCCGGCTGGAGGCCGAGGGCCTGACCATGTACGGCCAGATGACCGCCGGGTCGTGGATCTACATCGGCACCCAGGGCATCCTCCAGGGCACCTACGAGACGTTCGCCGCCGTGGCCAACAAGCGGTTCAACGGCACCCTCAAGGGCACGCTCACGCTCACCGCCGGGCTCGGTGGCATGGGTGGCGCGCAGCCGCTGGCGGTGACGATGAACGAGGGCGTCGCGCTGTGCGTCGAGGTCGACCCGGCGCGCGCCCGGCGGCGCGTGGAGACCCGCTACCTCGACGAGGTCGCGGACGACATCGACGACGCGATCGCCCGCGTGCTCAAGGCGAAGGCCGAGGGCCGGGCGCTGTCGGTGGGCCTGATCGGCAACGCCGCCGAGGTGCTGCCCGAGCTGCTGCGCCGCGAGGTCCCGGTGGACATCGTCACCGACCAGACCTCGGCGCACGACCCGCTGGCGTACCTGCCCAAGGGCATCGGGCTGGACGACTGGTCGGACTACGCGGCCAAGAAGCCCGACGAGTTCACCGACCGGTCCCGCGAGTCGATGGCCGACCACGTCGAGGCGATGGTCGGGTTCCAGGACCGGGGCGCGGAGGTGTTCGACTACGGCAACTCGATCCGCGGCGAGGCCAAGCTGGGCGGCTACGAGCGGGCGTTCGACTTCCCGGGTTTCGTGCCCGCCTACATCCGGCCGCTGTTCTGCGAGGGCAAGGGCCCGTTCCGCTGGGCGGCGCTGTCCGGCGACCCGGCCGACATCGCCAAGACCGACCAGGCGATCCTGGAGCTGTTCCCGGACAACGAGCAGCTCGCGCGGTGGATCAAGATGGCCGGCGAGCGGGTCGAGTTCCAGGGGCTGCCCGCGCGGATCTGCTGGCTGGGCTACGGCGAGCGGCACCTCGCCGGGCTGAAGTTCAACGAGATGGTGGCCAGCGGCGAGCTGTCCGCGCCGATCGTGATCGGCCGCGACCACCTCGACTGCGGCTCGGTCGCCTCGCCGTACCGGGAGACCGAGTCGATGGCCGACGGCTCGGACGCCATCGCGGACTGGCCGCTGCTCAACGCGCTGGTCAACACCGCGTCCGGAGCCACCTGGGTGTCGCTGCACCACGGCGGCGGCGTCGGCATCGGGCGGTCCATCCACGCCGGCCAGGTCACCGTGGCCGACGGCACGGAGCTGGCCGCGCGCAAGATCGAACGGGTGCTGACCAACGACCCCGGCATGGGCGTGATCCGGCACGTGGACGCCGGGTACGACGAGGCGAAGGCCGTCGCCGAGGACAAGGGCGTGCGGATCCCGATGGGGCGCGATGACTGACCTGGCGGACATCGCCGACGTCGGCCGGG
Organism: Saccharothrix espanaensis DSM 44229; assembly: GCF_000328705.1. Classification (NCBI taxonomy): domain Bacteria; kingdom Bacillati; phylum Actinomycetota; class Actinomycetes; order Pseudonocardiales; family Pseudonocardiaceae; genus Saccharothrix; species Saccharothrix espanaensis. Next base: position 8,338,898 of record NC_019673.1, on the reverse strand, counting down.
ACGCCCGGCGCGGCGGCTACTCGCGGCACGGGTTCGACCACGTCGAGCTGGAGCTGCGGGAGTGGTTCGTCGCGGAGGCGACCCGGCGCGGGCTGGACGTGCGGCCGGACCGCAACGGCAACCTGTGGGCCTGGTGGGGCGCGCCGGGGCCGGACGCGGTGATCACCGGCAGCCACCTGGACTCGGTGCCCGGCGGCGGCGCGTTCGACGGGCCGCTGGGCGTCGTGGCCGCGTTGCAGGCGGTCGACCTGTTGCGGGTCAGAGGTTTCCAGCCGTCCCGGCCGCTGGCGGTCGTGGTGTTCGTGGAGGAGGAGGGCGGCCGGTTCGGCGTGGCCTGCCTCGGGTCGCGGCTGATGACCGGCGCGATCGCCCCGGAGAAGGCGGCGGCGCTGACCGACCCGGACGGGGTCTCGTTCGGCGACGCCGCCCGCGCGGCCGGGTTCGACCCGGCCCGGATGGGCCGTGACGACGAGGCGCTGGGCCTGGTCGGGCAGTTCGTCGAGCTGCACGTGGAGCAGGGGCGCGGGCTGACCGTCCCGGTCGGGCTGGCCAGTTCGATCCTGGCGCACGGGCGGTGGCGCTACACGTTCACCGGCGAGGGCAACCACGCCGGCGCGACCCTGGTCGAGGACCGCCGCGACCCGATGCTGCCCGCGTCACGGCTGGTGCTGGCGGCACGGGCGGCGGCCACCGGCGGCGCGCGGGCGACCGTGGGCCGGATCGTGCCCAACCCCGGCGGCACCAACGTGATCGCGTCGTCGGTCGACGTGTGGCTGGACGCTCGGGCCGGCGACGACGCGCGGACCCGTGAGGTGGTCGCGCAGATCACCGAGGCGGCGCACGCGGCGGCCGGTGACGAGGGCTGCGAGCTGCGGGTCACCGAGGAGTCCTACGGTGACACGGTTTACTTCGACACCGGGTTGGCGGCCGAGATCTCCGCCGCGCTCGGCGGGGTGCCGGCGCTGCCCACCGGTGCGGGTCACGACGCGGGGATCTTGGCGGCGCACGTGCCGACCGCCATGCTGTTCGTGCGCAACCCGACCGGGATCAGCCACGCCCCCGAGGAGTTCGCCGAGGCCGACGACTGCGCGGCGGGCGTGGTGGCGCTGGCGACGACGTTGGAGCGGCTGGCGCGATGAAGAGCTTCTGGTGCGAACAGGCCTGGCTGCCCGACGGCATCGCGTCCCGCGTGCTGGTCCGGGCGGACCGCGGCACCATCACGTCGGTGTCCACGGTGGACACCATCCCGCTGGGCTGCGAACGCCTGTACGGGGTCGTGCTGCCGGGGTTCGCCAACGCGCACTCCCACGCCTTCCACCGGGCTCTGCGCGGTCGGACGCACTCCGACGGCGGCACGTTCTGGACGTGGCGCGACCGGATGTACGCGGTGGCCGAGCGCCTGACACCGGAGAGCTACCTGCACCTGGCGCGGGCGGTCTACGCGGAGATGGCGATCGCCGGCGTGACGGCCGTGGGCGAGTTCCACTACCTGCACAACGGCGGCAACGAGATGGGCGAGGCGCTGCGACAGGCCGCCGTCGACGCCGGCATCCGGCTCACCCTGCTGGACGCCTGCTACCTGGCGGGCGGCATCGGGCAGCCGGTGACCGGCGTGCAGGAGCGGTTCTCCGACGGCACCGGCGAGCGGTGGGCGGCCAGGGTGGCCGAGCTGCGCGAGGACGGCAACACCCGGGTCGGCGCGGCGATCCACTCGGTGCGCGCCGTGCCGCGGGAGACGTTGTCGCTGGTGGCGGGCGCTTTCCCCGATCGGCCGCTGCACGTGCACCTGTCGGAGCAGCCGGCCGAGAACGAGGCGTGCCTGGCCGCGTACGGGCTGACGCCGACCGAGCTGCTGCACGAGGCGGGCGCGCTGACCGCCCGCACCACCGCCGTGCACGCCACCCACCTGTCCACAAAGGACATCGGGCTGCTCGGGTCGGCCGGGACGGGCGCGTGCTTCTGCCCTACCACCGAGGCCGACCTGGCCGACGGCATCGGCCCGGCGCGCGAGCTGCGCGACGCCGGCAGCCCGCTGTCGCTGGGCAGCGACCAGCACGCGGTGATCGACCCGCTGCTGGAGGCTCGCGGCCTGGAGCACGGCGAGCGGCTGCGCACCGGCGAGCGCGGCCGGTTCACGCCCGCCGACCTGGTCGCGGCGCTGACCAACCACGCCGCCGTCGGGTGGCCCGAAGCGGGCCGGATCGAGGTCGGCGCCCCCGCCGACCTCGTCGCCATCGGCCTGGACTCGGTGCGCACCACCGGGTGCGCGGCCGACCAGGTCGTGCTGGCCGCCACCGCCTCGGACGTCGCGGTGGTCGTGTCGGGCGGGAAGGTCGTGGCGCGCAACGGGGTCCACGAGACCCTCGGGGACGTCGGGAAGCTGCTGAAGGCGGTCGTATGAGCACCCTGATCACCAACATCGGCGAGTTGACCACCAACGCCGAGCCCGGCCGGCTCACCGACGCCGCGCTCGTGCTGGCCGACGGGCACGTGGCGTGGGTCGGTGCCGCGGCCGCCGCCCCGGCCGCCGACGAGGTGTTCGACGCGGCCGGCCGGGCGGTGCTGCCGGGGTGGGTGGACAGCCACACCCACCTGGTGTTCGCCGGCGACCGGACCGCGGAGTTCGAGGCCCGGATGTCCGGGCAGCCCTACCGCGCGGGCGGCATCGCCGTGACCGTGAACGCCACCCGGGCCGCGTCCGACGACGAGCTGGCGGCGACGATCCGGCGGCACGTCGCCGAGGCCGTCGCGCAGGGCACGACGTACGTGGAGACCAAGACCGGCTACGGCCTGACGGTCGAGGACGAGGTCCGGTCGGCCCGGATCGCCGCGCTGCACGCCGACGAGGCCACGTTCCTGGGCGCCCACCTGGTGCCGCCGGGTGCGGACGCCGACGAGTACGTCTCGCTGGTGTGCGGGGAGATGCTCGACGCGGTCGCGCCGCACGTGCGGTGGGCGGACGTGTTCTGCGAGAAGGGCGCGTTCGACGCCGACCAGTCCCGCGCCGTGCTGGAGGCCGCGGCGGCGCGCGGACTGGGGCTGCGGGTGCACGGCAACCAGCTGGGCGAGGGGCCCGGCGTCCGGTTGGCGGTGGAGCTGGGCGCGGCGAGCGTCGACCACTGCACCTACCTGTCGTCGGCCGACGTCGACGCGCTGGCCGGGTCGGGCACGGTCGCGACCCTGCTGCCGGCGTGCGACCTGTCCACCCGGCAGTCGTTGCCGCCCGCGCGGGCGCTGCTGGACGCCGGTGCCACGGTCGCGTTGGCCAGCAACTGCAACCCGGGCAGCTCCTACACCACGTCGATGGCCTACTGCGTGACCACGGCCGTGCTCCAGATGCGGATGTCGGTGCAGGAGGCGGTGTTCGCGGCGACCCGCGGCGGCGCCATCGCGCTGGGGCGTGCGGACGTCGGGCACCTCGCGGTCGGCGCGCGCGCCGACGTGCACGTGCTGGACGCCCCGAGCACCACCCACCTCGCGTACCGGCCGGGCGTTCCGCTGACCCACGCGGTGTGGCGCAGGGGCGAACGCGTCCGCTGACCGCCTCGACCGTCCCGGCCGCGCGGGCCGGGACGGTCGCCGCGGGGTGCCCCGGCCGATATGCCGCGTTGTCGAGAATTGCTCGACTGCGGTTTCTGCAGAATTGCGGTTCGGTACTCCGTTCGGTCGCTCCGCCGAATTGCCTGTTGTCTTTCCCGACGCCCCGCGATTACTGTTTATTTGTCGGGGATTCGAGGGGGCTCGATGGTCTGGCGGGAGCGCGTGTTGTCCGTGGCGGAACACGGCAGGTTGTGCGATGCGTTTCTCGGACTCCCCGGGATGCGCGATAAGGACTCGCGCGAGCTGTACGTGTCCGAGTTGACCCGGACGCACCTGCCCGCGTTCAGCTACCCCCGGCACGCCGACGCGCGGCACGACGTCTGGGCGCTGCTGACCGGGTGCCTGGAGCGGGAGGGCGGGCTCGGCGGGCTGGTCGAGGTGGTCCGGGTGTTCCACCAGGGCAGCCGGCCGATGGCCCACCTGGACGAGCTGCTGGCCTGCCTGTTCCCCGACCGGCTGCTCACCTCGACCGAGTACGAGGAGCTGCTCGCGCTGCTGGCGGGCGTCGGGCCGAGGTCGCTGGGCACGGCGTTCCGGCAGGTCACCTCGTCGTTCTGGTGGGCGACGGTGGCCGACTGGGACGACGTCGCGGGCCTGGTCGAACGGCTCGAACCGGCGGTCGGGGACGACGGCACGCCGCCGGTGCTCGCGTTCGTCGACCGGTTGGCCCACCTGGTGGCGGACCTGCGCACGACCGGGCACCGCTGGCTGGACGGCGTGGGCTCCCGGCTCGGGCTGCGCCCGCCGGCGCTGGCCGAGCTGTGCGCCGCCTCGCGGGCGCAGCCGGCGGACGACCGGCCCGGGTACGTCGTGCTGCACCTGCACCCGGACGGCGTCGACGCCGACCGCTACCTGCTCTCGGCGTGGTTGCAGCAGCCCGGACAGCCCGACGAGGTGCTGTTCCGCGACGACGTGCCGCGCTCGATCAGCCAGATCACCGCCCACGTGGTCGGCCTGGTGCACCGCGCGCACGTGGTCGCGGGCGCGGAGGTGGAGGAGCTGACGCTGGAGTTCATCGTGCCGCGCGGCCTGATCCACCAGCCGATCGACCAGTGGCGGGTGGACGAGGTGTTCCCGCACCGGCTGGGCACCAGCCACCCGGTGGTGGTGCGCAGCCTGGACCGGATGCGCCGGGGCGACCTGCGCGGCCGGTGGCGGCGCAAGTGGCGGTGGCTGACCGCCAACGACGACCGGCCCGCCCCGGCCGCCGTGCACTGGCTGGACGAGGGGGCGCGGGCCGGGCCGGACCGGCTGTTCGCCGAGCTCGTGGTCGCCGACGCCCCGGTGGCGGTGCTGATGGCCGCCCCGCCGGAGACCGGCGCGGGCCTGGGCCGCGACGAGCTGACCGCGGTGCTCTACGCGGGCGTGCCGGTCGTCGCCTGGTGCCGCGACCCGGCGCTGTCCGCGACTTTCCGGCGCGACCTCGGCGAGTTGCTGGAATCCGGCGGCCTGGACCGATTGCCCGGCCACGTGTTGCGACTTCGCCGGCAGGCCGGCGGGAACACCGGAGCGGAACTGCTGCTGGGCGAGCACATCACGTTGTTGTGGGACGACGCCGACCGAATTCCCGAACTGTTCGCGCAGCCGAGTCGGCTGCGCGCGCCCCGATGATTGGGGGAAAGAATGCCTGAATCCGGCTGGCCGGTCTACCGCGGCACCGGACAGCCCCACAGCGGTATCGGGGCGTTGCCGCCACCGCCGCCGTGGCGCGTTTTCGACGGCGAGGTGATCACCCCGCCGGTGGACCGCACGCTGGCCGGCGCCCGGCCCGGCGTGGCCGAGCGGGCCACCGTCTACCGGCCGGGCCAGGACGTGGTCGAGATGGTGAACGCGGCGCTGTACCTGCGCCGCCCGCTGCTGGTGACCGGGAAGCCCGGCACCGGCAAGTCGACCCTGGCGTTCAGCGTCGCCCACGAGCTCAAGCTGGGCCCGGTGCTCTACTGGCCGGTGGGCAGCCACTCCCGGCTGGTCGACGGCCTCTACCGGTACGACGCCATCGGCCGGCTCCAGGAGGTCGGGCTGCACGGCGGCGACCACGACCCCGACATCGGCCGTTTCGTCCGGCTCGGGCCGCTGGGCACCGCCCTGGTGCCCGGCGAGCTGCCGCGCGTGCTGCTGGTGGACGAGCTGGACAAGAGCGACATCGACCTGCCCAACGACCTGCTCAACGTCTTCGAGGAGGGCCAGTTCGACATCCCGGAGCTCAGCCGGCTGCCCGACGACCGGTCCGAGGTGCGGGTGATGACCGAGGACTTCGGCCGGCCCGCGACGATCCGCCGCGGCCGGGTGCGCTGCCGGGCCTTCCCGCTGGTGGTGATCACCAGCAACGGCGAGCGGGAGTTCCCGCCGGCCCTGCTGCGCCGGTGCCTGCGGGTCGACATCCAGCCGCCGGACACCGACAAGCTGGCCGCGATCGTGGCCGGGCACCTGGGCGACGAGGCGCTGGCCGAGACCCGGGACCTGGTGGCCCGGTTCGTGGAGCGGCGCGACCAAGGCGACCTGGCCACCGACCAGCTGCTCAACGCGGTGTACCTGGCGATCGCCGGCGCCCGGCCGGACCTGGCGACCCGGGAACGGCTGGTGGACCGGCTCCTCCAGCCGCTCGACGGGCCGGGATGATCCACGACTTCGTCGAGTTCGTCCGGGCGTCCAACCCGGACGTGACCGGGGAGGAGCTGGCCGACGCGCTGTGGCTGGCCGGGTTCCTCCCCGGCACCCCGGCGCGCCCGGCGGGCGGCGGGCCGCGACCGCCGGGCGCGGTCCGCCCGACCCGTCCGGCGACGTCGGCCGGACCGGCCCGACAGCCGCCGCCGCTGCCCCCGGCCGACACCCGCCAGGCGGCCCTGCGCATCGGCCCGCCGCGGTCGAGCCCGCTCACCGACGCGCCGGAGCCGGTGCGCACCCGCAGCCCGGCCGTGCCCGCGCTGGCCGACGTGCCCGCGATCAGCCGCGCCCTGCGCCTGCTCCAGCGCAAGGTGCCGGTGGCCGAGGCGGTCGAGCTGGACGAGGACGCGACCGTCGACCGGCTGGCCGACACCGGCCTGTGGATCCCGCGGCTCAAGCCGGGGCTGGAGCGGTGGCTGGACCTGAGCCTGGTGGTGGACGACAGCGCCTCGATGGTGGTGTGGGGGCGGACCGTCGCCGAGTTCCGCGCGGTGCTCGGCCGGCTCGGCGCGTTCCGGGACATCCGCACGTGGCGGTTCGACAGCGACGCCGACCGGGGCGAGCGGGTCGTGGTGCGCGGCGCGGACGGCTCGGCCGCCCACCAGCCGCGCGAGTTCGTCGACCCCACCGGCCGCCGGCTCGTCCTGGTGGTCAGCGACTGCGTGGGCGACGGGTGGGGCAACGGGGCCGTCGCCGCCACGCTGGCGCAGTGGGCGAACGCCGGCCCGGTGGCGGTGGTCCAGGTGCTGCCGCAACGCCTCTGGGACGACTGCGGGCCGGACTTCGTGCGGGTGCGGCTGCGCGGGCGCGGCCCCGGCACGCCCAACCACCGGCTCGTGGTGCGCACCGCCGACCCGGACGACGACGTCGCCGACCCCGGCGTCCCCGTCCCGGTGCTGGAGCTGGAACCGAGGTGGCTCGGCGGGTGGGCGGCCATGGTCGCCGACGCCGGCACCCGCTGGTTCACCGGCACCGCCCTGTTCACCAACCGGATGGACCGGCCCGCGGAGCCCGCCGAGGAGCCGCCGACGGCCGACGAGCGGCTGCGCCGGTTCCGGCTGCGCTCCTCGACCGTCGCCTACCGGCTGGCGGTCTACCTGGCGTGCGCGCCGCTGAGCCTGCCGGTGATGCGCCTGGTGCAGCACGCGATGCTGCCGACCTCGCGGCCCGCGCACCTGGCCGAGGTGTTCCTCAGCGGCCTGCTGCGCTCGGCGGGCGTCGCGCACGAGTCGTCGGGCACCGACGACCTGCGCTTCGACTTCCAGCCCGGGGTGCGCGCCGAGCTGATGTCCGAGCTGACCCGGCACGAGGCGCTGCAGGTGCTGGCGAAGGTGTCGGAGTTCGTCGCCCACCGGCTCGGCTCGCCGTTCGACTTCCGCGCCCTGCTCACCGACGGGGCCGGCGCGGAGGTCGACGCGCTCGGGCCGCCGTTCGCCAAGGTCGCCCGCGAGGTGCTGCACCGGCTGGGCGGCCGGTACGCCGAGGCGGCGAAGCGGCTGCGCGTCGCCGGCCCGGCCACCCCGACCCGGCGGCCGGCGGCGAGCGGCACCGCCGAGGCCACCGTGCCGCCGCGCAACCCCGCCTTCACCGGCCGCGACGAGCTGCTGGCCCGGCTGCGCGACTCGCTGGCCGAGGACGCGCCGCTGGTGCTGGTCGGCGCGAGCGGGATGGGCAAGACCCAGATCGCCGTCGAGTACGCCCACCGGTTCCGCGACGACTACGACCTGGTGTGGTGGATCTCCGCCGACGACCCCGCGCTGATCCGCGCCGGCCTGGTCGACCTGGGCGCGCGGCTCGGGCTGCCCGAGTCGGCCGACGCGCAGCGGACCGTGCAGAGCGTGCTGGAGGTGCTGCGCACGACCGGCCGCTGGCTGCTGGTGTTCGACGACCCCGGCCCGCCCGCCGTGCTGCGCGGGCTACTGCCCACCGGCGGGCACGTGCTGGTGACCAGCAGGCTCTCGGAGTGGGCGGCGCACGGCCGGGTGCTGTCGGTGCGCGAGCTGACCCGGCCGGAGAGCGTCGCCCTGCTGCGGGCACCCGCGCCCCGGCTGACCCCGGCCGAGGCCGACCGGGTGGCCGCCGCGCTGCGGGACCACCCGCTCGCCCTGCGCCACGCGGGCGCGTGGCTCGCCGAGACGCCGGTCCCGGTCGGGGAGTACCTCGGGCTGCTGGCCCGCTGGGGCGAAGGCGCGCAGCGGGCCTACACGCCGTGGGCGCCGTGGGCCGTGGCGATCGTGTCGCTGCGCGCCGACCGCCCGGACGCCGCCGCGCTGCTCGACCTGTGCGCGCACTTCGCGCCCGCCGCGATCCCGGTCGACGTGCTCGCCGCCGGCCGTGACCGCCCGGGGCCGCTGGGCGACCTCCTGGGCGACCCGGAGCGGCTGCGCGACGCCGTCGACCACCTGTCCCGGATCGCGCTGGTCCGGGGCGACCACGAGCGCGGCCGGATCGAGGTGCACGGCCTGGTGCAGGAGACCGTGCGGCTGCTGCTGTCACGCGAACAGCGCGAACTGTCGCTCGCCGACGCCCAGGCCGTGCTCGGCGCGGCCAACCCCGAGGAGCCCGACGAGCGGCACAACTGGCCGCGCTACCGGGAACTCTCGCCGCACATCGCCGCCGCGCGGCTGCTGGAGTCGCCCGACCCGGCCGCCCGGTCGCTGGTCCTCGACCACGTCCGGCACCTGTTCGCGATCGGCGACTACGAGGGCAGCCAGGCACTCGGCCAGTCCACGGTGGAGCTGTGGCGGGCCCGGTGGGGCACCGACGACGAGTCGACGCTGTCGGCGTGCCGGCACGTCGGCAACGCGATGCGCGAACTCGGCCGGGTCACCGAAGCCGCCGAACTGGACGAGGACACCTTCCAGCGCTGCACCGACGTGTTCGGCGCGGACCACGCGAACACGCTGGCCGCCGCGCACAGCCTCGGCGCCGACCTGCGCGCCCTGGGCCGCTTCGCCGCCGCCCTGGCCCTCGACCGCGACAACCTCGCCCGACACCGCCGCAAGTGGGGCGACAACCACGGCCGCACCCTTCGCACGGCGGTCAACCTCGCGGTGGACCTGCGGCTGCTGGGCGATTTCGGCACCGCCTACGCGATGGACCTCGACGTCGTGCGGCGGCGGCGCGAGCTGTACGGCCCGGACGACACGCGGACGTTGTTCGCCACCTGCAACCTGGTGCGTGACCTGCTCGGCATGGGCAAGCACGCCGAGGCGCTGCGCGTGCAGGAGGAGGTGCTGCCGACGTTGCGCGGTGCGCTGGGCCCCGACCACAACCACGTCCTGCTGGCCGGCCGCAACCTGGCGATCGCCTTGCGCGGCACCGGCCGGTACGCGCAGGCGCGGGCCGTGGCGGAGGAGAACCTGACGGCGTGCGAGCGCCGGCTCGGCCCGCACCACGAGTACACGCTGGCCGCCCGGATGACGTTGTGCAACGCGCTGTGGCGCAGCGGCGACCTGGACGGCGCGAAACGCATGGGGGAGCACGCTTACCGGGACCACCTGGTGCGGCACGCGGAACCGTGGCACCCGTTCACCCTGGCCTGCGCCATCAACCTGGCCGTGGTGTGGCGCAACCTCGGTGACGTCCGGCTGGCCTTCGCGCTGGACCGCTCGACGTTCCGCGCGCTGCGCGAGAGCCGGGGCGACGACCACCCGGACACGTTGGCGTGCGCCATGAACATCAGCGGGGACCTGGCCGCGCAGCGCGAGTACGACAACGCGAGCGCGCTGTCCCGCGAGACGGTCCAGCGGATGACCCGGGTGCTGGGCGCGGACCACCCGCACACGGTCGCGGCGGCGTTCAACAGCGCGTTGGACGAAGCCGCCGACGGCGGTGGCGACTGCACCGAGGAGGCCGTCGCCGGCTTGGCGCGAGTGCTGGGTGCGCGGCACCCGGAGGTCGTGCTGGCGGCGGCCGGGCGACGGCTGGACTGCGACGTCGAACCCCCGCCGACCTGACCGCCTGCCGACGTGATCCTTGCCGGCCTGATCGCTGCCGACGTGACCCCTGCCGGCCCTGATCTCCACCCGCCGGATTCCTGCCGGCCGGCGGTGGCGGGGCGCGGGTGGGGCGCCCCGCCGGTCGGGGTCAGTCGGCGATCTTGATCTCGCGGTAGTCCTCGAACGGGCCGGGGAACGGGCCGTTCAGCGTGGCCGAGGCGAAGGCCGCGCCCGTGCGGAACGCCTTGCCCTGCACCTGGGCGTGCACCGCGATCCGGACGTCCTCGGAGGTGCCGGTGCAGTTGTTGATCCGGGTGCTGCCGCTGCCGGTGGCCAGGGCGTTGCCCACCCGCTGGGTGACCTGGACGTTGACGTAGGCGTAGGACCCGGGTTGGCAGACCGCCGTGACCGGGACGATGATCGCCGCGCCGCCTGCCTGGAGCTTGGCGGGCGACTCGACCCTGATGCCGCCGACCGAGGGCGACTGGGTGCTCACGTCGGCGTTGCCGGGGATCGCGGACGCCACGACGGCACCCGCGGCGATGGCGAGCACCGCCATGGTCCTGGCCGAGCGCGCCGCGCGGAACGACATCTTCACGGGGTCTCCTTGGGTTTCGGTAGGGGTGAGGCGAGGCCGAGGAGCAGTCCGGCGGCCAGCAAGGTGACGGGCAGGTGCCACAGGAAGTCGAAACCGCTGTGCACGGCGAGGACGAGCACGCCCGCGACGGCACCCGCCCACGGGCCGTCGACCCGCGTGCGCGCCGCGCGGAACACCGCGTACAGCAGGACTCCCAGCAGCACCAACCCGATGGCGCCCAGTTCGACGAGCACTTGGAGGTACTCGTTGTGGGCGTAACGCATGACGCGCGGGCCGTCGCGGTCGAACGCGAACCAGCCCCGGCCGGGCCCGACACCGGTCAGCGGGTTCGCCGCGATCAGGTGCAGCGCGGCGTCCGTCGCGCCGGCGCGGTCCGGGGAACTCAGCGACAGCCGGTCGCCGAGCAGGTTCCCGCGCGCGACCAGCGCGACCCCGCCCACCACGAGCACGGTCGCGGCGGTGATCACTTGCACCCGGCCGTCGACCCGGGTCAGCCCCGCGGCGAGCCCCACGCCCGCCAACAGGCCGCCCACCGCGAGCAGGTGGTGGGCCGGGGTGGCGACCGGGAACGACGGGACGAGCGCGCCGACCGCGACCACGGCACCCAGCACCGGACCGGCGGCGTGCCGCGCGGTCCGTCGCCACCCGGCCAGGAACCCGGCCGCGACCAGCCCGGACACCAGGGCGAGCAGCCCCGCCCGGCTCAGCGTCGCACCCAGGCCGGTCAGCAGCACGCACGCCGCGCCCGCGTGCCACGCCGAAGGCAGCGAGATCGCCACCACCGCGAGCGCCGCGAACAACGCCGCCGCCGCGTTGGGGTAGGTGATGGTCGATCCCGCGCGTGCCAGCCCGTCGGCCACCACCGACCACGACGGCACCCGCCACACGACCGCCGCCCAGCCGGCGAGCGCCGCGAGCGCGCCGAGCCCGATCACGGCCTTGGCGCACAGTTCCCGCTGCCGCACGTCGGTGCGTTGCGCCGCAAGGAAAGCGGCGGCGAGCACCCCGAGCGCGACGATCGTCGGAACGGCGGACAACGGCTCGCCGCCCACCACTGCGCGCAGGAACGCCCACACGGCGAGGCCGCCGCACGCGAGTGGGAGGAAGAGGTCCCGAGGCCGGTCGCGCAACGCGATGACCAAGGCGGTGCCGGCGAGAACGGCGGAGAGCACCCGACCGGGCAGGTAGTACCCGCCCTGCGCGACGACCGCCGCGGACAAGGCGGAAAGCAGCAGCAAGACGTGTAAGGGCACCGCGTCGGCGTCACTCGCCCGCACTCGCCCGCCCGAAGCCAAGACGCCCCCCACGTACCGGCCTCCCCAGACCAGTGCCCGCCCTCCCCGGCGGGGTTGCGCGGATCTCAACCGCAGCGGAGCGCGGGGAACGAGGCTTTGCGGTGCGGTTCTCCGCCGTGCCGAGAGGTTCTCCGGGCTCCGGCGTCTTCACGGACCACGTCCGTTGCGCCGTCCGGTCGTGTGCCCGGCAACGAGTGCCGTCCGGCCGTGTGCGCGCCAACGAGTGCCGTCCGGTCGTGCACGTGACGGTGAGTGCCGCGCCGGCGCGCTCCGGCCGTTGAGACGACGAACGCCCCCGCGACCAGGTCGCGGGGGCGTTCGTCAGGACTCGATCAGTCCTCGGGGTCGTCTTCGTCGTCCCGGGCCAGGTAGGTGGCCAGGCGTTCGATCGGCGTCTCGAACTCCGGGTTCGCGTCCACGAAGGCGCGCAGCTTGTCGGCCAGCCAGGCGAGGCTCACTTCCTCCTCGCCCCGGCGGGCCTCCAGCTCCTCGATGCCGCGGTCGGTGAAGTACATCGCGGCCTACTCGAACGCCTTCGCGATCAGCTCGCGCTGCTCGACCTCGTGCACCTTCGACGACCCCGCGGACGGGGCGGCCATCGGGCGGCGCGAGACGCGCTTGATCGCGAACCGGCTCGGCAGCAGCTCCGGCAGCGCCAGGCCGAAGAACGGCCAGGCACCCTGGTTCGCCGGCTCCTCCTGCACCCAGCGCACCTCGGTCGCGTTCGGGTAGCGCTCCAGCGCCTCGGTCAGCTTCCGGGCCGGCACCGGGTAGAGCTGCTCCACCCGGACCACGGCGGTGTCCTTGCGGCCCTGCTTCTCCTGCTCGGCGGCCAGCTCGTAGTACACCTTGCCGCTGCACAGCACGATCTTCGTGACGCCCTGCGGGTCCGGCTTCGTCGGGTCGTCGATCACCGAGTGGAAGCGCTCCTCGACGAACGGCTCGACCGGCGACGTCGCCGACTTCAGGCGCAGCATCGACTTGGGCGTGAACACCACCAGCGGGCGGTTCACCCCGTCGAGGGCGTGCCGGCGCAGCAGGTGGAAGTAGTTCGCCGGCGTCGAGGGCACCGCGATGGTCATCGAGCCCTCCGCGCACAGCTGGAGGAAGCGCTCGATGCGGCCCGACGTGTGGTCCGGGCCCTGGCCCTCGTGGCCGTGCGGCAGCAGCAGCACGACGTCGGAGACCTGGCCCCACTTCGCCTCACCGGAGGAGATGAACTCGTCGATGATCGGCTGCGCGCCGTTGACGAAGTCGCCGAACTGCGCCTCCCACAGCACCAGCGCGTCCGGGTTGGCCACCGAGTAGCCGTACTCGAAGCCCAGCGCCGCGAACTCGGAGAGCACCGAGTCGTAGACCATGAACTTGCCCTGCTCGTCGGACAGGTTCTGCAGCGGCGTGTACTCCTCGGACCGCTTGCGGTCCACCAGCGTGGCGTGCCGCTGCACGAACGTGCCGCGCCGCGAGTCCTGGCCCGCCAGGCGGACCGTGCGGCCCTCCAGCACCAGCGACCCGAACGCGAGCAGCTCGGCGAACGCCCAGTCGATGCCGCCCTCGCGGGCCATCTTGGCGCGCCGCTCCAGCACCGGCTTGACCCTCGGGTGCGGGGTGAAGCCCTCAGGCAGGTTGACGTGCGCGTCGGCGATCCGCTCGATCACCGAGCGGTCGATGCCGGTGGGCAGCTTGGCCGGGACCTGCTGCTCCTGCTCGATCGACGGCGACATCTTCGCCGGGTGCTTCTCCAGCTCGCGCACCTCGTTGAAGACGTGCTCCAGCTGCGAGGAGAAGTCCTGGAGGGCCTTCTCGGCCTCCTCCACCGAGATGTCGCCGCGACCGATCAGCGACTCGGTGTAGGTCTTGCGCACCGAGCGCTTGGTGTCGATCACGTCGTACATCGCCGGCTGGGTCATCGAGGGGTCGTCGCCCTCGTTGTGGCCCCGGCGGCGGTAGCAGACCATGTCGATGACGACGTCCTTGTTGAACGCCTGCCGGTAGTCCACGGCCAGCTTCGCGACCCAGTAGCACGCCTCCGGGTCGTCGCCGTTGACGTGGAAGACCGGCGCGCCGATCATCTTCGCGACGTCGGTCGAGTACTTCGAGGAGCGCGAGTTCTCCGGCGCGGTGGTGAAGCCGACCTGGTTGTTCACCACGACGTGCACCGTGCCGCCGGTGCGGTAACCGCGCACCAGCGCCAGGTTCAGCGTCTCGGCGACCACGCCCTGGCCCGCGAACGCGGCGTCGCCGTGCATCGCGACCGGCAGCACGGTGAAGCCCTCGCCGCCCATGTCCAGCGCGTCCTGCTTGGCCCGGACGATGCCCTCCAGCACCGGGTCCACGGCCTCCAGGTGCGACGGGTTCGCGGTCAGCGACACCTTGGTCTCGCCGTCGCCGAACATCCGGAAGTACTTGCCCTCGGCGCCCAGGTGGTACTTGACGTCACCGGAGCCGTGCGCCTGGCCGGGGTCGAGGTTGCCCTCGAACTCGCGGAAGATCTGCGAGATCGGCTTGCCGACGATGTTGGCCAGCACGTTGAGCCGGCCGCGGTGCGGCATGCCGATGACGACCTCGTCCAGCTCGTGCTCGGCGGCCTTGTCCAGCACCGCGTCCAGCAGCGGGATGACGGTCTCGCCGCCTTCCAGCGAGAACCGCTTCTGGCCGACGTACTTGGTCTGGAGGAACGTCTCGAACGCCTCGGCCGCGTTGAGCTTGGAGAGGATGTACTTCTGCACGGTCGCCGGCGGCTTCTCGTGCGGCACCTCGACGCGCTCCTGGATCCAGAGGCGCTCCTCGGGGTCGAGGATGTGCATGTACTCGACGCCGACCGTGCGGCAGTACGAGTTGCGCAGCACGCCCAGGATGTCCCGCAGCCGCATCCGCTCCTGGCCGCCGAACCCGCCGACCGGGAACTCCCGGTCCAGGTCCCACAGCGTCAGGCCGTGCGAGAGCACGTCCAGGTCGCGGTGGCTGCGCTGGCGGTAGTTCAGCGGGTCGGTGTCGGCCATCAGGTGGCCGCGGGTGCGGAACGCGTCGATCAGCTCGATCACCCGGGCGGTCTTGTCGACCGCGCCCTCGGGGATGTCGGCGACCCAGCGGATCGGCTCGTACGGCAGCCGCAGCGACGTGAAGACGTCGTCGTAGAAGCCGTCCTCGCCGAGCAGGAGCTGGTGGATCCGCTTGAGGAACTCGCCGGACTCGGCGCCCTGGATGATCCGGTGGTCGTAGGTGGAGGTCAGCGTGATGATCTTGCTGACGCCCATCTCGACCAGGGCCTGCTCGCTGGTGCCCTGGAAGTGCGCGGGGTACTCCATCGCGCCGACGCCGATGATCGCGCCTTGCCCCGCGGTCAGCCGCGGCACCGAGTGGTTCGTGCCGATCGTGCCCGGGTTGGTCAGCGAGATCGTCGTGCCGGAGAAGTCCTCGGTGGTCAGCGAGCCGCCGCGGGCCTTGCGGATCAGGTCCTCGTAGGCCTGCCAGAACTGCGTGAACGTCATGTTCTCGCAGCCCTTGACCGACGCGACGACCAGCGTGCGGCTGCCGTCCTTGCCGGGCAGGTCGATCGCCAGGCCGAAGTTGACGTGCTCGGGCGTGACCACGAACGGCTTGCCGTCGACCTCGGCGAAGTGCCGGTTCATGTTCGGGTACGCCTGTAGCGCCCGGACCACCGCGTAGCCGATCAGGTGGGTGAAGGAGACCTTCCCACCGCGGGTGCGCTTGAGGTGGTTGTTGATCACGATCCGGTTGTCCGCCAGCAGCTTCGCCGGCACGGCGCGCACGCTGGTCGCGGTCGGAACGGTGAGCGAGAGCTCCATGTTCTTCGCGATCGCGGCGGCGGCACCGCGGAGCTGCTTCTGCTCCTGGCCGGCGGCCGGCTGCACCGGCGCGGCCTTGGCGGCCTGCGCGGGGGCGGGCTTGCCCGTCGTGGTCGGCAGCGTCGCCGGCTTCGCGGCGGGCGCGGCCGGCGGCGTGGTCGCGGGCTTCGCGGCCGGCTTCGCCGCGGGTGGCTGCTTGGTGGCGGTGGCCGTCGGCGCGGCCGGAGCGCTGGTGGTCGACGAGCCGCTCTCCGCTGCCGCCGCGGTCCCGTTGCCGGACCGCTGCGTCGACTTGTAGTCGGCGAAGAAGTCGTGCCAGGCCGGGTCTACCGACGACGGGTCGGAGAGGAACTGCTCGTACATCTCCTCGACCAGCCACTCATTGGGGCCGAACTGTGAAGCCGGACTGCTGCTGGACACGGCTGGCGCTCGCCTCTATCCATCTCGCTCTTGGTAATGACTCACTCATGGTCAGGCTAGTCCCCCGTCTGGTGCACTTCATACACAGGAGGGGCCGGGCAACGAGGGCTCGATCACAGGATCGATCCGGACATCGATCGAGTGCCGGCCGCTTGAGCTGCCCTTGAGGTGTTGACGCAGGTCCGCCGTGTTCCGACAGGCTCGGCACGCCCCGTGCGCAGTACGGGAGCCCACGCGCCGACGAGGCTCGCGGGGTCGTGACCAGTCTCCCTGATTGCCGGCCGGGCGGCCAGGAGGTCAGCCGACCGGGGGACGTCCACGGTACTCGGAGGTGACCTCGGGCACGTCGACCGCAGGCGGTTCTGGGGACGCCGTGGGCAGGCTGACGAGGACGGCCCACGGTCTTGTCGTAGTGCGACGGGTCGTGCGCTTGCAGTGACCGCACCCGTATGTTCAACGATCTGGTTGACAAACCTGGCGGTTGAGTTCTAAGGTTTGTTCAACCGCAAGGTTGAGTAAGGAGACAGTGGTGGAGGACCGGCTTTCGCGGGTGTTCGCGGCGTTGGCGGACCCCACACGGCGGGACATGGTGGCTCGGCTGGCGGTCGCGGACGCGACGGTCAACGAGCTGGCCGAGCCCTACAGCGTGACCGTGCAGGCGGTCTCCAAGCACCTCAAGGTGCTGGAGGACGCCGGGTTGGTCAGCAGGAGTCGAGAGGCCCAGCGAAGGCCCGTGCACCTGGAAGCGGAGGTGTTCGACCTGATGACCAAGTGGATCGAGCGATACCGGCGGGAGGCCGAGCAGCGGTACCGGCGACTGGACGCCGTGCTCGCCGAACTCGCCACCGAAGACGACCAGCAGACCCGGAACGAAGGAGAAGCGTCATGAGCGCCACCACGCACCACGAGGTCACCATCGCGGCCGACCCCGCGCTGCCCACGATCGAGATCGTCCGCGAGTTCGACGCGCCCCGCGAGGCGGTGTTCCGGGCGCACGTCGAGCCGGAGCTGGTCAAGAAGTGGCTCGGCCCGCGCAGGTTGACGATGGACGTCCTCCGCTGGGACGCCGAGACCGGCGGCGGCTACCGGTACGTGCACCGCGACGACAACGGCGAGTACAAGTTCTACGGCTCGTTCCACGAGGTCCGGCCCGGTGAGCGGATCGTGCAGACGTTCACGTTCGAGGGCTACCCGGACGGCGTGTGCCTGGAGACCCTGACCTTCGAGGACCTGGGCGACGGCCGGACCCGCCTGCGCGGCCTGAGCGTGTTCGAGTCGGTCGAGGCACGGGACATGGCCGCGGCGAGCGGCATGAGCAGCGGCGTCATCGAGGGCTACGAGCAGCTCGACGAACTCCTGGCCGACCTGTAACCCCGGCACCGCTCCGGCCCGGACGCCATGCGCCCCGGGCCGAGCGGCACGCCCCGAACACCCGCCACCGCCCGCCGTCTGCCGCCTGGTGCCTGGTGGGTCGGGCAGGTGCCCCGGGCCGCAGCGGGTGAAGCCGAGTGCGAACGGCCCGTCCTGGTTGTGGCGGGTGAAGCCGGACGGGAGCGGCCGACCTGGGTGTGGCGGGTGATCGGAGCTGCGGGCGCGGACACTGCGGACCGCCCTCGCCGGCCACGCGTCGCGCAGCCACCCGAACGTGTCGGGCACCGCCGTGTCGGGCACCGCCGTGTACCGCTGCGCTGGCGCTCGTCGTCGCCACTGCGAGGCGGGGAGAGGCGGGGCGGGGCGGGGCGAGGCGGGGCGAGGCGAGGCGGGGCGGGGTGTCGGTGGTCAGTGGCCGGTGGGGTGGTCAGTGGGTGGGGTGTTGGTGAGGTGAGGGGTGCCGGTGCTGTGGGACCAGAGGCGGGCGTAGTGGCCGCCGGCGGCCAGGAGGGCGGTGTGGGTGCCCTGTTCCGCTATCCGGCCGTCGGACAGGACAACGATCCGGTCCGCTCTGGCGGCGGTGGCCAGGCGGTGGGCCACGACGAACGTGGTGCGCGAGCCCGCCAGGTGGTCGCCGGCGGCCAGGACGGTCGCCTCGGTCTGCGGGTCGAGGGCGGCGGTGGCCTCGTCCAGCAGCAGCAGGTCGGGTTGGACCAGCTCCGCCCTGGCCAGGGCCACCAGCTGGCGCTGGCCCGCGGACAGCGACTGGCCGCGCTCGCCCACCTGCTGGTGGAAGGCCGCGGGCAGGGCGGCGACGGTGGGCAGCGCGCCGACCGCCCGCACCGCCCGCTCCACCTCGGCCTTCGACGCGGCCGGCCTGCCGTACGCGACGTTCTCGGCCACGTCGCCGCCGAACAGGTGCGCCTCCTGCGGCACCACGCCCAGGCGCTGCCGGAACGCCGACAGGTCGTAGTCCCTCAGGTCGACGCCGTCGACCAGGACGCGGCCCCCGGTCGTGTCGTAGAACCGCGCCACCAGCTTGACCAGGGTCGACTTGCCGGCACCGGTCTCGCCGACCAGGGCGACCGTCTCACCCGGCGCCACGTGCAGCGTCACGCCGGCCAGCGCCGGCCGGGCGGCGCCGGGGTAGGTGAAGGTGACGTCCTCCAGCACCACCTCGCCGCGCAGCGCGGTCACCGGGACCGGGTGCTCGGCCGGGGGCACGCTGGTCGGGGTGCGCAGCAGGTCGCCGATCCGGGCCAGGCCGACGCGGGCCTGCTGGTAGCCGTCGAACACGGTGGAGAGCTGGTAGAGCGGCGCGAAGAACAGCCCCAGGTACAGCACGAACGCCAGCAGCACGCCCGGTGACAGGGTGCCCGCCGCGACCCGGTACGCGCCGACCACCAGGACCACGGCCTGCGCCACGCCGGACAGCAGGGCCAGGAACGGGAAGTACGTTGCGATGTAGCGCTGGGCCCGGATCCGGGACCGGCGGTAGGCGTCGCTGCGGGCGGCGAACGCCTCGGCCGAGCGCGCCTCCCGGGTGTAGGCCTGCGCGACCCGCAGCCCGGAGACGTTCTCCTGAAGGTCGGCGTTGACCGCGCTCACCCGCTCCCGCGCGTCCGCGTACGCCCGGGACGACAGCCGCTGGAAGACCACCGTCGCCACCAGCAGGACCGGGAGCACGGCCAGCGCCACCAGCGCCAGCGACGGGTCGGTCAGCACCAGGGCCACCGCGATCCCGGCCACGGTCAGCACGCTGATCACGAACGTCGTCAGCCCGGTCTGAAGGAAGCTGGACAGCGCGTCGACGTCGGTGGTCATCCGGGTCATGATCCGGCCGGCCATCTCCCGCTCGTAGTAGTCGAGCCCGAGCCGTTGCAGGTGGGCGTAGCTGCGCACGCGCAGCAGGTACAGCAGCCGCTCGCCCACCCGGGACGTCACGACCGTCCCGGCCGCCGCCGACAGCCAGCCCAGCACGACCAGGGCCAGGCCGATCCCGGCCGCCAGCCACAGCCGGCCGGGCTCGCCGCCGACGACCCCGCCGTCCACGCCGAGCCGGACCAGGTTGGGCAGCGTGATCGCCAGCGCCGAGTCGACCAGCAGCAGCCCGCCGACGCCGAGCATCGCCCACCGCACCGGGCGCAGCAGTCCGCGCAGCCGGAACCCCGGGTCGGGTGCGCGCGGGTCCTCGCCGCGCAGGTCGGGCCGCTCGGTCGCGGGCGGCAGGGCGTGCACCCGGGCCATCAGCTCCGGGGTCGGCGGGGTGCCACCGACCAGCGCGGACGTCCCGCCGCCGCCGCGCGGACCACCCGCTGCGGCACGGGAGGTGTCCACCGCGCGGTTGCGCGCCCGGACGGCCACCTCGTCCTCCTCGGCCGCCGGCCACAGCTCGGCCGTCACGCCGTCCGGGCCGGGTTCGAGCGCCGCGTCGGCCCTCGGGTCGACCTGCTCGATCGCCTCGCCCGGACCGGCCAGCAGCTCCCGGTACAGCGGGCAGCGCTCGGTCAGCTCCTCGTGCGTGCCGACGTCGACCACCTCGCCCGCGTCGAGCACGGCGATCCGGTCGGCGAGGGTGAGCGAGGACCGGCGGTGCGCGATCAGGATCGTCGTGCGGCCGGCCGTCACCTCGGCGAGCGTGCGGTGGATGGCCGCCTCGGTCGTCGGGTCGACGGCGGAGGTCGCGTCGTCGAGGACCAGCACCCGCGGGTCCGACAGCAGCGCGCGGGCCAGTGCCACCCGCTGCCGCTGGCCGCCGGACAGCGTCAGGCCGCGCTCGCCGACCACCGTGCCGTACCCCTCGGGCAGGTCGGTGATGAACCCGTGCGCCTCGGCGGCCCGCGCCGCGGCCTCGACCTGCTCGTCGGACGCGTCGGGCAGGCCGTAGGCGATGTTCGCCCGGATCGTGTCCGAGAACAGGAACGCCTCCTCGAACACCACCCCGACGGCCCGCCGCAGCGACTCCAGCCGCAGCTCCCGCACGTCGACCCCGCCGACCCGGATCGCGCCCTCGTGCACGTCGTAGAACCGGGGCAGCAGCAGCGACACCGTCGACTTGCCGGACCCGGCGGTGCCCACGACCGCCAGCGTCTCGCCCGGCGCGACCTTCAGCGACACCGCCGAGAGCACCGGCTCGCTGCGGGTGTAGCCGAAGCGCACCTGGTCCAGCTCGACGGCCACCGGACCGGCCGGCACGTCCGCCGAACCCTCCACCACGTCCGGCTGCGAGTCGACCAGCTCGTACACCCGCTCCACGCCGGCGCGGGCCATCTGCGCCGTCACCACCAGGCTGGACAGCAGCCTGGTAGGCCCGACCAGGTTGGCCACGTAGGTCGCGAACGCCAGGAACGTGCCCAGCGACACCTCCCCGCGCAGCGCCAGCCAGCCGCCCAGCGCCAGCACCGCCACCTGCCCCACGTACGGCAGCGCGGTCAGCGTCGCGGTCGGCCGGGCGGTCAGCCGGGCGGCCCGCATCCGCTCGGCGAACAGCACCCGGGCCCGCGACTCCAGCCGGGCGACCTCGCGCGCCTCCTGGCCGAAGCCCTTCACCACCCGGACGCCGGTCACCGTCTCCTCGACGTGCTGCGCCACGTCGGCCGCCCGCTGCTGCGCCGACCAGGTCGCCGGGAACAGCGTCAGCCGGGTGCGCGCCGCGACCACCGCCACGGCCGGCACCACGACCAGCGCGATCACCGTCAGCAGGGGGGACAACCAGAACATCGCCACCAGGGCGGCCAGCGCGAACACCACCGTGCCGAAGGCCAGCGGGGTCATCGACAGCAGGCTGTTGACCAGTTGCAGGTCGGTGATCGAGCGGGACACCACCTGGCCGGTGCGCAACGCGTCCTGCCGGGGGCCGTCCAGCCGCTGGACCGCGTGGAACACCGCCTGGCGCAGGTCGTGCTGCACGTCGACGGCCAGCCGCCCGCCCAGGAACCGCCGGACGAACGCCGTCCCGAAGGTGAGCACCTCCAGGCCGACCAGCACGGCGGCCAGCCACGCCAGCCGGTCGGTGCGGCCGGCCACCGCGTCGTCCACGGCGGCCTTGAGCAGCAGCGGGGCCACCGCCTGCAGGCCCACGCCCACGACGGCGGCCAGCACCGACCACACCACCAGGGCGCGGTGCTCCCAGCACGCGGTGGCGAGTCGGCGGATCCAGCCTCGGGGGTGTGTCACGGGATCCACAGTAGGTCGGGGCACCGACAGGCTCGGGCCCGGAACCTGAGAGGACCGCCCCCTGATCTCAGGAGACGGTCCTCAGCCCAGCAGGTTCACTTGATCAGGTGATGTCCTTGCGCTGGGTGACGGCCCAGCCGCCGAGGAAGAACAGCCCCGTCCACACCGCGAAGATCAACGCGCTCAGCCACCAGTCGAACGCGCCCAGCGCGCCGGAGACCGCCCGCAGCGCCTGCTCCAGGTCGTCGGGCACCACGCCGGCCGTGGACAGGAACAGCGACGACGCCACCGAGCCGGTGATGCCGTTGACCGAGCCGTTGGGCAGGAAGCCGATCAGCTCCGGGATGCCCTGGGTGCCGATCACCAGCTGGATCCCGTTCTCCAGGATCAGCATGTAGAGCACCAGCACGACGGTCGTGCCGACCGGGCTGGTCACCAGCGCGCCGACACCGACGCCGAACATCGTCATCAGCACCGACGCCAGCACGCCCACCGCGGCCATGGCCAGCCAGCCCGCCGCGTCCGGCAGCGAGCTCGCGTCCGAGGTGAACGCGATGCCGATGGACACCGAGGCCACGATCGCCAGGCCGTAGATCGCGCCCCAGAGCAGGTACACGACGAGCTTGGCGCTCAGCGCGGACACCCGGTTCGGCGCGGTCAGGAAGGTCGTGGTGATCGTCTTGCGGTTGATCTCGTTGGAGATCGCCAGGCCGCCGAAGATCATCGGGAAGATGGTCGCGATGTTGATGCTGCGGGCCATCCCGAACAGCGACACCTGCCACTGCGCCGGGTCGATGCCCAGCAGTTCGGTGAGCTGCTCGAAGTCGCGGCCGTTGACCGCGTCCATGATGGACTTGCCGACGTACCCGGTGCCCAGCGCCCAGCCCAGGGCGATCAGCACCGTCGGGATCATCAGCCCCCACCACAGGCCGGTGGTGGTGGTCTTGCGGAACTCCGCCTTGATCAGGTTCCCCAGCATCACGCACCGCCCCCGAGACCGCTCTGACCCTGGCCGGGCTGGTACCCGGACGGCGGGTCCTGGGGACCCGGTGGTTGCTGCGCCGGCGGTGGTTGCTGCGCCGGGGGCACGTCCTGGGCGCCGGGTTGCGGCTGGTAGCCCGACGCCGGGTCCTGGTAACCCGGCTGCGGCTGGTAGCCCTGCTGGTAGCCCGGCGGCTGCTGGTAGCCCTGCTGGTAACCGGGCTGGACGGCCTGCGGACCGCTCGGCGGCTGCTGGTAGCCGTGCTGGTACGGCTGCTGCTGGTAGCCCGGCGGCGGCGCGTAGTAGCCGCTGCCCTGCGGGGGCTGCTGGGCGTACTGGTTCGGCCCCGACGCCGCGTACTGGCCGCTGGTGAGCTGGAAGAACAGCCGTTCGAGGTCGGCCTTCTCCTCCTGGATGCCGTAGATCGACACGCCCGCCGTCAACGCCAGGTCCGCGACCTGCTTGGCCGGCACGCCCGCGATCGCGATCCGCCCGTCCGGCAGCTGCTCGATCGCCGTGACGCCCTCCGCCTGCAACGCCGCGACCAGCGCGGCGGTGTCCGACGGCTGCACCAGCACGCGGGACTGCTGCTGCTCGCGCAGGCTCGCCAGCGGCCCGAAGTACATCGTCTGGCCGCGCGAGACGATCACCACCTGGTCCACCGTCTGCTCGACCTCGGCCAGCAGGTGGCTGGAGATCAGCACCGTGCGGCCGCTGCGCGCGTAGGACTGCAGGAACGTCCGCAGCCAGGCGATGCCCTCGGGGTCCAGACCGTTGGACGGCTCGTCGAGCACCAGGACCTGGGGGTCGCCGAGCAGCGCGGTGGCCAGCGCCAGCCGCTGCTTCATGCCCAGCGAGAACCCGCCCGCGTTGCGGTCGCCCGCCGCGCCCAGCCCGACCAGCTGCAACACCTGGTCGGCCCGCGAGTCCGGCACGCCGATCGCCGCCGCGTACACCCGCAGGTGGTTGCGCGCCGTGCGCTTGGGGTGGAAGCCCTGCGCCTCCAGCACCGCGCCGACCACCCGGGCCGGGTTGCCGAGCTGGTGGAACGGCCTGCCGTTGATCAGGCCGATGCCCGCCGTCGGCGTCACCAGGCCGAGCAACATGCGCAGCGTCGTCGTCTTGCCCGCCCCGTTGGGACCCAGGAAGCCGGTCACCGACCCGGGTTCCACCGTGAAGCTGAGATTCTGCACCGCTGCGACCGGACCGAACTGCTTGGTCAAGTTCTGCACCACGATGCGGCCACTGCCGTCGTGCACGCGTCCCTCCCGAATGTTTCTCGGGAGGTCATCCTGCCCTAGGGAGGTCAGTCCGGAAGGGCGTGTCGCGGTTTCGACACGACCGCGGGGATCTCGGTGGTCGCCTCGGTCGAGGTCTCGGCGTCGCGCATCCGACCGAACGGGCCGCGCAGCGGGCGCCGCCGCTCGCGGTGCGGCAGCCCCTCGCCGATCAGGTGCTGGTGGGCCATGGTCCACACCTGGCACGGCCACTTCTTGTGCCGCAGCACGCCGGGGCAGGCGCGGCAGCGGCCGTCGGAATGGGGCTGGTGCACGGTGAGCAGCAGCCGCCAGCCGTCCGCCAGCCGGTTGATCTCCGCGCGGGCCAGCGGCACCAGGGCCTCGGCGGCACCCCGCTCGGCGACCTCTTCGAGCTGGGACAGCCGGCGCAGGACGGCGGCGCGCAGTGTCTCGTCCACCGTCACATCCTGTCGGCGGCTTGGTCCAGCAGGCGGTGCAACCTGCGGGTCTGTGTGACTGACATCACAGCCGACTCGCCGGGTGGGGCGACCAGCAGCACCCGGTCGTCCTCGACCAGCACGGTCATCGAGCGGTCCCGCCCGAACGGGTCGTGACAATCGATCCAGCCCTGTGGTTCAGCCATGTGCGCTCCGATCGGAGGTCGGCGGCGGCGCGGTGGGCCCACCGCGGAGGGGCGTGCCCGCCGCGTCACCGCGCGGGCGCCTCGCTCTGTCCATCGGCCGACCGGGCGTCGTGACTTACCTGTTACGCGGTGAATTCACTCGTTTGCTCGAGGGCGGACACGGGCTGTGCTCCACCGGGTGAAGATCTGTGCGTCAGATGGGCGGGGCGGCTGGGCAGGGCCGCCCGTTCCCCGCTAGCATTGGTGACGCGGCCCGCTCCCAGTGACCCCCAGGCTGGTTGAGCGGGCCGCCTTTTCATGCCCGGACGTGCGAGAAGGGGCGCCCACCCCTCGTGGTGGACGCCCCTTCTTCGCGGGTGCTCAGACTTCGAGCGGAGTGTGGGTGAGGCCGTGCGCCTCCGCGACCGGCTGGTTCGTCAGCAGGCCGTCGTGCACGTTCAGGCCCAGCGCCAGCGCCTTGTCCGCGCGCAGCGCCGCCTGCCAGCCCTTGTCGGCCAAGGCGACCGCGTAAGGCAGCGTCACGTTGGTCAGCGCGTACGTGGACGTGCGCGGCACGGCACCGGGCATGTTCGCGACGCAGTAGAGCACCGACTCGTGCACCTGGTAGGTCGGGTCGGCGTGGGTGGTCGGCCGCGAGTCGGCGAAGCAGCCGCCCTGGTCGATGGCGATGTCGACGAGCACCGAGCCCGGCTTCATCTGCGACACCAGCTCGTTGGAGACCAGCTTCGGGGCCTTCGCGCCCGGCACCAGCACCGCGCCGATGACCAGGTCGGCCTCGCGCACGGCCTGCTCGACCGAGTAGCGGTTGGACGTGACGGTGCGCAGCCGGCCCTGGTACAGGGCGTCGATGTGGCGCAGCCGGTCGACGTTGGTGTCCAGGATCTCGACGTCCGCGCCCAGGCCCACGGCGATGGTGGCCGCGTTCAGGCCCGCCACGCCGCCGCCGATCACCACGACCCGCGCCGGGTGCACGCCGGGCACGCCGCCGGGCAGCACGCCCCGGCCGCCGGACGGCTTCATCAGCGAGAACGCGCCGACCTGGGGCGCGAGCCGGCCCGCGACCTCGGACATCGGGGCCAGCAGCGGCAGCGCGCCGTTGGCGGTCTGCACGGTCTCGTACGCGATCGCGGTGGTGCCCGAGTCCAGCAGCGCCTGCGTCAGCGGCTGGTCGGCCGCCAGGTGCAGGTAGGTGAACAGGGTCTGGCCCTTGCGCAGCAGCGGGTACTCCTGCGCGATCGGCTCCTTCACCTTGAGCACCAGGTCGCCCTCGGCCCACACCTCGCCGGCGGTGGCCACGACCTTGGCGCCGGCGGCCAGGTACTCCTCGTCGGTGATGGCCGAGCCGAGACCCGCGCCGGCCTCCACGAACACGTCGTGGCCGCGCAGCGTCAGCTCGTGGGCACCTGCCGGGGTCAGTGCGACGCGGTACTCGTGGTTCTTGATCTCGCGGGGAACTGAAATCCGCACGGAGGGCTCCTTCGGGCCGTTGTTAGTGCCAAAGCTCCGGTACGGCCATCCGGCTGTCATCGTGCCGTTGGCACGAACGCGCACCCGCCGCGTTGTGCCGGCCGGACAACGGCGAAGGGCTCCTGAACTCTCTGGACGCGCGTTGACACCCGTGTCACCGACGACTTAGCGTGCTCGCGTCCGACCAACTGAACATCGGCCGCGGTGCCGCAGGCACCGGAACCCGAGCGGGAGAGCCTCCAGCGCGTCTGGAGCGCCGAAGGAGCAAGTACCCCGCACACTCTCAGGCAACGAGAACCGCTCGGGCGAGGCGACTCTGGAAAGCGTGCTCACGCGCGCACCCACGGTGCAAGCCGCAGCGCTGCGGCGAAGCTCTCAGGTCCCAGGACAGAGGGGGGAACTGGCCGCGTGGACCGAGGAGCTGACGTGACTTTTCCGGACAACCTGCTGTACACGCCCGAACACGAGTGGGTCGACTGGGCTCCGGGTACCCAGGACCCCGTGGCGATCGGGATCACCTCTTACGCGGCGGAGTCCCTGGGCGACATCGTGTTCGTCCAGCTACCCACCGTGGGCGAACGCGTGAAGTCCGGCGACGTGTGCGGCGAGCTGGAGTCGACCAAGTCGGTGAGCGACCTGTACGCGCCGGTCAGCGGCGAGGTCGTGGAGGTCAACGCGGCGGCGGCCGACGACCCGTCGCTGATCAACAACGACCCGTACGGCGAGGGCTGGCTGTTCAAGGTCGCCGTCGAGGACGCGACGGGCCTGCTGACGGCCGCGAAGTACGCGGAACTGACCGGGGACTGAGCGCCGTGGCGATCAGCGTCTTCGACCTGTTCTCCGTCGGCATCGGGCCGTCGAGCTCGCACACCGTCGGCCCGATGCGCGCCGCGACGATGTTCGCGGCGCGCCTCGGCCACCGGACGACCTCGGTGGACCGCGTGCACGTCCAGCTGTTCGGTTCGCTGGGCGCGACCGGCCACGGGCACGGCAGCCCCAAGGCCGTGCTGCTGGGCCTGGAGGGGCACAAGCCGGAGGACGTCGACCCGGCCGCGGCCGACGTGCGGGTGCAGGAGATCCGGGCCACCAGGCGGTTGCTGCTCGGCGGGGTGCGCGAGATCCCGTTCACCGAGGACACCGACCTGATCATGCACCGCCGCAAGTCCCTCCCGTTGCACCCCAACGGGATGAGCTTCACCGCCTACGCCGGCGGCGAGGTGCTCGACGAGGCGGTGTACTACTCGGTCGGCGGCGGTTTCGTGGTGGACGAGACGGCCAGCGGGACCGACCGGATCAAACCCGACGCGACCCCGCTGGAGCACCCGTTCCTCAGCGGCGACGAGCTGCTGGCGCGGACCCGGGAGACCGGGCTGTCGATCAGCGAGGTGATGCTCGCCAACGAGACGGCGTGGCGCTCCGAGGAGGACGTGCGGCACGGCCTGCTGCACATCTGGGGCGTGATGCAGGAGTGCGTGGAACGCGGCTGCACCGAGACCGGTGTCCTGCCCGGGGGGCTGAAGGTGCGCCGGCGCGCGGCCGAGATGCGCCAACGGCTCGCCGCCGAGCACTACGCCACGGACCCGCTGCGGGTGATGGACTGGGTGACGCTGTTCGCCTTGGCGGTCAACGAGGAGAACGCCGCCGGCGGCCGGGTGGTGACCGCGCCGACGAACGGCGCGGCGGGCATCGTGCCCGCGGTGCTGCACTACTACGCGCGGTTCGTGCCGGGTGCGTCCGACGACGGCGTGGTCCGGTTCCTGCTGACGGCGGGCGCGGTGGGCGTGCTGTTCAAGGAGAACGCGTCGATCTCGGGTGCCGAGGTCGGCTGCCAGGGCGAGGTCGGGTCGGCGTGCTCGATGGCCGCGGGCGGCCTGGCCGAGGTGCTCGGCGGGACCCCGGAGCAGGTGGAGAACGCCGCCGAGATCGCCATGGAGCACAACCTCGGGCTGACCTGCGACCCGATCGGCGGCCTGGTGCAGATCCCGTGCATCGAGCGCAACGCGCTGGCGTCGATCAAGGCGATCACCGCGGCGCGGATGGCGTTGCGCGGCGACGGGTCGCACTTCGTGTCGCTCGACAAGGTCATCAAGACCATGCGGGAGACCGGAAAGGACATGAAGGACAAGTACAAGGAGACCGCGCGCGGCGGTCTCGCGGTGAACGTCATCGAGTGCTGATGCCGGTGGTCTCCCGGCCTCGGGCCGGGAGACCACCGCGAGCGGCCACCGCACGGCCGCCGTGCGCGGGGCGTGCGGTGCGACGAGGTGCCGTGCACCGCCGGACCCGGCGTGAACCGGGCCCTACGGCAGGGCGGCCTCGATCGCCTTGACCACGGACTCGTCCTCGGGCTCGGTGCGCGGCCGGAACCGGGCCAGCACCTCGCCGGTGGGGGAGAGCAGGAACTTCTCGAAGTTCCACTGCACGTCGCCCGCCTCGCCGTCGGCGTCGGGGTGCGCGGTCAGCTCGGCGTAGAGCGGGTGCCGGCCCTCGCCGTTCACGTCGAGCTTCTCGAACAGCGGGAACGTCACGCCGTACGTGGTCGAGCAGAAGGTGGCGATCTCCTCGGACGTGCCCGGCTCCTGGCCCGCGAACTGGTTGCACGGGAAGCCGACCACCGAGAAGCCGCGCTCGGCGTACCGGGCCTGGAGCCGCTCCAGCCCGGCGTACTGCGGCGTCAGGCCGCACTTCGACGCCACGTTCACCACCAGCAAAGCCTTGCCGCGCAACGAACCCAGGCTGCCCGGCGCGCCGTCGAGGGTGTGCACGGCGATGTCGTGGATGCTCATGCCGCCAGCCTACGGCGAGCCCCGGCCGGCTCCGCGCCGGCTGCGAGCCGGCTCACCCGGCTACGTGCTGTTGCGCGGCCGGAACACGGTGACGACCACGCGCAGCCCCAGCAGGACGCTGATCACCAGCAGGTTGTAGCCGAACACCTGGTAGAGCGAGATGCCCGCGCCGACCTGCGGCCCGCCCTCCGCGCCCAGCAGCAGCACCGCCATCACCCCGGCGGTCGCGCCGAGGACGGTCAGCATGGCCTGGTGCAGCAGGGTGACCACGAAGCTCCGGTCGCGCTCGTCGGCGAACAGCCGCAGGTTCATCCCCAGCCGGCCCTGCTCCAGCGCGCTGGAGATGCGCTCCAGCCGGCGCGGCAGGCGCTTGACCATCGGCAGCATCGAGTACAGCTCCTCGGTCACCGTGCGCCGCAACGACTCCGGCGTCAGGCGTTCGGCGAACTGCTTCTCGGCGAACGACCGCGACTCCACGACGAGGTTGAAGCCCGGTGACAGCGCGCCGAGCGTGCCCTCCACGGTGGCCAGCGCGCGGAACACCGCGGCGATCTCCGGCGGGATGCTCAGCCCGTAGCGGTAGACCAGGCCGAACAGGTCGCCGAACATCTCGGCGTCCGGCCGCATCCCGGCGCTCAGGTGCCGGGCCATGAACTGGCCGAGCGCGCGTTCGAGCTGCTGCTCGTCGATCTCGTCGGGGCGGGTGACCAGTTCCAGCAGCGCGTCGCGCAGGCCCGCCGGGTCGCCGCGGTCGATGGCCAGCAGCAGCTTGCCCAGCGCGGAGCGCAGCTGGCCGTCGATCCGGCCCACCGAACCGAAGTCCAGCATGCCCAGCCGGCCGTCGGCGAGCAGCATGATGTTGCCCGGGTGCGGGTCGGCGTGGAAGACGCCGTTGAGCATCACCTGGCGCAGCAGCACGTCCAGCAGCGAGCGGGCCAGTCCGCCCCGGTCGACGGTCTCCAGCGACGCGGACCGGATCGGCTTGCCGTCGAGCCGTTCCATCACCAGGACCCGGGCCGTGCAGTGTTCCTCGTACACCGCCGGCAGCACGACGGAGGTCTCGGTGGAGGCGGCGCGGACGGCGGCGAGGTTGCGCGCCTCCACCCGGAAGTCGAGCTCTTCGCGCAGCGCCGCGGAGAACCCGGCCGCCAGGTCCTTCACGCCGATCGACCGGCCCCAGCGGGTTCGGTCGTGGAAGGTCGCCGCGAGCCGGTTCACGATGTCCAGGTCGCCCTCGGCCACCCGCCGCACGCCCGGCCGCTGCACCTTCACCACGACCTCTTCGCCGGTCTTGAGCCGGGCGCGGTGCACCTGCGCCACGGACGCCGCCGCGATCGGCGTCTCGTCGAACTCGGCGAACACCTCCTCGGGCGCGCCGACCTCGGCGACCAGCACCTCCCGCACGGCCGGCCACGGCGCGGCGGCCACCTTGTCCTGCAACAGGGTCAGCTCGGCGATGACGTCCTCGGGCAGCAGGTCGGGCCGGGTGGACAGCACCTGGCCGAGCTTGACGAACGTGACGCCGCCCTCCTCCAGCGCCAGCCGCAGCGACCGGGCCAGCCGGGTGTCGGTGCGCTCGCGCCCGCGCAGGTACGGGCCCAGGCCGTGGCGGAAGGCGATGGCGCTGATCCGGGAGTACCGCCGGGCGCGGGTGATCCGGTTGCGCAGCAACCGCCACCACTCGGTGACCGGCGGGATCGACCCGGTGGGCACGATGATCTCGGCCAGCGTGAGGATCGAGATGACCACCAGCAGCGCGATGCCGATCTGGACGGTGCCGAGCGCGGGCGCGTCGTCCGGGCGGGGCATCCCGCTGAGCAGCGCCGAGGTCGTGGACAGCCCCAGCATGCACGCCAGGGCGGTGCGGACCAGCCCGACGCGCAGGCCGAGGATGCGGCGCGCGGCCAGCGCGATCCCCATGACCAGCGCCAGGTACGTCAGCGGGACGGCGATCGAGTACAGCACGAACTCGGCGATTTCCACGGTTCCCCCTAGCGTTCGCGCGGAGGATAGATCCACGTTGCTGAGAACGCCGGTCCGGAGGGGAGACCTCGGATCACTCGGGTGGCGCAACGGGGTGTGCGGAGCGTCAACCGTCTTGGCCCACGGCTGATTCTTGCGCTATTTCCGGGATCGCGGAGGGTGTTGACGGTGGTGGACGGTCGCTCTACCGTCGTCCTAGAGATCCGAGGAATGCTCTCACGACGAAGTGGGGTGGCCGGAGAATGGTCGTGCTCGACGCGCTCCTGGCACCGCTTCCCTGAGCCCCCGTCGGGGGCCCACGACTTCGGCGGCGGTGTCGTGGACCCCCGGCGGGTCCCATCCACAACAGTCCCACCCGAATCAGTCCCACCCAAATCAGTCCCAACCGGGATGGTCCCTGCCGGAACAGCCCCATCGGAACGGTCGCGATGAGAACGGGTGCGGTCAGGACCGGTCGCGGATCCAGGCCAGGGCCGCGTCCGCGTGGGTCAGCACGGAGATGTGCCCGTCCTCCGGGTAGGTGCGCAGCTCGGCGTCCAGCGCTCGCGCCAGCCACGCGCCGTGGGTCGGCGGCACCACCCGGTCCTGTCCACCGTGGAGCAGCAGGACCGGCGCGGTGATCGCGGCCAGGTCGACGCCCCACGGTGCCACGTAGGCCAGGTCGTCGGCGATCAGCCCGCCCGGGTCTTCCGTCGCCGGGCCGACGACCTTGCCGAACCAGCCCCACTCGGCGTCCAGCGCGGCCAGGTCGGCGGGCGCGAACCCCGGATCGCTCACCACGGCGAACCGCTCGTGGGCCGCCTTCGCCGCGGGACCGCGCCGTGCCGCTTCCAGCGACGCCACACCGGATTCGGCCATCCCGCCGAACCAGTCCAGGCCCTCGGCGTCGGACGGCGCGAGGCCGGCGGCGCTCACCACCGCCGTGACCCGGTCGGACGTGCCGCACGCCAGCGCGTGCGGACCGCCGCCGGAGTGCCCGAACACGGCGAACCGATCGATGCCCAGCGCGTCCGCGACGGCCGTCACGTCCGGTAGCGCGGAGCCGATCCGCCGGCCGGGGTGGGGTGTCGACCCGCCGTAGCCGGGGCGGTCGTAGGACACCCAGCGCAGGCCGAGCCGCCGGGC
The DNA here is from genome assembly GCF_000328705.1 of Saccharothrix espanaensis DSM 44229. Lineage (NCBI taxonomy): Bacteria > Bacillati > Actinomycetota > Actinomycetes > Pseudonocardiales > Pseudonocardiaceae > Saccharothrix > Saccharothrix espanaensis. The sequence continues at coordinate 8,306,800 of NC_019673.1, read as the reverse complement.
GGCGGGGAACAGCGGCTCGGGCGGCGCGCCGACGTTCGGCGTGCCGTGCAGCCAGAACACCGGCCGGCCGGTGCCCCCGGTGTCGTAGGCGTGCAGCGTGCGGCCGTCGGCCGGCCGCACGTCGAACTCGGTCACGTCCAACTCGGTCACGTCGAACCCGGTCACCCGCCCGAGCCTAGGCGGGTCAGAAGTCGAACACCGGTCCGGTGGCGGCCTTCGCGTGGCACGGGTTGCCGTACTCGGCGGTGAACTCGCGGGTCTCGCCGCGCCACGTGCCGGTCGCGACGACCGTCACCGGGTCGTACTGGAGGGTGCAGACGACGCCGTCCTCGGACAGGTCGGCGAACTGGCCGGCGACGGGGTCGAGCGCCGCGCACGCCAGGGTGGCGCCCGGGTGGCTGCCGCCGGTCGGCTCGCAGGTGAGGTTGTGGATCGTGGTCGTGCCGTCGTGCGTCCGGGACAGCACCAGGTTGGCTTCCGGGACGGCGACGGCGGGGACCAGCGCGGCGAAGGCCGCGAGTAGGGGGAGTGGTGCCATGCCCTCACAGTGGACCGCACGGCACCACGTCCTCCAGCCAAGTCACCACATCGTGTGGTCTCTTCACCACCGGCCGGGTTCAGAGCGCCCGCGCCACCAGGTCGCCGATGGCGCGCATCCCGGCCGCGTTGGGGTGCACCGGGAAGGCCGGCGCGGTGGGGATCAGACCCTCCACCCACTTGACGCCCGGCAGCGCGCACACGTCGTGGCCGAGGCCGATCGGGTACGGGTCGACGAACGTCGCGCCGGCGGCCGTCGTGCGCGCGCCGATCATGGCGTTGAGGGTGCGTTGCGTGCCGTCGAGGTACGGGACGTCGCCGACCGAGATCGGCACCACGGGCCAGCACCCGCCGGACGGCGGCAGGATGCGCAGGTACCCGACGACGACCACCTTCGCGCGCGGTGCGCGGTCCTTGATGCCGTGCAGCACAGCGGAGATCTTCGGTCCGGCGGCGGCGATCCGGGCGGCCAGGGCGTCCGTGCCGCCTGCGGTGTAGTGCTGTTCGCACGGCGCGCCCCACGGGTCGAGCACGCTCTCCCGGGCGCACGTCAGGATGATCTCGCCGAAGCCGATGTCGTTGCCGCCGATGGTGAGCGTGACCAGGTCGGTGTCGGCGGTGAGCGCGTCGAACTGCGGGGGGTTGGGGCCGAGCGGAACGCCTTGCGGCGCGGTCATGTCCACGGTCGTCGCGCCGCCGCACGACACGTCGGTGAACTTCCCGGGGCCGAGCTTCGCCGCGACCACGGAGGCGTAGTTGCGGGTGGAGCGGAAGCAGCCCAACGGGTCGGTGCGCTGGTCGGGGATGAACGGTCCGGAGGCGTAGGAGTCGCCGAGGGCCACGTAGTGCCGGTACTTCGGGGTCGCCTGGGCCGTCACGGGGATCAGCAGCGTCGCGATCAGGGCGACCAGCAGGGATGGCCGAAGTGTCATGTCGACCTCTTACTCGCGAGTAGGTACGGGCCTGCGGATCGTGACTGTGACGTGGCTCACTGTCAAGTCCGGCTCGGCCGTCCGGGCACCAGGGTGGTCGGATGGGGAACTCCGGGGTGCGCAGGGTTGCGCTCGCCAGTTCGGCGGGCAACGCGGTCGAGCTGTACGACTTCCTGCTCTACGGCACGGCGTCCGCGCTGGTCTTCGACAAGCTGTTCTTCCCGTCGTTCGACCCGTGGGTCGGCACGCTGCTGGCGTTCGCCACGTTCGGCGCGGGGTTCCTGGCCCGACCGCTGGGCGGCGTGGTGATCGGCCACTTCGGCGACCGGGTCGGCCGGCGCTCGATGCTGGTGCTCACGCTCACCGCGACCGGCGTCGCCACCGCGCTGATCGGGCTGCTGCCCACCTACGACTCGATCGGCGTGGCCGCGCCGATCCTGTTGGTGCTGCTCAGAATCGTGCAGGGGTTCTTCCTCGGCGGCGAGCAGGGCGGTGCGACCCTGATGGCGGTCGAGCACGCCCCGCCGGGGCGCACCGCGTGGTACGGCAGCTGGACCTTCCTCGGTTCCCCGCTGGGGTTGTTGCTGGCCAACGGTGTCCTCGCGGCGTCCACGGCGGTGTCCGGCGACCAGTTCCTCACCTGGGGCTGGCGGGTGCCGTTCCTGTTCAGCCTGGTCCTGGTCGGCGTCGGGCTCTACGTGCGGCTGTCGGTCGAGGAGAGCCCCGAGTTCCGCGCCGCGCGGTCGGAGCGCGGCACCGTGAAGCTGCCGGTGGTGGAGGTCCTGCGCGACTCGTGGCGCAGGGTGCTGCTCGGCGCGGGCGTGAACCTCGGGTTCAACATGTTCATCTTCGTGATCGCGACCTTCGTGGTCTCCTACGGCACCAAGCAGTTGGGGCTGTCGAGGTCGATGCTGCTCAACGCCGGGCTGATCGGCGCGGCCTCGCAGGCGGTGGCGATCCTGGTGTTCGCGAGGCTCTCCGACCGGATCGGCCGGCTGCCGGTGATGCTCGGCGGTGCGGTGTTCCTCGGCCTGTACGCCTTCCCGCTGTTCTGGTTGCTGGAGACGCGGTCGCCGGTGCTGGTGGTGCTGGCGCTGGTGATCGGCTTCACCGGGTCGGCGGCGGTGTTCGGGCCGATGCCCGCCTACTACGCCGAGCTGTTCGGGACGCGGGTCCGGTACAGCGGGGTGTCGTTGAGCTACCAGGTGGGCGCGGTGCTCGGCGGCGGCCTGTCGCCGCTGATCGCGGTGTGGCTGCTGGAACTCACGCCCACCCGGTCGTCCTGGCCGGTGTCGGTGTACCTGGTGGTGGGCGCGGTGATCAGCGTCCTGTCGGTGGTGGCGATCGGCGAAACCCTCCGGCGGGTGCCGGAGGGCGCGACGGTCCGCTAGCGGGTTGCCGGGCTAGTGGGTCGTGGCCGGGTGGCGGGACAGGACGGCGTCCAGCACGGCCGCGACGGTCGCCGCCGGGTCGGGCGGGAGTGCGGTGCTGCGCCACGCGATCACGCCGTCCGGGCGGACCAGGCTCGCGCCGGTGTCGCCGATGCCGTAGCGGCGCGCCAGTTCGCCGGTGTCGTCGGTCAGCTCCGGGACGTGCACCGGGGCGGCGGACCACGCCGGGTTGAGCGTGACCAGCGTCCAGTCGGTGAACAGCGAGATGGTCGACGTGGGGGTGCCCTCGTGCCGCACCACCACGTGCGGGGCGCGGAAGCCCGGCCGGCCGGTGGGGTCGAGCGGGTCCTCCACCGAGTCCGCCGAGTTCTCAGGGTCCGCCGGGTCCGCCGAGTTCTCCGAGTTCTCCGGGTCCGCCCGGTCGTCCAGGACGACGGCGTTCGACGTGCAGCGCAACCCGAAGATCAACCGCAGGTGGTCGAGGGCCTCGGGCACGTCCGGACCGGCCAGGTGCGGCGCGAGCCGTTGCACGTAGTTGTGGAAGGACGCGTCGATGATCCGTTGGGCGTACGGCCGGCGTTCCTCCTCGTAGCTGTCCAGCAGACCGGGCCCGGCGCGGCCCTGGAGCACGGCGGCCAGCTTCCAGGCGAGGTCGAACCCGTCGCCCACGGCGGTGTTGCCGCCCATGCCGCCGGTCGGCGGGGTCACCTTCGCCGCGTCGCCCGCCAGGAACACCCGGCCGGCGCGGAACGAGTCCGCCAGCCACGCCGCCATCTCCCACGCGGTGATGTCGACGATGTCGGGCTCCAGGTCGGGGAGGTCGGTGGCGACCCGGAGGAGTTCGACGCAGCGCTCGGCCGGGAAGTCGGCCAGCGACTCGCCCCTGGCCGGGTCGTACTCGACGGTGAACACGTTGCGCCGCGCGGTGTTCGTGCCGATGAACGCTCCGGTGAACGCCGGGTTCCGCAGGTAGAACAGGGTTCCCTTGTCGGCGGCCAGGTGCTCGGCCAGGTCGGCGTCGAACACCACGCCGACGTGGTGGCTCAGCTCGCCGGGACCTCGCCTCTTGATGCCCAGGCTCTCGCGGACGAACGAGCGCGGCCCGTCCGCGCCGATGAGGTAGTCCGCGCGGACCGCGTACTCCTCGCCGGACGCCCGGTCGCGCAACCGGGCCGTGACGCCGTCCTCGTCCTGGGTGAACGAGGTCAGCTCGGTGCCGAACCGGATGTCCGCGCCGTGCTCGCGGGCCTTGGCCACCAGTACCGGCTCCACGTGGTCCTGGCTGCTCATGCCGAACGGCTCCGGGCTCAGGCCGGTGTCCTGCTCGTCGTCCTCGTGCACGATCGTGTGGAAGACCCGCCCCCGCAGGCTTTCCGCCACCTTGATGACGATCCCGGACGAGACGCCCTCGCTGCCGCGCAGCACCTCGTCGGCGACGCCCGCGCGGCGGTAGATCTCCATCACCCGGTTCGTCTGGCCGGTCGCCCTCGGGTGCGGCGACGTGCCGGTGTGCTTGGCGATGGCCAGCACGTCGATCCCCTGCCGCGCCAGGAAGAGCGCGGCCGTCGCGCCGGCCAGTCCTGCCCCCGCGACCAGTACCTGTACGTTCGTGTCCCCTCGCATGGATGGAATCTTAGTTACAAAGAGACTTAGTTCGCAAGAGAGACGGTGGTGCCCGTGGCGGCGGAGGCGAACGCGGCCTCGACCACCTCCAGCCCGGTGATCGCGTCCTGCGCGGTGACCGGCGTCCGACCGGCGGCGATCGTGGCGTAGAAGGTCTGGTACGCGCCCGGCTCGGTCGGCGTCGGCGTGCCGGAGACGGTGCCCCAGGCGTCCGGCCGCTCGATCCCCCAGGACGGCCCGCCCGGCGTCACGCCCGCCTTGAGCCGTTCCTCCTGGGGGTCCATGCCGTGCTTGACGTACGCGGCCCGGTTGCCCAGCACCCGGAACCTCGGGCCTTGGTCCTCCGCCAGCGCGGACATCCAGAGGTGCGAGACGACGCCGTTGTCATGGGTCAGCGCCAGGAACGCGTCGTCGTGGGCGCGGGCGTGCTCGCGCAGCGCGCGCACCTCCGCGTAGACGGTCCGGGGGCGGCCGAACAGCGCCACCGCCTGGTCGATCAGGTGCGTGCCCAGGTCGTGGACGATGCCGCCGAGGTCGGCCGGGTCGCCGGACTCCTTCCACGAGTCCTTCACCTCCGGCCGCCAGCGCTCGAAACGCGACTCGAACCGGTGCACGTCGCCCAGGACGCCCTCGGCCAGCAGCCTGCGCACGGTCCGGAAATCGCCGTCCCAGCGGCGGTTGTGGAACGGGACCAGCCTGCGGCCGCGCGTCTCGGCCAGCGTGGCGAGCGCCTTCGCCTCGGCCACGCCACCCGCGAACGGCTTGTCCACCACGGCGTCCAGGTCGTGCTCCAGCGCCGAACGTGCGTGCGAAGCGTGGTACCGATTGGGTGTTGTCACGACGACCAGGTCGAAGTCCGCGGCCTGCCGCCAGACGTCGTCCGGGGCGTCCAGGAGCGCCGTGTCGGGGTACCTCGCGCGCACCTCCGCCCGGCGTTCGGGATTGCCCGTCACCACCGCTGACAAGGTCAGACCCGGCGTGGTGGCGATGAAGGGCGCGTGGAACGCGGCTCCGCCGAGCCCGTAGCCGATCAGTGCGGTGCGCATGGGGCGAACCCTAGGCTTCCCACGACGTGGACGCCCTGTCCAGAGTCGTCACGCAGCGCTACCTTCAGCGGCATGAGTCTCCTGGCGGCGCGGCGGCACGTCGACTACGTGCGCGTCACCAGCATGGCCTGTCGTCTCGGCTGATCGACCCCCTTGCGCGTCGTCTCCCTTCGTCGTGCCCGAAAAACCCCTCCAGCCCTTTGACAGGAGCACCGGCATGTCCTGGTCGTTCGAAACCAAGCAGGTCCACTCCGGAGCGTCACCCGACCCGGCCACCGGCGCGCGGGCCACCCCGATCTACCAGACCACCTCGTACGTCTTCCGCGACTCCGCGCACGGCGCGGCGCTGTTCAGCCTCGCGGAAGCGGGCAACATCTACACCCGGATCAACAACCCGACCCAGGACGTGCTGGAGCAGCGGATCACGGCGCTGGAGGGCGGCGTGGCGTCGGTGGCGTTCGCGTCCGGCCAGGCGGCCGAGACCGCGACCATCCTCAACCTCGCCCGCTCGGGCGACCACCTGGTGTCCAGCGCCTCGCTCTACGGCGGCACCTACAACCTGTTCCACTACACGCTGCCCAAGCTCGGCATCGAAGTGTCCTTCGTGGACGACCCGGACGACGTCGAGGCGTGGCGCGCGGCCGTGCGGCCCAACACCAAGCTGCTGTTCGCCGAGTCGCTGGCCAACCCGCGCAGCAACGTGCTGGACATCGAGGCGGTGGCCGAGGTCGCCCACGCGGCGGGCGTGCCGCTGGTGGTCGACAACACCGTGCCGACGCCCTACCTGCTCCGGCCGCTGGAGCACGGTGCGGACATCGTCGTGCACTCGGCCACGAAGTACCTGGGCGGCCACGGCACCGCGATCGCGGGCGTGGTGGTCGACGGCGGCAAGTTCGACTTCGGGGACGCGGAGAAGTTCCCCGACTTCAACGAGCCCGACCCCAGCTACCACGGGCTCCAGTACTGGCCCGTGCTGGGTCACGGGGCGTTCGCCGCGAAACTGCGGGTGCAGGGCCTGCGGGACACCGGCGCGGCGATCGCCCCGCTGACCAGCTTCCTGATCCTGCAGGGGATCGAGACGCTGTCGCTGCGGATCGACAAGCACGTGGCCAACGCGAAGGCGCTGGCCACCTGGCTGGAATCGCGCGACGAGGTGGAGAAGGTCCACTACGCGGGCCTGGAGTCGTCGCGGTGGCACTCGCTGGCGCAGAAGTACCTGCCGCTGGGCGCGGGCGCGATCGTGTCGTTCGAGCTGCGCGGCGGGGTCGAGGCCGGCCGGGCGTTCGTCGACGGCGTCGAGCTGTTCTCCCAGCTGGTCAACATCGGCGACGTGCGGTCGCTGATCGTGCACCCGGCATCCACCACGCACAGCCAGCTGACCGCCGCGGAGCAGCTCGTCGCCGGGGTGACGCCCGGCCTGGTCCGGCTCTCGGTGGGCATCGAGGGCGTGGAGGACCTCAAGGAAGACTTGGAGGCCGGGTTCCGCGCCGCCAAGGCCGTGCAGTGAGTCCTGCTCCGGTGTTCGGGACGGGCTCGCTGTGACGTTCGGGTCCACTGTCGGGGTGACCCCTCCCGCCGCCGGCGGGTGGCGGGAGGGGGACCCGAACGGGCACCGGCGGTGGGTGACCGGTGAGCTGCCGGGCCTGGGGCTGCCGCTGCGCGTCGCCTACGAGACGTGGGGGACGCTGGACGCGTCCCGGTCCAACGCGGTGCTGGTCCTGCACGCGTTGACCGGGGACAGCCACGCGGCCGGCGTCGCCGAGCCCGGCCACCCCACCGACGGCTGGTGGGACGGGCTGATCGGCCCCGGGCGGGCGCTGGACCCCGCGCGGTGGTTCGTCGTGGCCCCGAACGTGCTGGGCGGCTGCCAGGGCACCACGGGGCCGCTGACGCCCGCAGCCGACGGGGTGCCGTGGGGTGCCCGGTTCCCGCGGATCTCGGTGCGCGACCAGGTCGCCGCCGAGGTCGTGCTGGCCGACGCGCTCGGGGTGTCCTCGTGGGCCGCCGTGGTCGGCGGGTCCATGGGCGGGATGCGGGCGCTGGAGTGGGCCGTGTCCGAGCCCGCGCGCGTCCGGTCGCTGCTGGTGCTGGCCGCGCCCGCCGCGTCCACGGCCGAGCACATCGCGTTGGCCGCGCCGCAGCTGCACGCGATCCGGGCCGACCCGGTCCCGGGGATGGGGATCGCCCGGCGGATCGCCCACCTGAGCTACCGCACGGCGGTGGAGCTGGAGGACCGGTTCGGGCGGGACGTGCAGGAGGACGGCCGGTACGCGGTCGAGTCCTACCTCGACCACCACGCCGAGAAGCTGATCCGGCGGTTCGACCCGTGGTCCTACGTCCGGCTGACCGAGGCGATGAACGGCCACGACGTCGGTGCCGGCCGCGGCGGGGTCCGGGCGGCCCTGGGCCGGGTGACCGCGCGCGCCGTGGTGGCCGGGATCGACTCCGACCGGCTGTACCCGTTGGCCCAGCAGGCGGAGATCGCCGACGGGCTGGGCGTGCCGCTGCGGGTGGTGCGCTCGGCGGCCGGGCACGACGGGTTCCTGCTGGAGGTCCCGCAGGTCGCCGAGCTGGTGGGCGAGCTGCTGGAGGTCCCGGCGGCGGTGGACAGCGGGGTCGGCGCCGCGGAGCGTTGAGGGCGAAGGGACGGGCCCGCGGGCGTGATGCCCGCGGGCCCGTCGTTCTGCTGGTGCTCCTTCAGCGCGGGAGGGTGGTGCGCCTCTAGAAACCGGCGGTGATGCGGGTGAACTCCCAGTCCGGCTGGGGAACGCCGGAGCAGTTGCTCGACACCTGGCCGTCGCAGCCGCCCCGGTCGCGGTTGACCGCCCAGAACGAGAACCGGCCCAGGCCGTTGGCCTTCGACCAGTCCCGCAGCTGGGTCCACGTCGCCGTGGTGGTGGTCTCGCGCTGGTCGGACAGGCCGTTCATGCCGGAGATGCCCGAGTGGTTGAACGCGACCGCGTCCGTCCAGCCGAACACCGCCTTGAGCTTGTCCTTCAGGGCCGTCGTGGAGTTGATCGTGTCCGTCTTGATGTCCGTGCTGCCGAAGTCGAACGGCATCAGGGTGTACACGTCGATGTCCGAGCCGATGGCCTTGCTGCGCTCGATGAGGCGGTTGCCGTGCGAGTTCGGGCCGGTCTTGGTCGTCGGGATGGTGACGATCGTCTGGATGCCCGGGTTCGTCTGCTTGACGATCTTGAGGGCTTCCAGGATCCGGTCCTGCACGGTCGCGTTCTCGAACTCGTCGGTGTTCTCGATGTCGATGTCGATCGCCTTGAGCTTGTAGGCGTCGATCACCTTCTGGTACGCACCCGCAAGCGCTTGCGGGGTGGAGCAGTTCGGGCCCAGCTTGTTGCCGCTCCAGCCGCCGAAGCTCGGCACGATGTCGCCGCCGGCCGCGCGGATCTGGTTGATCGCGGTCTGGTCGATGCCGCCGGTCAGCGGGCGCTGACCGTCCCAGCTCGGGTTGCAGCCGTTCTGGGCCAGGACGAACGCCATGGTGAACCACTTGACACCGGTGGCGTTCATGACCGTCGCGGGTGCGGGCGGGTTGCCCCACCCGAGGAACAGGTACGGCGCGCCGCGGCCGCCGACCGGGTCCGGGTTGCCCGGCTGGGTGGTGCCGGTGGCCTGGTTGGACGCGGGCGAGGTGTTGCCCGCGGCGTCCCGGGCCTTGACGGTGAACTGGTACGCCGTGGCCGGGGTCAGGCCGGACACGGTTGCGCTCGTGCCGGAGACCGTCGTGGCCACCGAGGTGCCCTGGTAGACGTCGTACGCGGTCACGCCGACGTTGTCCGTGGACGCGGTCCACGACAGGGACACCGTGCTCTTCGTGGTGCCGGAGACGCTGAGGTTGGTCGGCGCGGTGGGCGGGGTGGTGTCGTTCGGTCCCCCGCCGCCGGTGCACGGGCCGCCGTTGACCGTGCAGTTCGCCGGGACACCGCTGCCGGTGCCGACGAAGCCGAAGGTGCGGTTCGCACCCGCGGCGATGCCGCCGTTGTACTCCCGGTTGGTGGCCACGTAGTGGTTGCCGGTCTTGGTGATCAGCGCGTCCCAGTACGAGCCCATGGCCGTGCCCGCGGGCAGGTCGAACTCGACCTTCCACGTGGTGACGGCACCGGGGCCGCCGTTGGCGATGGTGAACTTGCCCTCGAAGCCGCTGCCCCAGTCCTGGGGCTTGGCGAACGTGGCGGTCAGGCCGGCCGCGGCCGAGGCGGCCGGGACGGACAACGCGAGCGAGCCGATGGTCAGGGCGCTCGCCGCCAGCAGTGCGCCCAATCGTCGTTTCATAGGAACTCCTCGGCGGATTGGCAGGGTAATCGCGCCCACCGGGGAGACTGGTCTAGACCATAGCTATTGTCAATGGTCTTTACTCGTCCAGTGCCGTCTCGATCCAGGGTGCTACGGACAGATCCCGGACCTCGCACTCCAGCGCGAGCTTCACCGTCCACCGCAACGCTTGCAGCACGACCGTCGCCAGCTCCTGCGGCTGCCCGTTGGCCAGGGCGATCTCGATCTGCTCGGCCGCCGCCTCCTGGTCGCCGTGCACCTCGGCGAGCAGCGTCCGGATCGCGGTGCGCACCGGCGGGTCGGCGTCGTCGATCGGGACCTCCTGGCCGTCCTCGTCGAAGACCTGCATCTTGACCGGGGTCGCGCCGCCGGAGCCGAGCGCGGACACCATGTCGCTGCACTCGGAGAACAGCAGCAGCACCAGCTCCCGGATCTCCTCGTTGCCCTCGGGCGACCCGCTGAGGTAGCCGGTGACCAGGTCGACCGCGACAGCGTCCTCCCCGACCTTGGCGGCGGCCAAGGCCTCACCGGCGACGGCGGTGAGCCGTGCCCAGCGATCCGGATCCTGCTGCGGGTGCATTCGGCCATCTTCCATCACGGAGTAGGGGCGCACAGCTCTGTCGTATTGCCTACCCGTTGGCGTTCGGGTGCCGCAACGCCTTGCCGTGTGCTCCGGGGGGTGCTACCCCGGTATGACACCCCGTGGTGTCATGTGCCGCGCGACGTGGGCATTTAGCATCGGGGTGTGCTCCGTTCCCTGCTCCAGGTCGTGCTGCTCCCCGACCGCGCGCGGATCTTCGGGCAGTGGCGGTTCCGGCGCTTCGGGCAGGCCGCGGTGCTGGGCTACGGGCTGCTGATCGCCGTCGGGGCGTCCGCCGAGTACGTCCAGCACCAGGACCCGGACGGGTGGTGGCCGCTGCTGTTCGCCATCGTGCTCGGCAGCTTCGCGCTCACCCTGTTCTCGGTGCTCGCCGCGTGGCGGTTGGCGACGGCCGGGCTGTTGCTGACGCGGCTGGTGTTCGACGCCGAGCCCGGGGTGCTCGGCAGCTGGGAGTGGTTCTGGTACCTGCCCGTCATGCTGGTCGTGGGGCTGTGCTGCTCCGGCCGGGTCATCGGCTGGGTGGCCTTGATCACCACGGCGACCGTGTACCTGTTGGCCACCACGCGCGACCTCGACTACGCCCTGCCCACGACGGGCCTGGTGCTGCTGATGCTGGTGCTCGGGTACGCGTTCGGGTCGCGCGGGCGCGCCGAACGGCGGTTCCACGAGGAGCGCGACGAGAAGGCGGTGCTGGTCGAACGGGCCCGCATCGCGCGCGAGATGCACGACGTGGTGGCGCACCACATGTCGATGGTGGTGGTGCGGTGCGAGACCGCGCCCTACCGGATCTCCGGGCTGCCCGAGGCGGGCCTGCGGGAGTTCGCCGAGCTGGGCGCGGCGGCCCGCGCGGCGATCACCGACATGCAGGGGCTGCTGGGCGTGTTGCGCGCCGACGACCAGCGGCCGGACCACGCCCCGCAGCCCGGGTTGGCCGACATCCGGGTGCTGGCCCCGCAGGCGTCGGTGGCCGACGTCGAGGTGCCCTCCGCGGTCGGGCTGACCGCCTACCGGGTCGTGCAGGAGGCGTTGACCAACGCCACCCGGCACGCGCCCGGGTCCGCCGTGTCGGTGGTGGTCTCGGCGGTCGACGGGGCGGTCGAGGTGTTCGTGCGCAACACCGCCGGCGGGCCGTCCACGGGCGGGGGCGGTGGGCACGGCCTGGTGGGCATGAGGGAACGTGTGGCGGTGCACGGCGGCACGGTGACCGCTTCGTCCACAGAGGACGGCGGCTTCGCGGTGCGCGCGCGGATTCCGTTGGGGGAGCGTTGATCAAGGTTCTGGTGGTGGACGACCAGGAGATGGTCCGGGAGGGGTTCTCGGCCCTGCTGGACGCCCAGGCGGACATCGCGGTGGTGGGCGCGGCCGGCGACGGCGTCGCGGCGGTGGCCGAGGTGCGCCGGCTGCGGCCGGACGTGGTGCTGATGGACGTCCGGATGCCGGAGCTGGACGGGCTGGCCGCCACCCGGCTGCTGGCCGACGACCCGGTGAAGGTGCTGGTGCTGACGACGTTCGACCTCGACGACTACGTGTACGAGGCGTTGCGGGCCGGCGCGTCCGGGTTCCTGCTCAAGCACGCGCCCGCGCGCGAGCTGCTGGAGGCGGTGCGGGTGGTGGCGCGCGGTGACGCCCTGCTCGCGCCGTCGGTGACCAGGCGGCTGATCGAGGACTTCGTGAAGGCGCAGCCGGTGGCGGTGGTGAGACCCGCCCGGCTCTCGGCGCTGACCTTGCGGGAGACCGAGGTGCTGCGGCTGATCGCCACCGGCCTGTCGAACTCGGAGATCGCCGCCCTGCTGGTGCTGGCCGAGCAGACGGTGAAGACCCACGTGAGCCGGGTGCTGATGAAGCTCGGGCTGCGCGACCGGGCGCAGGCGGTCATCGCGGCCTACGAGTCCGGGCTCGTGGTACCGGGGTAGCACCGGCAAGAGGCGACCCCGGTGTGACGAGCCGGGCGGGGTCGGCTTCCTAGCTTTGGCGGCCATGCGGAAGACGATCGCGGCGCTGGCCGCCTTGCTGGTGCTCGTGACGCCCGACGGGGCGGCGGCCGAGGTGGACCGGGTGCGGGTCTTCGGTGACCTGGCCACCGCTCGGCACGTCGCGGTGGTCGTCCCGGGGTCCGATGTGGACGGTGCCCGGTTCGACCGCACGGTGGGGCGGATGGCCCGCTCGCTGCACGGCGCGGTCGGCCGGTCCGACGTCGCGGTGGTGGCGTGGCTGGGCTACGAGACCCCGTCCGGGGTCGGCGTGGACGCGGCCGGCGGGCGATTGGCGCGGGCCGGGGCCGGGTCGCTGGCCCGGTACGTGCGCGGGCTGCCGGGACAGGTGCACCTGCTGTGCCACAGCTACGGCTCGGTGGTGTGCGCGCTGTCCGGCGTCGAGGTGGCGGACGTGGTGTTCCTCGGCAGTCCCGGCGTGCGGGTGGCCTCCGCCGGCGACCTGCGGGCCCGGGTGTGGGCCGCGCGCGGTGCCGACGACTGGACCCGGTGGGTGCCCGAGGTCCGGATCGGCGACCTGGGGCACGGCGTCGACCCCACCTCCGCCGCGTTCGGGGCGCGGGTGTTCGACCCCGGCTCGGCCCGCCGCCACGACCAGTACTTCGACCCCGGCACCGAGTCGTTGCGGGTCCTGGCCCGGATCTCGGCGGGGGAGCGGCCGTGACCCGCGACCCGGCGGTGGACGCCGTGCGGGCGTTGGCGATCTGCGGTGTCGTGCTCGGGCACTGGCTGGTCACGGCGGTGGTGCTGACCGACGCCGGGCTGGTGGTGGACAGCCCGCTGCGGTGGCTGCCCGAACTCTCGTGGCTCGGCTGGCCGCTGCAGACGCTGGGGCTGTTCTTCTACGTCGGGGGCTTCGGGGCGGCCCGGTCGACGACCCCGTGGCCGGCGAAGGTCCGCCGGCTGGGGTGGCCGGTCTGCGCGCTGCTCGGGGCGTGGGCGGTGGTGCTGTTCGGCATGTCGGCGCGTGGGCTGCCGCAGCAGACCGTGCTGACGGTGGCGTTCCTGGTGGTGACGCCGCTGTGGTTCCTGGTGGTGCACGTCGTCCTGCTGGCCGTCACGCCGTTGCTGCGCCGGATGGGCGGGTGGGGAGTGGTCGTCCCGATCGCGCTGGTGGCGCTGGACGTCGGCTGGGTCAACGTCCTGGCCGTGTGGTGGGCGCCGTGGCAGGTCGGGATCCTGGTCGCCCGGCACGGGCAGCGGCGCTCGTGGGGTGCGGCGCTGTTCGTTGCGGGCGCGGTGGCGTTCGGGTTGTTGCTGCACAACGGTTACCCGGCCAGCGCCGTCGGGGTGCCCGGTGCCGCCGAGTCGAACCTGTTCCCGCCGTCGCCGGTCGCGCTGGCGCTGGCGCTCGCGCAGATCGGGCTGGTGGTGCTGGTCCGGCCGACGTTCCGGGCGCCCCGCCTGAACGCCCGCGCGCTGCCGATCTTCCTGGTGCACCAGAGCGCGCTGCTGGTCGTCACGCTGGTGGGCGCGGCGTTCGGGCCGCTACGGGGCCTGCACACGGTGCCCGGCGACGGGCTCTGGGTGCTGGAGCGGCTCACCTGGCTGCCCGTGTTCGCCGCCGTCACCCTGGTCCTGCTTGGGTATCGCCGCCAGCAGGGCGACCGCGATCGTCACGACGTGCAGCGCGACCATCGGACCGGTCGGCTCCGGCGCCAGCAGCGGCGGGACGCAGGCCAGGGCGGTGAGCAGCCAGGGCCGTCGGCCGTGGCAGGTGCCCGACCGGGCGGTGTGCAGCAGGTACCAGCCCAGCAGCAGGTGGATCAGGTTCTGCATCGGGTCGACCTGGAGCACCACCAGGGTGGCCGAGGTGCCGGCGAAGCCGGTGACGACGAAGCCGAGCACGCCCAGCACGCCGTAGCCGACGCCGAGCGTCGCGGCCAGCCGGGCGCGGTGGGTCTCCCGGGTCTGGCAGGCCACCAGCGCCCCGGCCCGCTCGAACCGGTGGAACACCAGCAGGACCGGCAGCAGCAGGAGGACCAGCACGGCCAGCCAGCGCGGCCGGGTGGCGATCCAGTCGAACGCGGCGGGCGCGTCGAGCAGGCCGAGCACGCCGATCACGGCGGCCAGCGCCGTCAGGTAGCCGAGGTAGACCGTCATCGGGGCGCGGCGCACGTAGTCCACGACCCGCCACGGCCGGCTGCCCGCGAGCCACGCCGACACCCGGTCGCGGACCAGCAGCACCGCGCAGATCTGGCCGAGGCCGAGCACCAGCAGGCAGACCGTGGGCGGGCTGAGGTTGGAGCCCGGCTGGCCCGGCACGGTCATCATGGTGCCGGGATAGCCGCCGAACGCGATCAGCGCGAGCAGCGCGGGCACGGTGAGCATGGCCAGCAGGGCGAGCACCCGCCGGGACACCCGGGGCAGGCTGCCGTCGGTGTAGTAGAAGCCGAGCTGCTGCAGGAACAGCGCGCCGAGCACCAGGTTGAGGTGGCCGCCGGTGCGCCAGGACAGGCCGATCCGCAGCGCGTCCACGACGATCATCAGGCCGATCAGCGCGACCGGCGTGACCAGCCGGGCGTGCCGGTGCAGCCAGGCCATGACCGGGGTGGCGGCGACCGCGACCAGGTACAGCCCGAGGAACCACAGCGGGTGCGCGATCAGCCGGCCGAACACCTCGACGCGCGATTTCGGGACGTCCAGGAATTCCAGCGGCAACGGCAGCACCACCCACGCCAGGATGAATGCCAGTACCGGTCGCAACAACCAGCTGATCCGACTGGCGAGATATCTCCCGTAACCACCACCGGACATTTGCACGGCCCGCCAGCCGAGCAGGTTCGCGTGGCCGCCGGCGAAGTAGAAAAGGGGAATGGTCTGCAATCCCCAGGTGAGCAGCCAGAGCCAGTTCGGGCTCACCCCGGCCCAGTGCAGGACCGTCAGCAATGACTGCCCGACCACCACCAGGCCGAGGCTGGCCAGCCGCAGGAACGCCGCGAAGCGGTCCTCGCCGGTGCTCTCGGACCGCACCGGGCCGGCCGACGCGGCCCGTCGCCGGGGCAGCCGCGCGATGATCAGCAGGACCACCACCGCACTGCCGAAACCCCAGGCCAGGATGGGTTCGTTGCCCGGCGGGCCCCAGCGCTGCCGCCACGAGTTGAACTCCAGCCCGGCGGCGTAGAGCCGCGCCACGGCGTGGCACCGCGCGCCGCTGTCGCGCGGGTTGAGGTCGCACTGGGCGTGCATGTCCGCGCCGAGCCGGGCGTCGAGCGCCTTGCGCGCTTCCGGCGGCAGCGGGCGGCCTTTCTCCTCCGCGTAGCGCAGCAGGTCGTAGCCGAGGTCGTGCGCCCGGCAGCCGACGCCGAAATCCCATTCGGTGTCGCCGGCCGGCCCCGAACACCCGCCGGTCGGGTCGACGGCGCGGGTCGTGCCGTCCGGTGCGACGACCACGGCCGGTACCCGGTCGGTCACCGTGCGGAAATCAGCCGGAAAGGACGTGAGGGGCGAAACGCCTGATATCGGCCGGGTCATCGCCTCCACCGCGCGGGCGGCGACCAGGACGTCACCGGTGAGCGGTCCGTCGTCGCCGGCCCCGGCCGGGCGGGAGGCGACCACCCCGCAGACGAACACCGCGACCGCCACCACCAGCACCCGGAACCAGGCCGGCAGCCGGGTCAACAGCCGGACACCCGGCCACCCGCTCTTGACGCTGTCCACCGTGGCGTCGCTCATCGGAATTCGAGGTTACGGATCGGCAACGTGGCACGCCAACCGATCAACCCCACCCTCACGCGGGGGCCTGCGCCTACTCCGCGCCGGGGGTGCGCTGGGGTGCGTGCGGGCAGCTCCCGACGTCGGTCCAGCGGACCTGCTTGCCGCGCCGCTCGCCGAACCGGCCGCCCGGGTGCAGGCACTCGTGCCCGCCGACCTCGCCGGTGTCCGGGTCCGTCCACCGGTAGTACCGCTTGCCCCGGTCGCCCGGGATCTCGTCACCGCTGACGAACTTGCGCGGTTCGCCGTCTGCCATCGCCGTCCTCCTCCTGGTCGGGGCCCCGCCGGAACTGCCCGGCTCCCGGAACTGTCCGGCGTGCGGGACCGCCCCGCGCGCGGTGGTCGACCCATCGGGTGGCCGGTTCTCGCCCGAAGGGGTGGTCAGCGCGGGCAGGTGTCCGGGCGGGACCGGTGCTCCTGGTCCACCGCGCCCCGGCGCAGCGCGGCCGCCCGGTCGTCGAGCCCGGCCTTGCGGACGTTCGCGCCGGTCAGGTCGGCCCCGGTGAGCGTCGCACCGGTGAGGTCCGCGCCGACGAGCTGCGCACCGGCCAGCCGCGCGCCGGTCAGGTCCGCGCCGGTGAGCCGGGCGTCGGCGAGGTCCGCGCCGGTCAGGTCGGCCCCGGTCAGGTCGGCGTGGCGCAGGTCCGCGCCGCCCAGCCGGGCGTGCGACAGGTTCGCCCGGGACAGGTTCGCGCCGAACGGGTGCGGGTCGTCGGCGGCGTCCACGTCGAGCCGGGCCCCGGCCAACCGGGCCTCGCCGAGGTCCGCGCCGCGCAGGTCGGCGACCCGCAGCGAGGCCCCGGTCAGGTTCGCGCAGCGCAACGCGGCGCCGGGCAGCTCCACGCCGTCCAGGCAGCTGCGGGCGAAGTTGACCGCGTGGCTCGCGCCGACCTCCAGCGCGGTGTCCAGCGCGGCGGCCACGTCGACGGGGCCGCGCCCTACGTCGGCCGCGCACCCGTCGGGGCCGAGCTCCCGGTGCCGCCGGACGTAGGCGGACAGCACGCGGCCCACGGTGGGCCGGTGGTCGGCCGAGTCCCGGGCGATCGTGCCGAGCGCGTAGATGCCGCCCAGCCGGACGTGCGGCTTGTCGTGGCCGGTCTGGTCGACGGCCTTGGTGAACCGCTCGGCGAGCTGCGCGGTCATGGTCGCGTCGACCTGGCGGCGGGTCTCGTGCAGCGAGAGGCTGGTGAACACCAGCGCGACGACCGTGACCAGCGACGTGACCAGCCCGCCGAGCTGGGCCCAGGTCCGGGCCCGCAGGCGGGTGCGGCGGCAGTTCGGGCACCGGCGGGTGCGGCGGCCGGCGACGGCTCTCCTGATGATCACGACCAACGCCATCGGCCACGAGCCGGCCCGCCTTGAGCGGGGCGGCGTGAGCGGGTGGTCCGGTTTGGGCGGCGCGGCTCGGCTCGGCGGGGCGGCTCGGCGGGGCGGCTCGGCGGGGCGGGGTCAGGCGGTGGCGAGCACGCCGGCGGTGGTCAGCGAGGCCAGCGCCATCCGGGTCAGCAGCGCCGCCATCTGGTCGCGGTCGAGGTGGGAGCTGTGCGGCGTGGAGTTGATCAGGCCGAACACGGCGTGCGCGGCGGCCCGCGCGGTCGGCTCGTCCACCGCGACGGTCTCCTTCAGGGTGGTCACCCACACCTCGACGTACCGGCGTTGCAGCGCCCGCACCCGGCGGCGGTCCGGGTCGGTGAGGTTCGCCAGGTTGCGCATCTGCACGGTGATCAGCGCCGGGTCGTCGAGCGCGAAGTCGACGTGCCAGCGGACCAGGGCGTGCAGCGCGGCGGTCGGGTCCGGCGAGGTCGAGACCCGGGCCAGCCCGCCCTCCAGCAGCCGCTCGGAGATGGAGGTCAGCATCTCCCCGAGCATGGCGTCCTTGCTGCGGAAGTGCCGGTAGAGCGCGGGGCCGGAGATCCCGACGGCCGCGCCGATGTCGTCGATGCCCACCCCGTGGAAGCCGTGCCGGGCGAACAGCTCGGCCGCCGCGCCCAGGATCTGGTCCCGGCGGGATTGCTTCACTCCATCGGTTGACACCAGGTCATCCTAAACGGGCCGACCTCCCGTCGTAAACGAGCGTTAACCGATCGGTTGGTGGAAGATCACCAACCGGCCGCCGACGTGCGCGGTTAACTGTTGACGCAGTCTTTTTATATAGCCCTACCAACTGGTAACACTTGTTGTGCCACGCATCACAACCCTGCGCCTTTTTCGCCTCCGGGAGGCTCCCGATGCGCCCCATCCGAACCCTGCTCAGCGCCGCGGTCGCCGCCGCCGCGGCGCTGCTCGTCGTCGCCGTACCCGCACAAGCCCAGGCGGGTGCGAATTACGTGGCCCTCGGTGATTCCTACTCGTCGGGAACGGGCACCGGCAGCTATTACGGCGACAGCGGCTCCTGCAAGCGCGGCCAGTACGCGTACCCGGCGCTGTGGGCGGCCTCGCACGCCCCGGCGAGCTTCAAGTTCGTCGCCTGCTCGGGCGCGCGCACCGGCGACGTGCTCGCCAACCAGGTCAGCGCGCTCAGCGCGTCGACCACGCTGGTCAGCATCTCGATCGGCGGGAACGACGCCGGCTTCACCGACGTGATCACCACCTGCACGTTCGGCTCCGACCAGGGCTGCGTGAACCGCGTCGAGCAGGCCAAGTCCTACGCCACGAGCACGCTGCCCGGCCTGCTGGACAACGTCTACGCCCAGATCCGCAACCGCGCCCCGTCCGCGCAGGTCGTCGTGCTCGGCTACCCGCGCCTGTACAAGGTGCCGGGGTCGTGCTCGGTGGGCCTGAGCGACACCAAGCGCTCGGCGATCAACTCCGCCGCCGACACGCTGGCCTCGGTCACCGCCGGCCGGGCCGCGGCCAAGTCGTTCACCTTCCGCGACCTGCGCGGTGCGTTCGCCGGCCACGAGATCTGCTCCTCGGCCTCGTGGCTGAACAGCCTGTCGTTCCCGACCGTGGAGTCCTACCACCCCAACCGCGACGGCCAGCGGCTCGGCTACCTGCCGCAGCTGACCGCCGTGACCGGCTGACGTCCGCCTCCGCACCGAAGGGGGTCGCTCCGGCGGCCCCCTTCACCATGTCCGGGGCCGGTGGACGAGAGGGTTAACAAGCGCTAACATCTCCTCAGGTTAACGACTGCTAACCGCGAGGAGCCCATGGACGCGCCCGTGCTGCGCAGCGCCGCCGACAAGACCGGCGAGGCCTTCCGGCGGTACACCGACGAGCACACCGCCCTCGTCCACGACCTGCGCGCGAAGCTCGCCCAAGCCGCCCTGGGCGGCCCGGAGAAGTCCCGCGCCCGGCACGTCGAGCGCGGCAAGCTGCTGCCCCGCGACCGGGTGGACGCGCTGCTCGACCCCGGCTCGCCGTTCCTCGAACTCGCACCGCTGGCCGCCGACGGCATGTACGGTGGCGACGCGCCGGCCGCGGGCATGATCACCGGCGTCGGCCGGGTCTCCGGCCGCGAGTGCGTCATCGTCGCCAACGACGCCACCGTCAAGGGCGGCACGTACTACCCGATGACGGTCAAGAAGCACCTGCGCGCGCAGGAGGTCGCCCTCCAGAACCGGTTGCCGTGCGTCTACCTGGTCGACTCCGGCGGCGCGTTCCTGCCCAAGCAGGACGAGGTGTTCCCGGACCGCGAGCACTTCGGCCGGATCTTCTACAACCAGGCCACCATGTCCGGCCGGGGCATCCCGCAGATCGCCGCGGTGCTCGGCTCGTGCACCGCCGGTGGGGCGTACGTCCCGGCGATGAGCGACGAAGCCGTGATCGTGCGCGGCCAGGGCACGATCTTCCTGGGCGGCCCGCCGCTGGTGAAGGCCGCGACCGGCGAGGTCGTCACGGCCGAGGAGCTGGGCGGCGGCGACCTGCACTCGCGCACCTCCGGCGTGACCGACCACCTCGCCGCCGACGACGCGCACGCGCTGCGGATCGTCCGGTCCATCGTCAGCACGCTCGGCCCGCGCGCGGAGCGCCCGTGGCGGGTGGAGCCGAGCGTCGAGCCCGCGGTGAGCCCCGACGAGCTCTACGGCGTGGTGCCCACCGACAGCCGCACCCCGTACGACGTGCGCGAGGTGATCGCGCGGGTGGTGGACGGCAGCCGGTTCCAGGAGTTCAAGAAGGAGTACGGCGCCACGCTGGTCACCGGGTTCGCCCGGATCCACGGCCACCCGGTCGGGATCGTCGCCAACAACGGCATCCTGTTCGGCGAGTCGGCCCAGAAGGGCGCGCACTTCATCCAGCTCTGCGACCAGCGCTCGGTGCCGCTGGTGTTCCTCCAGAACATCAGCGGGTTCATGGTCGGCCGCGAGTACGAGGCGGGCGGCATCGCCAAGCACGGGGCCAAGATGGTGACCGCCGTGGCGTGCGCGCGGGTGCCGAAGTTCACCGTGGTGATCGGCGGCTCGTTCGGCGCGGGCAACTACTCGATGTGCGGCCGGGCGTACTCGCCCCGGTTCCTGTGGATGTGGCCCAACGCCCGGATCTCGGTGATGGGCGGCGAGCAGGCGGCCTCCGTGCTGGCGACCGTGCGGCGCGACCAGCTCGGCGACGCGTGGTCGGCGGCGGACGAAGAGGCGTTCAAGGCCCCGATCCGGCAGCAGTACGAGGACCAGGGCAACCCCTACTACTCCACGGCGAGGCTGTGGGACGACGGCGTGATCGACCCGAAGGACACCCGCACGGTGCTCGGGCTCGCGCTGTCCACGGCGGCCAACGCGCCGCTGGAACCTGTCAACTACGGCGTTTTCCGGATGTGATGGGGATGTTCGACAGCGTTCTGGTGGCCAACCGCGGCGAGATCGCGGTCCGGGTGATCCGCGCGTTGCGGCGCTTCGGGATCAGGTCCGTCGCGGTCTACAGCGACGCCGACGCCGACGCGCTGCACGTGCGGCTGGCCGACGTGGCGGTGCGGATCGGCCCCGCCGCCGCGCGCGAGAGCTACCTGGCCGCGGAGCGGATCATCGACGCGGCAAGGGAAACCGGCGCGCAGGCGGTCCACCCCGGCTACGGCTTCCTGGCCGAGAACACCGAGTTCGCCCGCGCCTGCGAGAAGGCCGGGCTGGTGTTCATCGGCCCGCCGGTCGAGGCCATCGACGCCATGGGCGACAAGATCCGGGCCAAGCTCACCGTCCGCGCGGCCGGCGTCCCGGTCGTGCCGGGCCGCACCGAAGCCGGCATGACCGACGACGACCTGGTCGACGCCGCCGCCGAGATCGGCTTCCCGGTGCTGCTCAAGCCGTCCGCCGGCGGCGGCGGCAAGGGGATGCGCCTGGTGCACGAGGACTCGGCGCTGCGCGACGCGATCGAGTCGGCCCGCCGGGAGGCGCGCGGCTCGTTCGGCGACGACACCCTGCTCATCGAGCGGTTCATCACCAACCCCCGGCACATCGAGATCCAGGTGCTCGGCGACGCGCACGGCACCGTCGTGCACCTCGGCGAGCGGGAGTGCAGCCTCCAGCGCCGGCACCAGAAGATCATCGAAGAGGCCCCGTCGCCGCTGCTCACCCCCGAGACCCGGGCGGCCATGGGCCGGGCCGCGGTGGACGCCGCGAAGTCCGTCGGCTACGTCGGCGCGGGCACCGTCGAGTTCATCGTCGACGGCACCACCGGCGACTACTTCTTCATGGAGATGAACACCCGGCTCCAGGTCGAGCACCCGGTGACCGAGCTGGCCACCGGCGTCGACCTGGTCGAGTGGCAGCTCCGGGTCGCGGCCGGGGAACCGCTGGGGATGGGCGACGTCCCACTGACCAAGTTCGCCGTCGAGGCCCGGGTCTACGCGGAGGACCCCGCCCGCGGCTTCCTGCCGACCGGCGGCACCGTCCTGGCGCTGCACGAACCGCAGGACGTCCGGGTCGACTCGGCGTTGCGGCTCGGCCTCACCGTCGGCAGCGACTACGACCCGATGCTGGCCAAGATCATCGCGCACGGTGACACCCGGGCAGAAGCGTTGCGGCGCTTGGACTCCGCCCTCGGCCGGACGGTGATCCTCGGCGTCACCACGAACATCCCGTTCCTGCGCTCCCTGCTGCGGGACGAGGACGTCCGGGCAGGCAACCTCGACACCGGGCTGGTCGAGCGCAAGCTAGAGTCGTTGACCTACAACGAGATCCCGGACGAGGTGTACGCCGCCGCCGCGCTGGAGCGGCAACTGGCCCCGCGCGGCGACGACCCGTGGGAGCGGACCGGCGGCTGGCGGATCGGCGAGCACGCCTGGACCACCTGGCGGGTCGACGACGTCGACGTGCGCGTGCGCGGTGATGAAGTCGTTGTGGGAGAGGCAGAACCGATCCGGCTCACGGCCTCGGTCGACGGCGGCGAACTCGTCGTCGGCACGCGCCGGTACGCCTTCGCCCGGTCCGGCAACGTGCTGTGGCTCGGCGCGGACGGCCGCACGTGGGCGTTGACCGAGACCGAGCGGTCCGCGATCGCCGCGCACGACAACGCCGGCAGCGCCGGACCGGTCACCAGCCCGATGCCCGGCACCGTGCTCGTCGTGCGGGCCGAGCAAGGCGACCACGTCACGGCCGGACAGGCGCTGTTCGTGGTCGAGGCGATGAAGATGGAGCACACCGTCACCGCACCGAGCGACGGCGTGCTCGCCGAAGTGAACGTCCGAGCGGGCCAACAGGTCGCGCTGGACGAGCCCCTAGCCGTCGTCGTGCCCCACCAGGAGTGAGCGATGTTGGACTTCCGCCTTGACGAGGACTACGAGGCACTGCGCAAGACCGTCGAGGAATTCGCCCGCGAGGAGGTCGCCCCGGTCATCGGCGGGCTCTACGAGCGGGAGGAGTTCCCGTACGAGATCGTCGCCAAGATGGGGCGGATGGGCCTGTTCGGCCTGCCGTTCCCGGAGGAGCACGGCGGCATGGGCGGCGACTACTTCGCGCTGTGCCTGGCGCTGGAGGAGCTGGCCCGGGTCGACTCCTCGGTGGCCGTCACCCTCGAAGCCGGCGTCTCGCTGGGCGCGATGCCGGTCTACCGCTTCGGCACCCCCGAGCAGCAGCGCGAGTGGCTGCCCGCGCTGTGCGCCGGCGAGCGGCTCGGCGCGTTCGGCCTCACCGAGCCCGGCGGCGGCACGGACGCGGGCGGCCTGCGCACCACCGCCCGGCTCGACGGCGACGAGTGGGTCATCAACGGCACCAAGGCGTTCATCACCAACTCGGGCACCGACATCACCGGCCTGGTCACCGTCGCCGCGGTGACCGGCCGCAAGGACGACGGCCGGCCGGAGATCTCGGCCATCCTCGTGCCGTCCGGCACGCCCGGCTTCTCGGTGTCGCGCAAGTACTCCAAGGTCGGGTGGAACTGCTCGGACACCCGCGAACTGTCCTTCCAGGACTGCCGGGTGCCGGCCGCCAACCTGGTCGGCGAGCGCGGCCGGGGCTACGCGCAGTTCCTGCAAACCCTCGACGAGGGCCGGGTCGCCTTCGCCGCGCTCGGCGTGGGCCTGGCCCAGGGGTGCGTGGACGAGAGCCTGCGCTACGTCGGCGAGCGCGAGGCGTTCGGCCGCAAGATCGGGGAGTACCAGGCGATCCAGTTCAAGATCGCCGAGATGGAGGCCCGCACGCACACCGCGCGCCTGGCGTACTACCAGGCGGCGGCGAAGATGCTGCGCGGCGAGCCGTTCAAGCGGGAGGCGGCGATCGCGAAGCTGGTGTCGTCCAACGCGGCGATGGACAACTCCCGCGAGGCCACCCAGATCTTCGGCGGCTACGGCTTCATGAACGAGTACCCGGTGGGCCGGTTCTACCGCGACGCCAAGATCCTGGAGATCGGCGAGGGCACCAGCGAGGTGCAGAAGATGCTGATCGCCCGGGAGCTAGGGCTCAAGTAGGGCCGCGAAGTAGTCCTTCGCGGAGCGGATCGAGGACAGCGGCGCCGCCTGGCCGGCCCACAGGCTCATGTAGTCGGCCAGCGGCTGCTCCGCCGCGAACTCGCGCAACGGCCGCATCAGGCCGTTCTGGTACGGGTACGGCGGCACCGCGCCCTCCTCCGCGGCGAGTTCCGCGATCAGCCGGTTGTGGATGCCGCGCGCGTGCCGGCCGGAGAAAAGCCTTGTCAGCACGGTGATCCGGGCGTCCTGGCCACCGAGCGCGACCTTGTGCGCCTCGGTCGCGCCGGACTCGTGCGTGGCCAGGAACCCGGTGCCGACCTGCACCCCGTCCGCACCGAGCGCGCGGGCCGCGCGGACACCCCTCGCGTCCGCGATCCCGCCCGCCGCGACCACCGGGACCCGGACCGCGTCGACCACCTGCGGCACCAACGAGAACGTGCCCACCAGCGAGTGCTCGACCGGCCGCAGGAACGCGCCCCGGTGCCCGCCCGCGTCGCTGCCCGACGCGACCACGGCGTCCACCCCGCACTCCTCCAGCGCGATCGCCTCCTCCACGGTCGTCGCGGTGCCGAGCACGACGATCCCCTTGGCGTGCGCGGCATCCAGCAGCCACCTCGGCGCGAGACCCATCACCAGGCTGATCACCGGCGGCGCGGCGGCCAGCAACGCGTCCGCCTGGTCGGTGAACCCCGGCACGACCACGTCCCGGGGCGGCTCCAGCCCGAACCGCCGGTACAGCGGTTCGACCCGGGCGATGTGCGGCGCGAGGTCGACCGGTTCGCGCTCGGTCGCCTGCGGCACCCACAGGTTGACCGCGAACGGCTTCCCGGTCGCGCCGCGCAGGTCCCGCACCACCTCGGTGATCGCGTCGGGCTCCAAGTGGTGCGCGCCGAACGACCCGAGCCCGCCCGCGTCGGACACGGTGGCGGCCAGCGCCACCGACGACAGCCCGCCGCCGAACGGCCCCTGGATGATCGGGTGCTCGATGCCGAGCAGCTCGGCGAGCCTCATGCCGCACGCCCGATCCGCAACTGTCCGGCCACTTCCGCGACCCGCTGACCAAGGTGCGCGGCCGTCTCCAGACCGGCCAGCGGCGGGGCCTGCTCGGGCGGCGGCGGGGCCTGGTCGGGCGGCACGGCGGAGAGGGACTGCGCCGTCGCGCCGATGAACCCGCCCAGCTGGTGGAGGTCGGTCGGGCTGCCGCCGGTGCGGTTCCGCCGACCCTGCGCCGACCAGACGTCAACGCATGCTTCGGCGAAGGCCTGGAACACCGCCGAGCGGCCGGCCAGGTGGGTAGGGCAGCCGTCGCACGACAACGCCCCTGCGTTCAGGTCGTGCATGCCGGTCGACGGGGTGGTGCCCGTCGCTCTCGTCACCTTCGCCGTTGGCGTCATGCCGAGGACGGTAGACGACCGGTCAACTACCGCGCAATAGTTGACCGGTCGTCTAGTCTCGGGCCGTGGGACGGACCAGTGAGGCGCGGGAAAGGCTGTTGGACGCGGCGTGCGACCTCATGCGGGGTCGCGGGTACGGGGCGATCGGCGTCGCGGAGATCTGCGAGCGGGCCGACGTGCGCAAGGGCAGCTTCTACCACTTCTTCGACTCCAAGCAGACGCTCACTGTCGAGGCGCTGCGCGCCGCGTGGGCCGACGACGGCGCGATGTGGCGGGAAGTGCTCGGCGCGGACAGTGGGCCGTTCCGGCGGTTGAAGCGGTTGGTCGAGGCGCAGGCCGAGGCGCAGCAGCGGAGCAAGCGCGAGGTCGGCGCGGTGCGCGGGTGCCTGTACGGCAACCTCACGCTGGAGTTGGGCAACCAGGACGAGGTCGTGCACGGGTGCCTCAAAGAGATTTTCGACGAACAGGTCGATTTGGTGCACCAAGTGCTGCTCGAAGCCCACGCCGGCGGGGACCTGGTGGCCGAACGCGCCACCCGGGCGTCCGCGCGGGCCGTGCTGGCGCAGGTCGAGGGCATGGTGCTGTTCGCGAAACTCGACAACGACCCGGCGTTGCTGGACGGATTGTGGCCGCAGATCGCGGGACTGCTCGGCGTAGCTTAGGGCAATCGCGTGAATGAACTGTGGAAACCTGCATCCGAATGCATTCATGTGTGAACCATGATCACGCGGGACGCTGGGTCACTCGGTGAAAGCCGGGGCGGATCGATTCGGGGAGGATCGACGAATGTCCCAACCGTCCAAGACTGCGTTCCGAGTGGCGGCGGCCCTGGCCGTCTTGGTGCTGGTCGTTTTCGGTGCCGTCCAGGTGGCGTCGGCGGGTCCCGACGCGCCGGGGGTGGTCCGAACGTCGGAACAGCCGCCACTCAGCGCGTGGGCACAAGAACAGGCGAAACTGGCCGGCGGCCCGCGCACCCAAGCCACTCCGCAGCTCGTCTACGCCGTGGTCGACAACGGTGTTCTGACGAGCCAGAACTTCGGTGCATCCGGGGCGACCAGGGTGGCCGTGGGCACGTACGAGGTGTACTTCGGCAACTTCGCCATCGCGGCGGGGTCGTACGTGGCGACCCTGGGCATCCCCGGCAACGTGGGCTTCGGCCCGCCGGGAGAGGTGACGACCGTGGGCAGAGTGACGACGACGAACGGCCTGTTTGTCCGCACCTACGACTCGACGGGCGTGCTGGCCGACCGAGCGTTCCACGTGCAGGTGGCCTTCTGATCAGCTGAAAAGACAAACCCAAAGCTCATTCCCGGGTGGTCCTCGCGTGCATTGTGGCACGCGAGGATCGCCGTTCTTCCATTTTCCACTCCCCACTCACACTGTCACCCTCCCTCCGCCCCTCTCTTCCCCCCGCGCCACTCCGCCTGCCTGCAAGTAGCGCCAACTCCGCCATCTTGGTCTAACCTGTAGATCCGACTGCGACATCACTTCGCCCAGTCGGACCGCCGTTCATCGGCAAACGTCACACAACCGGGTGATCACCCCGGAAAACTGTACGAAAACACCGTTACAGCTACTCGGTTTGATTTTGGAACCCCGCGAACCACGCACCACCCACTGACCGACCAGACGACCAGACGACACCCACGGAGCCACAACGAACCAGCCCACCCCAAGCCCAACTAGTGCGTTGACCATTTAGGTTCGCCGGGTTGGTCAGGCTGCGTGTGGTCGGCCCCAGCGTTGGTGTCGTTCGCTGCGGATGCGTGCTCGTTCG
Source organism: Saccharothrix espanaensis DSM 44229 (assembly GCF_000328705.1). Classification (NCBI taxonomy): domain Bacteria; kingdom Bacillati; phylum Actinomycetota; class Actinomycetes; order Pseudonocardiales; family Pseudonocardiaceae; genus Saccharothrix; species Saccharothrix espanaensis. Next base: position 8,279,670 of record NC_019673.1, on the reverse strand, counting down.
CGGCGTTGGGCGGCGAGGACGTCGGGGTGGCGTGCGTTGGCGTTGCGCCAACGCAGGTGTTCTTGGAGTCGTCTGGCCAAGACGGTGTGGTTGGGGTGGACGGAGTTGGCGATGACGAAGGTGCGTAGCGGCCCGAACTGCGGCTCGATGGGGTTGGCCCAGGAGGCGTAGGTCGGGGTCAGGCAGACCTCGACGTTGTTGTCGGCCGCCCAGCCGAGGATTCTCGGGGTCTTGTTGGCCGACAGGTTGTCCATGATCACGTAGATCGGTGCGCCGTCGGGTCTGGCCGCCCTGATCGACTTGAGGGCGGCCAGGCTGTGGTCGCCGCCTTTGCGGCGGCTGGTGACGCCCCGGAGCCGGTCGTCGCCGATGGAGTGGCAGCCGTGGAAGTAGCGGATGCCGTGGGTGCGGCGGTAGGTCGCCGGCAGTCGGTCGGGGTGTTTGCGTGGTGTCCAGCCGGAGCCGTGGTGCGGGCGGATCGAGAGTGGTCCGAACTGGTCGAAGGCGAAGCAGCGCTGCGGGAACCTGGTGAGGACCGCGTCGATGCGGTCGAGTTTGGCGTCGAAGGCGGGGTCGTTGGAGGTCTTCCAGGTCCGGGTCCGTTGGAAGCTGATCCCGTGCTCGCGCAGGATCTGGCGCAGTCGTTCCCGGCCGATACGGACCCGGCGATGTGGGTTGCGGTGCAGGTGGGCGGCGAGTTTGCGCAGGCTCCACCGGGTGAAGGGCAGGCCCGCCCTCGCGGGGCGGGCCTTGGCCGTCGCCACGACGAACGCGATGTCGTCGGGGCCGATCAGGCGGGGACGGCCTCCCGCCCAGCTAGGGTCCAGAGCCGCCAGGCCGCGGGCGTTGAAGTCGTGGATCACGTCCCGCACGGTGTCCGGGTCGGCGGCGACCAGCCTGGCGATCGACGGCGCCGGGGTCCCGGACGACGACGCCAGGATGATCACCGCCCGACGCATCCGGATCGTGCCCTGCTTGCCCCGACGCACGTAGTTCAGCAGACGACGGCCCTCGTCCTCGGTTAATCGACGTGCTCTGACCGGCTCGGCCATCGATGCCTCTCACACTCGGCGGCTACTACGTCACCACCGAGCATGAGATCAACCCTGCCACCGGTCGCGGACCTCACGCGGCGTGTCCCCAACCCGGCGAACGTTCGTGGTCAACGCACTAGCCACACCCCCACGACCGCCCCGACCGCCGCCCCCAACCGCACGACCGCCCCCGACCGCCGCCTCCGACCGCCGCCCCTGAACCGCCGCACCTGTGCCCGCCCGCTTGGCCTACGGCCGGCTGGCGGGTGCGGCTGCCAGTTCGGCAGACGTATGGGGCGCGAGCCCGGCGGCCGCCGGAAGGCGAGTCCGTCAGGCGATTCGGGCAGGCGCGTCAAGCTGGCGTGGCGCGTGAAGCCAGCACGTGAAGCCAGCGCGTGGAGTCTGCGCGTGGAGCCGGTGATCAGGACCTCGCCGGCATCGGTCGACTTCCCGCCGCGTGCTCGGGCTGGGACTTCGGGGTGACGCCGGGCTTCCTGGCGCGTCCGGTCGCGTCCGGTCGCGTCCGGTGAGTCAGGTGGGGTCCTGGCGGAAGTGGCCGTGGCGGCCTTCGCCGGCCAGGTAGCGGGAGAGGCCTGGTTCTACTTCGCGTAGGGAGGTCAGGCCGTGGGCCAGTTCGTTGGCCAGGGCCTGGTCTTCGGGGAGGTCGTGCTGTTCCAGGAGGGACAGGCGGTCCTCGCGCAGGCAGGTTTGGGGGAACGCTGCCAGGTCGCGCGCCAAGGTCTCGGCTGCCGCGCGGGATGTTCCGGGTGGGACCACCCGGTTGGCGAGGCCGATCGCGAGGGCTTCCGCCGCGCCTACCGGGCGGCCGGTGAGGATCAGGTCCATTGCGCGGGATTGGCCGATCAGCCTGGGTAGGCGCGCGGACCCGCCGTCGATCAGGGGCACGCCCCAGCGGCGGCAGAAGACGCCGAATGTCGCGTCTTCGTCGGCCACCCGCAGGTCGCACCACAGGGCCAGTTCCAGGCCGCCTGCCACGGCGTGGCCGGACACCGCGGCGATCACCGGCTTCGACAGGCGGAGTCTCGTGGGGCCCATCGGGCCGGAGGGGGACCTCGGGTCGTTGCTGCGGGGCGTGCCCAGCGCTTTGAGGTCCGCGCCGGAGCAGAACGTGCCGCCCTCGCCGTGCAGGACGGCCACCGACAGCGACTCGTCCTCGTCGAACTCGCGGAACACCTCGGTGAGGGTGTGCGCGGTCGGGCCATCCACGGCGTTGCGCACCGCCGGGCGGTTCAGCAGCACCGTGCAGATCGGCCCGGATCGCTCCACGCGCACCGAGCTCACGGGGCCACCCACGACGGACTCATGGCGCCGCCCGAGTCGAGTGCGCTGCCCGAGTCGAGTGCGCTGCCGGGAGTGCGGGCACTGCCAGGGGTGCGGGTGCCGCCAAGGGCGAGTGCGCTGCCCGGATCGGGGGTCACGGGTTCATCCGTATCTGGATCGCAGTCGGCTTCCAGGTCACACCTTGGGCCTCGCCCGTTCGATGATCGCCGCGAAGTCCACGCCGCGCGGCAGGGTACCGAAGGCCGCGCCCCAGTCGCCCGACAGGCGGGACGCGCAGAACGCGTCCGCCACCGCCGGGTGTCCGTGCCGCACCAGCAGGGAACCCTGCAGTGCCAGCGCCATCCGCTCCACCAGCCTCCGCGCCCGGACTTCCAGGTCCTCCACATCGGTCAGCTCAGTCTTCAACGCCGCCACGGCCGCGTCCAGCCGCCGGTCGGCACCACGTGCCGCGTCCAGTTCGGCGAAGAACTGCGCCACCGCCTCCGGTTCACGGGCCATCGCGCGCAGCGCGTCCAGCGCCGCCACGTTGCCCGACCCCTCCCAGATGGACATCAGCGGCGACTCGCGGAACAGCCGGGGCATCCCGGACTCCTCGATGTACCCGTTGCCGCCCAGGCACTCCAGCGCCTCGGCGGCGTGCGCGGGGCCGCGCTTGCACACCCAGTACTTGGTCACCGCGAGCCCCAGCCTGCTGCGGGTGCCGGCCAGCCACAGCGCTGCCGTCGTCGCCGCCTCGGACTCCACGGCCAGGTCCGCGAGGACGTTGCGCATCGCGGGCTGGTCGACCAGGTCCCGCCCGAACGCCGCCCGGTGCGCGGCGTGGTGGGTCGCCTGGGTGAGGCCGTAGCGCATCCCGGACGCGCTGCCCAGCACGCAGTCCAGCCGCGTCGAGTTGACCATCTCGATGATGGTCCGCACACCCCGCCCCGGCTCGCCGACCAGCCAGCCGACCGCGCCGTCGTACTCCAGCTCGGCCGACGCGTTGGACTTGTTGCCCAGCTTGTCCTTGAGGCGCTGGAGGGACATCGCGTTGCGCGACCCGTCCGGCAGGACCCGGGGCAGCACGAAGCAGGACAGTCCTTCCGGTGCCTGCGCCAGGGTGAGGAACAGGTCGGACATCGGCGCGGAGGTGAACCACTTGTGGCCGGTCAGCCGGTGGTGGTCGCCGGCCGGTGTCGCGGTCGTGGTGTTCGCGCGGACGTCCGAGCCGCCCTGCTTCTCGGTCATCGACATGCCCGCGATCAGACCGCGCTTGCCGTCCGGGGCGCGCAGGCCGAAGTCGTAGGTGGTCGACGCGAGCAGCGGTTCGAACCGTTCGGCCAGTTCGGGTGTTTTGCGCAAAGCGGGCACGGACGCGTAGGTCATCGAGATCGGGCAGCCGTGCCCGGCCTCGGCCTGGCTCCACACGTAGAACTTGGCCGCGCGGGCGACGTGCGCGCCGGGCCGCTCGTCGCGCCACGGGGTGGCGTGCAGGCCGCGTCCGACGGCGGTGGTCATCAGTTCGTGCCAGGCGGGGTGGAACTCGACCTCGTCGATCCGGTTGCCGTAACGGTCGTGGGTGTGCAGGACGGGCGGGTTGGCGTTCGCCTGCCGTCCCAGGTGTTGGACGTGCGCCGAGCCCGCTTCGACGCCGAGTTCGTGCAGCTCGGCCTCGGCCCACGCCGCGCCGCCGCGGTGCAGCCCGGCCAGCAGCGCGGGGTCTTCGGCCACGTCGTGGCCTTCCAGCGGGGGGACCTGGTTGGTCACCTGGTGCGTGGCGCGGGTCATGGCCGCCAGGGTACTACCGGACGGTAACTTCTCGGCCGGTCGAATTTGGGGGTGCTGACCAGCGTCGGTCGGCCTAACGTCGATCAGGTGAGCGATCACGGACAAGCGGTGGCCGACCTGCGCGGCCAGTACGCGGCGATCCCGGCGGGCCGGCCCGTCCGGCTCGCCAAGCCGACGTCGAACCTGTTCCGGTTCCGCGCCGACCAACCCGGCGGTCTCGACGTGGCCCGCTTCGACCGAGTGCTCTCGGTCGACGCGTCCACGCGCACCGCCCAGGTCCAGGGCATGACCACCTACGAGCACCTGGTGGACGCCACCCTCCCGCACGGACTGATGCCGCTGGTGGTGCCGCAGCTCAAGACGATCACGCTGGGCGGCGCGATCGCCGGGCTGGGCATCGAGTCCAGCTCGTTCCGCAACGGACTGCCGCACGAGTCGGCGCGCGAGCTGGAAGTGCTGACCGGCGACGGCGAGGTGGTCGTGGTCGGCCCGTCCGACGACCTGTTCCGGGGCTTCCCCAACTCCTACGGCACGCTCGGCTACGCGCTGCGCGCGGAGATCGAGCTGGAGCCGGTCCGGCCGTTCGTGCGGCTGCGGCACGTGCCGTTCGGGTCGGCGGAGGAGCTGGCGGAGGTCGTCGAGGCGGTCTGCGCGGAACGTTCCTACCAGGGCGAGCCGGTGGACTTCATCGACGGCACGGTGTTCTCCGGGCACGAGCAGTACCTGACGCTGGCCGACTGGGCGGACAGCGCGCCCTACCGCTCGGACTACACCGGGCGCAACATCTACTACCGGTCGATCCAGGCCCGGCGGACCGACTACCTGACCGTGCGCGACTACCTGTGGCGCTGGGACACCGACTGGTTCTGGTGCTCGCGGGCGTTCGGCGCGCAGCACCCGGTGGTGCGCCGCCTGTGGCCCAAGCGGTACCTGCGGTCGGACGTCTACCACAAGATCGTGGCGTGGGACCGGCGCAGCGGGTTCAGCGCCAAGCTGAGCAAGGCCGTGCAGGAACCGGTGATCCAGGACGTCGAGATCCCGGTGGCGAAACTGGCCGAGTTCCTGGACTTCTTCCACCGCGAGATCGGCATCGAGCCGGTCTGGCTGTGCCCGATCCGGCTGCGCGACCGGGTGGGCTGGCCGCTGTACCCGATGGACCCGGACGCGCTGTACGTCAACGTCGGCTTCTGGTCCACTGTAGACCTGCGGCCGGACGAGGAGCTGGGCAGCCGCAACCGGTTGATCGAGGACAAGGTGACCGAGCTGGGCGGGCACAAGTCGCTGTACTCGGACTCCTACTACGGGGAGGAGGACTTCTGGGCGAAGTACGACGGCGCGACCTACCGCGAGCTCAAGCAGCGGTTCGACGCCGACGCCCGGCTCCCCGATCTGTACGCCAAGTGTGTTCTCCGCAGGTGAATGGAGGGTCCATGCGGTTGGCCGAGGTGTTCCAGCGGGCGGTCGGCGGCGACGCGTCCGTGGGGTTCAGCGCATACGACGGCAGCCGGGCGGGTTCGGCCGACGCGGACGTGCGCATCGAGGTGAGATCGCCGGAAGCGCTGTCCTATCTGGCGTCCGCGCCGGGTGAGCTGGGTTTGGCGCGGGCGTACGTGACCGGCAATCTGGAGATCATCGGGGACGTGTACGGCGCGCTGGTGCACCTGTCCGCGCTGTCGCTGCGCGAAGTGCCGTGGCTGCAACGGATCGAGCTGCTGGGCCAGCTGGGCAGGCAGCGGCTCAACGCGAGGGTGGAGATCCCACCGCAGGAGCGCAGGCTGCACGGCCTGCGGCACTCCAAGGCACGGGACCGCGAGGCCATCGCGCACCACTACGACGTGTCCAATGCTTTCTACGAGTGGGTTCTGGGGCCGTCGATGGCCTACACCTGCGCGGTGTACCCGACCGCGACGTCCACCCTGGAGCAGGCGCAGTTCGCCAAGCACGACCTGGTGGCCCGCAAACTGGGGCTGGAGCCCGGGATGCGGCTGCTCGACGTCGGCTGCGGGTGGGGCGGGATGGTGATGCACGCCGCGCGCGAGTACGGCGTGAAGGCGCTGGGTGTCACGCTGTCGCGCAACCAGGCGGAGTGGGCGCAGAAGGCGATCGTCGACGCGGGCCTGTCGGAGCTGGCCGAGGTCCGGTACCTGGACTACCGCGACGTCCGGGAGAACGGTTTCGACGCGGTCAGCTCGATCGGCCTCACCGAGCACATCGGCAAGGCCAAGCTGCCCGCCTACTTCCGCTCCCTGTACCGGAAGCTGCGGCCCGGCGGCCGGATGCTCAACCACTGCATCACCCGGCCGGACAACCGGCAGCGGGCGCGCACCGGCGGGTTCATCAACCGGTACGTGTTCCCGGACGGCGAGCTGGTCGGGCCCGGTCACCTCGTGTCGTTGATGCACGACACCGGGTTCGAGGTGCGGCACGAGGAGAACATCCGGGAGCACTACGCGCTGACGCTGGCCGCGTGGGGGCGCAACCTGGACGAGCACTGGGACGAGGCGGTGGCCGAGGTCGGCGCGGCCCGCGCGCGGGTGTGGCGGCTGTACCTGGCGGCGTCGAGGCTGGGGTTCGAGCGGAACAACATCCAGCTGCACCAGGTGCTGGGGGTGAAGCTGGACGGCACGTCGTCCGGCATGCCGCTGCGCCCCGACTGGAACTGAGGGTCACGTGCGGCGGCCGGCCTCCGGGCCCGCCGCCGCACCCACAGCGCGCTATCGGTCTAGGTGAGGGACGTGCGGAACCGGACCCAGGCGGCGGGGCGCAGGCGGAGGACGTGACCGGCGGGATTTTTCGAGTCCCGGACACCGGCCCCGCTCCCGGTGAGCCGCACTTCGACGCAGTTGTCGTTGCCCGCGGTGCTGTAGCTGCTCTTGACCCAGCCAGTGTCCGTCACATCGCCTCCAGTGCCGCTTCGAGTCGCGAACGCGACCTGGTTCGCCGCATGGCTCGACGGTCCGGTCGGTCTAGGTGAGGGACGTGCGGAACCGGACCCAGGCGGCGGGGCGCAGGCGGAGGGTGTGCCGGTGAGGGTCTTTGGAGTCCCGTACGCCCGCCCCGTGCCCGGTCAGCCGGACTTCCACGCAGTTGTCGTTGCCGGGCGAGCTGTAGCTGCTCTTGAACCAGCCTGTGTCGATCATGTCGCCTCCAGCGCCGCTTCGAGTCGCGAACGCGATTCTTCCGCACTGAAGGCCAGTTCTTGAAGCCGCCGAAAGCACCGTGCGATCGCCTCGGTGTCGGCCGGCTCGTCCAGATAGGTGGACGGACCGTAGGCCGCGGTGAGCAGGCCGACCCTCGGGGTGCGCGCGGCGAACTCGAGCAGGACCAGTGCGCCGGTCGGGCACGGGTTGGCCGGGTGGCGCGAATCCAGCAGCAGCAACGTGGTGTGGGGGCGCGCAGCCGCTCGGAGCAGGTGTTCGATCTGCCGCCGCATGACCTGGTCGCCGCCGTACCGGGTGAGCAGGGCGTCATCGGTGAAGATGAACAGGAGCGGCTTGTCCTCTGGAAGCTTCTGGCGTTCGAGCCGGAACGCCACGCGGTTGGCCCGCTCCTGGTACGAGGTCTCCCACCACACCCCGTCGCCGGCGACCATCTGGGCCTCGGTGTACTCCGGGATCTGGAGCAGGCCGGGAATGACCCCTCGGTCGTAGTACGAGATGACGTTCGCAGCGGCTTCCAGATCGGCGATTCGGCTGTTGGCGCCGGGTAGCAGGTCGACGTAGGCGCGCTTCGGTTGGCGTTTACGGGCTTCCACGCCCATGGCGAGGATCCTCTTGCGGTCCTGCGTGCTCGCGCCGTAGTGGGTGAGCAGTTGGCCCAGGGTGGCTGCGGTGAGGGTGGCGCGGCCGTCCTCGACCTTGATCAACTGGCTGCGGTCCTTGCCGATCGAGCCGGCCGCGTCGTCCAGCGTCTTGCCCGCCGCTTGGCGCAGCCGCCGCAGCTCGCTGCCGAGCAACCGTCGCGGCATGGTCTGCACGGCCTGGCCCACAACGACCTCCCGGTGGAATCACCCGACTGAGTAGCTGCGCAACTCTCACGTGAGCCCTTAACCTCTCTCACGTTCGACAATTGCTCCGTACAGCCTAGTGGAGGTCGTGTCATGGCAGTCGAAACGCCCGCAGTCTCGGTCCTGGCCTCGGTGGTCATCGCCGAGGGCACCACCGTCCGGACCCGCACCGACCTCGACGACCGGGAGCTCTACGTCGTGTTCGACGGCGACCCGGGCACGTTCGACCTCACCATGACCCGGGACGTGGCCGCCGCGTGCGTCGCCCAGTTCACCGAAGCCCTCAGTCAGCCACCCACCCCTTGAACACTTCGGGCCACTGGCCGGGACCGGGAAAATCCCGGTGTTCGGCAGTGGCCCGTGAGGTCCGCACCCATCACGTCAGCTGGTCGGCGATCTGCTTGGCCTGGTTGGCCGGGATCGCGAAGCCGATGCCGACGCTGCCCGCCGACCCGCTGTCCGACGCGGGCGAGTAGATCGCCGAGTTGATGCCGACCACCTGACCCGCCGCGTTGATCAGCGGTCCGCCCGAGTTGCCCGGGTTGATCGACGCGTCGGTCTGGATCGCCTGGTAGTTCACCGGTGTCGAGCGCCGCGTCTCGCCCGGCACGGTGACCTTCCGGTCCAGTGCGCTGACGATCCCCGACGTGACCGTGCCCTGCAAGCCCTCCGGCGATCCGATCGCCACGACCTGGTCGCCGATCTTCACGCCGTCCGAGTCCGCGAACGCGGCCGGCGTCAACCCGCTCACGCCCTGCGCCTGCACGACCGCCAGGTCGCTGGTCGGGTCGGTCCCGAGGACCTTCGCGTCGACCGTCCGGCCGTCGTCCAACGTCACCGACACCTGCTGCGCGCCCGACACCACGTGGTTGTTGGTCAGGATCCGCCCGTCGGCCGACAGCACGACGCCCGAGCCGATGCCCTGCCCCTGCGCCGTCGCCACGTTCACCTGGACCACGCTGGGCAGCACCTTCGCCGCGATCGCGCTGACGTCCACAGTGGACTGGTTAGACGTCTGCAACGCCACTGACGCGCCGGCCGTGCCGACCGTCGGGTCCGGCGCGTTCATCGCGCCCACCACGCCGCCGGTGACGCCGCCGAACAGCGCGGCGATCAGCGCCGCCGACGTCACCACCGTGCCGGTCCGCCGCCAGAACGGCTTGGGCGCGGGCGCTGCCGGCTGCGGCCGGTGACCGAGAGGACCGAGGGGGCCGACGCTGTGCGGGGCCTGGTGCAGGGAGCCGCTCATCGCGGGGAAGTCCGGTGTCATGCGTCCAGCAAAGCCGTGCAGGCTAGGAACAACCTGAGCGTCCGCCTAGGACTTGCCAAGAAGCCCGCGGACCTCGTCGGCGGTGAGCGGCGACGCGCCGAACAGCGGCCCCTGCGCGCCGGTCACCCCCAGCTCGCGCAGCCGCCGCGCCTCGAACGGCGTGCCGACGCCCGCCGCGTACAGCGGGACGTCCAGCGTGCGCGCCCAGCCCAGCAACGCCACCGCGGCGCTCTCGTCGGCCGGGTTCGCGCCCTCCGCCAACCCGTGGACCGGCGAGCCCTGGAACTTCACGCCGTGCAGCGGGATGCGTCGCAGCCGGTCCGGCGGGACGTTGCCGCCGCCGAGCTGGTCCAGCACGAACCGGACCCCGTGCTCGGCGAGGATGCCCAGCTCCTCCGCCTGGTCCTCGGTGATCAGCGCGGGCAGCCGCTCGCCCAGCTCGAACCGCAGCAGGGCCGCGGGCAGGTCGCTCTCGCGCAGGACCCGCCGCACCTCGGCGACCAGCTCCGGCTCCTGGCACTGCCGCGCCGTCAGGTCCATGGTCAGCACCGGCGCGGCCGGGCCGAACTCGGCGAACCAGGCACCCGCCTGCCGGCACGCCTGCTCCATCGCCCACCGGCCCAGCCGCACCGCCATCCCGGTGCACGCCGACAGCGTCGCCAGCGCGTGCGGGTCGAGCAGCCCGTGCTCGGGGTGGTCCCAGCCGAGCCTGGCCTCGACGGCGATCAGCGACCGGTCGGCCAGGGCGTAGACGGGCTCGTAGTCGACCCGGAAGTCGCCCTGCTCCAGCCCGCCCGAGATGGACGCCGCGAGCACCAGCTGCGAGCGGGTGCGGCGGTCGCGGTCCGGGTCGTAGAGCGCCCACTGCGCCTTGCCGTCGTCCTTCGCCCACCGCAGCGTCACGTCCGCGCAGCGCAGCAGGTCGGCGGCGTCCGCGCCGCGCGCCGGGCGCGCCACGATGCCGACGCTGGCCGTCACGCCGATCCCGTTCTCCCCCACCCACACCGGTTCGGCGAGCCGGTCCACGGCCTCCTCGACCAGCGCGATGACCGTCGGCGTGTCCGCCGGGTCGCGCAGCAGCACGCCGAACTCGTCCGGCCCGATCCGGGCCACCTGCCCGACCCCGTCGAACACCTCGCGCAGGTGCCCGGCCACGGCGGTCAGCACCCGGTTGCCCACCTCGTGCCCGAAGGCGTCGTTGACCACCCGGAACCCGTCGACGTCGAACACCGCGAGCGCCACCGAGTCCGGCCCCTTGGCGCCGACCGCGCCCTCCAGCCAGCCCAGGAACTGGGCCCGGTTGGCCAGGCCGGTCTGCACGTCGTTGAGGCTCTGCCGGACCAGCTGGGACTGCAGCGCGCGCACCTCGTCCAAGCTCTCGATCATGGTCACGTGGTAGGCGGGCGCGCCCGCGTCGTCGCGCACCAGCGAGACCGCGATGAACACCGGGACGGTCTCGCCGTCGCTGCGCACCAGGCGCAGCTCGGCCCGCACGTTCTCGTGCGTGCCGGCCGCCAGCGCGCCGGTGATCCCGGTCACCGCCGCGCGGTCGTCGGGGTGCACCAGCTCGCGGGCGGTCCGCTCGGTCAGCTCGTCGGCGGTGTAGTCGAGCATCGCCAGCAGGGCGTCGTTGAAGTCCAGGATCTCGCTGTCCATGCCGGTCAGCGCTATCGCCACGGCGTTGGTGCGGAACACGGCGTGGAGCTTGGCCTCGCTGACCCGCAGGGCCGCCTCGGCCTTGCGCAGCGTGCGCACCGACGCCGACCTGGTCGGCTCCTGCTGGTCCAGCGTGTGCGCGCGCAGGGCGTCGCTGTAGCCGGCGGCGATGCCGCCGATCACGGTCATCAGCCGGCCGGTGCGCTCGGCGGGCAGGCCGAAGTGGGCCAGCAGGTGCTCGCCGAGGAACGCCAGCGAGCGCTCCAGCGTGGTGGCCGAGTCGAGGTCGAACTCGGCCAGCGAGCGGCCGACCTGCTGCACGGACGCCGCCGGGTACGGGTCGTGGCGGACGGCCGCGTGCAGCCGCCCGGAGTGCTCGGCGAGCAGGTCGACCAGCCGGGGCCCGGCGGACCGGGCGGTCTCGCCGAGGGCGGACGCCCAGCGCCGGGCGAACTCGTCGCGGGCGAGCGCGAACGCCCCGAGTTCACCGCCTGCCGCGGTGTCTGCGTGGTCGACCATCTTCATTCAGCTCTACAGGGCCATTCCGACGTGCGCATTCATCATCCGCTGTCACTCGAATGGATGCATTGACGGTCCGCTGGTCGCCGCTGAGCTTACTGGTGTTCCGCCGAACCGGCGCAAGATGATCGGTCTGCCACCGGGTGGGGCCGCCGGGGGATGGGCGGACCGGGACTGGCGAAGTGCCCCGGTCCGCCCGGCACCGACCCCCGCTACGCGTGTTCCGGCGGGCTGATCAAGGACTCCGGGATGGCCGAGTCCTTGGTGCCCCACTTCTCCAGAATCCGCAGGTAGGTGCCGTCTTGGATGAGCTTGTCCACCGCTGCCCGGAATGCCGGCGCGAGCGGTGAACCCTTCTGGAACGCGAATCCGACGTCCAGTCGCTTGAACTCGTTGAGGAACTTGAGGTTCGGCTGGTTGGCGGCGGCGTGCCGCAAACCGTTGATGGTGCTCATCACGACGTCGATGTGCCGCTGCTGCAACCCCAGGTAAACCGCCGCGTTCTCGGCGAAGCCGAGCACCTCGTAGGCGGGTTTCCCGGCGTCCGGGCAGATGTGCTTCTCCTTCTCCAGAGTCGCCTCGAACGTGGTGCCCGCGCCCGTTCCGACCTTCAGGCCGCACAGTTGCAGCAGGTTTTCCACCTTGGTCAGCCGGGTGTCGTCGGCGCGCACGGCGAAGCCCTGGCCGTCGTTGATGTAGGTGACGAAGTCGATGGTCTTCTTCCGCGCCTCGGTGACGCCGAAGTTGCCGGTGCCGACCTGGTACTTGCCGCTGCCCAGCGCGGGCAGGATCACCTCGAACGCGGCCACCTCGCGGTCGATCCGCACGCCGAGCAGCCGGCCGACCGCCTCCGCGAGGTCGACGTCCTGGCCGAGGACCGTCTTGTTGTCCTCCGCGTAGTAGGACGACGGCGGCTGCCCGCCGACCGACGACCCGAACTTGACCACGCCGGCCGCGCGGACGTCCGCGGGCAGCAGTGCCGCGATCGCCTCGTCCTCGGCCAGCCCGGACAGCACGTCCGCGGTGGGCTGGACGCCCGCGCCGGTCGGGTTCGTCGCGCCGGCCGTCGAGCACCCGCCCACCACCAGGGCGAGCAGGCTCAGCAGCATCAACAGGTGTCTGGTGCGCATCTAGTCGTCCTCGGGCAGGTGCTTCTCGAAGGGCAGGTGGCCGACGTCGAGCGGGTCCGCGTCCACGTCGAACAGGGCCGTGTAGCCGGTGGCCAGGTAGAGGCCCTTGGCCTCGGGCTGGCGGGGCCCGGTGGTCAGGAAGACCCGGCGGTAGCCGAACTCCGCCGCGACCCGTTCCAGTTCGGCGACCACCCGGCGGCCCAGACCGCGCCGGCGGTGGCCGGAGTGCGTCCAGATCCGCTTGAACTCGGCGGTGCGCTCGTCGTACCGCATGAACGCGCCGCCCGCGACGGCCGCGCCGTCCTCGACCAGCAGCAGGAGCACGCCGTCGGGCGGGGCGAACAGCGCCGGGTCGTACCGGGTCATCTCCTCGCGCGCGCCCTCGCCGTAGCGGGCCACGTACTCCGCGGTCAGCTCCTGCTTCAGCGGCAGGGTTTCCGGGTCCTCCCAGCGCACCCGGCGGGCCTCGACGGTGTCGACGCTCATCCGTCCACCGCGAGGGATTCCCGCCGGGGCTCCACGACCCGGGTGGCGCGTTCCCGGTCGCGCTTGGCGACCTCCTCGCGGACGATCGGGATCACGTACCGGCCGAAGTCGATGGTGTCGTCCACCATGTCGTAGCCGCGTGCCGACAGGATGTCCACACCGAGGTCGTAGTAGTCCAGCAACGCCTGCGCGACCGTCTCCGGCGTGCCGACCAGGGCGTTGGAGTTGCCCGCCCCGCCGGTCGCGGCCGCCGTGGGCGTCCACAGCGCGCGGTCGAAGCGCTCGCCGCGCTCGGCGATCTCCAGCAGCCGCTGCGAACCGGTGTTCTCCGGGCTGGTCAGGGAGTGCCTGCGGGTCAACGACTTCCCGCCCGTCGTGCGCTGCTTGATCGCGTCGACCGTGCGGTGGGCCTTCGCCCAGGCCAGTTCTTCGGTCGCGCCGAGGATCGGCCGGAACGCCACCTGGATGCGCGGCACGTCGGAGCGCCCGGCGTCCTTCGCCGCCTGCTTGACCGACTCGATCTGGGCGGCGGTGTCGGCCAGCGGTTCGCCCCACAGGCAGAAGATGTCCGCCTCCGCGCCACCGGCCTCGTACGCGGCCGGCGACGAACCGCCGAACGACACGTCCGGGCGTGGTTGCTGTGCCGGGAAGACGTCGCTGACGAAGTCGGCGAACCGGTAGTGCTCGCCCTCGTGGTCGAACGGCTCGCGCGACGTCCACGCCTTCTTGACGATCCCGATGTACTCGCGGGTGCGGGAGTAGCGCTGGTCCTTGGTCAGGTAGTCGCCCTCGCGCTGCTGCTCGTGGTCGGTGCCGCCGGTGATGAAGTGCACGGTCAGCCGGCCGTCGCTGATCTGGTCCAGCGTGGCGAAGGTCTTCGCGGCGAACGTCGGGTAGGAGACGTTCGGCCGGTGCGCCAACAGGATCTGGAGCTTGTCCAGCTTCGTCGCGATGTAGGCGGCGGCCTGCGCGGGCTCGGGCGAGCCGGAACCGTAGGCGAACAGCACCCGGTCCCAGCCGTGCTCCTCGTGCGCGCGGGCCAGCCGCAGCGTGTACTCCTTGTCGAACGACGCGCCGCTGCGGGCGTGCGTCTCCGACCCGTCGTTGGTGCCGCCGATCCCCAGAAACTCAACAGGCACGTCAAGTACCTTCCACGTGGTGGTGCTCGTCCGGAAGTGCTTGCCCGACAAGATGCTCTGCGGGCCGAGCTGTTCGGAATGCGAGTCGTGCAGAGGGAAAGCCCGCGTGCGGGCGGGGAGAGCGCCGACGCGCCGGCGGCGTTGAGGGAGACGCGCGGGGTCGGCGGGCCGGTCAGCCCGAACAGGAAGCGGACCACACCCGACCGAAGTCGATGTGGCCACGGATGACCAGCAGCACGGAATCCACGACCCCAGTCCAGCAGCGCCGGGCGTGGGCGTCAACGACGGTTCGACCACCGTCCAAATGCCGGAATCCCTTGACTTGCCGCGCCGCGGCGAGCCTACGATCGCGACGCGGCGTTGAGGGACGCGGCACCGTCCCGTGTTCCCTCGTGCTCTGGAGACGTCGTGAGCGCTTCGACCGTCGTGTCGCCGCCACAGGCCAGGAAAGTCGCCGAGATAGTGCCGCTGCGCCGGCCGTGGCGCTGGGCGTCGGCGGCGCTGGTCCTGTCGGCGCTGGTGGTGGTCCTCTGGTCGGTGGTGACCAACGAGCAGTTCCAGTGGGGCGTGGTCGCCCAGTACTTCACCACCGAGGCCGTCCTGCGCGGGCTGGGGCTGACGTTGTGGGTCACCGCGCTCACCGTCGTGCTGGGGTTCGTGATCGGCGGCGTGCTGGCCGTGATGCGGCTGTCCGGCAACCCGGTGCTGGTCGGCGTGAGCTGGGGCTACGTCTGGCTGTTCCGGTCCGTGCCGCTGCTGGTGCAGCTGCTGTTCTGGTTCAACATCGGCGCGCTCTACCCGGTGCTCTCCGGTGCCACGCCGATCATCGGCCCGGTCACCGCGGTCATCATCGGGCTGGTGCTGCACGAGGCCGCGTACGCCGCCGAGGTGGTCCGCGGCGGCATCCTGTCGGTCGACGCCGGGCAGGTCGAAGCGGCGCTGGCGCTGGGCATGCGGCGCGGCCGGGTGCTGCGCCGGATCGTGCTGCCGCAGGCGATGCGGGCGATCATCCCGGCCGCCGGGAACATGCTCATCGGCACCCTGAAGGGGACCTCGATCGTGAGCGTGCTGGCCGTGCAGGACCTCCTGTACTCGGTCCAGCTCATCTACAACCGCAACTACCTGATCATCCCGCTGCTGCTGGTCGCCACCGTCTGGTACGTCGTCGTCACCAGCCTGCTCGGCGTCGGCCAGCACTACGTCGAGCGGTTCTACGCGCGGGGCGCGGGGAGGCAGTCGTGACGGTCGCCGTCCAGGTCACCGACCTGCACAAGAGCTTCGGCGGCACGCCCGTGCTGCGCGGCGTGGACCTGTCGGTCGCGCGCGGCTCGGTGACGTGCGTGATCGGGCCGTCCGGGTCCGGCAAGAGCACGCTGCTGCGCTGCCTCAACCACCTGGAGAAGCCCGACCGGGGCGAGATCGAGGTGGACGGCGTGCTGGTCGGGTACCGGCGGCACCGGGGGAAGCTGTACGAGCTGAAGGAACGCGCCGTCGCCGCGCAGCGGGCGTCGATCGGCATGGTGTTCCAGGGTTTCCACCTCTTCGGCCACCTGACGGTGCTGCAGAACGTCGTGGAGGCCCCGATCGGTGTGCTGGGCCTGTCGCGCGCGGCGGCGGAGGAGTCGGCGCGGGCGCTGATCGCCCGGGTCGGCCTGGCCGGCCGCGAGGACGCCTACCCGCGCCAGTTGTCCGGCGGGCAGCAGCAGCGGGTGGCGATCGCGCGGGCGCTGGCCATGCGGCCCGCCGTCATGCTGTTCGACGAGCCCACCTCGGCGCTGGACCCCGAACTGGTCGGAGAGGTGCTGGAGGTGATGCGCGACCTCGCCGCGGACGGGATGACGATGGTCGTGGTCACCCACGAGATCGGGTTCGCCCGCTCCGCCGCCGACACCGTGGTGTTCCTCGACGACGGGCTGGTGGTCGAGTCCGGGCCGCCAGAGGAGGTCCTCGACAACCCGGGGCACGCCCGCACCCGCGAGTTCCTGGCCCGGGTGCGATGAGCGTCGTGGTCCTGGTGGGTGCCGGGCCCCGGGCGTCCGGCCTGCTGGAGCGGATCGCCGCGAACGCGCCGGACCTGCACGGCGGGCCGGTGGAGGTGCACCTGGTCGACCCGTTCGCGGCCGGGTCCGGGCGGGTGTGGCGGCACGAGCAGTCACCGCTGCTGCGGATGAACTCGATGGCCGAGGACGTCACGATGTTCACCGACGAGTCGGTGGTGTGCGAAGGTCCGGTGCGGCCGGGTCCCTCGCTCGCCGAGTGGGCCGCCGATCCGTCCACAGTGGACCTGGACCCGGCGGTGCGCGCGGAGCTGGCGGCGATGGCGCCCACCTCGTTCCCGAGCAGGCGGGTGCAGAGCGCGTACCTGAAGTGGTTCCACCGCAAGGCGGTCGCCGCGCTGCCCGCCGGCAGCTCGGTGCACGTCCACCCGGCGAAGGCGGTCCGGCTGACCGGCTCGGCGCAGGTGCGGCAGCGGGTGTGGCTGGCCGGCCGGTCCGAACCGCTGGTGGCCGACGTGGTCGTGCTCTCGTTGGGGCACCTGGACACCGAGCCGGCGCCGGAACACCTGAAGACGGCCGACTACGCGGCCGAGCACGGGCTGACCTACCTGCCGCCGGACTACACCGCCGACGCGGACCTGTCGTCGGTGCCGGCCGGGGCGGACGTCGTGGTGCGCGGCCTGGGCCTGGCGTTCGTGGACCTCGCGGTGCTGCTGGCGGAAGGTCGGGGCGGCCGGTTCGCGCCGGACGGCGACGGGCTGCGCTACCTGCCGTCCGGCCGGGAACCCCGGCTGCACGTCGGTTCCCGGCGCGGCGTGCCCTACCACTCCAAGACCGGGTACCGGTTGCGGGGCGAGCCCCCCGGCGCGCCGGTGTTCTTCGTGGCGGCCGAGCTGCTGGCCGGTGGCGGCGAGATCGACTTCCGGCGGGACGCGTGGCCGTTGATGGCCAAGGAGATCGCGCACGGGTACTACCGGGAGCTGTTCACCGGACACCCGTCGCGGGTCTCGTCGCCGTGGGCGGAGTTCTCGGCGCGGTTCGCCGAACTGGACTGGTACAGCGCGGAGATGCGCGAGCTGGAGCGGTCCGCCGTGCCCCGGGACGCCGACGTGCTGGACTTCGAGCGGCTCGACCGGCCCATCGACGGGCTGACGTTCGCGACGCCCGAGGCGTTCCAGGAGTTCCTGCTGGGGTACGTGAGGGCGGACGTCGAGCGGCGCTCGTCCAGTGAGCACAGCGCCGACCTGGGCGCTTTCCTGGCCCTGCTGGGGGTGTACGGGCAGCTGGCGGTGCTCGCGGCGTCCGGGCGGCTGGTCGGCGAGGACGGGTGGTGGCACGGGTTCTTCAGCTACCTGGCCAGCGGCCCGCCACCGGACCGGCTGGAGGAGCTGCTCGCGCTGGCACGGGCCGGCGTGGTGTCGTTCCTGGGCGCGGACATGTGGGTCGAGGAGGCGGACGGCCTCTTCCTGGCCGGCAGCGCCAGCGTCCCCGGACACGTGGTGCGGGCGCGCGGGTTGATCGAGGCACGCCTGCCGGTGCACACGCTGGAGCACACCGCGGACCCGTTGCTGCGCTCGTTGGCGGCGGCGGGGGAGGTGTCGGACGTGCGCGGGCTGGTCGGGGTCAGCGCGGACGACAGCCGCCTGCTGGACGCCTCGGGCGCACCCCACCCACGACGGTTCGCGGTGGGGCCGTACACGTCGAACAAGGCTTACGCGGCGTTCGCACGACCCCGGACGAACGCCCCGGCGTTCCGCCAGAACGACGAGGTGGCCCGCTCCCTGCTGCGCTTCCTGGCGGCGACGGAGGTGGACGAGTCCGTGGCGTGACGGCTGACCCCGTGAGCGGGGCTCCGCCCGGAGATCCGCTTCTACCGCCCAGCTGAAGCGGAGGATCAATGCTCTCCCAGGCTGCGGCGCACGTCCATCGACGGCCGGCCCATCACACGGTCGGCTCATCCGCGTCCGAAAGCGGATACCGGCCGGCGCTCGTGCAGCACATCCCCACACGGGCAGTCCGGTTCGCCCACGGGTGGCTCAACCAGCCCTCCGCCTCGTCGGCGCACCGCGCCGGCGCAGTTTCGCCTGAGGTGCTCGCGACGGAGGCGGATGAGTGGCGTGAGCGCTGGCCGCCTTGTCCGAGGGTTACGGGCGGACGCGGTGGAGGAGGGCGTGGCCGAGGTCGTGGAAGTTCTCCGT
This sequence comes from Saccharothrix espanaensis DSM 44229, assembly GCF_000328705.1. Taxonomy (NCBI): domain Bacteria; kingdom Bacillati; phylum Actinomycetota; class Actinomycetes; order Pseudonocardiales; family Pseudonocardiaceae; genus Saccharothrix; species Saccharothrix espanaensis. The sequence goes on along the minus strand of NC_019673.1, from coordinate 8,261,166 downwards.
GTCCAACGACGCCAGGTCGGCTACGGAGATCGCGAAGTCGCCGTTGGGCAGCAGGTCGTAGGAGTCCACGCCGATGACGGCGTCGGGCAGGAACGTGCGCAGCTTGTGGCGCATGCCCGGCCCGTACGTGACCGGGAAGCCGTTGGGGGTGCCCAACAGCACCTGATGGGCGGTCTGCACCGGGGCGTCGAGGTCCGGCACGCCGCCGGTGTGGCTGTCCAGGGCCGGCAGCACGATCCGGTCCGGGTCGTTCGGGTGGTACCAGAGCAGCAGCGGCTTCGCCTGTGCTGCTTCGGCGTTGTCGAAGCAGCACAGGGCGATCGTGTGCCGGGGGAACGCATCCGCGTAGAACCGGAACAGCCCGGGGCTCACGGTCGGGCGCTGGTGCGCGGGAACCTGGTGCAGCGCCTCGGGAATCCGGGTCGGGTCGGCGGCCAGGACGATCGTGTACACGTCGTGCTCGAACACCTCGACCGGCTCGGCGTCCATCCACGCCACCGACCCGGCCGCTGCCACCGCCACCGGCCCGGCGGCGTTCGCCATCCGGGTCAGGACGTCGGTGTGGCGGCCCACCGGGATGAAGTTCGCGCGGGTCATCCCGGTGGCCGGCAGGTGCAGCAGCATCGAGTTCGGGCCGTCCGCCAGGTTGACGGCCGTGTTCTGGTAGCCCAGGACCTCGATGTGGCCGTGCTCCGGGTGCTCGCACCGGCCGCCGTACAACGTCGTCCCGCTGAACCGCGCCGGACCCGAGGAAACGCACATGGCCGCGACCCTACGCGACCGACGTGTACCGGCCCTGGAACCGCACCAGCGGGGAGTTCCCGGCGCTGTGCTGGATCTCCAGCGGTTCGCCGACCAGCGCCACGTGGTCGCCCACCGCGATCCGCCGGGCGGTCCGGCAGCGCAACCGCACCGGCGCGTCCAGCAGGTGCGGCACACCGTCCTCATCGGACCGCCAGCGGGTGTCCGGGTGGCCCCAGCGGTCCGCGCCGGTCTTCGCGAACAGGTCGGACAGGCCGGTCTGGCCGCTGTGCAGCAGGTGCACGGCGAACACCGGCGCGGTGCGCAGCACCGGCCACGCCGACGCGCCCTCGCCGATCCACACCACGATCAGCGGCGGGTGCAGGCTGGCCGAGGTGAACGAGCTCACCGTGACGCCCACCGGGCCGTCCGGTCCGCTCGCGGTCACGATCCCGACGCCCTGCGGGAAGTCGCGCAGGGCGGCCCGCAGCTCGTCGCCCACCCCGCTCATCGCTCGACCCCGACCGGCGCGGTGAACCAGCCCGCCTCGTCGAGCTGCCCGCCGAGCGCGCCGATCAGCCGGGTCTGGTCGGCGGTGAGGGTCGCCTCGTTGACGAACAGCCCTCGGCCCGGCACCGCCGCGCCGAGTTCCGCGAGCAGCGGCTTGAGGTGCAGCTCCACCGCCAGCGCGTGCTTGTCGGCCGCCGCGACCAGCAGCGGCACGGCGGTCTTGCCGCGCAGCCAGTCGCCGGGGGCCTGGTCGAGCACCGCCTTGAGCAGGCCGGTGTAGGTGGCCTTGTAGGTGGGCGAGGCGACCACCAGGACGTCGGCGTTGGCGAGGTTGTCCAGCGCCTCGCGCACGGCCGTCGAGCCCGGCCGGAACACCTCGGGCGCGAGCTCGGCCGCGTCGACCAGCGGACCGTTGGGCGCGACCTCGTGGCCCTGCTCGGTGAGGGACCGGCGGACGGCCTCGCGCAAGGCCAGCGCCGCGTTCAACGTTCGGGAGGCCGGGCGCGGATTGCCGACCAGTGCGCCGACGACGAGTGGCTGGGTCATGCACCCGAGCATTCCAACGTCGTGGGCGGCCCTCAAGGTCGTCCAACGGGCGGGACACCCCCACGGTGGTGCTAGAACTCGGCCGGCGACCCCGGTGAGGGGCCGCCGGCCGAGGGGGCGGACGTCGTGCCGCCGGCCGGTGTCAGGCGACCGAGGAGAGCACCGAGTCGATCCGGGTGGCGATCCGGTCGTTGTCGGTCGGGGCGAGGCTGAGCCAGCCGTTCTCGCGCACCATCAGGTACCGGCCCTGGGTGGTGTCGAACCAGGTGATGAGCACGCCCGCCCGGGTCGCCCGGAAGCCGCCGCCGGTGGTCACGCCGAACTGGCCGCCGGCCACCCGGCCGGTCGCGAGCTCGCCGATCGCGGCGGCGTCCTCGCGGGACAGGCCGGCCTTCTGCAACGCCTCGCGCTCGTCCAGCTCACCGCCGCCCCACGGGTCGTCGCCGTCGCCGTCCTCCTGCTGCTCCTGCTGGAGCGCGACGGCCTCGCTGAGCGTCTCCAGCCGCACCGACAGCGCGCTGCCCGGCCCGGCCGTGCCGCGCGGCAGCACCTCCACGATGGACCGCGCCAGCGCCGTCGGCCGGATCTCCAGCACGCCGATCTTGCCGCTGTCCACGACCGCGAGGACGGCCCGCCGACCGTCGGCGGCGGCCACCGCCCGCACCGGGCGGTCGACGTGCGCCACCGCGTCCACCGCGACCCGGTGGTCGGCGAGCAGGCGCAGCAGGTCGACCAGGCGGGGGTCGGGCTCGCCGTACTCGGCCAGCACCTGCGCCCGCAGCCGGGCGCGCTCCTCGGCGGTCGTGCCGACGCTCGGCACGTCCAGCGGGTAGGGCAGCCGGCCCAGGCCCTGGTCGTGCCACAGCACGTCCAGCTCCCGGGGGCTGAGCACGAACTGCGGCTCGATCACTGGTCGCCGCCCTTCTTCTTCGGCTTGGTGCCGCCGATCACCGACGGGGGCAGGTTCTCGCCGGGCACCTCGAAGATGTCCTCGCCGCGGATGTAGGCCGCGGACCGGTGCTCCTTGTCCTCGCCGCCGTGGCCGCCACCGCCGCCGTAACCGCCACCGCCGCCACCCGCACCACCGCCGCCGGGACCGCTGGGCGGGGTGTAGCCGGTGGACCCCGGCGCCATCGGGGCCATCACCGCGGACGCCGCCTGGGTCGTGCCGGTGGGGGCGCTCGCGACCTGCGCGTCGGCCAGCGTGGGCGCGCCCGCCGTCGCCATCATCAGCGGCTGCGGCTCCTCGACCCGGCCGGTGACCGGGTTGAACGGCGCGGTGAACAGCGGGGTGGTCTCGTCGACCGCGCGCGACTCGTTCTCCATGGTGGTCATCACCGCGACGGCCTGCTCGTGCGCCGCGCGGGACTGGTCGTTGGCCGCCTGCACGTCGGTCGCCGAGTTCAGGAAGCCCTGGATGCCGCCCGCGGTGAACGCGCCGGTGGCCTGGTCCCAGTCGAACGCGATCGGCTCGGGCATGCTCGCCCGCGCGTTCTCCATGATGTGGCTCTGGTCGTCGACCCGCTTGCCCACCTCGACGGCGGTCGCCGCGGTCTGCGTCACCCAGTCGGCGAGCAGCTTCACGGCGGCGCGCGCGCCGTCCGCGGCCTCGCCGGTCCAGCCCGTCTCGGTGGCCGCCACCCGCTCGGTGATGACCCGCGCGGACTCGGTCAGCTCAGTGCCGAACTGGCCCCACTCCGCGCCGATCTCGCCGGTCTGGCCGGGGTCGTTGTTGTTGTGCACCGACTCGTAGAGCTCCTGGTGCGACCGGGACGCCCAGTTCTGGGTGTCGGTCAGGACGAGGTCGATCCTCTGGTCAGCCATCGCTCGCCCTCTCAGTTCCCGCTCAGGCGGGTCAGCTCGGCGCGGTGTTCCTCGTCGACCGCCAGGAAGTTGCGGATCGCGCTGCGCACGGAGTCGTGCGTCTGCTGGAGGACCTCGCGGTAGGCGGTCATCACCGAGACGAAGGACAGCTCGTCGCCCTCGGCGCGGGCCTCGAACTTCTGGGCCATCTTGTCGCCGACCGGGTTCGCGCCCAGCGGGGCGGGACGCGCCAACCGGCCGGCGCGCTCCAGCCAGGAGTCGACCTGGTCGATCTGCTCCTGGAGCATCTTGCGCATGTCCTCGCCGGTCGCGGGGTCGAGCATCACCCGCCCGGAGTTCACGGTCTCCTGCAACGCGAGGACCTGGCCGTCGACCTTCTTGGGGTCCGCGGCGTCACGGGCGGGACGGCCCGCCTCGGCCTCTTCATTCCCTGGTTCGGCGATGTACATCGGATTCCCTCGCGGAGGCAGCCTGCTGGACTGAACCCAGGGTCACCCTCGCCTCCAACGCCCGCCCAACGCGCGGCCAACGCCCGCCGCGATCACGCCGCGTCGGCGGATCCGAGGAGGTCGGGCACTATGCGAAACTCTCCGACTACAGGGTGACAACGCTGAAAGGTTTCAGGATGCGGGTGAACCTGCTCGGCCCTGTTGAGCTCGTTTCCGCAGATGGCGGGGCTGTCCGGCTGGGCGCGGCGAAGCGCCGGGCGGTGCTGGCGGCGTTGGCGCTGGAACTCAACCGGGTGGTGTCGGGCGACCGGCTGCTCTCGCTGGTGTGGGACGGCTCACCGCCGCCGCAGGCCAAAGCCGCCCTTCAAGGACATATCGCCCAACTGCGCAAGGTGCTGGCGGACGGCGTGGCGCTGATCACCCGGGCGCCCGGCTACGTGCTGACCGGGGACCGGGACGCGGTGGACGTGTTCCGGTTCGAGGACCTGGTCGCCACCGCCCGCGACGCCGCCGACGAGGTCGCGGTGGGCCTGCTGACCGGCGCGCTGGCGCTGTGGCGCGGCCCGGTGCTGGCCGACGTGCCGGGCGCGGAGGTGCGCGAGGCGGTCACCGCGAAGCTCGACGAGCTGCGGCTGGTCGCCGTGCAGGAGCTGGCCACCCGGCTGTTCCGGCTCGACCGGGCGGCCGAGGCGGTGTCCGGGCTGCGCGACGCCGTCGCCGAGCACCCGCTGCGCGAGCCGCTGGTGGCCCGGCTGGTGCTGGCGCTGCACTGGACCGGGCGGCAGGCCGAGGCGCTGGAGCTGTTCCACCACACCCGCGGCGAGTTGGCCGAGGAGCTGGGCGTCGACCCCGGCCCCGAGCTGCGCGACGCCTACCAGACCGTGCTGGCCGGCGACACCGCGCCCAAGCCGGTCGAACGGGGACCGGTGCCCGCGCAGCTGCCCCGCGAGCACCGGGGGTTCGTCGGCCGCGAGCCGGAGCTGTGCGACCTCGCCGAGAGCCTGGGCGGCGACTCGGCGATCGGGCTGCTGGTGGGTCCGGCCGGGGTCGGGAAGACGGCGCTGGCGCTGCGCTGGGCGCACCGGGTGGCCGCGGAGTTCCCGGACGGGCAGCTGTTCGTGAACCTGCGCGGGTTCGACGAGACCGAGCCGCTGGACCCGCGCACCGCGCTGGTCGGCTTCCTGCGCGCGCTCGGCCTGGCCGACTCGCAGATCGCCGGCGACCTGGAGGCGCAGGCCGCGCAGTACCGGTCGCTGCTGGCCGGGCGGCGGGTGCTGGTCCTGCTGGACAACGCCCGGTCGGCCGAGCAGGTCCGGCCGCTGCTGCCCGGCTCGGCCGGGTGCCTGGTGCTGGTGACCAGCAGGCACCGGCTCGACGACCTCGTGGTGACCGAGGGCGCGTCCGCGCTGCACGTCCAGACGCTGCCCGAGGAGAGCGCGGAGAGCCTGCTGGCGGCCGTGCTGGGCCGGCACCGGATCGACCAGGAGCCCGAGGCCGTCGCGGAGCTGGCCGAGCTGTGCGACCGGCTGCCGCTGGCGCTGCGGATCGCCGGCGCGCGGCTGGCGTCCCGGCCGCGCTGGACGATCCAGTCGCTGGTGGACGAGCTGCGCGACGAGCAGCACCGGCTGTCCGCGCTGGAGCTGCCCGAGGCCGGGCGGGGCGTGCACGCGGCGCTGGCCGTGAGCTACCGGGAACTGCCCGAGGGCGCCGCGCGGCTGCTGCGCAGACTCGGCCTGCACCCCGGCACCGACCTGGACAGCTACACCGCCGCCGCGCTGCTGGACATCAACGTCGTCAGCGCGCGCACCCACCTGCGCACGCTCGCCTACGCCAACCTGCTGCACGAGTCCACGCCCGACCGGTACTCGCGGCACGACCTGGTGCGGCTGTTCACCCACCACCTGGCGGCCGGCGAGTCCGAAGTGGATACCGCCGAGTCGACCTCCCGGCTGCTGGACTACTACCTGCACGTCGCGGACTCCGGCCGGGCGCACCTGTCGGACCACGTGCGGCCGTTCGGCCCGCGCGAGCACCGGCCCGCGAGCTTCCCGGAGCTGTCCTCGCACGCCGCCGCGCTGGACTGGTTCACGCTGGAGGAGGCGAACCTGGGGCTGGCGCTGGACATCGCGCTCAACAGCGGGCAGCGCGAGCGGACCTGGCAGCTCGCGCTGTGCCTGGACGCCTTCCACTTCCGGCGCGGCAACCGGCTGGACCGCCTGGCGCTGTGCCGCATCGGGTCCGCGGCGGCGCACGACCTGGGCGACGCGCACGCGGAGGCGACCTTCCTGCTGCGGCTGGGTTCCACGCTGGCCGAGCTGGGCCGGATCGAGGAGGCCATCCAGACCTGCACGCGGGCCGCGGAACTGGCGGGCGACGACCGGCACCTGGGCGTGGCGGCGCTGGCGAACCTGGGCTACTGCCTGATGGCGGACGACCAGCTGGACCGGGCGCAGGCGACCATCCTGGAGGCGCTGGAGATCGCCCGCGAGGTGGGCGACGAGCGGTCGCAGGCCAGCGTCCAGAACAACCTGGCGAACGTGCTGCTGCGCAAGCACCAGCCGGAGGAGGCGCTGCGGTACGCGGCGGAAGCGCTGACCCTGTTCACGGCGGTCGCGCCGTCGAAGGCGCACACGGCCACGTTGCACACCGTGGGCACGGCGTCGTTGCAGCTCGGCCGGCTGGACGAGGCACTGGAGTCCTACCGGGCGGGGCTGGCGCTGGCCGAGCGGCTGGGCGACCGGTACCAGGAAGCCCTGTGCCACCGGGAGATCGGCGACGTGCTGGAGAAGACCGAGGGCCTGGACGCGGCCGTGCCGCACTGGCTGGCGGCCCTCCAGCTCTACCGCGACCTCCGCCTGGCCGACGCCGACGACGTGGCCCGCAAACTCGACCCGAACGTCGTCACGACCTGACGTCCGCCCGGCGGTCAGCTTTTCGACTTCCACTTCCAGATGAAGAAGGCGTTGATCACGAGATTCCACACCCCGAGCGGCAGGGCTACGTCGAAGTAGCCCAGTTGTCGGTTGTGGTCGGCCGCGCCGGCTTGCGCCGCCAGCGTTATCAGCCACGCGCCCGACAAGGACCAGAACCAGGAGAAGGTGAGCACCGCGATCTTCTCGCCGCGTGACGTCCAGACCTTCCTGTGCCACTCGCCGTGGCTGTCGATCCGGCGCACGTCCACGTCGACCAGGTTGAGGTAGCCGGTGAGCTTCGGCGGTCCGTCGACGTGGAGGAGGACGTAGAGCTCGTACTTCCTCGTGAGCAGGCCAGGGCCGATCAGGAGCTTCGTGCCGTCGATGACGAGATCGGGTACGGACGTGGTGACGTGCTTCGGTCGTGGCTCCGCCTTGACGACGTGGCCGATCGGCACGCCGAGGTCGAAGACTATCGGCCGACCGCCGTCGTAATGACTGCTCGCGATGTCCCGCTGCCCCCGCGTCGCCAGCCTGACGGTGACGTAGTGAGGCGTTTCGAACGGAGATTCCACGATGTCGCGGTAGTGCTCTATCCCGATGTCCTCCATCATTTTTTCCACTATGGGCCAGCCGTCCCCGAGGTCACTGTTCTTGACCACGGGAAGTTCCTCGACCTTGTACAACCCGAAGAAGAGCCGTCTTCTGGGACCGGAGGCGTTGTAGGTCACGAAGATCATGATCGGCGTCGCGACCACTGCGACGACCACCGCCGCGATCGCCCAGAAGGTGGACGAGACGTACCAGTCTTCGGCGACGGTCACGCCTCATCCTAGCCGGCGCGACCAGGACGCGGGCAGGTCGAAGTGGAAGCCGCTGACAACCAGGAGGAACGCCGCCCAACGGGTCGGGTGGCCCTTCTGGTCACGGCGAAGAAGAAGAGTGCCGAAACGACCGGTGCGCTGAACGCGGCCAAGACGACCATCCGCACACCGCGATCCTTGATCAGGGCCAACGGCTGGGGAACCGTCGCCGAGCCCAGTACGTAGACGGGCAGGAGTGCGTAATTCACGACCTTCAGCACTCTGCGCACGCGGCGGACAGATCGTCTGCGCACGTCCCAGAGTCGTTCGACCTCCTCCGTGGGCATTCCGGACAGGACCGCTTCGAGCTTGTCGTGCGGCAGGTTGGCGAGCTTCAGGTCGTCCGCCCGCCGCCGATGCCCCCACGAATGCACCACCTTCCCGATGCGGCCCCACCAGACCATCGGAAGGCCCCAGAACTGGAAGCCGTCGACCTTCCGCCCGGCCCACCACGCCGCCCAGGCGTCCCGGTAGTCGATGGACCGCACCGGCGTGGGTCAGCTCACGGCGTCGGCCGCCGCGCGGCCCGCGACGCGGCCGGAGAACAGGCAGCCGCCGAGGAAGGTGCCTTCCAGGGCGCGGTAGCCGTGGATGCCGCCACCGCCGAAGCCCGCCGCCTCGCCTGCCGCGTAGACCCCGGCGAGCACGGTGCCGTCCTCCCTGAGCACCCGGCCCGACAGGTCGGTGTGCAGGCCGCCCAACGTCTTGCGGGTCAGCACCGACAGGCGCACCGCGATCAGCGGGCCGGCCTTCGGGTCCAGCAGCGGGTGCGGTTCGACCACCCGGATCAGCTTGTCGGTCAGGAACCTGCGGGCCTCGCGCATGGCGTTGACCTGCATGTCCTTGCCCAGCCCGGAGATCACCTGCCGGTCGCGCTGCACGATGACCCGGTGCAGCGCCGCCGCGTCGATCAGGTCGGAGCCGGCCAGCTCGTTCATGCCCGCCGCCAGTTCCGCGACGCTGCGCGCCGAGATGAACTCACTGGACCGATTGGCGAACTCCTCCACGGGCGCGACCGCGCCGGGCAGCGCGCGCTTGAGCACCTGCTTGACGTCCTTGCCCGTCAGGTCCGGGTTCTGCTCGGACCCCGACAGGGCGAACTCCTTGCCGATGATCCGCTGGTTGAGCACGAACCACGAGTACCCGTAGCCGGTCTTCACGATGTGCTCCAGCGAGCCCAGCGCGTCGAAACCGGGGAACAGCGGGATCGGCAGGCGTTGCCCGGTCGCGTCCAGCCACAGCGACGACGGGCCGGGCAGGATGCGGATGCCGTGCCGGCTCCAGATCGGCGCGAAGTTCGCGATCCCCTCGGGGTAGTGCCACATCCGGTCCTCGTTGACGATCCCACCGCCCGCGCCCTGCACGACCTGGAGCATCTTGCCGTCGACGTGGTCGGGCACGCCGGAGAGCAGGTGCTCGGGCGGCGTGCCCATCCGGGCGGGCCAGTTGCGGCGCACCATCTCGTGGTTGCCGCCGATGCCGCCGGAGGTGACGATCACGGCCTGCGCGCGCAGCTCGAAGTCCTCGGCCCTGACGCGGGAGCTGGGTTCGCCCCGGCCGACCGCGCTGGGCTCCAGCACCTCGCCGCGCACGCCGTCCACGACGCCGCCGGTGGTGGTCAGCCCGGTGACCCGGTGCCGGAACCTGAGCTGCACGAGACCGCGGGCCGCGGCGGCGCGCATGCGGCGTTCGAACGGCTCGACGACGGCCGGACCGGTGCCCCACGTGACGTGGAACCGGGGCACCGAGTTGCCGTGCCCGTCGGCCAGGTAGCCGCCGCGCTCGGCCCACTGCACGAACGGGAACCAGCGCATGCCCAGGTCGTGCAGCCACCGCCGCTTCTCGCCGGCGGCGAAGTGCACGTACGCCTCGGCCCACTTGCGCGGCCAGTGGTCGGTGTCGCGGTCGAACCCGGCCGAGCCCAGCCAGTCCTGCAACGCCAGGTCGGCGGTGTCCTTGACCTTGAGCCGGCGCTGCTCGGGCGTGTCGACCAGGAACAACCCGCCGAACGACCAGAACGCCTGGCCGCCCAGGGACGCCTCCGGCTCCTGGTCGAGCAGGATCACCCTGCGACCCGCGTCGGCGAGCTCGGCGGTCGCGACGAGCCCCGCGAGGCCGCCACCGACGACGATGACATCCGCGTCCTGTGCCATCGGGCGAGTCTAGGTCCAATGTCCTGATCGGGCATGAGACTTGAAGAAGATTCACTTTCGCGCCGGACGGGTCACCCGTTCACCCGGATGCCCGCACGGGCGTTGCTCGCGCGCGGCACCGACGGCCGCGCTCGGGCGGCACCGACGGCGGTCTCGACCGGGAGTGCCGACGGTGTCGCCGAGCGGTTCGCCGAAGCCTTCGCGGATGATCTCCGAACCCGCCCGGCCAACCACTCAATTCCGGTCACGAACGTTTTCCGGTCCAGCGGAATCGGTTACCACCCGTCATGGTTCCGGGCGGGCATCCGGCACGGTTCGGCGCACGGCATACCGCGGGTAGGTGTCGGTGGACGACCGGCCGCCGGGGCCGGGAAAGAGCGAATCGACCGCGCGCGTTCGGCGGGGGGACCAGGAGCGCGCGGTCGATTCGGTCGGGGCCGCCGGCCGTTCGGTGAGGGGGTTCCGCCCGGCCGACGGCGGCCGGGTCGCGCGGGCGCACCGGAGACGTCTCGGGGAGAGGATCCGCCGCGCCCGATGGGGGGAACGGGCTTCGGTGACCCTGACGTCCGGGCGGCATCCGCGCGCCGACCACCCGTACAACGGGCGATATAGCACAGGTGTTCCCGGGGTGTCCAGGGTCACTACACAGAGTCGCCGCGGAGCTCGGTCATCCTCCGTTCGGCGGCGGCCAGCCGGTCACGTGCCGCAACCGCCTTGCGCTGAGCCCGCTGGACCCGCGTCGCGGCCTCCTGCTCGGCCTGCTGCGCCCGGCGAAGCTCGGTGCGCAGCGCTGCCGCGTGGTCCTCCCGCTCGACCAGCGCGGCCTCCGCCTCGCCGACCGCCGCGTCCGCCGACCCCACCTCCGTGTGGGCGTGCGTGATGTCGTCCCGCGCCTCCGCCAGCTTCCGCTCCCGCCGCTGCTCACGGCGGGGTGCGAGGTCGTCGCGGACCGGCGTTCCGGTCTCGGCCAGCGGTCCGAACCCGGACTGGTCGACGGGCTTGACCAGCCGCCCGGCCCGGATCCGCGCGGCCAGCACGGCGTCGGCCATCGCGGCGGTCAGGGTGGACCGCACCTGCTGCACGGCGTCCGGCCCCAGCGGGGTCCCGGCGTCGCGCGCGAGGTCCTCGGTGAGCCGCACCAGCGCACCCAGCACGACCCGGCGCCGGGCACCCAGCTCGCGCAGCGCGCCACCCCGCAGCTCCTCCTGCGCGGCCCGCAGCTGATCACCCAGAGCCACCGCGTCGGCCAGCTCGGCGGCCCCGAACCGGGCCAGCCGGTTGAGCGCCCACGCCGACGCGGTGGGCTTGCGCAGCGCGGCGATCTCCTTGGCCAGGTCCTTGTCACCGTGCTCCAGGGCGGCCCGCGCGTGGGCGTCCCGGGCCGCGACGAACCGCGCCGGCGCGAGCGCGTACAGCTCGTCGGCTACCCGGTCGATCGGTTCCGCGTCCACGATGTCCACCAGTGTGCTCGTCATCGTGTTGATGTGCGATTTGTTACCCGTCCAGGACGACGTCCAGGGTTTCACCGTTGACAGTGTTTGACATTCCGGCCGGTCGGCTCTTGACTGGAGGTGTCGCCCCGGTCCGGAACCGGCGCGGCGCTTCGCGCACGGGTGCGCAATACCCCGTTCAGTCCAATGTGGACATCTTTATTGGGCTGTTCGTCTGATTGTCGTGGAAGACCCGGACAGATGTGCTTGCGCCTATCTTTCCCCACGAAGGGTTTGCGCCGTGATCAACTCAGGAAGCCGGTGGAGACACCGCACCAGTGCGGCCCTGCTGGCCGCCGTACTGGGCACGACTGGGTTCGGCTTCGCCGCCGCTCCGGCCGTCGCGCAGGAAGCGCCGAACGCCCCCACCTCCACCGACAAGGGCCTGGACAAGCAGGACCGCGACCAGCTGGCCAAGGCCGAGAAGGCCGGCCAGGACAACGTCACGCTGCTGGTCGCCGCCGAACCGGGCAAGCTGGACTCCGCGGCGAACGACCTCAAGGCCCTCGGCGGCGTCGTCGAGTCGACCGAGCGGGACGTCGAGTACCTCAAGGTCTCCGTGCCGCGCGGCAACGCCGAGAAGGCCGCCAAGCTGGCCTCGGTGAACGCGATCGACGTCGACGGCCTGGTGGCGCTGGACAACCCGCGCCCGGACGGCGCGACCACGCCGCTGCCGCAGACCGCGCCGGGCCCGAAGACGCCCAAGAAGAACCCGTACATGCCGATCCAGGACACCAAGGCGGCGCAGTTCACCGACGAGCACCGCAACTGGGACGGCCGCGGCACCACGATCGCCATCCTGGACAGCGGCATCGACCTGGACCACCCGGCGCTGGCCACCACGTCCACCGGTGAGCGCAAGATCGTCGACTGGTACAACGCCAACGCCACCAACTCCGGCGACGGCACGTGGGTGCAGGTCGGCGGCCGCTACAACGGCCCGTTCAGCAACGGCGGCGTGGCCTACAAGGCCCCGGCGACCGGCGGCCCGTTCAGCTTCGGCCTGTTCCGCGAGACCGCGGGCGACCTGGGCCTGGCGGCCAGCGAGACCGGCGGCGACATCAACCGCGACGGCGACCGCGTGGACGCGTTCGGCGTGCTGCAGGACATCACCACCAAGGAAGTCCGGGTGGACGTCGACGGTGACGGCGACTTCACCGACGAGCGCGCCATGATCGACTACAAGGTCAAGAAGGACGTCGGCCACTTCGGCGCGGACAACCCCGGCACCCCGGTGCTGGACACCGTGGCGTTCGTGGTGCAGACCGACCGCTCGATCTACGACAACGCCGGCCAGGCGTACGTCAACATCGGCATCTCGGCCGCCGCGCACGGCACGCACGTCGCCGGCATCACCGCCGCCAACAAGCTGTTCGGCGGCAAGGCCACCGGCGCGGCCCCCGGCGCGAAGCTGATGGCGGTCAAGGTCTGCCTGTCGACCCCGTCGTGCACCTCCTCCGGCCTGATCGACGGCGTGCTCTACGCCGCGCGCAACGGCGCGGACGTCGTCAACATCTCGATCGGCGGCCTGCCGGCCCTCAACGACGGCAACAACGCGCGGTCGGAGCTCTACAACCGCACCATCGCCGAGTACAACATGCAGATCTTCATCTCGGCGGGCAACAGCGGCGCGGGCGCGAACACCGTCGGCGACCCCTCGGTGACGACGGACGCGATCAGCGTCGGCTCGTACATCACCAGGGACACCTGGCTGTCCAACTACGGCTCGGTCACCGCGCAGAAGGAGAACCTGCACGGCTTCTCGTCGCGCGGCCCGCGTGAGGATGGCGGCTTCAAGCCGAACATCGTCGCGCCCGGCTCGGCGATCTCGACCGTGCCGCAGTGGCAGGTGCCCGGCCCGGTGGCCGGCACCTACGACCTGCCGCCCGGCTACGCCATGTTCAACGGCACGTCGATGGCCTCCCCGCAGGCGACCGGTGCCGCGGCGCTGCTCGTCAGCGCGTTCAAGGCCGAGCACAACGGCGAGCGCCCGACCGTGCTGGAGCTGCGCAACGCCATCCACTCCGGCGCCAAGTGGGTCTCCTCGCTCAAGGCCTACGAGCAGGGTGCCGGCCTGTTCGACGTGCAGCGCTCGTGGCAGCAGCTCAACGCCCACCCGAACGTGCAGAACGTCACCACCTCGGTCACCGTCAACACGGCGCTGTCGGCCCTGCTGCCGACCCCCAACACCGGCGTGGGCATCCACGACCGCGAGGGCGTGACCATCGGCAAGGAGTACGTGCGCACGTACACCCTGACCCGCACCACGGGCCCGAACCGCAACCAGCAGTTCCTGGTCAACTGGCAGGGCAACGACGGGACGTTCTCGTCCAAGTCCCTGGTCAGCCTGCCGCTGAACACGCCGGTCAAGTTCGACGTCAAGGTCAAGCCCACCAAGGCGGGCGCGCACTCGGCCGTGCTGAAGCTGGACAACCCGAACACCCGCGGCATCGACGTGTTCACCCTGAACACGGTCTTCGCCGGTGACGAGTTCGTCGAGGCCAAGAAGTTCGCGGTGACCAAGACGGGCACCATCGCGCGCAACCAGTCGCAGAGCTTCTTCGTGAAGGTGCCGGTCGGCACCAGCGCGCTGAAGGTCGACCTGGCGGGCGGCGGCACCGAGGCGGGCAAGGGCCAGGTCCGGTTCCTGCGCTACGACCCGTACGGCGTGCCGGCGGACACCACCACCACGACCAACTGCTACAACCCGGACGCGGGCGCGGGCTGCGCCGGTGGCACGCCCACCAGCCGCACGGTCGCCAACCCGATCCCGGGCGTGTGGGAGATCGTGGTCGAGGCGCGTCGCACCTCGGACGCGGACAACGCCCCCTACACCGTGACGGCGTCGGTGCTCGGCACGTCGGTCAGCCCCGACCCCGACACCATCGCGTCGGCCACCGCGGGCGTCGGCATCGAGCGCAGCTACACGGTGAAGAACACCCTCGCGGCGTTCAACGGCCGGCTCGTCGGCGGCGAGCTGTCCAGCGCCAAGATCGGCCGTCCCGCCATCGCCGAGGGCGTCTCGCAGCTCTACGACGTGACCGTCCCGGCGGGCTCCACCTCGCTGCGGGCGACCATCGGCCGGCCGAGCGACATCTCGGCCGACCTCGACCTGTTCGTCTACAACTGCACCACGGGCACGTGCGTGCTGTTCGGGCAGACGGCCGACGGTGACTCCGAGGAGTCGTTCACGGTGAACAACCCGGCCGCGGGTGCCTGGCGCATCCAGGTCGACGGCTACGCCGTGCCGTCCGGCACGACGGAGTACGACTACATCGACGTGTACGCGGTGGCCGGTCTCGGCACCGTGACCGTGACCGACACCAACGCCGACCGCACGGCCGGCGCCACGTGGACCGTCCCGGGCGTCGTGACCGCCACCGGCCAGGCCGGCTCCGGCCGCGTCCTGCGCGGCGAACTCACCGTGCAGACCGGTGAGGGCGCTGTGGTCGGGCGCAGCGCGGTGATCGTCCAGAACGTGGTCTGATCACCCTGATCGAACACAGGGCCACCCCCGGTTCGCCGGGGGTGGCCCTGCTGCATGTCGAACGGGCGAGCGGCCTCATCCGACCGTGCGTGCCGGGCGAGCTACCGCGATCTGCGGCACGCCGTCCGGGGGGCGATCCCCGCCCCGACACGCTGCGGATCGGTCCGGTGCCGGGCCTGGGCTTCGGGCTGCCGGCACGTCCCGACCGACGACGTCACGGCCAGGCTGGACCGACACCTCGCAGGCGGCGAGCGCGCGCCACGCCGGTGCGCGCCATCGTCAAGGCGTCGGGTCCGGGCGGCTGATGGGTTCGTCCACGTCGACCTGTCGCACGCTCTCCACTGCGGTCACCCGGCCCACGTCGCCCACCGGCACCGATACCCGGAGGTAGCCGATCGACGTGTCCGTCGCCTCGACGGTCGCGCCCAGTTCGCGCAGGGTGGTGGCTGTCCGTTCGGTCGCGCCGGCTTCCGTGGAGATCACCAGGACCACGTTCGTCACGCCGTCGCGCTGGGCCTTGGCCAGCACGTCCTTGCCGTGCGGGCTCAGTTTGGCGGGCACTGGCACCTCCGTGGGCGGCGGCGGGGTGGTCGGGGTCGCGGTACTGGTCGAGGCCGTCGCGGTGGCGGTCGAGGACGGTGGTGTCGACGACGGGGGTGTCGAGGCCGGACCGTGGTCGATGACCGGCGACGCGCAGCCGGCGACCAGCAAGCACAGCAGACCCAGCACTGGTCGCTTCATCCGTACCCCTCCCGAGGTGTTCTGACACCTGGACGGATCAACTGCCCCGGTTGGTTGCCTCCGGACCGCTGAACGCGTGCACCCGCTCCTCGCCGTCGGCGCTCTCGCCGAACACCCGGTTGTCCGACCCGGACGCCGGGCTGTCCCGGGTGGCCCGCTGCGGCGGCAGGTCGCGGACCCGCACCTGCGGCAGCGCCTCCGGGTGACGGGTCCGCAGCCACGCCACCAGGTGCTCCCGCACGACGCACCGCAGGTCCCACAGCCGGCCCGCGTCGGTGGCGCTGACCAGCGCGCGGACCCGCACGAACGAGCCGACCGCGCCGGTCACCTGGACCACGCACACCCGGCCGTCCCACAGGTCCACGGTCTCCACCGCGTGCCGCAGCTCCTGCCGCAGGTCCTCCACCGGCACGTTCCAGTCGACGTCCAGCTCCACCGTCCCGAGCAGCGCCGACTGGGTCCGCGTCCAGTTCTCGAACGGGGTCTTGAGGAAGTACGCGGTGGGCAGGATCAGCCGCCGGTCGTCCCACAGGTGCACCACGACGTAGGTCAGCGTGATGTCCTCGACCCGCCCCCACTGCTCCTCGACCACCACGACGTCGTCGAGCCGCAACGCGTCGGAGAACGCGATCTGCACCCCGGCGAACACGTTGCCCAGCAACGACTGCGCCGCCAGCGCCGCGATGGCACCGATCACACCGGCCGACGCCAGCAAGCTCGTGCCGGCCGCCCGCGCCGCCGGGAACGTCATGAGCACCGCCGAGGCGGCCAGCAACCCGACCACCACGACGGTGACCCGCCGCACCAACGTGATCTGGGTGTGCACCCGCCGCGCGTGCCGGTTGTCGGAGACGTCGACCCGGATCCGCGCCAGCGTGGCGTCCTCGGCGACCACCAGCAGCGCCCCGAGCAGCCACGCGCCGGCCAGGATGAGCGCTATCCCGACGCCGTGCACCACCGCCGGCCGCCACTCGCCGCGCGCCACGACCCCGAGCGAGAACTGCACCGCCACCAGCACGGCCACCAGCAGGGCGGGTTTGTGCGCGTGCCGGGCCAGCCCGGCGAACAGGGCGGACCGGCGACCGATCCGCCGCACCACCCGGTGCACGAGCGCCACGGCCACCAACGCGACCAGCACCGACCCGGCGAACGTGAGCACAGCGACGAGCACAGACCCCTCCTCTTCGTAGACACGTCCACCTGCCGTACCCACCGGGCGGAACGCCCATTCGCCGGCAGGACATTTGTCACGTCCGCGCGGGTTCGGCCGGCAGGGTGAGTCGCGCGCGGCCGAACGGTGTCATCGCGCGGATCCGGCACCGACGATCGTGCCGCGGCCGGCAGAGTCGATCCGTGACACCGCCACCGCCGGTCGACCCCGCCATCCAGGCCGCGCACATCACGCGGCGCGGCGCGCTGCTCGCGGCGGTGCTGGCGGCCCTGATCACCGCGACGGCGACGGGCGTGGGCGCGTACTTCGCCGGGCGCAAGGAAGGTGTGGCCGCCGCGCAGACGGTCACCGTCGTGCAGACCGTGGTCTCGACGGCGACGGCACCGCCGAGCGGCTCGTCCGATCCCGCCGCGCCCACCAGGGCGGCGAACGGTGGGGCGTCGCTGCTGGACCTGAACACCGTCGAGGAGTACGGCTACTTCACGGTCTCGTTGCAGAAGGTGGACACCAAGGAGTACCCGCGCGCCGTGACGGCGTGGCTGGGCGCGTGCGGCAAGCGTGGCGAGCAGGCGTTCCGCGAGTACCACCTGGACCGCAAGTACCAGCGGTTGCAGATGAAGGTGGGGCTGTCGGACGGCTCGAAGAGCGGTTCCAGCGCCGAGTTCCGGGTGCTGGTGGACGGGCAGCCGGTCTCCTCGGCGACCACCCAGGTCGGGCTCGGCCAGGTGCGGGACGTCGAGGTGGACGTGACGAACGCGCTGCGGGTGCGGTTGGAGGCGCGGTTCGTCGGTGCCGGCTGCTTCAACGACCACCAGGCCGGCGCGGCGTGGATCGGGCTTTCCCTGGGGTAGCCGCCGGGTGCGGGTCAGCCGTCGGGCAGGCAGTGGGCCATCTTGCCGACGAACGCGACCAGCCGGTCGGCGGTGAAGCGCTCGGGGTCGGTGATCGCGAGCCGGCCCGCCATCTCGGCCAGGGCGAGCATGGTGTGGCCGAGCAGCTCGGCGTCGATCTCGTGGCTGCCCAGGGCTTTGAGGCCCAGGTCGGCCAAGGCGTTGACCTGTTCGGTGATCTGGGTGCGGACCAGTTCGACCTGCCGGCGGAACTCGACGGGCGTGCCCTCCGGCGGGAGCAGGACCAGCCGCCAGCGGTCCGGGGTCGCCACGACCGCGTTGACGAACGCGCGCACGGCGTCGGTGTAGAGGTCTTCCGGGGAGCGGTCGTCAAGGCCCGGCGGGACGGCTTCCAGCACCTGGTCGGTGGCGCGTTCGGCTTCCCGGGTGAGCAGGGCGGCGATCACCTCGGCGCGGTTGGCGAACAGCTCGTAGACGACCGGTTTGGTGACGCCCGAGCGACGGGCCACCGCCTCCATGGTCAGCGCGTCGAACCCGCCCCCGGCGATCAGGGCCAGCGCGCCGTCCAGCAGCTGGTCGCGGCGCTGCCCGGGAGGCAGCCGCGGGGCGTACTTGCGGCGCGTTGTGCTCACCCCACCATGTTGCTACGGTGGCGTAGCTTTCACAAAGCTACGCTGGCGTAGTAATTGGCGGAGGTCGTGATGGAACGCCACACCCTCGTGCTGCGCTACTGCCACCCCCGCTACCACCCGAAGCGGGAGGGCTCGACCACGCCAGGCGGTGGCCTGCCTGGCGTGGTCGCCGGCGGCGCACTGATGAATCTCCCTGCGCGGGGTCACCGCGTTCAGCGGCTCGGCCGGTGATCGGCTCGTGCTCGACCTGTAGCGGAGGAATCGTGTTCGTGGAATCCGATGGCGTGCGGCTGTCCGTGTACGAGCGGGGAGACCGGTCCGCACCGACCATCGTGCTGGTGCACGGCTACCCGGACACGCACCGGGTGTGGGACGGGGTCGTGGACGTGCTGGCCGAGGAGTTCCACGTCGTCACCTACGACGTGCGCGGGGCCGGCGCGTCGGACAAGCCGCGCGAACTCGCCGCCTACCGGCTGCCCGCGCTGGCCCGTGACCTGTTCGCGGTTGCCGAGGCGGTCAGCCCCGGCGAGCCCGTGCACGTCGTGGCGCACGACTGGGGTTCGATCCAGGCGTGGGAGGCGGTGACCACGCCGGGCGCGCGGATCGCCTCCTACACCTCGATCTCCGGGCCGTGCCTGGACCACGTCGGCCACTGGATGCGCGGCCGGCCGACCCTCGCGCACCTGCGGCAGCTGCTGCACTCCTGGTACGTCGTGGCGTTCCACCTGCCGTTCCTCGCGCCGTTCGGGTGGCGCAGGCTGATCGGCCCGCGCTGGGGCGCGATCCTGCGCCGCCTCGAAGGCGCGCAGGCTCACGTGTCAGGCTCCATTGTGGACGACGGCGTGCACGGAATGTCCCTGTACCGGGCCAACTTCATCCCACGGATGCGCTCTCCGCGCGTCCGCAAGACCGACATCCCGGTGCAGCTCGTCCACCTGCTCAAGGACAACTACGTGACGGCCGGCGTCCTGCGGGACGTGCACCGCTGGGCCCCGGACCTGCGCCGCCGCGTGCTCGACGCCGGCCACTGGGCCCCGGTCACCCACGCTCGCGCCATCGCGCTGCTGGTCGCCGACCACGTCACCGGGCACAGCCCTGCGGCGGCAACGCCGACACCGCCTCCCGCGCCTGGCTCCGAGCCAGGTTCCACGACCGCCAGTCGTCGGGCCTGATCGTGCGGGCCTGGAGCACGCACCGCCGCACGTCGGCGGGCAGGGAGGCGATGGCGGGCACGGCGTCGTCGGACAGCCGGGCGAGGTAGGCGACGTCGATCCGGCCCGTCTCCCGCCACCGCGCCACGTTGCCCTCGGCGGTGAGCCGGTCCGGGTCGACCAGCCCCAGCACGACCAGCGCGGCGAACCCGGAGCCGACCACGGCCCGCGTCAGCCACCGGCCGTCCAGCTTCACCCCGGCCGCGATCACCAGCAGGAACACCACGCCGAGCCACAGCTCGCACGCCGCGACCACGATCCGCAGCACGGTGAACCCGTACGCCTGCTGGTAGGACCACATCCGGGCGAGCGCCGACGCCACGATGACCAGCGTCAACACGCTCAACGCCCCGAGCAGCGCCCGCAGCGCGTTCCGGTCGGCACCGGTCTCCACCGGGGCCAGCCGCGCGATCGCCGCGACGATCCCCAGCGCCAGCAAGGTGACCAAGAGCAACTGCCAGAACCCCTGCCGCGCGTACTCGGCGTAGGTGAGGTTCGCGGTCCGCTGCACGTAGTCGTCGCCGCCGAACAACACCCTGATCTGCACCCCGACGAACACCGCGAACACCAGCACCAGCGTGCCCACCGGGAACGCCCAGTCCCGACGGGCCAGCGTCCGCCGCAGGGTCGGTGCGCCGTCCAGACCGGCCGACGGGTGGTGCAGCTGGAACAGGCACCCCACCGTGCCCAGCCCGACCAGCGCGAACAGGAACAGCGACGGTCCGAACGAGTCGTCCGGCGCCATCGAGCCGATCAGCTCGGCGAACGCCGCGTCCGCCCCGGCGAGCAGCGGCACGAACACCACCAGCACCAGACCGGTCAGCAGCACCGGCCGCGACAGCCGGCGCACCCCGCTGTGCCGCAGCTCGGCGGCCAGCCACGGCATCGCGCGCCCCGCCCCGACGACGGCCGCCGCCGAGCCGAACGCCAGCCCGCGCGCGGTGCGCCCGCCCACCACCGCGAGCGACCCCGCGGCGCACCCGGCCAGCACGCACACCGGGAACAACTCGGTCGAGGCGTTCACCGCGCCGGTGCCGAACAGCAGCAACGAGAGCGTGGCCCACCCCGGCCGAACCCGTTTCACCAGGCAGAACACCACCAGCGCGAGCAGTGGCCAGCCGAGGCCGGGCCGGTCCAGCGGCACCAGCACGGCGGCCGCGGCCCCCGCGACGGCACCGGTCAGCAGGACACGTTGGGGAGACATCGGAGCCCTCCAGGGCGTGCGTCAGCGAGCCGCGCCGCCTCTGGGGCGACCGGCTGTCAGGGATGTGGTGCCGGGCGGCGAACCAGCGCCGGGCAAGGAGGTGCGGCCGGGTGGGAAGCGGGGCAGGGAGGTGCGGCCGGGTGGGAAGCGGGGCAGGGAGGTGCGACAGGGCGGCGAAGTGAGGCAGGGCAGGGAGGTGGTGCTAGCCGGGGTCCGGTGTGGCGGGCACGCGTGGCGTGACGGGCACGGTGGCCCGGATGCGGCAGCCCGGACCGCCGTCGACCACGGCGATCGTGCCGCCGTGCAGGTCGACCACCCAGCGGGCGATGTTCAACCCCAGCCCGGTGCCGCCGCCACCCGCCCGCTCGCCCCGGGTGAACCGCTCGAACACCCGCTCGCGGTCCTCCGGCGCGATGCCCGGACCGTCGTCGGACACCTCCAGCACCAGGTTCGTGCCGACCCGTGCGGCCAGCCGCACCTCGCCGCCCGCCGGGCCGTGCCGCGCGGCGTTGTCCAGCAGGTTGACCACCACCTGGTGCAGCCGGGCGCGGTCGGCCGTGATGGTCGCGGTGGGCGGCTGGACGTCCACGGTGAACCGAACCCCTCGATCGGTCACCGAGGCCTCCGCCACCACCTCGTCCAGCAGCGGCCCGACCGGGAACTCGGCCAGTTCCAGCCGGTGCGCCCCGGCGTCGATCCGGGACAGGTCCAGCAGTTCGGTCACCAGCCGCCCGAGGCGCTCGGTCTGCGCGAGCGCGGTGCGCATGGTCGTCCCGTCCGGCTGGGCCACCCCGTCGACCACGTTCTCCAGCACGTTCTGCAACGCGGTGATCGGCGTGCGCAACTCGTGCGACACGTTGGCGATCAGCTCCCGGCGCTGCCGGTCGGCGGCGGCCAAGTCGGCCGCCATCTGGTTGAACGCCCCGGCCAGCTCGCCCACCTCGTCCCGCGCGGTGGCCCGCACCCGCCGGCTGTAGTCGCCGCGCCGCATCGCGCGGGCGGCGGTCGTCATCTCGCGCAACGGCCTGGTCATGCCGTGCGCCAGCACCTGCGAGGTGAACAGCGCGGCGGTCAGCGCGCCGATCGTCGTCCCGACCGGCAGCCACTTCATCTGCCACCAGAAGTAGGACAGGCCCGTCGCGCCCGACGCGACCAGCAGGATGCCGAGCTTGAGCTTGATCGAGCGGACCGGGTCGAGCGGTCGCGGCAGGAACTCCAGCACCGCCGTGAACGCCGACCGCGCGGTCACCGGGGCACCTCCAGGGCGTAGCCGACGCCGTGCACGGTCCGGATCAGGTCCGTGCCGAGCTTGCGCCGCAACGCCTTGATGTGGCTGTCCACGGTCCGCGTGCCGGTGCCGTCCGGCCACCCCCAGACCGCGCTGAGCAGCCGTTCCCGGGACTGCACCGCGCGCGGCCGCTCGGCCAGGTGCACCAGCAGCTCGAACTCGGTCGGCGTGAGGTGGGCCTCCTCGCCCGCGCGCAGCACCCGCCGCTCGGCCAGGTCGATCTCCACGTCGGCCACCGAGATCCGGGTGGGCGGCGCGGCCGAGCGCTCCACCCGGCGCAGCAGCGCGTGCACCCGGGCGGCCAGCTCGCGGATGGAGAACGGCTTGGTCAGGTAGTCGTCCGCGCCGACCGCCAGCCCCACCAGCAGGTCGGTCTCGTCGCCCCGCGCGGTCAGCATCAGCACCGGCACCGGCCGTTCGGCCTGGATCCGGCGGCACACCTCCAGCCCGTCGAAGCCCGGCAGCATCACGTCCAGCACGACCAGGTCGGCGTTGCCTGCCTTGGCCACGGCCGACGGCCCGTCGTGCGCCAGGTCGACGTCGAACCCCTCGGCCCGCAACCGCGCGGCCACGGACGAAGCGATGGTGAGGTCGTCCTCGACCACCAGAACCCGACGAGTCATGCCGACGACTCTATGGCCGACCGGTGGAGACGAACGGGGAGAGTTGTGAACGTCCTGTGGAGACAACCTCCGCGCTCCCGCACGCAGCGCGGCCGGCCGACGGCTTAGGGTGTCGTGGTGGCGGAGGCGGTCCTGGAAGCGGTGCTGGAGCGGATCACGTTCGCCAACGAGGAGACCGGCTACACGGTCGCCCGCGTCGACACCGGGCGGGGTGCGGACCTGGTCACCGTGGTCGGCGCGCTGCTAGGCGCGCAGCCCGGCGAGTCGATCCGGATGCGCGGCCGGTGGGGGTCGCACCCGCAGTACGGCAAGCAGTTCCACGTGGACGACTACACGACCGTGCTGCCCGCGACCATCCAGGGCATCCGCCGCTACCTGGGGTCGGGCCTGATCAAGGGCATCGGCCCGGTGCTCGCCGACCGGATCGTCACGCACTTCGGCGTGGACGCGCTCGACGTCATCGAGCAGACCCCGCAGCGGCTGGTCGAGGTGCCCAAGCTCGGGCCCAAGCGGACGAAGCTGATCGCCGCCGCGTGGGAGGAGCAGAAGGCCATCAAGGAGGTCATGGTCTTCCTCCAGGGCGTCGGCGTCTCGACGTCGCTGGCGGTGCGGATCTTCAAGCAGTACGCCGACAAGTCGATCGACGTCGTGCGCACCGAGCCGTACCGGCTGGCGACCGACGTGTGGGGCATCGGCTTCCGGACCGCCGACACCATCGCCAAGGCGGTCGGCATCCCGCACGACAGCCCGCAGCGGATCAAGGCCGGCCTGCAGTTCACCCTGTCCGAGGCGACCGGCGGCGGCGACTGCTTCCTGCCGGAGAACCAGCTCATCGGCGAGGCCATCAAGATCCTCCAGGTCGACGCCGGGCTGGTCATCGACTGCCTGGCGGAGCTGGTCGCGGAGGAGGGGGTGGTGCGGGAGGTGATGCCCGACGGCGAGCCCGCCGTCTACCTGATCCCGTTCCACCGCGCGGAGATCTCACTGGCGGGGCAGCTCCTGCGGCTGTTGCGGACCGGCGAGGAGCGGCTGCCCGCGTTCGAGGGCGTCGACTGGGACCGGGCGTTCGGGTGGCTGGGCGCGTCGCTGGAGGACAAGCAGCGCGACGCCGTGCGGTTGGCGCTGACCAGGAAGGTCGCCGTGCTGACCGGCGGGCCAGGCTGCGGCAAGAGCTTCACGGTCCGGTCGATCGTGAAGCTGGCGATGGCCAAGCGGGCCAAGGTCGTGCTCGCCGCGCCGACCGGCCGGGCGGCCAAGCGGTTGGCGGAGCTGACCGGCCACGAGGCGCGGACCGTGCACCGGCTGCTGGAGCTCAGGCCCGGCGGCGACGCGGCGTTCGACCGCGACCGCCCGTTGGACGCGGACCTGGTCGTGGTGGACGAAGCGTCGATGCTGGACCTGTTGCTGGCCAACAAGTTGGTCAAGGCCGTGCCGCCCGGAGCGCACCTGCTGCTGGTGGGTGACGTCGACCAGCTGCCGTCGGTGGGGGCGGGGGAGGTGCTGCGGGACGTGCTGGCGGCCGACAGCCCCGTGCCGAACGTGCGGCTGACGCACATCTTCCGGCAGGCGCAGCAGTCCGGCGTGGTGACCAACGCCCACCGGATCAACTCCGGCGACTACCCGCTCGTGCAGGGCCTGGCTGACTTCTTCCTGTTCCCGGCGGAGGAGGCGGAGGACGCCGCCGCGCTGACGGTCGACGTGGTGGCGCGACGGATCCCGCGCAAGTTCGGCCTGGACCCGCGCAAGGACATCCAGGTGCTCGCGCCGATGCACCGGGGGCTGGCCGGCGCGGGCGCGTTGAACGTGGTGTTGCAGGAGGCGTTGACCCCGGCGGTGAAGGACCTGCCGGAACGGCGCTTCGGCGGGCGGGTGTTCCGGGTCGGGGACAAGGTCACGCAGATCCGGAACAACTACGACAAGGGTGTGAACGGCGTCTTCAACGGGACGTTGGGCGTGGTCACGTCCATCGACGTGGTGGAGCAGAAGTTGACCGTGAAGACGGACGAGGACGAGGACGTGGACTATGAGTTCGGCGAACTGGACGAACTGACCCACGCTTACGCCATGACGATTCATCGCTCACAGGGCAGTGAGTACCCGTGCGTGGTCATTCCAATCACGACCAGCGCGTGGATGATGTTGCAGCGGAACCTGCTGTACACGGCGGTGACGCGGGCGAAGAAGCTGGTCGTGCTGGTGGGGTCGCGGAAGGCGATCGGGCAGGCCGTGCGCACGGTGGGGGCGGGGCGGCGGCACACCGCGTTGGACTACCGGCTGAGTCAGGGCTGAGTGGTCCTGGCCTCGCGGTCGGTGGCCTCGCAGTCGGTGGTGGCGCGGTCGGTGGTGGCGAGTTCGGCCGCGTCGGCGAAGGCGGTCTGGAACAGGGCGACCTCGGAGCCGTCGAGGCTGATCATGGTGCGCTCGTCCAGCCAGACCTCCACGGTGCCGTTGGTGACGGCGATCGAGCAGACAGCCGGCCGGTGGGCGTCGTCGGAGCAGCGCACCAGCCACTCGCGCGGCGGATGGCACTGATCATGACCGGCATCGCGGGTGATCGTGGACATGGTCGTCCCCCTTCGGGTGGTAGCGGAACTACGCGGGCGGAATGCGCTCGATTGCTTGCTAGCGTGGACCTAGGCAGCTCTAGTTTGCAACTGCTGTAAAGCAATTGACCTGATCGGATGACGCGGAT
This sequence comes from Saccharothrix espanaensis DSM 44229, assembly GCF_000328705.1. Lineage (NCBI taxonomy): Bacteria > Bacillati > Actinomycetota > Actinomycetes > Pseudonocardiales > Pseudonocardiaceae > Saccharothrix > Saccharothrix espanaensis. Next base: position 8,235,778 of record NC_019673.1, on the reverse strand, counting down.
GCCCTTGACCCCCACGGTGCGGCTGAAGTTCTTGTCGATCTACATGCGCGAAGCCCGTCTCAAGGCCGGTGTCGAGCCGAAGGAGGTCGCGAAACTGCTCGGGCGCGACACCACCCGCGTCACGAAGATGGAGCGCGGCAAGGAGGGGTTGACGCCCGGCGACGCGAAGATGCTGCTGGACCGCTACGCCGTGCACACCGAGGAGCAGAAGGCCGAGATCGTAGAACTCGCCCGGACCCGCAGCCAGCGCGGCCGGTGGCTGGGGCATCGGGCGACCGTGCCGATGGAGCAACGGCCCTACTACGACTTCGAGGTCGACTCGAACCGGATCCGCCACTACGGCATGGAGATGGTCCCGGGCCTGTTGCAGACCGAGCGCTACATGCGGTCGGCCCTGGAGAGGCACTTCAGGATCGATGCGGCGAGCGTCGAGGACATCGTGGCCACCCGTCTGGAACGGCAGGAGGTCCTGTTCCGCCGGGTGCCGGTGACCGCCGTGTTCGTGATCAGCGAGAGCTGCCTGCGCCGGGTCTTCGGCGGCAACGCGATCATGCACGAGCAGGCGCTGCACCTCGAAGAGCTGAGCCGGCGGAGGAACGTGCGGATCCACGTCCTGCCGTTCGAGGGTCGGGTGAGCGGGGGAACGCCCTTCAGCTTCACCATGTTGCGCATCCCCGCGCCGGCCGAGTCCGCCGCCGACCTGGAGATGGTCTACGTGGAGAACCTGCACGACGCCGACTACCTCGACGGCAAGCAGGAGGTCAACGACTACGCGGACCTGTGGGGCAGTCTCACCGCAGACGCCCTGGGAGTGGAACAATCGAGGAGGTTCATCCTGGGGATCGCCCAGGACTTCGCCTGATCTGGAGAGGTGGTCCCCGCCATGACACCGGACTTCTCAGGGGCCACCTTCAAGACGCCCAGCCGAACCGACGGCAACGGGACGTGTGTCGAGGTGGCGGTGGTTCCGGGGTTCTTCGCGGTGCGGGACACCAAGAACCGGTCCGGTGGGTTGGTGAGGGTGCCGGCTCGGGCGTTCTACAGCTTCCTCGCCGGGCTGCGCTGAACGCTGAGCCCGACTCACGATCGGGAGCGGCCGTTCGGCGAACCGCAGTCCGCGCGGCAGGTGGTCGGGGCACCGGGCAGCCGTGCGGATGGAGCAACGGGCCGACTACGCCTCAAGCTGGCCGACTACGTCAGGTGCTGGGTGAACCTGACGGCGAACTCCCTCGGAGTGGGACAATCGAGGAGGTTCGTCCAGCGCACGGCTCGGGAGTACGCCTGAGCCGGGAAGGTGGTCCCCGCTATGATCCCGGACTTCTCGGCCGCCCAGTTCAAGACGTCCACCCACACCGAGGACAACGGGACCTGCGTCGAGGTGGCGGTGGTTCCGGGGTTCTTCGCGTTGCGGGATACCAAGAATCGGGCTGGTGGGCTGGTCAGGGTGCCGGCTCGGGCGTTCCGCAGCTTCCTCGCCGGGCTGCGCTGAGTCGGGCGGCTCGCCGGCCGGAAGCTGCCGGATCGTCCTGGCTGGTCCGTCCTCTCGGCAGACTGGGGGGACGGCACCCACTCCACGACGGTCATCGCCGGTGCCGGCGGCGTCGGGGTGGAGGCCGGTGTCACGCAGACCCGCGTCCGGCCGCTGACCGTCGAGAACGCCCTGCGGGAGGGGGTCCTGCTGGGCCAGGTCGCCGCCGGCAACCCGATCCCGTTCATCGTGGACACCCTCGGCTGGCTCGACTAGCACCCCGCTGGGCTCGATCAGCGCGCCGCTGGGCTCGGCCAGCGCCCCGCTGGGCTCGACTGGCGTGCCTCCGGGCCCGGAAGCACGCCAGTCGGCTGCGGACCCGCCTACTTGATCGGGAACGCGATGTCGCAGGCGTCGTCCTCGGGCCCGATCGTCGACCAGTCCGCGAAGTACACCTCACGCGGCGCGCCGGCCGCGGTCAGGCCGTTCGACTCCACCCATGCGAACACGGCGTCGTACGCGCCCAGGATCTGCGGGTACTGCACCTCGCGCTTCTTGAGCCGCACGTACGCCTCGCGGTGCGCCGGCTCGACCCGCGCCGCCACGCCGGCCGGCGGCGCGTCGACGGCGATCGGCAGGGCGATCTCCACCGGCCCGTCGCTGTCCTCGGTCACCTCGCCGTGGTAGATCACCAGGCCGGGCGCCGACATGCCGCCGAACGCGGCGGTCGCCGCCATCACCCGGTCCATGGCCTCGCGGATCCAGTCGGTCAGCGCGGGTTGCAGCACGTGCCGCTGCTCGGTCAGCACGACGTGCTCGGGCACGTCCCGCTGCTCCACCTTGAACATCTCCGACAACCCCTCTCCTCCGGACATCACCACGTGGAGGTACGCGGCCAGGTGCCGCTGCACGGCGAACCGCTGCTCGACCTCGTCCCAGTATTCGCCCAGCAGCGCCGCGCGCTCGCCGGCCGGGGCCGTGACGATCCGGTCCACCACGGTCAGCGGCATGTCGATCCGGCGCAGCAGTCGCACCAGGCGCGCGTGCGCGATCTGGTCCTCCCGGTAGCGGCGGTAGCCGTTGAACGGGTCGACCTCGGCCGGCACGACCAGGCCCTGGCGCTCGTAGAGCCGCAGCGCCTTGAGCGAGAGCCGGGTCCGGCGGGAGAACTCGCCGATGCCGAGCAGCCGGTCCATCCGCACCTCCTCCACGGGGATGACCTTGGAACGTGCCCCAGGGGCAGGGTCAAGCGGGCCCTCGTCACCCGAATGCGTGGCGGGGGTGCCCCGGACGACCGTAGTCGCGCACGCTGTTCGGGGTAGCGAAGTCCGCCCCGCAGGCGGGGCCGCGCCCGGGGGGGTCCGATGTCCGCTCGACGTGCCGTCACGTGCCCCGGTGGGCCGCTCGACGGCGGTATCCGCCGTCCGTATCGGTTCCGTACGGATGATCGGTGCAACCGGCCGGAGGTCAGGTCAGGGCCGGGCGGTCCAACCTTCGCCCACCAGCGCGAGGTATGGCCGGTCGGAGGGTGTGCACGGGTCGGGTTTTGGCCCATTCTCCTGCTCAACCCTGCATAGGAGGAGAACAACCGTGAAGTCGACCAGACGTTCACTGGTGACCCTGGCGATAGCCGGTGTCACCGCCGCTGCGGTGATCAACGGCGGCGTTCCGGGCACCGCGGGCCCTGCACCCGAGGTGGCCGCGGCCCAGGCCGGCCCGACGTACGTCTACAAGGTGCACGCCCCGCTCGGCAAGGCCGCGCAGAACCTGCTCTCACGCGGGTTCGACGTCCTAGAGCAGCGCGAGGGCGACTACCTGTTCGTCCTCGGCGACTCCGCCGCGGGCCAGAAGCTCAAGAGCGAGGGCTTCACCTCCGTCATCGACGAGGTGCTGCCCGCCCCGCAGTGGACCCCGCCGTCGCGCAAGTCGCAGCAGCTCGACGCGGGCGCGCTGGAGGAGACCTACTACGGCGGCTACCGCACGGTCAACGCGCAGTTCGCGCACCTGGACGCGGTCGCGTCGCAGTACCCGAACCTGACCCAGGCCGTCGACTACGGCGACTCGTGGAAGAAGACGCAGGGCGCGGGCGGCTACGACCTGCGGGCCATCTGCATCACCAAGAAGAACGCCGGCGACTGCGCGCTGAGCTCGACCGCGCCCAAGCCCCGGTTCTTCGTGATGGGCCAGCTGCACGCCCGCGAGCTGACCACCGGTGACGTCGCGTACCGCTGGATCGACCACCTGACCCAGGGCTACGGCAGCGACCCGGAGGTGACCGCGCTGCTCGACTCCACCGAGGTGTGGGTCGTGCCGATCGCCAACCCGGACGGCGTCAACATCGTGCAGCAGGGCGGCAACACGCCGCGCTTCCAGCGCAAGAACGCCAACACCACGAACGGCTCGAACTGCTCGGGCACGTCGGGCTCGCACGTGGGCATCGACCTGAACCGCAACACCAACTCGCACTGGGGCGGCGAGGGCACGTCCGCGCAGCCGTGCGCCGAGACCTACAAGGGCCCGTCAGCCAACTCGGAGGTCGAGACCCGGGCGCTGCAGGCGTTGTGGCGCAACCTGTACAAGGACCGCCGCGGCACCGGCAACACCGACGCCGCGCCGGCCGACACCACCGGTGTCGTGATCTCCATGCACAGCTACTCCAACCTCGTGCTGTTCCCGTGGGGCTGGACGACGCAGTACAAGACCGGCAACGACACCGCGCTGCGCGGCATGGCGCGGGAGATGGCGTCGATCGCGGGCGGCTGGCAGTACGGCCAGCCCGGCGAGGTGCTCTACAACGCCTCCGGCGCGACCGACGACTGGGTGTACGACGACCTGGGCGTCGCGTCGTTCGTGTGGGAGATCGGGCCGGGCTCCGGTTCGTGCAGCGGGTTCCACCCGGCGTACTCCTGCCAGGCGTCGACCTTCTGGCCGAAGGTCAAGCCGATGCTGATGTACTCGGCGAAGAAGGCCGCCAACCCGTACGGCGGCGCCACGCCCGGCACGTGCGCGAAGGCGACCAACGACGGCGACGTCAACATCCCGGACGCCGGCGCGGCCGTGTCCAGCACGATCAACGTCTCGGGCTGCACCGGCAACGCCTCGGCGACCACCCAGGTCGAGGTGCACGTCAAGCACACCTACCGGGGTGACCTGGTGCTCGACCTGGTCGCGCCGGACGGCACGGCGTACCGGTTGAAGCCGTCGAACAACGACTCGGCGGACAACATCGACACCACCTACACCGTGAACGCCTCCACCGAGGTGCGCAACGGCGCGTGGAAGCTCCAGGTGCAGGACGTGTACTCGTCCGACACCGGCTACATCGACTCGTGGAGCCTGACCACCTGATCGGGCCCCGCTGAAGGCCGACAGACGACCGTCCACGGTGCTGGCACGCACCGTGGGCGGTCGTACGGTCGTGCGCTGACGGTTGTCCGAGGCGCGGCTCACCGGCCGACGATTCGGGGACGAAACCCGGGGTGGTGGAACCGGTTGGCCGCGCCGGTCGCCTGGACTCCGCGCGGGATGCGAAGCCGGTCACCGGGCCGGCTCAGCGCGGTGGTGCCCCATCATCGGTCGATGGACCGTGGTGACAGTCGCTACCTGCTCGCTCCGGCTTTGGGCCTGGTTCTCGGCATGGCCTGGCTTCTCTGCCTCGGCACGTTCGTCCGGGCGGTGGGCGAGCGCGCCGCCCTCTTCTACTACGCCCTCGGCTTCAGCCTGGTGTGGGCGGCAGGCAGCGGGGTGGTGTCGTGGTTGGTCCTGCGCCGCTACACCGTGCGCCGACCCGGGCTCACGGCCGGCGTGTCGATCGGCCTGGTGCTGTTCGCCGGGGCGTTCGGGCACGGGTGGCTGCCGACGGCGTTCGCGCCGCTCGTGTTCGCCGGGTGCTTCACGGTGGCCGCCGCGGTCGTCGACCAGCTTCCCGGAAAGCCGAACGGGCCCCTGCGGGGGAGACGCCCGCAGGGGCCCGTTCAGTGAGGGGTTGGTGTCGAGCCGTACCCCTGATTCCGGCGTTCTACTTCAGGCCGTTGCCGATGGCAGTGGCCAGTTCGCCGTTGCTGGTGTCACCGTCGAGCGACCAGAAGAACGCGCCGCCGAGGTTCTGCGACTTCGTCCACTGCATCTTGGAGTTGATCGTGGCGGGGGTGTCGTAGCTCCACCACTGGTTCCCGCAGAACGCGTACGCGGTACCCGCGACCGTGCCGGTCGAGGGGCACCTGGTCTTGAGGACCTTGTAGTCCTCGATGCCCTTCTCGTACGTGCCCGGAGCGCCGTCGGTCGCCGTGCCGCCCGGGGCGGCCTGGGTGACGCCGGTCCAGCCGCGGCCGTAGAAGCCGATGCCGAGCAGCAGCTTGGACGCCGGGACGCCCTTGTCCTTCAGCTTCTTGATCGCGGCCGCGGTGTCGAAGCCCTCCTTGGGCGGGTCGACGGCGGTCAGCGGGGAGTGCGGCCGGGTCGGGCCCTTGGCGTCCCACGCACCGAAGAAGTCGTAGGTCATGACGTTGTACCAGTCGAGGTACTGCGCCGAGCCGCCGTAGTCGGCGAGGTCGAGCTTGCCGCCGTTGCTGGCGTCGGCCGTGATGGCCGCGGTCACCAGGTTGTTGGCACCGAAGCGGCTGCGCAGGGCCTGGGACACGTTCTTGAGGGCCGCGAAGCCGCTGCTGTCACAGGTCAGGCCACAGGCGTTCGGGTACTCCCAGTCGATGTCGATGCCGTCGAACACGTCCGCCCAGCGCGGGTCCTCGACCAGCTTGTAGCAGGACTCGGCGAACGCGGCCGGGTTCTGCGAGGCCTGGCCGAAGCCGCCGGACCAGGTCCAGCCGCCGAACGACCACAGGATCTTGATGTGCGGGTACATCTTCTTCAGCTTGCGGAGCTGGTTGAAGTTACCGCGCAGCGCGCCCGCGTCCCACGAGTCCGACGTGCCGTCGACGCTGGTGTCCGCGCCGTAGAACTTGTCGTAGTCCGCGTAGGTGTCGTCGTTCGCGGTGCACTTGCCGCCGGTCACGTTGCCGAACGCGTAGTTGATGTGCGTCAGCTTCGCGGCCGAGCCGGAGGTGTGGATGTTCTTGACGTGGTAGTTGCGCCCGTAGACGCCCCACTGCACGAAGTAGCCCAGGTTCTTGTACCCGGGCGGCGGGGTCGTGGTGGTCGTCGTGGTGGGCGTGGTCGTCGTCGTGGAGGTCGACGTCGACGTGGTCGGGCTCGTGGTGGTCGTCGTGGTCGTGGTGGTGGTCGTCGTCGTGGTCGTCGTACCACCGCCGGCGTCACAGGACGCGCCGTTGAGCTTGCAGTTCGCCGGGCCGGAGAACGTGCCCGAGTAGACGATGTTGAAGCCGAAGCTCACCGAGCCGCCGACACCGACGTTGCCGTTCCACGTGTTCTTGACCGTCACGTGCTGGCCGCTCGTGGTGTAGCTGGCGTCCCACAGGGAGCCGACCTTCTGCCCGGTCGGCAGGTCGAACTCGACGGTCCAGCTGGAGATGCCCGCCGAGCTCGCGTTGCGGACGGTGTACTTGCCCTCGTAGCCGGAGCCCCAGTCCGAGCCCTTCGTGAAGGTGGCGGACAGGCCGCCCGCGCCGCTCGCGGGGGGAACCAGGACCAGACCGAGGACCATCGTGGCGACAGCCACGAACAGCGCTGTGAGATGCCAGCGGATCTTGGACATCGTGCTCCTCGTCAGGGAAAGGAGTGCAGGGTTGAGAAGAACATGTGGTTCAGACCACTTGACGGTCAAGGTCTAGACCACTGTGTCACTCGAACGGACTAGCGGATCGGGCCGTGAAAGCGTTTCCACGACCGCACGACCACTGGGCGTCGCATCACCGCGGGACGACGTCCCGGCCCGCCCCCGGGGCTGGTCGGCGGGCCTTCCCGGAGTCCGTCGCCCGCTCATCACGGAGCCGGCGGACCCGGTGCCCCCGGCGTCGGCGGGGAGGGCGCCGCGATGGTCGGGAGGACTTCACGCCGGCGCGGTCGTGGGGCCGCGCAGCGGGTGCCGGACCGCATGGCCGGTGAGGGTCCCGCGGGCCTGCTCGGCCAAGCTGCCCGGCTGACCGTTACGCCGGGCGGGCTAGTGGATTTCGGGCAGTGCAAACGTTTTCACGACCGCACGACCACTAGGGGCGCAGCACCTTAAGTCGACATGGCCGTCCCCCTGAGGGTGGTCGCCCGCTGACGTCCGGCCTGACCAGACTCGATCCTTTCGACGTCTACCGGGAGGAAGCACTGATGGGCAAGAGGGGCATCGCCCTGGCCGCGGTCGCGGGACTGGCCGGGCTGGGCATCGGGGGGACGGCGGTCGCGGAACCCGCGTCCGCCGGGCCGGGGGTCGATCGGCAGGTCGTGCAGCGCGCGGCGGAGAAGATGGCCGGTGAGGGCGGCGCGGCGGGCGTCCAGATCCGGGTCGTGGACGGTCGGGACCGGTTCACCGCGCGGGCCGGCGTGGCCGAGTGGGGCACCACCAAGCCGGTGCCGGCCGACGGGCGGTTCCGGGCGGGCAGCATCACCAAGACGTTCGTCGCGACCGTCGTGCTGCAACTGGTCGGCGAAGGCCGGGTGGGGCTGGACCAGCCGGTCGGCCGGTACCTGCCGGGCCTGCTGCCCGACGGTGACGAGATCACCGTGCGGATGGTGTTGCAGCACACCAGCGGGCTGTACAACTACACGGCCTCGCTGCCGCTGGACCCGGCCGGGTTCGAGACGATCCGCTACCAGCGGTGGACGCCGCAGGAAATCCTCGCGATCGCGACCTCAAAACCGCTGGACTTCCCGCCCGGCACCGCCTTCAACTACTCCAACACCAACTACGCCGTGGCGGCCCTGCTGGTCGAGAAGATCACCGGGAAGCCCTACGAGAACGCGGTGTCGCAGCGCATCCTGCGCCCGCTCGGGCTGCGTGCCACGTCCCTGCCGGGGCACCGGCTGGACATCCCCGGCCCGCACGCCCACGGCTACTACTCCGTGGCCGGCGAGGTCGTGGACGTCACCAGGCTGAACCCGTCGGTCGCCTACGGGTCCGGCGAGCTGATCTCCAGCACCGCCGACCTGGACCGGTTCATCGACGCCCTGCTCGACGGGCGGCTGCTCAAGCCCGCCCAGCAGGCCGAGTTGCACAAGGCGCTGCCGTTCAGCCGGGGCTACGGCCTCGGGCTGGAGCAGAACGTGCTCCCGTGCGGGGTGACCGTCTACGGCCACGGCGGCGGGATCCCGGGCTACTCCAGCTTCATGGGCAGCACGAAGGACACCAAGACCCGGTTGCAGGCGTCCTTCACGCAGTCGCCCGAGGAGGGCAACGGCCAGGGCTGGGACGAGGTGCTCACCGAGGTGTTCTGCTGATCCGCGCGCCGGTCGGGGGTCACCAGACCCCCGCCCGGCGGCGCTCAGCGGTTCAGGAACAGCTCCAGCTGCGCCACGACGAACGCGTGGTCGTCGGCCTGGGGCAGACCGGAGACGCCGACCGTGCCGACCATCCCGACCCCTTCGACGAGCACCGGGAACACGCCGCCGTGCGCGGCGTAGCGGTCGAGGTCCAGCCGGGAGTGGGCCTCGAACGTCTGGCCGCGCGACCGGAACGTCTCGCCGACCCGGAACGAGCTGCGGCCGTAGCGGTCCACCACCCGGCTCTTGCGGTCCAGCCACTCGTCGTTGTCGGCGGACGTGCCGGCCAGCGCGACGTGGAACAGGCGCTGCTGCCCGCGCCGCACGCAGATCGCGATCGGCAGGTCCCGCGCGCGGGCCGCGTCGACCAGGAACAGGCCCAGGGCCAGGGCGTCCTCGTTGGTGAACGAGCGGAAGACCAGCCGGGCCTCCTGCCCGGCCAGCTCGTCCAGCAGGCTCACCGCGCCACTCGCGGCACCAGTCACAGGGCCACCACCTCTCCGGTCCGGGCGGACGTGGACGCCGCCTCGATCACGTCGAGCGCGCGCACGGCGTCGGCGGGGCCCACGGGCAGCGGGCCGCCGGCCGTCAGCGCCTCGACCAGCAGACGGTAGAACCCGGCGTGCGCGCCGGACAGGCCGGGCACCTCGACCGCGTCCGGGCTGACGCCGAGCGTGCCGTGTGTCGACAAATCGCCAACGGGCTGCCCCGTCGCCGCTGGCAGCCCGTGGCTCACGTAGGCGGCCTCCGGCCCGAGCAGGCGTGGTTCGTGCTGCGACGCCACGGCCGACACCGCGCGCTCGCGTCGTCGGGCCGGCTCGGCGTAGACCGACGTGACTCGGCCGAACAGCACCAGGGGCTGGTTCCGGCGATGCCGTAGCCGATGCGCCCGCGCGGAGGGCTTGACACAACGCCGTTCGGTAATGCGCGGTCGTGCCATCATGCGGCGGTGCCGAACTTGCGCTTCCTGCGCGGCTACAACGACGCGGTGGTGCTGGGCCTGGCCAGGTCCGGTGCCGTGACCAGGGTCGACCTCGCCGAGCGCAGCGGGCTCACGCCCCAGGCGGTGTCCAAGGTCGTCGGCCGGCTGATCGCCGACGGCCTGCTGGTCGAGTCCGGCACCCGCAACGTCGGCGTCGGCAAGCCGCGCACCCTGCTCAAACTCGTGGCCGACAGCCGGCTCGCGCTCGGCGCGCAGGTCGAGCGGGACGAACTGCGGGTCGTGCTCACCGACCTGGCGGGCGACGTGCTGGACCGCGCGGTCGCGCCGCTGCCCGCCGACTTCGCCCCGGAGACCTTCGTCGCGGAGCTGGCCCGGCTGGTCGACCCGCTGCGCGACGAGCGGCTGCTCGGCGTCGGCATCGGGTTCGTCGGGCCGCTGGACCACCGCACCGGCGTCGTCCACGACGCCACGGCCCTGCCGAAGTGGCACGACGTGCCGCTGCGCGAACTCGCCGAGCACCGCCTCGGGCTGCCGGTCGTGGTCGACAAGGACACCAACGCGGCGATCGTGGCCGAGTCGTGGCGGCGCGGCGAGGAGTGGCGCGACGCCGTCCTGGTGCTGGTCGGCACCGGCGTCGGCGTCGGCCTGCTGCTCGACGGCCGGGTCCACCGGGGCGCGCGGACCAACGCCGGCGAGTACGGGCACACCACCATCCGGCTCGACGGGCCGCGCTGCGTGTGCGGGCGGACCGGGTGCGTCGAGGCCGTGCACAACCTGGCCGCGCGGGCCGGCGACCTGGCCGCCGCGACGGCCGTCGTGGGCACGGCGGTCGCCGACCTCGTGCAGCTCCTGGACGTGGACCACGTCGTGCTGGCCGGTCGGGCGGTGCTCGCCGAGCCCGAGGCGTACCTGGCCGGCGTGCGGGCCGCGCTGCCCACCGCGCAGTGGCTGCCGGTGGCGGTCGGCGTCACCCCGTTGGCCGATGACGTGGTGGCGGCGGGGGCGGCGATGCTCGTCCTGAGCGAGTTCTACGGGCGTCCCCGGTAACCGATTTCGGACAGTGCTGCTCAGGGGCACACGTGCGGGTGATTCACTATCCGGCATGTATGCGCTCCGCCACGCCGTCGGGACGGACCCCGGCCTGCGCCGTGAGGCGAACGAGGACTCGGTGTACTTCAGCGAGCGCCTGTACGCAGTAGCCGACGGGATGGGTGGTCACGCGTACGGGGAGGTGGCCAGCTCCATCGCGGTGGCGGTGCTCGCCGACCTCGACGTGGACACCGACGACCCGCTGTCGGCGCTGGCCGGCGCGGCCCGGGAGATCGCGATCCGGCTGACCGACCTGGCCGAGGAGAACTTCGACATGCGCGGGATGGGCACCACGCTCACCGCGCTGCTGTGGGACGGCGAGCGGTTCGCGGTCGGGCACATCGGGGACTCCCGGTGCTACCTGGTCCGCGACGGCGAGCTGACCCAGCTCACCCGCGACCACACCATGGTCCAGGCGCTCGTGGACGACGGCCGGATGGCCGCCGAGCAGGCCGCCGAGCACCCCGGCCGGTCGATGCTGATGCGGGCGCTGCAGGCGGGCAGCTCGCACGACGCCGACCTGTTCTTCCACGAGGTCGCCGCCGGCGACCGGTACCTGATCTGCTCGGACGGGCTCTCCGACGTGGTCGGCCCGGCCGAGATCGGCGCGCTGCTCACCGCCGAACCGGACGGCGACCTGACCGTGCGGGCGCTCATCGACGCCGCCAACGCCGGCGGCGGGCCGGACAACATCACCTGCGTGGTCGTGGACGTGCTGCCGGAGGGCAACGCGTCGTGGCTGCCCCAGTGGCTACAGGGCTGAGAGCCCCAGCAGGTCGGCCAGGGCGTCGCGGCCGGTGTCGGTGACTGCGACCGCGCGGCCCGTGCCGGACCGGCGGACCCAGCCCCGGTCGTGCAGGTGGGCGCAGAGGTACGCGCCCGCCGCGCCGGCCAGGTGCGAGCGGCGCTCGGTCCAGTCCAGGCACGCCTTCGCGAGCGGCCGGCGGGTGGTGCCGAAGTCCGCGCCGAAGTCTTTGCAGCCATCCGTGCCGCCATCCGCGCCGAGCCCGTTCAGCCACGCCGAGCCCGCCGGGGTGAGCGCGAACGACTCGTCGAGCAGCCGGCGGCCGACCATGGCGTCGGTGATGGCCACGCCCAGGCGCCCGGCCAGGTGGTCGTAGCAGGTGCGGCCCCGGGCCAGCGCCGCCGACGCGGTCGCCGCCCTGAGGCCCCGCTCGGGCGCGACCGGGCCGAGGTAGGCCAGCAGGTGCTCCAGCAGGTCGGCCTCGCGCGGGCCGGCGAGCTGGACGTAGCGGTGCCGGCCCTGGCGGCGCTCGGTGAGCACGCCCGCCCGCACCAACCGGCTCAGGTGCTCGCTCGCGGTGGACTGGGAGACGTCGGCGGCCTTGGCCAGCTCGCCGGAGGTCCAGGCGCGGCCGTCCATCAGGGTCAGCAGGAACCGCGCGCGGGTGCGGTCGGCGAGCAGCCCGGCCAGGTTCGCTAGTTCGTCGGCGGCCATGGACCCATTGTGCGCGCCGGACACTTCGGCGCACACCGAAGCGTCCCGCGCCTACGGTGGCGGCATGGAACACGAGGTGCTGCTCGACCCGGCCCACACCGTCCCGCCCGTGCCGTACGCCGAGCGTGGCGTGGCGTGGTTGCGCTTCCACGTGGCCCGGTTCAGCGAGGGTGCCGACCATGTGCGGCGACGCGATCTGGCGGTGTCCCGATTGTCCACTGTGGATCTTGCTGCGTTGCGACGCCCAGGGCACGCGGTTGCGAAGTTGGCTTGCGCGTTGGGATTGCCGCGCACGGTCGTGCCGGACGTGGCCGTGGTGGCGCGGTCGTACCAGCCGCACACGCCGGTGACCGACGCCGCGGACGAGGCCGTGCGGCGGTTGGTCGCCGTGTGCGGCGGGGCGTGGGACGAGGAGACCGCCGCGCTGATCGGGTTGCTGGTGCAGGCCAGCGCCGCGATGGAGGCACTGATCGCGGGCAAGGAGCCGCCGGTGCCGGCCACCCGCCGGATCGCGCCGGACGGAGCGGAGGTGCTCGTGGACCTGGCGGAGGTCCCGTTCGGTGCGGGCCGGCACGGGTGTCCCGCGCGCGAGCACGCTCAGGCGTTGGCCGAGGGGACCTTCCACCGCCTGCACCACGGCCCGGAACCGTTGGTGCTGCCCAACGCGTGGGACTTCGCGTCGGCGGCAGCGTTGGTGCAGGCCGGTTTCACGGCCATCGGCACGACCAGCCTCGGCGTCGCGTCGGCGGCCGGCATCCCGGACGCGGCCGGCGTGGCACGCGAGGAAACCCTCGCCCTGGCCCGGAAACTGGTGCGCCTGCCGGTCCCGGTGACGGTCGACGTGGAGGCCGGGTTCGGCGACGTGCGCGGGCTGGCGGCGGAACTGGCCGACCTCGGGGTGGCGGGCGTGAACATCGAGGACGGGCGCGGCGACGGCCTGGCGGACCCGGTGGAACAGGCGGAGCTGGTGCGCGCGTTCAAGGAGACCGCGCCCCATCTTTTCGTCAACGCCCGCGTGGACACGCACTGGCTGCACGTGGACCAGGGGAGCACGGTGGAACGCGCGCTGCGGTACGTCGAGGCGGGGGCGGACGGGATCTTCGTGCCGGGTTTGGTCGATCCGGCGGAGATCACGGCGGTGGTCGCGGCGGTGCCGGTGCCGCTGAACGTGCTGGCACAGCGTGACATCCGCGAGTTGGCAGAACTGGGCGTACGGCGGGTCAGCACCGGCTCACTGCTGTTCCGCGCCGCCCTGCACGCGACCGTGGCCACCGCGCAGGCGGTGCGCGACGGTGCCCCCGTGGGCGAGGTTCCCGGGTACGACGAGGTGCAGCGGCTGTCCGAGCTGTAGGTGCCGGCCGCGCGTCGGCCGACGCCGTGGTTCGCACCCGCTGCTGGACAACTGTGAAGAGGTCAACGCCGCGCCGGGACGCGCGAGCGCAACGCCCACGGCAGCAGCAGGGCGATGGCCAGGATTCCCAGTGACAGCAACGAGACCCCGCCGACCACCCACGCCGCGTAGACGCCGTACGCCGCGACCTCGCTGCCCAGGCCGGCCACCGACGTGACGGTGGCCCGTGCGGAACCGGTGATCCGTTCCTGCAAGCGGGTCTCCGCCACGACCAGCACCATTCGGTACAGGCCGTACGACAAGGCGACCAGGGCCAGGCCCGCCGGGTGGTGCAGCAGCCCGGCTCCGCCCAGCAGGAGCGCCGACAGCGCCAGCGACACCACGAGTGGCACGCGGGTCGCGTTGAGCGCCGCGCCGGCCGCGCCCGCCAACGGGATCGCCAGCACGGCCAGTGGGACGAGCGCCGCCGGCACGTCCCAATCCCGGGCCAGCAAGGGGAAGTACTCCTCCAGGGCGTCCACGCCCAGCAGCAGCGCCACCACCAGCACGGCCCGGCGCACGGCCGGCACCGCCGCCGTCTCGACCAGGCCCGAGCGCAGGGTCGCCAGGTAGCTCTCCGGCTCGCCGCGCGGGGTCTCGGGCAGCCTGGTCGCGAGCAGGCCCGCGCCCGCGCAGGTCGCCACGCTCACCCAGCCCACCAGCGCGTACCCGCCGGTCGAGAACAGCGCGGTCGCCGCCAGGGCCGCCGGGATCTGCGCCAGCAGGCCCACCGCCGTCACCCGGCCGAGCAGCCGGCCGAACTCCTCGCCCGCGCCGACCGCCGTCAGGGCGTCGTGCAGCAGGGCCTCCATCGCGCCCGACACGAGCGCGCCGCCCAGGCCCCACAGCACGAACCCCGCCGCGTACGACCAGAAACCGGGCACGGCCGTCCACAGCGCGTACCCCGCCGCCTGCAACCCGCCCGCCGCGACGAGCGACCACCGCCGGGAGAACCGGTCGGCGAGCGCTCCGAACGGGATCTCCGCGACGACGGCCACCGTGGACCAGATGGCGAACAGCGCGGAGATCTGCCCGTCCGACATCCCGTTGTCCGCGAACAGCAGCGCGTACAGGGGGTAGATGGGCACGACGTCGGCCAGCAGCGCCCACCCGACGAACAGTCGGGCCAGCGGCCGGGCCGGGGGCGGTACCGGGCGTCAACCGAAAGGCATGACCCAGCCTAACCCCACGCGGCCCGACCGCCGCGACCATTTACCGCGACCATCCACCGCGACCATCCACCGCGACCATCCACCGCGACCATCCACCGCGACCATTCACCGCGGCCTACACCGGCTCGGCCACCCGCCGCCGCGCGACCAGGGCGTCCACCACGAGGAAGGCGACCAGGCTCAGCCCGAACAGCGGCACGAACCAGCCCATGCCCGCGGCGAGCACGAGCACCGCCGCCAACTGCCCGCGCGGCACCTTCCGCCACTGCCCGCGCGGCACCGGCCGGCCGAAGCCCCGGGTCGGCCGGCGCAGCCACCAGATCCGGTAGCCGAGCACGACCATGGCCGCCAACCCGAGCCCGAGCAGCAGCAACAGCACCTGGTTGAGCCACCCGAACAGCACGCCCATGTGCGCGTCGACGCCCCATCGGCTGAGCTTGGCGACCAGCGGGAAGTCCGCGAAGTCGACCCGGTCCACGACCGCGCCGCCGCGCACGGCCACCGCGTCGGCCTGGGTGGGCAACCCGCGTTCGACCTCGGCCACCTTCCACGCCCCGCCGGCCTTCGGGAAGCCGATCTCCACCGCCTTCGCGTCGATCCCGGCCGACCGCGCCACGCTCAGCACACCGTCCACTTCGGACGGTGAACCAGTCGTGGGCGTGCCGGCGGTGTGCCCGGCGTGGTCGCCGGAACCCGCGACGTCCAACGCGGGCGTGGTCCAGCCGAACGCCTTGCGCAGGTCGGCCACGTTCTCCCCGGCGTAGGTCGACCAGGTCAACCCGGTGGCGGACAGGAACAACGCGCCCACCAGCACCCACAGGCCGATCACGGCGTGCCGCCGGGTGGCCGGCCTGGGCTTGACCGCGCGCCGCCGCGAGAACCACAGGACCACGCCGCCCAGTGCGACCACCCACAGCCAGGACGCGGCCAGCTCGCTGTAGAGCCGGCCGGGCTCGCCCAGCAGCAGGTTGGCGTGGATCTTGTCCAGCGCGGTCCGCAACGGCAGCACGCCGCTCGACCCGTACGTCACCAGGTCCCCGACGACCTCGCCGGTCCCGGGGTCCACGAACACCGCGCGCTGCTCGGAGCTGCCGAGGTCGGGCGAGGAGAACAGCACGCGCGTGGTCGCGCCCGGCTCGGGTGCGGGCCGCACGGCGACCGGCGCGCCGCCTCCTCCGGCCGTGACGGCGGCCTGGACCTGCCGCGACAACGGCACGGTCTGCTCGGACCCGGGCACCCGCAGCTTGTCCGAGTAGATCCACGACTCCAGTTGCGGTGTCGCGGCGTACAGCACGCCGGTCAGGGCGGCGATCAGCACGAACGGGCCGACCAGCACGCCCGCGTAGAAGTGGAAGCGCAGCACGAGGCCGCGCCAGGACTCTGTCATGGCGAAAGCTCCTAGATGCAGGGGAGTGCCACCGGTCCCATCGGGGATCGGTGGTGGGGAAGGCGATCTAGGAGCAGAGCGGCGGCCCGCGACGGGGCAGCGTGCGGCGGCGCAGCACCTCCGACAGCGGCTGCTGCGGGTGCGCGGCGATCGGGATGGCCAGCGGCGCGCACGCCGGCGTCGGCACGAGCCTGCGCGGCAGGACGGACGCCAGCGCGGCGGCGAGCCGGAACACGGCCCTTTCCGCGCCGGCCAGGGCCGCGACGACGACCCCGGTGGACAGCACGTGCGCGGTCAGCATCGACGGCGTGGGCAGCAGTTCGTGCGGGTGCCGGGTGACCAGCGCGAGGAACGCGTGCACGGTCACCTGGACCATGCCGACCAGGCCGAGGATCTCGCCGAACCCCAGCCGGCGGTCGGTGAGCGGCCCGCACACCCAGGCCACGGCGACCGCGAACACCACCACGTGCGGCAGGGGCGGCAGGTGCCCGCCCGCCCCGGCGTGCGCCACCACGGCGAGCAGCCCGGAGGACAGCCCGACCGCGCCGCAGCGCACCACGCGCACGGCGCCACGGGTCGCGTCCGTCGCCACGAGTCCGCAGCGTAGTTCACCCGCTAGCGTGATCGGCATGACCAAAGTGCTGATCATCGGTGGTGGCATCGCCGGACCCGTGACCGCGACGGCGTTGCGCGAAGCCGGGATCGAGGCCGTGGTGCACGAGGCATACGCGGTCGGTGCGGACGACATCGGCGCATTCCTGACGATCATGCACAACGGTGTGGACGCGTTACGCGCGATCGGGCTCGACCAGGTCGTGGCCGACAACTCGTTCGCCGCCGACGGCCTGAACCTCTACGACGGGACCGGCGCGCTGGTCGCCGAGACCCGCTGGCACACCGACATCACCGGGCCGCGCACGTTGCGCCGGTCGGACCTGTACCGGGCGCTGCACGACGAGGCCGCGCGCCGGGGCGTGGAAATCCGGCACGGCAAGCGGTTGGTCCACGCGGAGCACACCGGGGACGGGGTGCGGGCGACGTTCGCAGACGGCACCCGGGCCGAGGGGGACGTCCTGGTCGGAGCCGACGGCCTGCACTCGACAACCCGCCGGCTCCTCGACCCGGCCGCGCCGGAACCCCGCTACACGGGCCTGAACATCTTCTACGGCTACACCGAGGGCATCGCGCCGACCACCGAGCCCGGCCGGTACCACATGATCACCGGCGGTCGGGCGTTCTTCGGGCACACCACGGCGCCCGACGGCCGGACCTGGTGGTTCGCCCGCGTGGCCGGTGACGAGTCGCACGGCGGCACGCCGGCGGAGTGGGTCGAGCAGGCCGCCGGGGCGTTCGCCGACGACGACACGCCGGCCGCGCGGATCGTCCGGGCGAGCGGGGAGGTCCGGCGTGGCAACGCCTACGACGTGCCGTCCACGCCGGTGTGGCACGACGGGCGGCTGGTGCTGGTCGGGGACGCGGCGCACGCCGCGTCCCCGGCAGCGGGTCAAGGCGCGTCGATGGCGCTGGAGGACGGCGTTGTCCTGGCGATGTGTCTACGCGACTGCTCCGAGCCGCGTGCGGCGTTCGAGCACTACGAGCGGTTGCGCCGGGTTCGGGTGGAAGCGCTGGTGTCGATGAGCGCGAGAGTGGGCGCGGACCGTTCGGCGGACTCGGAGTCGTTCTACCGACACCACATCGAGTGGAATGGATCGGTGGTCAATGATTCGGCGTTCGGTCATTCGGCGTTCGGTCATTCGGTGCCGGCTCGTCCGGGGTCCGGTCAAGCGGCGGAGGACCAGGTGCGGAAGGGTCAGTTGTAGGGCATTCCACCGAACGGGGCCACCTGGGCGGCGGTCGTGAAGACGGCCACCAGCAGGACGGCGATCAGGACTCGTCCGATTCGCATGTGCGCTCCAGTCACGGGAGATCGGAGTAAATTACAAGGGAATTCGGCGCCGCGGTTACCGTGGCAGTAGCGGGTGAAACACCGCGGTGATTTCGGTGAACAAACGGCGAACGCTGCGAACGCCGCGTTTGTTTGAAATTCGGATGCGTCTTGTTAACCCGGTGTTTGCCTTGTATTCTCTCGGTGTGCGCGCCGTCACCCTGCGTCTCGTTGGCCGCGAGCGTGAGCTGACCCGCCTCCTGTCCCGGGTCGACGCCCTGGCCGAGGGGCGGGGTGCCGCGCTGGTCGTCGAGGGCGAGCCGGGCATCGGCAAGACCGCCCTGGTGAAGGCCCTCTGCGAGGCCGCCGCCGGGCGCGGGTTCCGGGTCTGCAAGGGCGCGGGCGACGAACTCGGCCGCTCACTGCCGCTGCTGCCCCTGCTCGACGCGCTGGCCGCGGCCCGGTCCGACTCCGGCGCGACGGCCACCGCCGAACGCCTGCTGGCCCGCGTCGACGACCTGTGCGCGCTGGGCCCGGTGGTCCTGGTCCTGGACGACCTGCACTGGGCCGACGCCGCCACCGTCGCGGTGTGGAAGCGGCTGGCCCGGCTGGTCCCGCAACTGCCGCTGCTGCTGGTCGGCGTGCTGCGCCCGCTGCCGCGCCGGGACGACCTGGCCGCGCTGCGCAGCGGCGTCGAGCGGCTGACCGTGCCCGCCCTGGGCGAGGCCGCGGTGGTCGAACTGGTCGGCGCGCTGGCTGGCGGCACCCCCGACGACGCCCTGGCCAGGCTCGCCGCCGACGCCGGCGGCAACCCCCTCTACCTGGTCGAACTGGTCGAAGCGCTGATCCGCGGCCGGGCCGTCGCGGTGGACGCCGACGGCACCGCCCGGCTCACCCAGACCGACCTGCCCGCCAGCCTGTCCGCCGCCATCGCCGACCGCATCGGGTTCCTCAGCGCCGACGTGCGGCGGGTGCTGGTCGCCGCCGCGCTGCTCGGCGTCGGCTTCCCGGTCGCCGACCTGGCCGCCGTGCTCGGCACCCGGGTGGTCGACCTGCTGCCCGCGGTGCAGGACGCCACCGTCGCCGGCGTCCTGGAGGACGGGCGGATCGGCCTGAGCTTCCGCCACCCGCTGGTCCGCGCCGCCCTCTACGACGAGGTGCCGGAGAGCGCGCGCAGCGCGTGGCACGGCGAGGCCGCGCGGGCGCTCGCGGACAGCGGCGCGGGCGTAGACCGGGTCACCCGGCAACTGCTCGCCGCCGACGACCGCGTGCCCGCCTGGGTCACCGACTGGCTGGACGAGCACGGCGCGACCCTCGTCGCGCACGCCCCCGAAGCCGCCGTGGACCTGCTCGGCCGGGTCGTGGTCACCCCGCACGCGACCGCCCGGCGCGGCGTGCTGCTGGCCCACCTGGCCGAAGCCCGGTTCCGGCTCGGCGACCACCACGGCGCGGAGACCGTGGCGCTGGCCGGGCTCGAACACGGCACCCTCGTGGACCTGCACTGGACCCTCGCCCAGTGCAGGTCCATGACCGGCCGCTCGGCCGAGACCCTGGTCGAGCTCGACCGGGCGCTGTCCCGCCCCGGTCTCACCGAGCGCGACCGCGCCCGGCTGCTGGTGCTCGCCGCCCGCGCGCACTGGGACGTGGGCGACCTGGACGACGCCGAACGGCTCGCCGACGTCGCCGAGGGCAGCGCGCGGCAGACCGGCGACCGCACGGCGACCAGCTGGGCGCTGCACGTGCGCACCATCGTGGCCATGGCGCGCGGTCGGATGGCCGAGGCGTTGCCGCTGTTCGACCGGGCGCTGGCCGTGGCCATGGGCGACCCGGAGACCGCCGACCTGCGGCTGCTGCTGCAGATCAACCAGGCCGTGACGCTCGGCGAACTGGACCGGGGCGACGAGGCGATCGCGTCCGCGAGCGTCGTCCGGCACGCCGCCGACCAGACCGGCAACACGGTCCGGCTCGCCCAGTCGCAGAGCGCCCTCGGTCAGCTCCTGTACGACGCGGGCCGCTGGGACGAGGCGCTGGTCGACGTCGACCTGCTCGCCGACGACCTCAAGCACCCCATGGTGTCGCGCTGCGACCACGGTGTGGCCGCGCTCGTCCACCTGCACCGGGGCGACGCCGAGGGCGCGCGCCGGCACCTGGACGCCGCGGGCGCGGAGGTCGAGGGGCACGTCGTCGGCCCGCTCGCGCTGGCCACCGCGCTGGAACTGGAACAGGCCGGGCACTCCCGCGAGGCGCTGGCCGTGCTGGTGGCGGGCATGGAGTCGGTGGAGGACCTGCTGCCCGACGCCGTGCGGCTGGCCGTGGAGCTGGGCGAGGACCCGGCCGCGGCCGTGGCGCGGGCCGAGCGGTTGGCCGCCGAACTCGACGTGCCGCACCGCCGGGCGTCCGCTGCCTACTGCCGCGCCCTGGTCGACCACGACCCGGTGGGGCTGCTGCACGCCGCCGACGAGTACCGGGCGGCGGCGCGCCCGCTGTCCCGCGCCAAGGCGCTGGGCGCGGCGGCGGTGCTGTTCGCGTCGTCCGGCGACCGGACGTCCGCGCGGGCCGCGCTGAGCCACGCCGTCGACGTGCTCACGGCGCTGGGCGCGGACTGGGACGCGACCCTGCTGCTGGCGCGCCTGCGCGAACTGGGCATCCGGCGCGGCCCGCACGCCAAGCACCGGCGGGCCACGCACGGCTGGGAGAGCCTGACCCCGATGGAGCTCAAGGTCACCGAGCTGGTGGTGACCGGCCTGTCCAACCGGCAGATCGGCGAACGCCTGTTCCTGTCCGGTCGGACGGTGGCCACCCACGTGTCACACGTGCTGGCGAAACTGGGGGTCCGGTCGCGCACCGACATCGCCCGCGAGGCGATCCAGCACCGCGTCGGCTGATACCGCGTCGCCTGCCACCGTTTCGACCGCCGTTTCTTGGACTGACACCGCTTGGACCGACACCGCTTGGGCTGCTACCGCTCGGGCCGCCTGCCGCGCCGACCGCGCCCGGTACCGCAGCGGCAGCACGAACCACCAGAACCCGAACCACAGCACCAGGCCCGCGGTGATCCAGACGGCCGGCCACAGCCCCAGCACCACGTCGAGGATCAGCAGCAGCGCGGCGGCCAGCGCGAGCTTCAGCAGCACCAGGCCCGCCAGCAGGAGCTTGCTGGACGTGCGCACGAGTTCCAGCTTGAGCCGGCGGCGGAACACCAGCCGGTGGAACGGGGCGGGCGCGATCAGCAGGGCGGTGGCGGTCGCGCCGAGCACGAGGCTGAGCACGTACACCCGGAGCTGGAAGAGGTCGAGCGTGCCGAAGCGAGGCGTGAAGGCCAACGTGAGCAGGAACGCCAACAGCAGCTGGACTCCGGTCTGGGCGACCCGCATCTCCTGGAGGATCTCGGCGTAGTTCCGGTCCATCCGCTGGGCGGGGGTCTCGTCTCGTACGGGGTCGGTGGTCATCGTCCCACCGTGCTCTCCGCACTGGTGCGGAGACATCGGTCGGCCTACGGACTTTCCCGGCGGCGAGGACTGTTGTCACCTGGTGTGGAGCTGCGCGCGTGGGTGACGGACATGAAGGTCGAGTCGTTCACACCGACCGGGACCCAGGCGCTGCCGCCGGACGGGGCGACCTCGCTGGTGCTGTGCTCGGCGTCGGAGGAAGCGTTCGTGGTGGGACCACGCACCCGCGGGACGTACTTCGACACCGTGCCGGCACACCGGCTGAAGGTACGTCTGCGCCCAGGCCGGGCCCGTGCGCTGCTGGGCGTGGCGGCCCACGAACTGGTGGACACGGTCGTGCCCCTGCGCGACGTGTGGGGACCGGTCCGGGGGTTCGACGGGCTTCGCAAGAGGCTGGCGGAACGGTTCGCCACGGCGGAGCTCGGACGTGACGCGGTGGTGGCGCAAGCGGTGCGCACCGTGCCGGAACTCGGGGTGGCGGGGGCGGCGCGCGCACTGCACGTGAGCGAACGCCACCTGCGGACCCTGTTCCGCGACGCGGTCGGCCTGTCCCCGAAGCAGTACGCCCGAATCGACCGGGTGCGCCGCGTGGTGGCGTCGGGCGCGACGGGGTCGTGGGCCCGCCTGGCCCACGACCTGGGCTACTACGACCAAGCCCACCTGAGCGCGGAGTTCCGCGCCGCGATGGGGATCACCCCCGGCGCCTTCGCCGCCGGCCGCTACCCGGACGCGACCCCGTGCCACGACGTGTCGGCGGCAGCGGAGGACGCACCGCGCATGGCCGCGTCGACCTGACCCCCGCGCACGCGGGGACGACGTGATCGCGTGGTGGGGAACGGGCGACGAGTTCGGACCACCCCCGCCCGTGCGGGGAGACGCGTCGGTCTACAGCTCGCGCCCCATGTACAGCGCCACCTCGCCTTCCGACGGCGTCCCCCGGTACAGCGTCGTGTCCAGGCCGCAGAGCGCAAACCCCATCCGCTGGTACGCGCGCACCGCCGGCACGTTCACGCTCGACGTCTCCAGCCACGCCGTCCGCGCCCCGCGCTCACGCCCCCACTGCACCCCCAGCTCCATCAACCGACGCCCGACCCCGCGCCCCCGGTACTCGGGAGCGACCGTGAGCTGCCGGATCACCAGGCGGGAGTGCCAGTCGGCGATCTCCACCGAGATGAACCCGCGTAGTCCGGAGTCCTCCGCGGCGAACCCCTCCTGCGGGAGCGGGTCGTCGTCCGGGGGGAAGGTCTTGGTCCGGGGCGACACCGGGACCGGCGTCAAGGAGAAGGCGAGCGGGCCGCTGGACACCGAGAACACGACGTCGGTGGTGAAGGTGTCGTCCAGATCGAGCACGTCGTCAGCCGTCAGCGGTCGGTAGCGGAGATCCACATCTCCATGGTGCATCAGCCGCACGCCGCCGCGCGGTCCAGCAGCAACGTCCGCTCCCGCGCATTGCGGGTCATCGACGCCGCACGCTCGAACTCCGTCCGGGCCTCGTCCGTGCGCCCCAGCTTCGCCAGCAGGTCGCCGCGGACGCTCGGCAGCAGGTGGTAGTCCTTCAGCGCCGGCTCGTCCACCAGCTCGTCCACCAGCTCCAGCGCCGTCGCCGGGCCGAACGCCATGCCGATCGCCACCGCGTGGTTCAACGCCACGATCGGCGACGGCGCGACCAGCGCCAACGTCTCGTACAGGCCCGCGATCAACGTCCAGTCGGTGTCCTCGGGCGTGCGCGCGCGGGCGTGGCACGCGGCGATCCGGGCCTGGATCGAGTACGGGCCACGGCCCGACTTCTCCAGCGCGGCCAGTCCGCGCCGGATGTGCAGCTGGTCCCACAGCGCCCGGTTCTGGTCCATCAGCAGCACCGGTTCGCCGTTCGGGCCGGTGCGGGCGCGCGAGCGGGACGCCTGGATCTCCAGCAGCGCCACGAGGCCGTGCACCTCGGGTTCACGGGGCATCAGACCGGCCAGCACGCGGGCCAGGCGCAGGGCGTCCGCGCACAGGGCGGGGCGCATCCAGTCGTCGCCGGCGGTCGCCGAGTAGCCCTCGTTGAAGATCAGGTAGATGACGCCGAGCACGCTCGACAGCCGGGCGTCGCGCTCGTTCTCCGCCGGGACCTCGAACGGCACGTCGGCCTTGGCCAGCGTCTTCTTGGCCCGCACGATCCGCTGCGCCACGGTCGACTCGGCGACCAGGAACGCGCGGGCGATCTCGTCGGTGGTCAGCCCGCCGAGCATCCGCAGGGTGAGCGCGACCTGGGCCTCCGTGGACAACACCGGGTGGCACGCGGTGAAGACCAGGCGCAGCAGGTCGTCCTTGATGTCGCCGACGCCCTCGCCCGCGTCCGGCGCGTGGTCGGACTCCTGGTCGCGGCCGATCTCCGCCAGCTTGCGCTGGTAGTTCTGCCGGCGGCGGATCTGGTCGATCGCCCGGTTCTTCGCGGCGGTCATCAGCCACGCGCCCGGGTTGCGCGGGATGCCGCTCTCCGGCCACTGTTCGAGCGCGCTGACCAGGGCGTCCTGGGCGAGTTCCTCGGCCAGGCCCACGTCCCGGACCACCCGGGCCAGGCCCGCGATCAACCGTGCCGACTCGATCCGCCAGACCGCCTCGACAGCACGCCGCGCATCGGAAGCTGTCACGACCCGAGATCAGATCAGCTTCCGATGCGCGGCGGCAAGCGGGGGTGGGCGTCGCGGGGCCTACTGGGCCTCGCGCTGCGCGGCGGCCCGGGCCCGCAGCTCCTCCTCCTGCTGGAGCACCTCGGGGGAGGCGTCGGCGAAGTCCTCGGGCGAGAACACCTGGCGGATCTCGATCTGGGACTGGTCGCCGGTCGGGTTCGGCACCCGCTTCACCCACTCGACGGCCTCTTCCAGCGACTTGAGCTCCAGCAGCCAGAAACCCGCGATCAGCTCCTTGGTCTCGGTGAACGGACCGTCCACCACGGACCGCTGGTCGCCGTCGAAGAACACCCGGGCGCCCTTCGAACTGGGGTGCAGGCCCTCGCCGGCCAGCAGGACGCCGGCGTTGACCAGCTCCTCGTTGAACTCGCCCATGGCGCGCAGCTCCTCGTCGCTGGGCATGGTGCCGGCTTCGCTGTCCTTCGTGGCCTTGACGATCACCATGAAACGCATCTCGGTAGTCCCTTTCGGAGTGTTTGGTGCCATTGTGGCTTGTGTAGCGGTAAGACGGAGGTCAACGGCGCAACGCGCGCCCCACCGTGTACGAGCCGGGGCCCACGACCGCGATCAGCAGGAACGCCCAGCAGTAGAGGGCGGCGAGCTCGCCCATGTTGTGCAGCGGCAGCAAACCGGTGGGCTGGTGCACGACGAAGTAGGCGAAGGCCATCGCGCCGGAGCAGACCAGGGCCGCCGCGCGGGCGGTGATCCCGAGGGCCACCAGCAGCGCGCCGACGAGTTCGATGACACTGCCCCACCAGCCGGGGAACGATCCGAGCGGGACGCCGGTGCCCTGCCCGTCGATGCCGCCGAGAAAGCCTAAGCCCTGCAGGCCGTGGCAGAAGAACAGGAACGAGACCACGACCCGGAACGCGGCGAGCATCAGGTCGTGGCGGCGGCCGGTGCGGGCCTCGGTGGTGGCGGGGGCGGTGGTGGTCATCTTCGGTCCCTTCGCTGTCGTCTTGCCTACGCGACGAACGGGCCCGGTGCCGGATCGACACGGTCCTCGAACTTTCTCGAACTTTTTGTTTCCGCAGGTCACGGGCTCAGGGGGCGGGTCGGGGCGGCGATCGTCGCGACCGGGGCACCGGGTGGGGGTCGTCGACGCCCAGCGCGGCCTACCCGCTGCGCCGCGCCGCACCCGCACGCTGGTCCCGCACCCGCCTGCCCTGCGCGACGCGCCGGCCCCCCGCGCGATCCTCGTAGAGGGCGACCCGCCCGCCATCCGCCAGGTGGGAAGCCTGGACAGCCCCGACCCGCGCGGTGACCCTGGCGGCGTGACCGATGTGGACGTGGTGGTGGTCGGCGGCGGTGCGATGGGGTCGGCGGCGGCGTGGCAACTCGCCTCCCGAGGGGTGGAGGTGGTGCTGCTGGAGCGGTTCGCGCGCGGGCACGTGTTCGGTGCCTCGCACGGCGCGTCGCGGATCTTCCGGTTGGTCTACCCGGACCCGGTGTACGTCAGGTTCGCGGCGGAGGCGCTCGCGCTGTGGCGGGAACTCGGCGCGGGGCTGCTCACCGAGACCGGCGGCGTGGACCACGGCGACATCACCGGGCTGCC
This sequence comes from Saccharothrix espanaensis DSM 44229, assembly GCF_000328705.1. Taxonomy (NCBI): domain Bacteria; kingdom Bacillati; phylum Actinomycetota; class Actinomycetes; order Pseudonocardiales; family Pseudonocardiaceae; genus Saccharothrix; species Saccharothrix espanaensis. Next base: position 8,209,926 of record NC_019673.1, on the reverse strand, counting down.
CGAGGCGCTCGCGGCGGCGGGGTCGCCCGGCGAAGTGCTGCCGGCCGACGCGGCGCGCGAGCGGTGGCCCGGTCTGCGGTTCGACGGCGACGTCTTCTTCCACCCCCGGTCCGGCCGTCTGCACGCCGACCGGGCAGTGGACCTGTTGCAGGACTTGACGACCGCGCTCGGCGGCGTGGTGCGGCACGAGACCCCGGTGCTCGGGCTGCGGGTCGGTGACCGGGTGGAAGTCGTGACGCACCAGGAGGTCTACCGGGCGCGACGGGTCGTGGTGGCGGTCGGCGCGTGGACGGCGAAGCTGCTCGACGGGCTGGTCGCGCTGCCGCCGTTGACGGTCACCCAGGAGCAGCCCGCGCACTTCGCGCCGGTCGACGCCACCGAGTGGCCCGCGTTCATCCACCGCCGCCCCGGCGCGGTCTACGGGCTCGCGACACCGGGTGAGGGGATCAAGGTCGGTGCGCACGGCGGCGGCCCGGTCGTCGACCCGGACGCCCGCGACTTCCGGCCCGAGGCCGGTCGGCTGGCGGCGTTGCGGCAGTACGCCCGGGAGTGGCTGCCGGGCGTCGACCCGGACGACTTCGCTCCCATCAGCTGCACCTACACCTCGACGCCGGACTCGGACTTCGTGCTCGACCGGAACGGGCCGCTGGTGCTCGCCGCCGGGTTCGCGGGCCACGGGTTCAAGTTCGTCCCGGCGGTCGGCCGGGTGCTGGCCGACCTCGCCACCTCCGGGCCCGGCGGCGATCGGCGGTTCGCGGCGGATATTCCCGGTCGGACCGGGAAAACCTGAGGCTTCCCACAGGATGGTCGCCCCTCCGACCGGGCCCGGCGCTGCCGCAGAATCGCCGGAGAGGTCGAAGGGAGCCCGAACATGGGAGCTGGTCTGCACCTGGCCGTGGCGCTGGACGCCACCGGGTGGCACCCCGCCGCGCCGTGCGATCCCGCGCGGTTCACCCCGGGGTACTGGGTGGACCTGGTGCGGGAGGCCGAGCGCGGCCTGCTGGACTTCGTCACGTTCGAGGACGACCTCGGGCCGGTCGGCCGGCTGGACTCGGTGCTGGTGGCGTCCCGGGTCGCGCCGCTGACCACGCACATCGGGCTGGTGCCCAGCGTGGTCAGCACGCTGACCGAGCCGTTCCACCTGTCCAAGGCGATCGCCACCCTGGACTACGTGAGCAACGGCCGGGCCGGCGTCCGGGTGCGCGGCAGCGTCGCCGCCGACCACGCCCGGCACTTCGGCCGGCGGACGTTCCCGGACGCGCCGGACGACGCGCTGCTCGCCGACGCGATCGACGAGACCGCCGACTACGTCGAGGTGTTGCGGCGGTTGTGGGACAGCTGGGAGGACGACGCGGAGATCCGCGACGCCGCCACCGGCCGGTTCATCGACCGCGACAAGCTGCACTACATCGACTTCACGGGCAACTGGTTCAGCGTGAAGGGCCCGTCGATCACACCCCGCCCGCCGCAGGGCCGGCCACCGGTTTCGGTGCTGTCGCACGGTTCCCCGATCCACGAGCTGGCGCGCCGGTCGTCGGACATCGTCTTCACCACCCCGCACAGCACCGACGACCTGCGCGCGATCGACGCGGACGTCCCAGGGCTGAAGCACTTCGCGGATGTCGTGGTGTTCTTCGACGCCGACCGCAAGGCGCGCGCCGAGGAGTCCGGCGGGATCGACTCCGACGCGCACGTGTTCGCCGGCGACGCGGCCGCGCTCGCCGACCGGCTGCTGGAGTGGCACGAGGCCGGCGCGGCCGGCTTCCGGCTGCGGCCCGCCCACCTGCCCGACGACCTGGTCGCGATCACCTCCGAGCTGGTGCCCGAACTCCAGCGGCGCGGGGCGTTCCGCACCGCCTACCAGGCCACGACGTTGCGCGGCCACCTCGGACTGCCCCGACCCGCCAACCGCTACGCCGCCCGAGAGGACGCGAGATGAAGCAGATCCACCTCGCCGCGCACTTCCCCGGCGTGAACAACACGACGGTGTGGAGCGATCCGCGGGCGGGCAGCCACATCGAGTTCTCGTCGTTCGCGCACTTCGCGCAGACCGCCGAGCGGGCCAAGTTCGACTTCTTCTTCCTGGCCGAGGGCCTGCGGCTGCGCGAGCAGAACGGGCTGATCTACGACCTGGACGTGGTGGGCCGGCCGGACACGTTCACCGTCCTCGCGGGCCTCGCGGCGGTGACCACGCACCTGGGCCTGGCGGGCACCATCAACTCCACGTTCAACGAACCGTTCGAGGTGGCCCGGCAGTTCACCTCGCTGGACCACCTGTCCGGCGGGCGCGCCGCGTGGAACGTCGTCACCTCGTGGGACGCCTTCACCGGCGAGAACTTCCGGCGCGGCGGCTACCTGCCGGAGGAGCAGCGCTACGAGCGGGCGAAGAAGTTCCTCGACGCGGCGACCGCGCTGTTCGACTCGTGGCGCGACGACGGCGTCTTCGCCTACCGGGACGAGTTCTTCGACATCTCCGGCCGGTTCGACCTGCCCCGCTCGCCGCAGGGCCGGCCGGTCGTCCTGCAGGCCGGCGACTCCGCCGAGGGCCGCGAGTTCGCCGCGGCCAAGGCGGACGCGATCTTCAGCCGGCACGCGACCCTGGTGGAGGGCAAGGCGTTCTACGCCGACGTCAAGGGCCGGCTGGCCAAGTACGGGCGCACGCCCGACCAGCTCAAGGTGCTGCCCGCGGCGTCGTTCGTGCTGGGCGACAACGACTCCGAGGCGCGGGAACTGGCCCACGAGGTCCGCCGGCAGCAGGTGAGCGGGCAGACCGCGATCAAGTTCCTGGAGCAGGTCTGGAACCGCGACCTGTCGGACCACGACCCGGACGGGCCGCTGCCCGAGGTCGACCCGCTGGTGGGGGAGCACACCATCGCCAAGGGACGGGCCGGCGTGCGCAGCCACCGCGACCCGCTCGCCACCGCGCGGGAGTGGCGGGAGCTCGCGGCGGCGAAGAACCTCTCGATCCGCGACCTGATCATCGAGCAGACCGCGCGACAGACGTTCATCGGCTCGCCCGCCACCGTCGCCGGTCAGATCGACGACCTCGTGCAGGCCGACGCCAGTGACGGGTTCATCCTGGTGCCGCACGTGACACCGGGCGGGTTCGACGTGTTCGCCGACACCGTGGTGCCGCTGCTCCAGGAGCGCGGGGTGTTCCGGACCGACTACACCGGGCCGACCCTGCGCGACCACCTGGGCCTGGTCTGACGCACCTGCCGCTCACTGGTCCCAGTCGCCGATGACCGGCGGCGCACTGGCCCCGGACGCGCCGAACACGTCGTCCGGGTCGGGCTCCACCAGGTAGGACGGCGTCCGGTGCTCGACGTCCTCCTCCCGAGGCGCGCCACCGACCCCGCCGACCCCGCCCAGCCCGGCCGCCCCGCCCACCCCGCCCGGACCACGCCCACCGCCCGCGCCACCCGTGCCGCTGCCCCGCGCGCCCGTCGAACTCCCCGGAGCCCCGACCCCGGACCCACCACCAGGCCCACCGACCGCAGGCCCACCGACCGCAGGCCCGCCGACTCCTGGCTTGCCGACCCCGGGGCCACCTGCTCCCGGCCCGCCGATCCGCGGCGCACCACCGCGTCCGGCTGCCGCACCACCGGACTTCCCGCCACCACCGGACGTCCCGCCGGCCCGCCCACCCGGCACCACACCCACCCCGGCACCACCACCGGGCACCCCGCCGCCGGGCCCGCTGGTGTGCCGCCCGGGTAAGGGTTCCGCCACCGGACCGCTCCCGGCACTGGGCTGGGTGACCCCGCCGCCCGGCACCCGACCGACCGGATCCCCCTTGTCCGCACCGGGTTGCCCGGCGGACGGCGTCGCGGACGTACCGGTCGTGCCGGAAATCCCGGGAACACCGGCGACCTCGGGAACTCCGCTGACCGGCGCACCTCGACGCGAGGACGCCTCGCCCGTCCCGACCGGCGTCTCCGCCGTGGATTGCTGTTGCACGGCAACGGGAGGCGGCGCGAACGCGGGCTGCGCCGCCGCCGTCTGCGCCACGGTCCGGTCGTACGTCTCGACCACCCGGGCCGCTTCCCGGTGGGCCTCCTGCTGCTGCTCGAACGCCTCCCGGTCGGCCGCCGCCTGCCGGACGAGTTCGAGCGGGTCGGTGATCCGCAACAGCCGGTCGTTGGCCTCCCGCACGTCGAACGGTCGCTCGGGTGGCGGAGGCACGCTGTTCCGGGCGTCGGCCAACGCCCGCGACTGCTGCGTGAACAGCGTGCCCGCCAACTGCGCCGAGACCCCCGTCTCCCCGGCGCGGTTGCCCAGGTCGGCCAGCGCCTGCCGGGCCCCGTCCCCGGCGGTGCCCACCCAGTCCGCCTCGCTGGCGGTGATCGCCTCGGCGATCGACTGGGTGAAGCCGGTGAACGCGTTCCCGAGGTCGGTCCACGTGGTCGCGATCTCGCCCACCACACCGGGATCGACCTCGGTGTTGACGCTGCGGTGCAGCTCCTCGTGCGGGATCCCGGGGTAGTAGGCACCGGGTTCGGACGGGGCGGACCTGGGGGTCACGCCCTCCTTGAGCCGCACGGCCTGGTGGTCGAGCCGGTCGTCGACCTCGCCCGGGTGCAGGATCTCGGTGATGTAGCGGGCGAACGGCCCGCTCACCGGTCCCAGCCCCTGCTCGCGCGCCACCTGGTCGAGCAGTTCCCGGTCGGTGTGCGCCGCCGCCCGGTGATTCAACCCGTAGTCCTGGTACGGGTTCCGCTCCTGTCCCGAAGCGTCGTGCTCCATCTCCGACCCCCTCGTCGCCCGCCGACGCGGGCTGGTCGTCACGGCAATCTCGGCTCGACCACTCCGGCGACCTGGCCCGCGATGGCGCACGGTTCCCGGCCGCTGCTCGACGCGTTCACCACGACGTCGACCCGCGACTTCTCGCCGACCCCGAGGTAGATCCCGCAACTGCCGCCGGCGTCCAGCAGTTCCCGGGCGGGGCGGCCGCCGACGGAGGTCTCCTTGATCTCGCCCCCGTTGGGCTGCAGGCCCGCGAGGCCCACGTTCGTCCGCACCCCGATGATGACCGTGGCGACCTGCGGCGAGTACTGGCAGGTGATCGCCGAGCCGAGCTTCCCGGTCTCGGGTTCCCGGCGGAGCCGGCCTAGCGCGCTCTCGGCCTCCTGCCGGGTGAACAGGGCGCACGGGTCCACGCTTTCCAGCCCGGCGCCACTGCTCGAGGAGGTCGTGCCGGTCGTCGCGGTCGTGCCGGCGCTCGGCCCGACCGAGGTGGTCGACCCCCGTCTGGCGACGCCGGTGGTCGGTTGGCTGCACGCGCCGAGCGCGAGCAGCGCGGTCGTCAGGCAGGCCACGCGGAGTCGAGAGGTCACGAGTGCTCCCGGTCGATCAGGCGCTGTGGATGGGGCCGCCGGCGGTGGTGATCCCGTGCGTGTTCTGGTCCTCCGCGGTCCCGTAGACGCCCATCGACTGCCGGACGTCGGCTGCCAGTCGCGTCAGGTCCTCGGAGAGCTTCTTGACCGCCGGCAGGAAGCCCTGGGCGGGATCGCTCGCGATGGTCGCGAGGAAGGGCCGGTAGACCCGCGCGGCCGGCGTGGTGCCCAGCGGTGGCTCCTGGGTGATCACCGACGACTTGGCGATCGCGGCTTCCAGCACCAGTTGCATGTCGCCGATCGCGGTCAGGAGCGCCTGGCCGCGATCGGCGCTGATGGTGAACCCCGCCGCGGTGGCGGCGCGGAAGCCCTGGACCGCGGTGGACATGCCGTCGATGCCGCTGAAGAAACCGCCTACCGCCATGGTGATCTCCCTTCCCGGAGGACCTCGGGTCCGGTCGTGGCCAGTCGGGACAGGTGCCGGGCGAGCGCGGGCCGGTCGGCCGGGGTGCAGGTGGCCGACGGCGCGCCGCCCTCGACCGGACCCGGGACGATCGCGTACCCGCCGGCGTCGGTGTCGAGGAAGCCGAGCGTGCCCCGGTCCGCGCCGGCCGCGGTCACCGCGAAGTAGCCCGCGCCGAGCCTGGGCCGGCGCAGGACCTCCTCGACGGCCGCCCGCGCCGAGGGTGCGGCCGGGCGCAGCGCGCGGGTGAAGCGGAAGTCGGAGAAGTCCTCGTCCGGGGTCCGGCGCGGTGCCGCCGGGTCGGTCACGGTCACCGACGCGCCCGGTCCCGGGCGGACCTCGGGCAGCAGACCGACCAACGCGTCCAGCGCGGTGTCCGGGTGCCGGCGGTGGAACGTGACGGACGCGTCGCCGCCCACGGCGAGCAGCGCCGCCCGGTCGTCCAGCACGGCCAGCGCCAGCGGGCGCTGTTCGCCCACCGTGCCGACCAGGGCCGCCGTCACCGGGCCGGTGGCGAACAGGCGCAGGGTGGCCACGAGTTCGGGCGCGAACTCCGCGCCGCGCACCAGGCCCCGGTCGGCCAGGTCGCGGTGCGCCCGCGCCACCACGGCGAGCCGTTCCTCCCGGGTCGACCCGTGGTGGCCGATGGCGAACGGGAACCGCCGGACGTCGAGGCCCAGGGCTTCGCCGAGCGCGTCGAGTTCGGCGAATGAGCACACCATCCCCGTCGTCACCCGGTATCCCCGCCTTCCCCGCCGTCGAGGGACATGGTGGCAGCGCTTTCGCGGAATGCACCCGTCAGAATGCGGTCCGACGGTCATCGAAGCCGTTCGGCTGACCCGTCTCATTCCGCCGAGTGGTGGATACCGACGGATTCTTTCCGGATGCCGAGAACGATCGCTTTGTGCAGACCAATTCCCCCGTCCGGGGACTTCCGCCTTGAGCAACGTCGCCCCTGCAGGTGAACTCGATCGTGGTCCGACACGTCACGTGATCGCGGGAAACGGGCTTGATCCCGACAACAGTAGCGTTTGTCGATACACAAGGCTCTGGTTCACCACATTGACCGCGTCTCGTTATCCGCCTGCGACCTGAATGGCGTCGCGGAGTGTGCCGGGTCCGGTCCGGCGTGGAATAGTTGCACTTGTCGCCGGTTATTCCACGCCCGGACACCACCCGCACCGCGGCCTTGCCCGTCTAGGGGTAGTAGCCCGCCACCGCGGCGGCGGCCTCGTCGTAGAGCGCCGGGCCCTCGGTCGGCACGTCCGCGAACCCGCCGCCGGTCTTGAGGCCGTTGAGCTGCTCGGCGGACAGGGCGAACACCACGTGCCCGAGCCCGGACCGCGCCAGCGCCCCCGCGCACATGCCGCACGGCTCGCAGCTGGTGTACATCGTCGTCCCGGCGGCGACCTCGGGCGACAGCTCGCGGGCCGCCCACCGGGCCAGCTTCAGCTCCGGGTGGGCGGTGATGTCGCCGTCGCTGAGGCTGCTGTTGCGCTCCTCGGCCAGCACCGCCCCGTCCGGCCCGACCAGGAGCGAGCCGAACGGTGGGTTGCCGCCCGCGCGGGCCTCGGTGGCCAGCGCGATCGCGCGCCGCAAGTGCTGCTCGTTCAACGGAATTCCTTTCGCACGGTGGCGAGCGCGTGCCACGCCACTTCCGGGTCCAGCGTCTCGGCCGGGTCGCCGACGAACGGGTCCAGCACGACCGCGTGCGCGCCCTGCTCGCGCAACGACACGAGGTCGCCGACCACCTGCCCGACATCGCCCTCGCCCATCCGGCGTTCCGCGAGCGGGCGATCGGTGATCCGCAGCAGGATGCGCGGAGTCAACGCGGGCAACGGTTTCTCCTCTTGTTCGGCGATCTCCGCCAAGCGGGACAACGATTCCCGCCACGCGGCAGGCGTCAACCGCAGGCTGTGCCACGCGTCGCCGTGCCGCACGGCCCGTCGCAGAGCGCCGTCGCTGTGCCCGCCGACCCAGATCGGGATCCGCCCCGGACCGTAGTCGGCCTCGTCCCGCCACGCCTCCCGGAGCGCCACGAGCAGTTCGTCGGTCAGCTTCCCGCGCTGCCGGAAGGGCACGCCGAGCGCCTCGAACTCCTGGCGCGCCCACCCGACGCCGACCCCGAGCACGAACCGCCCGCCGCTGAGCTGGTGCAGGTTCGCCGCCATCCGGGCGACCAGCAGCGGGTGCCGGTACGGCGCGATCAGCACCGTGGTGCCCAACGAGATCCGCTCGGTCACGCCGGCCAGCCACGACAGCGTCGTGAACGGCTCGTAGAAGGGCGCGGGGTACTGCTCCGCGACGTCGGGGGTGACCGCCAGGTGGTCGGACACCATCAGCAGGTCGAACCCCAGCCCCTCCACGGTCCGCGCCCAGTCGCGCAGCACCGCCGGGGACGTGCCGGGGCCGAAGTTGGGGACGTTCACACCGATCAACACGCGTCCAAGGCTAGGTCCCGGACCGGCAACCTTGAAGAGGTTCCTCGCGGCATCGACCGGCTCGCGCCGTGGATTCCCCGGTAGATTGGCCGGATGACCGAGACCCTGGACGCGACGGACTGGGCGATCCTGGCCGAGTTGCAGCAGGACGGCCGGATCGCGCTCACCGAGCTGGGTCGCCGGGTCAACCTCAGCGCGTCGGCGACGACCGAGCGGGTCAAGCGGCTGGAGCAGGCCGGCGTGATCAGCGGGTACCGCGCCACCGTCGACCTGGACAAGGTCGGCTACGGCGTGCTCGCCGTGGTGCGCCTCAAGTACCCCGGCAACCGGCACGAGCCGCTGCACGCGCTGCTCGCCGAGCGGTCGGAGATCCTGGAGTGCCTGCGCACCACGGGCGAGGACTGCTACACCCTCAAGGTCGCCGCCGGCTCGATGGCGCACCTGGAGAAGGTGGTCAACGACCTGACGGCGTTCGGCAGCACCACCACGAACATCGTCTACAGCCAGACGATGCCGTACCGGGGGATCGGCGGACGCCCGCCCGCCTGACCTACCGCCACGGCACGGCCGGCAGGCACGTCGACGGGTCGGAGGAGAACTGGCCGCCGTACACGACGGCCCCGTCCGGCCTCAGGTAGCACTGCCGCTTGATGTCGAGGCTGGTACCGAGCACCTTGCCGTTCTTGTCGTACGCGCGGACTTCGCCGGTGGTGCCGTCGTACGGGAGCGCCCACTGCGGCGGGTACACGATGCGGGCCAGGTAGGTGCCGTTGACGACGGTGGCGTCGACGGTCGTGCCCGCGAAGCTGTACGTCACCCTGGCCACCTCGGCGTCGACCCGGCCGGCGGCCACCCGCCACCCCGCCCGACCCGGCCGCACCGGCCGGACGCCGGGTGCCTCCCCGCCGCCCAGGCCACCGGTGTGGTCCACCGAGAAGTGGCCGGGCAGCCAGTCGAGCGCGGAGAGGTTCAGGACGGGGGAGTTGAACGGCGCGTGCCAGTCGTCCACGGCGCACGGGAGCAGGTAGTCGGGGGTGAACAGCAGCGCGTACTTGCCCGCCCGGTCCTCACGGTACTGGTAGAGCCTCGCCTGCTGGTCGACCATCGCCGACTCCGCGCAGCCGGCCTCGATCTCCGCGATGCGCTGCGGCGTCAGGTCCGACATGTCGGCCGTGGGCGCGCTGTCCGCCGGGCCGGCGGTGTCGCGTGCCTGCCACGGCGCGAGCACCGACAGGCCGAGGGCCAGGGCCACCACGCCGGCGGCGGCCACCAGCGGCGCGTACCGGAACGGCCGTGGCCCGGTGATCGCGCGCCCGATCTCGTCCCGGATCGCGCTGTGCCGGCCGGGCGGCAGGTCGCGGGCGGGGGGCGGGGCGGTGGTCATCGGTCCTCCACGGCGAGCGGGGTCAGCGGGACGGGACGCGTGCCGAGCAGCGTCGTCAGCCGGGACTTGGCCCTGCTGACCCGCGCCCGCACGCTGCCCTCGGCGATGCCGAGCACGGCGGCGGCGTCGGCGTACGAGACGCCCGACCACACGCACAGCGCCAGCGCCTCGCGCTCGCCGCGCGGCAGCCGTTCGACGGCGGCCAGCAGCACGGCCATCCGCCGCTGGTCGTCCACGCGGTCGGCGACCCGGTCGGCGTGGTCGGGCACGGGCGGCTCGGCGGGCACGCGGCCGGCCAGCCGCAGCCTGCGCGCGAACGTGCGCCGCTCGTTGCGCACCACGTTGGTGGCCACGGCGAGCAGCCACGGCAGCGCCGACTCGTTCTCCAGGTGCAGCCGGGTCCGCTTGCGCCACGCCAGCAGGAACGTGGACTGGAGGTGGTCCTCGGCGGCGGACCACGACGCGGTGAGCCGGAAGCAGTGGTTGTACACCGCCTTGGCGTGCCGGTCGAACAGCACGCCGAACGCGGCGCCGCTGCCGGCCGCGGCGCGGGCCCACAGCGCGCGGTCGTCTTCGGTCGTCATGCCCGTTCGTGCCCGCCTGGGAGACCTGTGTTGCGCCCAGTGTGCCGGTCCGCGTCGTGCGGCGGCTTTGTCCGCCGACCGGAGCAGCGGCCCGACCTGCACGGAAGCGCTCTCACGAAAGTCTTGACCGGCCCACCGCCGCCCGGTCAGGATCGGCGGGAACCCGCCGCCGCCCTCCGCCGACGAACGGATCAGCAGATGTCCCGCAGACACCTGGGTACCGCACTCGCCGTGCTGCTCGCCACCGGTCTGACCACCGGGATCGCGGGCGCGGACCCCTCGCCGACCCGACCGGTGGTGGTCGGCGAACCCCGCACCGACCACGGCTGCGCCCGGATCGAGCCGACCCTGCCGACCTACGCCGACTGGCCACGGGTCCGCAGCCGCGTCCACGGCGACCCCGCCGACGAGCGGCGGATCGCGAAGATCGTCGGCTCCCTGACCCTGGCCGAGAAGGTCGGCCACATGACCCAGCCCGAGATCGCCGCCATCACCCCGGACGAGGTCCGCCAGTACGGCATCGGCAGCGTCCTCAACGGCGGCGGCTCCTGGCCCGACCGCGACAAGCACGCCGCCGTGCGCGACTGGCTGTCGCTCGCCGACGCCTACTGGGACGCCTCGAAGGCCACCCGCGCGAAGATCCCCGTGCTGTGGGGCATCGACGCCGTGCACGGCAACAACAACGTCTACGGCGCAACGGTCTTCCCGCACAACATCGGTCTGGGCGCGGCGCACGACCCCTGCCTGGTCCGCGACGTCAGTGAGGCCACCGCCGAGCAGATCCGCGCCACCGGCCAGGACTGGGCGTTCGCGCCGACCCTCGCCGTGGTCCGCGACGACCGCTGGGGCCGCACGTACGAGGGCTTCTCCGAAGACCCGAGGATCACCCGCGCCTACGGCTACGAGGCCGTGCGTGGCTTGCAGGGCGACGGTCGCCGCCGGGTGGACGTGCTGGCCACCGCCAAGCACTTCATCGGCGACGGCGGCACGCTCGGCGGCAAGGACCAGGGCGTCACGCCGTCCTCCACCGCCGAGATGATCAACCTGCACGGCCAGGGCTACTACGGCGCACTGGCGGCCGGCGCGCAGACCGTCATGGTGTCGTTCAACAGCTGGACAAACGCCGACCTCGGCATCAAGGAGGGCAAGCTGCACGGCAGCAAGCTCGCCGTGAACGACATCCTCAAGGGCAAGATCGGGTTCGACGGCCTGGTGGTGTCGGACTGGAACGGCATCGGCCAGGTCCCCGGCTGCACGAACGCCGGCTGCCCGCAGGCGATCAACGCCGGCATCGACGTGGTGATGGTCCCCAACGACTGGAAGGCGTTCATCGCCAACACTGTCGCCCAGGTCGAGAGCGGGCAGATCCCGTTGTCCCGCATCGATGACGCGGTGACCCGGATCCTGCGCGTCAAGCTGCGCGCGGGTGTGCTGGACGGTGCGAAGCCCTCCGCCCGGGAGCACGCCGGCTCGGCGAAGGCGTTGGAAGCGCGCAGACTCGCCCGCGAGGCCGTGCGCAAGTCCCAGGTGCTGGTGAAGAACGACAACCGGGTGCTGCCGCTCAAGCCGCGCTCGAAGGTGTTGGTGGTCGGCAAGAGCGCGGACAGCCTCCAGAACCAGACCGGCGGCTGGACGTTGTCCTGGCAGGGCACCGGGAACACCAACGCGGACTTCCCCAACGGCACCACGATCCTCGGCGGGCTGCGCGAAGCGCTGGGAGCGCAGAACGTCGTGTTCTCCGAGACCGGTGACGTGGACCCGGCGGGGTTCGACGCGGTGATCGCGGTGATCGGCGAAACCCCGTACGCCGAAGGGACCGGCGACCTGGGCCGGCGCAGTCTGGAGGCGGCGAAGCTGTACCCGCGTGACCTGGCGGTGCTGGACAAGGTCCGGGGTCGCGGCGCGCCGGTCGTGACGGTGTACGTGTCCGGCCGGCCGTTGCACGTCAACAAGGAGCTGAACCGCTCGGACGCGTTCGTGGCGTCGTGGCTGCCCGGCACCGAGGGCGGCGGCGTCGCGGACCTGTTGGTGCGCGGACGTCACACGTACCCGGGCTTCACCGGCACCCTGTCCTACTCGTGGCCGCGCAGCGCGTGCCAGACGCCGCTCAACCCCGGCCAAGCGGGCTACGACCCGCTGTTCAAGCCGGGCTACGGCCTGAGGTCGTGGCAGACCGGGCGCGTCGGCAAGCTGGACGAGACCGCTCCCGCCAGTTGTTCCGGCGACGGCGGTGGTGGCACCGCGACCGAGGACCTGGAGCTGTTCAACCGGCAGGACATCGCGCCGTACAGGGGTTTCATCGGGTCGCCGGACAACTGGAGCGGCACTGAAATCGGTCCCGACGGCGAGGCCGCGCACAGCACGATCACCGTGCGGCCGGCGGACGTGAACGTGCAGGGTGACGCGCTCAGGACCACGTGGACGGGCACGGGCCAGCTCTACCTCCAGAACCCGGCCGGCGGCAACGACCTGCGCGGCTACCTCAACGCCGACGCGGCCTTGGTGTTCGACGTTGTCGTGCACCGGCCACCGGCGGCGCGGACGGTGGTGAGCGCGCACTGCGTGTACCCGTGCTCGGCGGAAGTCGACGCCACCACCCTGTTCGGCGGCCTGCCGGCGGGATCGAAGGCGACGGTGAAGATCCCGGTGGCGTGCTTCGCGTCCCGAGGACTGGACCTGGAGAACGTCAACACGCCGTTCCTCGTCTACACCGAGGGCGCGTTCCAGGCGTCGTTCGCGAACGTCCGGTGGGTGCCGAAGGCGGCCCGGGATCCCGACGCCAGAACGTGTTCCGAGCTGACGTGACGAAAGGGTGGGCCCGGCTCACCGGGCCCACCCCGCACCTCAGTAGCCGACGGTGAACCGGCTCCTGCTGTGCCGGGGCCGTTCGGCCTCGTCCAGGAGGGCCACCGCGAAGTCCTCCAGGGAGATCGCGGAGTTCCCCTGCCCGTCCACCACCAGTCCGTCGAGCCCGAGCCGGTACGCGCCGGTGCGGGTGCCGGGTTCCAGCGACATCGGCGGGCTCAGGTACGTCCAGTCCACCTCGGACTCGGCCCGGACGACGTCGAGCTGCGCGGTGCAGGCCAGCGCGATCGGCCGCAGGAACGCCGGGAAGTCCGGCGCGTCCTGCACCAGCACCCCGTCCGGCCGGGTCAGGCTGCTCGCGCCGCCGACCAGCAGCAGCCGCGCACCGGTCGGCCGCACGCCGTCGAGCAGGGCCTTGGCGGTCGCCGCCAGCTCGTGCTCCCGCCCGTCGACCGGCCGGGTCGCGCCGATCACGACGTCCCGGCCGGCGCTGAGCCGGGTGACGTCCGCCGCCACGCCCGCGTCCCCGACGGTGAACCCGTCGCGGACCGACCGCGAGACCGCGACGACCTCATGCCCGCGCCGCGACGCCTCGGTCACCACCCGGCTGCCGACGCCCCCGGCCGCCCCGAACACGGTGATCCTCATCCTTGTTCCTCCCCTTGGTCTGCGCCACGACCAGCGCGGCGAGCACGATCACGGCGCCCAGCACCTGCGCCACCGTCAAGTCCTGGCCCAGCGCCAGCCAGCCGACCGTCGTCGCGACCACCGGGCTGAGCAGGCCGAGGAAGGTCACCTCGGTCGCCGCCAGCAGCTTCACGCCGCGGAACCACAGGCTGTAGGACAGCGCCGCGCCGATCAGCGCGAGGTACGCGTACCCGGCCACGTTGGCCCCGGTCAGCGCCGGCGGCGGGCCCTCCACCAGGAACGTGACCGGCAGGAGCAGCAGCCCGCCGGCCACCAGCTGCCAGCCGGTGGTGGCCAGCAGCGGCGCCGGCGACGCCCAGCGCTTGCCCAGCACGGTCCCGGCGGCCATCACGACCGCGCCGCCGAGGGCCGCGGCCACGCCCAGCCAGTCGAGCTGCGCGTTGGCCCGCAGCACGAGCAGGCTCACCCCGAGGACCCCGGCGATGGCCGCCAGCGCGACCCGCAGCGTGATCCGCTGCCCGAGGAACCCGGCCGCGAGCCCGGCCACGACCAGCGGCTGGACCGCGCCGACCGTCGCGGCCACGCCGCCCGGCAGCCGGTAGGCGGCCAGGAAGAGCAGCGGCAGGAACGTGCCGATGTTCAGCGCGCCCAGTACCAGCGACTTCCACCACCAGTCGCCGGTGGGCAGTCGGCGGACCACCACGAGCAGCAGGAGCCCGGCGGGCAGCGCGCGCAGCAGGCTCGCCAGCAGCGGGCGGTCCGGCGGCAGGTACTCGGTGGTGACGAAGTAGGTCGTGCCCCAGATCGCCGGGCCGAGCGCGGTGACGAGTCGATTGCTTAGCACTAAGACAAAGTAACTCATCGCTAAGCCATCCGTCCGGTGATCTGCCTCACCGCTAAGGTATGCCGGCATGGCGGACCACGTGGACCTCGTGCTCGACCAGTGGCGCGCGCAGCGCCCCGACCTCGACGTCTCGCCGATGGCGGTGATCGGCCGGCTGTCCCGGCTGAACCGGGTGATCGACGGCGAGCTGCGCGCGAACTTCGCCCGGCACGGGCTGGACCGCGCGTCGTTCGACGTCCTGGCCACCCTGCGCCGCAGCGCCCCGCCGCACCGGCTCACGCCGACCGAGCTGATGCGGTCCTCGATGATCACCTCCGGCGCCGTCACCCAGCGGCTGGACCGGCTGGAGGCGCGCGGCCTGGTGACCCGGGGACCGAGCCCGGTCGACGGCCGGGGCGTCGTGGTGGCGCTGACCGACGAGGGCCGCGGGCTCGTGGACAAGACCCTGCCCGACCACCTGGCCACCGAGGAGCGCCTGCTGGCCGCGCTGAGCCCGGCCGAGCGGGAGCGGCTGGCGGCGACCCTCAGGACCGTCCTGGAATCCCTCGCCGAGTAGCCCCCGCGCGGCGGCGGTTGCCGGCATGGTGAAGGGCAGTCGAGAGCCTGGGGGAGAACATGAAGCGGATCGCGGTCGTCGGTGCGGTGGTGCTCGCGGGCGGGCTGCTGGGGGCGGCCCCGGCGAGTGCCGCGGTCAGCCCGCACTGCCAGGAGGACGGGTACTGCCTGTTCTCCGGCACCCAGTTCAGCGGCACCAAAGCCGTCCTGCCGACCAGTTGGGGTTGTTACCCGGTGAGCTCGCTGGGGTTCGGCCCGGCCAGGTCGGCGGCCCGGGGCTACGGCGACGGCAGCGCGTTGGCGATCTACTCCGACGCGAACTGCGCGAACCGCCTGGCCTTCGTCCACGACGAGGTGCCCGCCACCACCGCGCTGTCCTACCGGCTGCTGCCGATCCCGGGCTGACCCGGCACTACCCGGCGGCGGGGCGGGTGCGGCGCAACCAGAGCAGGCCCAGCACCGGCAGCACCAGCGGCACGAACCCGTAGCCGATGCCGAAGTCCGACCACACCGTCGCTCTCGGGAACCACGACGGCACGAGCAGGCTCACCACGCCGACCACCAGCACGCCGGTCAGCTCCACGGCGCACGACAGGAACGCCACCCGCCGCGACGTCCGGCTGCCGACGGCGAGCGTCACCGTCGCCACCACGTAGACCACCGCGGCCAGGGCGGACAGCAGGTACGCGGCCGGGGCCTCCTCGAACCGGGTGGCGATCTGCACCGCGGAGCGCGACACCGCCGCGATGGCGAAGATCCCGTAGACGGCGACCAGCAGCCGCCCCGGACCGGAGCGGGTCACGTTGGGCCCCGAAGCCATCGGCTTGGGAGTCGCTGGTCCAGGTGCCGCGGGTTCAGGCATGGCCGAGCCAGACCTGGTTGAGCCGCACGATCATCACCGGCACGCTCAGGCAGCCGACCGCCAGCACCGACGCGCCCCAGCGGGACCGCTCGGCGATCGACCAGAACCCGGCCAGCGGCAGCACCAGCACGGGCCCGAGCAGGTAGCCGACGAACGTGGCCCCGGAGATCTCCCGGTCCAGCCCGGCCAGCTTCACGATCCCGACCACGGCCTGCGCCAGCAGCCCGACCTCCAGCAGCACGACGAGCCCCGCGACGCCGAGCGTCAGCTTGGTCTCCAGCGTCAACGGCTTGTCCAGCACCACGAGCAGCACCGCCCACGCGGCGGCCACCAGCGCCAGCACGGTCAGCGCCACGGCCAACGAGTCGATCATCGAACCAGGTCCTCCAACGGCGTGTCCACCGGGACACTAGCCGCCACCCGATCGGCCAGCCTCCGGTGCCCGATCGCGCCGGCGATGGACCGGGCCCGCGCCGCGTGCTCCCGGGCCTGCCCGACCTCGCCCGCGCGGGCGTGCACGGCGGCCAGCACGGCGTGCACGACACCGGTCAGCGACGGCCGGGAGCCCCGTCGGACCAGGTCGTGGGCCTGCTCGGCGAGCGCCCGCGCCTGGCTCGGGCACGCCTCGCGGCCCGCGTCGGCCCACTCGACCAGCGCTTCGGCTTCGTGGTGGTGGTCGGCGATGGACCGCGCGGCGGCCACCGCCGCGGCGAACCGGTCCGGCCGGTACCCGTGCAGCGCCGACTCGGCCCGCCCGACCCGCACCAGCGCGGCGGTCTCCCACATGGCGTCACCGGTCGCCCGGCTCACCGCCAGCATCGCGGCCGCGTGCTCCAACGACCCGCGCACGTCGCCCGCGTCCCACGCGATCAGGCTCAGCACCCACAGCGCGAAGCTCTCCTCACGCGGCTTGCCCAGCTCCACCGCACCCGCCAGGGCCTGCCGGGCGCACTCGCCGCCGTCCTCGCCCAGGCAGTGCCGCAACGCGGCCAGCCGGTTGAGCGCGAACACCTCGCGGGCCCGGTCGCCCGCCGCGCGGGCCAGTTCCAGCGCCCCGGTCAGCCCCTCCAGCGCGGGCCGGTAGCGGTCGCTGAGCCAGTGGTTGGTGGCCAGGTTGATCGACGCGACCAGGTGCGCCTCGGCGTCGCCGGCCCGCCGCGCGGCGTCGGCGGCGGCGGTGTGCGCGGCGATCCCGTCGTGCAGGTGGCCGCCGACCAGCAGGTGCCGGGCCAGGCTCCGGCTGATCAGCCAGGTGTAGGCGGGCAGCCCGAGGTCCTCGGCGTGCCGGATCGCGGCCAGCAGGTTCGGCCGCTCCCGCTCGCACCAGGCACCCGCCGCCACGTGGTCGGCCAGCGGCGGCAGCCCGGCGTCCGGGAACGCGGGCACCGGCGGCTCGGTCTCCAGGTCCGGCACGAGCAGCCGGTTGGCCCGGTCGGTGGCCCGCAGGTAGTAGTCGAACAGCCGGTGGGTCGCCTCGGCGCGCTCCTCGGCGACCGTGACCGCCCGCGCGTACTCGCGGATCAGGTCGTGGAAGGTGTACCGGCCCGGCGCGCGCTGCTCCAAGAGGTGCACGTCGAGCAGGCCCTCCAGCAGGACCTCCGCCCGGTCCGGGGGCAGCCCGGCCGCCGCGGCGGCGGCGAACACGTCCACGTCGACCCCGGGTTGCGCGCCGACCAGCCGGAACACCCGCTGGTGCGCGTCGTCCAACTGCCGGTAGGACAGGGAGAACGCCGCCGCCACGCCGTGGTCGTCCACGCTCAGCTCGCGCAACCGGTCCCGCAGCCGGTCCCGCAACTGCGCCACGGTCCACAGTGGACGGTGCTGTAGCCGGGCGGCGGCGATCCGGATCGCCAGCGGCAGCCGGCCGCACAGCGCCACCACCTCGGCCACCTCGGCGGGTTCGGCGCGGGTCGCCACCCGGTCGAACAGCGCGACCGCGTCCGCCTCGGGCAGCACGTCCAGCGACAGCGGCGTCGCGCCCGCGATGGTGGCCAGCCGCCGCCTGCTGGTGACCAGCACCAGGCAGCCCGCCGTGCCCGGCAGCAGCGGCCGGACCTGCTCGGCGCCGGCCGCGTTGTCCAGCACGACCAGCACCCGCCGGCCGGCCAGCGTCGAGCGCCACAGCGCGGACCGGGCGTCCACCGACGCGGGCACCCCGTCGGCCGGCACGCCCGCCTCGCGCAGCAGGACCTCCAGCGCGTCGGCCGGGTCGACCGGCTCGCGGCCGGCGGTGTGCGCGTGCAGGTCCACGAACAGCCGCCCGTCCGGGAAGCGGTTCGCCAGCCGGTGCGCCACGTGCAGCGCGAGCGCGGTCTTGCCGACCCCGGCCATGCCGTCGACCAGGGCGATCCCGGTCGTCCCGGCCAGCCGGGCGATCTCGGCGGCGCGCCCGGTGAAGTCGGGCACGTCGTAGGGCAGGAACGTGCGGCCCGCCGGCCGGGCCTCGGCGCGCAGCACCTCGCGGTGCGCGGCGCGCAGGTCCGCGCCGGGGTCCAGGCCGTGCTCGGCGCGCAGCCACCGCCGCCGCTCGTCGTACACCGCGAGCGCCCGCACCTGCTCGCCGGACCGGTGCAGCGCGAGCACCAGCAGCGCGGCGAACCGCTCCCGCGACGGGTGCTCGGCGACCAGGTCGCGCAGCTCGGCGACGACCGGCCGGCCCAGCTCCAGGTCGGCGGCCACCCGCTGCTCCAGGGCGTCCAGCCGGGCCTCTTCCAGCCCCTGCACCAGCCGCTGCCGGGCCAGGTCGCTGGCCACGTCGGCGAGCACCGGACCGCGCCACAGCGCCAGCGCGTCGCGCAGCAGGTCGGCCCGGCCGGCCGGATCGGCGTCCCGGGCCCGCGCCACCAGCCCCCGGAACCGGTGCACGTCGATCCGCTCCGGATCGGTGACCAGCGCGTACCCGGTGCCCCGGCGTTCGACCCGGCCCAGCTCCGGCGGCAGCGCGGAGCGCAACCGGCTCACGTTGCTGCGCAGCGCGGCCTCGGCGGCCGTGGTCGGCGCGCCGTCCGACGCGAGGTCGACCAGCCGCTCGGCGGACACCGGCCGGTTGTGGTGCAGCGCGAGGACGGCCAGCAGGAAGCGCTCCCGCCGGCGGTTCAGGGTGATCACCCGGCCGTCCGCCACCACCTCGAACGGCCCCAGCAGGCGGAACTCCACCCGGGGAACGGTACTCGCGGCGGTGGCAACGAAACGGCAACGCGGATCACCGATGCTCGTCACCACTGGTCCGCGAGGACGGTCCTCGCCCGTCCTGGGGGTCGGGCGAGGACGCGGCACCGTCACGACCGGGAACGGCCCGCGCCCGGCGGGCCGCCGACACCCCGGCCCGGAGTGGTCGGGGGCAACGGGGGAGATCAGCGGAGCCTCGCAGGCACGGCCGGACATCGACCCGGTCGACGGCCCGCGGGGTTGCGTGGAGGTGATCGGGAACGGCGGGGCCGTAAAGCGCCCCCGGTTCCGCCGGTCCCGACCTCCGCCGCCGTGGGGCGCTGGTAGGGGCGCTCCACGGCGTTCTCCGGTTCTTCGTCATCGCACGGTCGCGGGCGCGGGCTGCTGCGGGATGCCGAACCCGGTGCACGGGCCGGTCACCGGCACCGACTCGGGGGTACCGAGCGGCCACCTGCCCGTCGATGCCGATTCACTCGATCGTGGCCCCTTTCGTGCGACCCTCGCGGGGTGATCAGCCTCCCGTTGGTCACGCACAGTCAGGCCCTCTGGCGCGCTGTCACCCTGCGACGCCGCAACCGGGGAGAGGACACCCAACCGTGCGAAAGTTCCCCTGGCGGGTGACCGGCTTGCTCGCGGCCACCCTCACCGTCATCGCCACCCTGCTCGTCCCCACCGCCACCGCCGCCACGCCGATCACGGTCGCGCAGGCCATCGGTCAGCAGAACGGCGCGTCCGCCACCGTGCGCGGGTACGTCGTCGGCCAGCCGACCGCCACGACCACCGTGGTCCGCTCGAACTTCCCGTCGGACTACGCGCTCGCCCTGGCCGACGCACCCGGCCAGACCGACACCGCGCAGATGGTCTACGTGCAGATCACCTCGGCGTTCCGCGCCGCGTGGGGCCTGCGCACCAATCCCGGCCTGCTGGGCACGCGGATCGACGTGACCGGGCCGCTGTCGGCGTACTTCGCGCACCCCGGGCTCACCTCGCCCACCGCGTTCGCGCCCGCCGGCACCACCCCCACGACCACGGTCCCCACCACGACCACGGCGCCCACCACCGGCGCGCCCGGTGACGACTACTACCGGGACGCGGTCGGCAAGACCGGGCCGGCGCTCAAGACGTCGCTCAACCAGATCATCCGCACCAACACCAAGCTGTCCTACGACCAGGTGTGGAACGCGCTGAAGGCGACCGACGAGGACCCGGCCAACTCCGCCAACGTCATCCTGCTCTACAGCGGGCGTTCGCAGAGCAAGTCCACCAACGGCGGCAACGGCAACGACTGGAACCGCGAGCACGTCTGGGCCAAGTCGCACGGCGACTTCGGCACCGCCACCGGTCCCGGCACCGACCTGCACCACCTGCGTCCCGAGGACGTCTCGGTCAACGCCGACCGCGGCAACAAGGACTTCGACCTCGGCGGCTCGCCCGCGACCGAAGCACCCGGCAACTTCACCGACTCGGACTCGTGGGAGCCGCGCAACGCCGTCAAGGGCGACGTGGCGCGGATGCTGTTCTACATGGCCGTGCGGTACGAGGGCGGCGACGGCTACGTGAACCTGGAGCTGAACAACAACGTCGGCAACGGCTCCGCGCCGTACATGGGCCGGCTGTCGGTGCTGTTGCAGTGGAACGCGCAGGACCCGCCGGACACGTTCGAGAAGCGCCGCAACCAGGTGATCTTCGACAGCTTCCAGCACAACCGCAACCCGTTCATCGACCACCCGGAGTGGGCCGCCTCGATCTGGAACTGATCACCTGGGGTCCCGGCTCCGGTTACGCCGAGTGGCCGCAGACCCTCCTATTGGGACGCGACGGCCGTCCGGACCTACTCAGAGTTGGGTCCGCTCGCCGACGTGGGCGACGTCGGCCGGGCGGGTCGAGTGATTGTCCGGCATACGTTCTACGGGATGTGCCGGCGGCAGCAACCGCACCGGGCGCGCCCGGCCGTTGTTACACGGGGCAGGTGTTTTACGGGCGCGGCACCTGCCCCGTGTACGGCCGGAAGGGGACCACGTCCCCCGTACTCCCCTTCCGACTCCCCTAGCAACAACGGAAGGACACACACCCTCCAGGAGGAGGTGTGGTAACGCTATGCCACTCCACGCCGGTTCGCACGTACGACGATTGAGTGAATCACCAGGTGAGAGCCACTCGACTACCCTCAGAGAGTGACCGGGATCCGCCGGTCGAAGACGAGATCGCGGGCCGACCGGAGACCCATCGCGATCGCTCCGCTGAGCACCGCGCCGTCCCCCAGCTCACCGGTCGCGATCCGCGGCGCGAGCGGCGTCATCCGGCGCAGCGCCTGCGCCATCGGCTCGGCCAGCAGCTCGGTGTTCTGGCCGATGCCGCCGCCCAGCACGACCAGCTCCGGGTCGATCACCGCCGCCACCGACGCCACCACGAACGCCAGCCGCTCGGCCTCGTCGCGCACCGCGCGCAGCGCGCGTTCGTCACCGGACTTGGCCAGCAGGAACACGTCCCGGGCCGACTTCGCCGTCGGGATGCCGTGCTGCTTCGCCAGCGCCACAACGGATTCCGCCGCCGCAGCGGCCTCCAGCCGGCCCCGGCCGTTGTCGTCCACCTCGGACGGCGCGCCCCACGGCAGGTAGCCGATCTCGCCCGCCGCGCCGTGCGCGCCCCGGAACAGCCGGCCGTCCACCACGATCCCCATGCCGATGCCGGTGCCGACCATCACGCACACGAACACGTCGACGTCGCGCGCCGCTCCGTACGCCCGCTCGCCGACCGCCGCCAGGTTCGCGTCGTTCTCCACCAGCAGGTCGGGGCCGAGCTGGGCCTCCAGGTCGTCCAGCAGGCCCCGGCGCTCCCAGCCGGGCAGGTTCGGCGCGTGGGTGAGCGCCCGCCCGCGCGGGTCCGGCACCCCGGGCGTGCCGACGACCTTGACCACCAGGTCGGCCATCGCCAACCCGGCGTCGGCCACCGTCCGCTCGGCCAGCTCCCGCACCGTGCGCACCAGCGACCCGGCCGACCGGCACCGGTTGCGCTCGTCCACCCGGGCGATCACCGACCCGGCCAGGTCCGCCACCGCGACCCGGATCCGCTGCCGGCCGATGTCGATGCCGAGCACGTGCCCGGCCGCCGGGTTCGGCTCGTAGACCATCGCCGACCGGCCCGGCCCGGACGTGGTGCGGCCGATCGGGCGCACCAGCCCGTGCTGCTCCAGGTCGAGCAGCGCCTGGCCCACGGTCGGTTTGGACAGTCCCGTGTCCTTGGCGACCTGCGGCCTGGTGGCCGGACCGCCGCGCCGCAACCGGTCGAGCACGGCGCGCTGGTTGAGTACGCGCATCCCCGCGGGGGTGCCCACCTGGGGCGACTTCCGGACCATCACAGCGAGTGAGTCTAGATCGGGTGGAGCAGCGATCGGACAGGCTTGCGGACAAGCTGCCCGACCAGTCTTGACAACGATGTCAGCCGGCCGTTTCGCTGGCCCGCGAGCCGGTTGGCCGAGGCGAGGGGCGTGCGCGATGGGGCACAGGCGGGGATTTCCGGTCGTCCTGTCGACCGCTGCGGTGGTCCTGGCCGGCGTGGCAGGCTGGCCGTCCGCGACCGCCGCACCAGGGGGGCCCACCGTGAGCGAGACGCTCTTCGCCACCTCGTTCGAGGACGGGCAGCCCGCGCCGAAGTGGGCGAGCACGGTCGAGACCGACCCGGCGGGCACCCCGCGGACCGCCGGCGTCGACGGCTCGGACCAGGTCGGCATCCCGGGTGACGTCACCGACCGGATCACCGACGTCGAGGCCAACGCCGAGCACGCCGAGGCCGGTGAGGTGAAGGAGAACCTGGTCGACGGCAGCACCGGGTCGAAGTGGCTCGCGTTCACCCCGACCGGCTGGGCGGAGTTCACCTTCCCCGAGCCGGTGGCGGTCCGCCGCTACGCGCTGACCTCCGCCGACGACGAGCCCGAGCGCGACCCCCGGGACTGGTCGCTGAGCGGCTCGGCGGACGGCACCACGTGGACGCCGATCGACACCAGGGCGGGCGAGGTGTTCACCGCCCGGCACCTGACCAAGACCTACGAGACGGCGAACACCGCCGCGTTCCGGTACTACCGGATCGACATCACCGCGAACGCGGGCGGCGTGAATTTGCTGCAACTGGCCGAGATCCAGTTCTCCGACGGCTCCTCGACACCGCCCGCGAAGAACATGCGCACCACCGTGGGCAAGGGTGCGGTCGGCGGCTACAACGCCAAGGCGGGTGCGGGCTTCACCGGCGTGAAAGCGCTGCGGTACCAAGGAACGCACGTCACCGCCGGGCGCGGGTACTCCTACAACAAGGTGTTCGAGGTCGACATCCCGGTGACCGCCACGACCGAGCTGTCCTACCTGGTGTTCCCGTCGTTCACCACCGACGACCTGAACTACCCGAGCACGTTCGTCGCGGTCGACCTGGCGTTCGCCGACGGCACCTACCTCAGCGACCTGGGTGCCCGCGACCAGCACGGGTTCGAGGTGTCGCCACGCGGGCAGGGTGCGGCGAAGTCGTTGTACACCAACCAGTGGAACCGGGTCGCGTCGGTGGTGGGGAAGGTCGCCGCCGGCAAGACGGTCAAGCGGATCCTGGTGGCGTACGACAACCCGACCGGGCCGGCGTCGTTCAACGGTTGGATCGACGACATCGCGGTGAAGTCCGCGCCCGCCGTCGTCGACCGGGCCCGCCCCACCGACCACGTGCTGACCACGCGTGGCACCAACTCCAGCGGCAGCTTCTCGCGCGGCAACAACTTCCCGGCCACGGCCGTGCCGCACGGGTTCAACTTCTGGTCGCCGATGACCAACGCGGGTTCGATCAGCTGGCTCTACGAGTACGCGAAGGCCAACAACCGGGACAACCTGCCGACGCTCCAGGCGTTCACCGCGAGCCACGAGCCCAGCCCGTGGATGGGGGACCGGCAGACCTTCCAGGTGATGCCGTCGGCCGGCACGCCCACCGCCGACCGCGCGCAGCGCGCGTTGCCGTTCCGCCACGAGAACGAGATCGCACGGGCGCACTACTACGGGGTGACGTTCGAGAACGGGATGCGCACCGAGATCGCGCCCACCGACCACGCCGCCCTGTTCCGCTTCACGTTCACCGGTGACGCCTCCACCCTGGTGTTCGACAACGTGAACAACAGCGGCGGCCTGTCCCTCGACCCGGCGACCGGTGTGGTCAGCGGGTTCTCCGACGTGAAGAGCGGCCTGTCCACCGGCGCGACCCGGATGTTCGTCTACGGCGTGGTGGACCGGCCGGTCACGGCGAGCGGCCGGCTGACCGGCGCGGGCCGGGACGACGTCGCGGGCTACCTCCGGTTCGACACGTCCACCGAGAAGGCGGTGACCCTGCGGATCGCCACCTCCCTGCTGGGCGTGGACCAGGCCCGTCGCAACCTCGAACTGGAAGTGTCCACCTCGGACACCTTCGACACGGTCCGGGACCGCGCGCAGGCCGCGTGGGACGAGGTCTTGCGGATGGTCGAGGTGGAGGGCGCGACCGAAGACCAGCTGACCACGTTGTACTCCAACCTCTACCGGCTCTACCTGTACCCGAACTCGGGCTACGAGAACACCGGCACGGCCGACGCCCCGAAGCACCAGTACGCCTCGCCCGTGCAGCCCGCGGCGGCGTCGACCCCGACCCGGACCGGCGCGAAGGTCGTGGACGGCAAGATCTACGTCAACAACGGTTTCTGGGACACCTATCGCACCACCTGGCCCGCGTACAGCTTGTTCACCCCGAAGAAGGCCGGGGAACTGGCGGACGGGTTCGTCCAGCAGTACCGGGACGGCGGCTGGATCTCCCGCTGGTCCTCGCCCGGCTACGCCAACCTGATGACGGGCACCAGCTCGGACGTGGCGTTCGCGGACGCGTTCGTCAAGGGCGTCGAGGACTTCGACGTCAAGGCCGCGTTCGACGCGGCGGTGAAGAACGCGACCGTCGCGCCGCCCGGCGCGGGCGTCGGCCGCAAGGGTCTGGACACCTCGATCTTCACCGGCTACACCTCCACCGCGACCGGCGAGGGCATGTCGTGGGCGATCGAGGGTTACGTCAACGACCACGGCATCGCGACCATGGCCAAGGCCCTGCACGAGCAGACCGGCGATCCGGAGTACCTGGCGCAGCACGAGTACTTCGCCAACCGGGCGCAGAACTACGTCCACATGTTCGACCCGGGCACCGGGTTCTTCCGAGGGCGCAAGCCGGACGGCACGTGGCGCGTCCCGGCCGCCGAGTACGACCCGCGCGAGTGGGGCCACGACTACACCGAGACCGACGGCTGGAACATGGCGTTCTCGGTGCCGCACGACGGCCAGGGCCTGGCCAACCTCTACGGCGGCAAGGACGGGCTGGCCAAGAAGCTCGACGACTTCTTCGCCCTCCCGGAGACCGCGAAGTTCCCCGGCTCGTACGGCGGCGTCATCCACGAGATGACCGAGGCGCGGGACGTGCGGATGGGCCAGCTCGGGCACAGCAACCAGGTGTCGCACCACATCGCCTACATGTACGACTACGCCGGGCAGCCGTGGAAGACGCAGGAGAAGGTCCGCGAGATCCTGTCCCGGCTCTACCTGGGCAGCGAGATCGGCCAGGGCTACCCCGGTGACGAGGACAACGGCGAGCAGTCGGCGTGGTACCTGTTCAGCGCCTTGGGCTTCTACCCGTTGCAGATGGGTGACGCGCGGTACGCCGTCGGTTCCCCGCTGTTCACCAAGGCCACGGTGAACCTGGAGAACGGCCGCAAGCTCGTGGTCAACGCGCCCAAGAACAGCGCGCGCAACATCTACGTGCAGTCGTTGAAGGTCAACGGGACGAAGTGGGACAAGGCGTACCTCCCGCACGCCGACATCGCGCAGGGCGGCACGCTCGACTTCGAGATGGGCCCCGAACCGTCGAAGTGGGCCACCGGAGCGGACGCCGCGCCGCCGTCGCCCACCACCGGCACCGAGCCGCCCAAGCCGCTGCGCGACGTCACGTCGGCGGCCACGGTGACCGGGTCGGGCGCGGTGACCCCGTTGCTGGACAACACGTCCCAGACGGCTGGAAGCGTGTCGTGGCTCCAGATCGACCTCAAGGACCACAAGGAGAAGGCCGACTTCTACACGCTGACCTCCGCCAAGTCCTCCGGCGACCCGGCGGCATGGGTCCTCAAGGGCTCCTACGACGGTACTTCGTGGTCCACTGTGGACGAACGCTCTGGCGAGGTCTTCCCGCACCGCCGGCAGACCAGGGCGTTCAAGATCCCCCGGGCGGGCCACTACCGGCACTACCGCCTGGAGTTCCCGGCGACGGCGACGCTGGCCGAAGTCGAACTGCTGGCGAAGCCGGCCACGACCTGCACGACGACCATCACCGACGAGCACCGCGGACCGTTGCGGGTGCGCGGGTCGACGTGCGTCGACGGCGGCACGGTCACCGGCCCCGTGGTGGTCGACGCGGGCGCGTCGCTCCACGTCTTCGGCGGCAAGCTCCACGGCCCCCTGTCGGCGGCGGGCGCGGCGGCCGTCGTGCTGGTGGACAGCGAGGTCGGCGGCCCGGTCACGATCACCGGCACCACCGGCGAACTGGCGCTGGAGCACACCACGATCGACGGCCCGGTCAACCTGGTCGGCAACAGGGGCGGCACGACCGTCGCCGCGAACACCGTCGGCGGGCCGCTGTCGTGCGTCACGAGCAACCTGCCGCCGGCGAACAACGGGTGGGCGAACGAGGTGCACGGGCCGAAGATCGGCCAGTGCGCGAAGCTCTAGACCTTGCGGCCGGTCAACCCCAGCAGGCGGTCGAGCAGCGAGGGCGTCCTCGGCGACCGGGACCTCCGGGTGCGGTGGTGGTTGCGACGTCAGTCACCACAGCCGGAGGCCTCGATGGGACACGCTAACGCTCGTCTGACCGTGTACGGACGCCTGGTCCTGGTTGGGCGGGTCGCCGCTGGCAGACCGGTCGCCTAAGTGGCCAGGAAGCTCGGGGTCTCGCGGCAATGCGGGCACCGCTGGGTGCGCCGGTTCCGCGACGGGGGCATGGCGGGTTTCGCCGACCGGTCGAGCCGGCCGCATCGCGTGCCCTCCCGCACCCCGGCCGAAGCCGAGGACCGCGTCGTCGCCGTGCGGGCGCGGCTGCGGTGCGGCCCCGCTCGGGTCAGTGCCGCCACCGGGGGTCGCGGTCCGCATGGTGTCGCGTGTGCTGCTCCGGCGCGGCCTGCCGCGGCTGGCCGAGTGCGATCCGCTGACCGGGCGCCGTATTCGCCTACGCCGAAGTCCTCGACGACGAACGGGGAACGACCTGCGCTGGTTTCCTGCTTCGCGCGGCGGCATGGTTCGCCACCAACGGCGTCCCGCGTCTCCACCGGGCCCTGACCGACAACGCCAAGAACTAGTGCTGTGTCTCGGAGGGTTGACCCGGTAATCAGCCCTGTGGGCTGATCGGCCAGGCTGATCCCGCATGTCGAGTGCGGGAGGTGGCTGTGGCTCGTCAACCGAGCGTGTTCGTCCGGCCGTTGTCGATGGAGGAGGGCCGGAAGCTTCAGCGGATCACCAGGACCTCGAAGGACCCGGTGCGGCTGCGGCGGGCGATCGTGGTGCTGATGTCCGGCCAGGGCCAAGCAGTCCCGGACATCACCTCGTTGATGCAGGTCAGCGCCGATTACGTGCGTGATGTGATCCACGCCTTCAACGAGCGGGGGTTCGCTGCCCTGGACCCAAAATGGAGGGGCGGGCGGAGTCGGACGATCGGTGAGGCGATCCGTGAACGGATCCGCCTGATCGCCCGGGCCTCGCCCGCCGACTGGGGCATCACCGCGTTCTCCACCTGGTCGCTGGCAAAGCTGCGCGACCACCTGCTCGACCGCGGCACCGTCGCCGCGATCAGCCGGGAAACGCTGCGCCGCATCCTGCGCGCCGGCGGCGTCTCCTGGCAGAGCACCACCACGTGGAAGGCCTCCACCGACCCGGACTTCGTCATCAGGATGCAGCGGATCCTCGACCTCTACGATCACCCGCCCGAGGGCGGGCGGGTGATCTGCGTCGACGAGTTCGGACCGCTGAACCTGATGCCGCGCAAGGGCAAAGCGTGGCGGCCCGCCGGGTCACCACGCCGATTACGGGCCACCTACAACCGTCACCACGGCGTGATGCACATGCTCGCCGCACTCGACCTGACCACCGGGAAGATCCACTACCGGATCCGACGCCGCAAACGCCACGCCGAGTTCCTCGACCTGCTCAAGACCCTGCGCGCCCGCTGGCCCGACCAGCGGCTCCACCTGGTCATGGACAACTTCTCCCCGCACCGGCACCCCGACGTCCGCGAGTGGGCCGCCGAGAACGACACCGAGTTGGTGTTCCTGCCGACCTACTCGAGCTGGCTGAACTGGATCGAGGCGGAGTTCGCCGCCCTGCGCTACTTCGCCCTCAACGGCACCGACCACCTCACCCACGCCGAGCAGAACGCCGCCATCGCCTCGTTCATCCGCTGGCGCAACGCCCAAGCCCAGCCCAAGACCCGTTTCGCCACCGACTCGCCCATCCGCACCTGGACCCATTACCCGGCCAACGCTGCGTGACAAGCCACTAGCTGATCTCCCGCGACTTCGCCGCCGCGATCGGCGCCCGCCACAAGACCATCAAACCGCATCACCCCTGGCAGAACGGCAGAGTGGACGGTTCAACCGCACCCTGCAAACCGGTGGTAGGCCGGCTCCACCACTACAACACTGAACGCGGTCACACCGCACTCGAAGGGCGGCCACCCATCAGCCGCGTCCAGTGACCAACCTCATGGGACCGAGTACAGCTAGACCTTGCGGCCGGTCAACCCCAGCAGGCGGTCGAGCAGCGGGGCGTCCTCGGCGACCGGGACCTCCGGGCCGAACAGCCCCATCTCGCGGGCCACCGGCGCGCTGCCGACCAGGTCCGCGTGCACGAACTCCAGCACCTCGACGTCCCAGCTCGGCGTGCGGTCGACGGCCGTGGCGAGGTCCCAGCCGTGCACCACGATCTCGCCCACGGTCATGCCGCCGATCATCGCGGCGGGCATCTCGTTCGGCGAGCCCAGCACCGTCACGCCCTGCCACGCCTCGGGCGCGCTCCACGCCGCCGCGGTCCGCTCCAGCTGCGCGCGCAACCGGGGCCGCCAGTCGGTCAGGTCCACGTCGGCCTCCGCGCCCGCCGGCGTCACGGCCTCCTTGCGCGCGGCGGCTTCCAGCGACGGTCCCCAGAACAGCAGGTGGCCGATCAGCCGGCGGACGTCGTACTCGGCGCACGGCGTGGGCGCGTCGAGCTGGTCGGGCGTGATGGCGTCGATGATCTCCAGGACGGGTGCCGCGGCGAGCGCCGCCAGCCGTTCGGTGTTCATGCGCGGCACGCTACGGCCGGGCGCGGCCGGTGTCTTGAACAAACGCGACATACCCTGGGCGGCGTGCGTGACGAGCGGGAACTGGACTGGCGCCGGCACCAGCGGCACGAGTTCCCGCTGCCCTCGCCGGACCTCGCGCCGCTCGTCGAGCGGTACTGGATCGTGGACTGGAGCTACGACCGGCCGTACCGGCAGCTGATCGTGCCGTACCCGAACGTGCACCTGGTGTTCCAGGGCGGCCGGGCCACGGTGACCGGGGTGTCCAGCCGGCACGTGGTCCGGGAGCTCGACGGCGACGGGCACGTGCTCGGCGTGGCGTTCCGGCCGGGCCGGTTCCGGGCGTTCCTCGGCGCGCCGGTGCGGTCGATCACGGACCGGACCGTGCCGTCGGTGTTCCCGGACGTGCCGGAGCCGGGCGTGGCCACCGTGGAGGAGATGCTGCGGTCGTGCCTGCCGGAGCCCGACCCGGCGGCCCGGCTCGCCGCGGACCTGGTCGACCTGATCGTGGCCCGGCCGGACATCACCCGGGTCGCCGCGCTCGCCGAGGAGGTCGGGCGCGGCCCGAGGCAGCTGCAACGGCTGTTCGCCGAGCACGTCGGCGTCGGCCCGAAGTGGGTGATCCGGCGCTACCGGCTGCACGAGGTCACCCAGCGGATGGCCGCCGGCGCGCGGATCGACTGGGCCGCCCTCGCCGCCGAGCTGGGGTACGCCGACCAGGCCCACTTCGTGCGCGACTTCACCGCGATGTTCGGCGAGACCCCGACCGGCTACGCGGCCCGGTATCACCAGGAGATCTCGCGGCAGCGCTCGGCGGACGCGCCCGGCTCGACCTGAAGCGTGGCGTGCTCGATGTGGTAGCGCTCGGCGAGCAGCGTCTGCGCCGCTTCGAGCACCCGCGCCGGGTCGGCGTCCTGGCACGTGGTCAGGTGCGCCGAGGCGACCTCCATGCCCGAGGTGAGCGTCCAGACGTGCAGGTCGTGCGCCTCCTCGACGCCCGGCAGCCGGCTCAGCTCGGCCTGCATCGCCTCCACGTCGAGGCGCTCGGGGGCGTGCTGGAAGAGGATCCGCAACGCGCCGGCGGCGAGCTTCCAGGTGCGGGGGAGGACGAACAGGCCGATCGCGACGCCCATGACCGGGTCGGCGTAGCGCCAGCCGAACACCAGCGTCACCGCGCCGCTGATCAGCACGCCGACCGAGCCGATGAGGTCGGCGAGCACCTCCAGGTACGCGCCGCGCACGTTGATGCTGTCCTTCGCGCCCTCGCGGAGCATGAAGAACGAGATGATGTTGGCGACCAGCCCGGCCGCCGCCGCGAGCACCACCGGGAGCCCGGGGACCGCCGGCGGGTCGCCGAACCGGCCGAGGGCCTCGACCACGACGTACCCCGCGACGCCGAACAGCAGCACCGCGTTGGCCAGGGCGGCGAGCACCTCGGCGCGGTAGAGCCCGAACGTGCGACTGCCCTTGAAGGAAGCCCGGCGGGCCAGCAGGATGGCGGTGAGGGCCATGCCGACGCCCAGGACGTCGGTGAGCATGTGAGCGGCGTCGGAGATCAGCGCAAGCGATTGCGTGGTGAAACCCACGATGAACTCGACCACCATGAAGGCCGCCCCGATACCGAAGGCGACCCACAGCCGGCCGAGGTGCTTCGCGCTCCCCGATGACACTCCGTGGCCGTGTCCGTGACCCATGGCTGGAACATATAGTCACATGCGCATGAGTGCAACCGGTCGATCAGGTGGGGTTGACCACCCGTCCCAGCCAGCGGACGAAGCGCGGCGAGAGCCGGTTCGCGACCCGCACGAACCTCGCCTCGGGCGTCACCGCCACGACCGGCGTGTTCCGCTCCACGGCCCGGAACACCTGCCCGGCCACCTTCTCCGGCCCGAAGCCGCGCAGCCGGTAGGCCCGAGCCGCCTTCTTCCGGCGGGCGGCCTGCTCCACCGCGTCGGCCCCGGCGAACCGCGTCGAGCCGGCGATGTCGGTGTTCACGACGCCGGGGCAGACCGCACTGACCCCGATGCCGTGCGGCTTGAGTTCGGCGGCCAGGCACTGCGCGAGCATCAGCACGGCGGCCTTGGTGGTCGAGTACGCGGGCAGGGCGGCGGTGGGGAAGTACCCGGCGGCGGAGGCCGTGACGACCAGGTGGCCGCCCTGGGCGCGCTCGACCAGGTGCGGCGCGAAGGCCCGGAGCGTGTGCACGACACCCCAGAGGTTGACGTCCACGACCGTCCGCCAGTCCTCCTCCGAGGTCTGGAGGAAGGGGCCGGCCACCCCGACCCCGGCGTTGGCCATCACCACATCGGGTACGCCGTGGCGTTCGACGACGAGCCGTGCGACCTCTCCGGTCGCGGCACTGTCGGTGACATCGAGTTCATAGGCGTGTCCACCCACCTCGTCGGCCGTGCGCCGGGCAGCCGCACGGTCGACGTCCAGCGCCACGACTAAGGCCCCCTCCCGTGCGAACTTCACCGCCGTGGCCCGCCCGATCCCACTACCGGCCCCCGTGATCACGACGACGCGCCGGGCTTCCCTGCCCTCCACGAAGTCCCCGATGAGCCGAGCGACCTGATCGGGGTGCGTGCGGGGCGCCCAGTGCCCGGCGTGCAGCGGCGTGCGCGTTAGGTCGGAGACCCAGGGCTCCGCCGCCTCCAGGTGCCGCCGGGACACGTACGGGTCGTTCACCAGTTCAACCTGCCGAACCGCCACCTCGACCCGCCGGGGAACGGCCCCACGCCCGATGTTCGCCCGGTAGAGCTCCAGCCCGTTCACCAGTTCCCGGCGCCCGGCGCGGAGCCGCCGCCGCACGAACGGCAGACCCCAGACCGCCTCGGGCACCCACGGCACCAGGAACCCCGCGATGTACCAGGACTTGCGAACCAGTCCCACGACACCCACCGGATCCCACCGGTGCCGCCCGATCCAGTCCCGGACGTGACCGAGGTCGGGCCCGGACAACGAGGTGAACGAGAGGTACAGCGAAGGCTCGTCCACCACGGCCCGCCACCCGATCACCGATCCCCAGTCGTGCCCCACCAGGTGCACGGGCCGCCCGACAACCCGCCGGACCACCTCACCGAGCACCCCGGCCACCCGCTCGACCCGAAACCCGTCCCGCCCCCGAGGCCGCCCGGACCCACCGGCCCCCGGAAGATCCACCCGAACCACCCAGAACCGCTCCCGAAGCCGAGCCGCCACCCCGTCCCAGATCCGCAGCGTGTCCGGGAACCCGTGCACCAAGACCACCGCAGCAGCCCCCGAGACCCCCTCCTCAACCACCCGAATCCGCAGGTCGGAACACTCCACGAACCGCTCACGAGCAGGAGCCATGCCCCCGAGGGTAGGGGGTGCGAAACCCACCCGACAGCCCTGCTAAGCTTCCCCCCGTAGCTACGGCCCCCGTAGCTCAGGGGATAGAGCACCGCCCTCCGGAGGCGGGTGCGCAGGTTCGAATCCTGCCGGGGGCACTTGAATAACAAAGCGCCTGGTCACAGTGTGACCAGGCGCTTTGTCATTGAGAGTGTCGGAGGCTTGTCGTCACCTCGGCAGAGGGCGAACTTGGAGACCGCGTATCCAGGTGCGCCCAGGCCGGGGCGCGTCGATCGGAGTGTCTCGCCGAAACGATTTCCTTCGCATCCGAGCGGGCTCCGGGGTAGGCGTGTCCACATAGGACTGAGTGAGATGCTGGTGAGCCAGTGGGTTTCGTGTAAGTGCGGTTTCCTCGCGTGCTCGCGAGTCGATTGGTATACGACCTGACGTGGGCTCATTGTGGCCAGTGACGCCGCCGGAGCGGCGTATTATAACGCATTGCTCTCTTCCGCGTTGTTCAGCCGGGATCCGCTTCAACTTGGTAACGTCCGGTAACGAGACGCTCATCATCGGCTATATCGGATACAGCGCGATACACATGCCTGGTGTGTCGTCGCGCCCGATGCGAGTAGGGGTGGAGCCGGTGATCGAGTGGAGCCTGACCGTGCCGACCGAAGGCAGCATCGAACTGCCTCCTGATCCTCGGGCGATGGACGCCATCGGTCGCAACCACTCCTTGGCCACAGCTCTCGCCGACCTCGTCGACAACTCGATCGACGCGGGGGCGACGCAGGTCCTCATCCGCCTTGTCAAGGCCGGGGGGCGACTGACTTCGCTGTATGTGGTGGACAACGGTCGCGGCATGTCTCCCGACGTGATCGACTCGGCGATGACGGTGGGCGGACGACGGGAGTACGGCAACGGGGACCTCGGCCACTTCGGGCTGGGTCTCAAGGCGGCGTCGTTCAGTCAAGCCCGGAGCCTGTCAGTGATGTCGCGGGCGGAGGGCCGACAGGCGGTCGGCAGGCGTTGGCGCTTGGACGCCGGTGGCGGGCGTGGTTTCGCATGTGACGTGGTACCGGGCGAGTTCGCCGAATCGGAGCTGCGGCGAGACTGGCGCATCGATCTTGTGGAGAGTGGGACCGTCGTTCGCTGGGACGACGTGGTCGCTTTCCCGGCAACCGATGCCCAGCGCCGGATCGACGAGTTCATCGACACCACGATCACCAGCGCCTGTCAGCACATCGGCATGGTGTTCCACCGATTCCTCGAACAAAGCCGGCTCAGCGTCGACTTCGACGTCTACGAAGTCGACACCGGGCTGGCAGGCCCGCAGATTCCGGTCACACCCCTCAACCCGTTCGGCTATGGCCGCTCGGGTCGGTCGGACTTCCCCCGGACCCTGACAGCCCAGGAGAACGGCCTGAAGTTGGCTTTCCGCTGCCACCTGTGGCCTGGCCAGTCGGGAACCGCCTCCTTCCAGTTGACCGGCAACCCGGTGAACCACCAGGGCCTCTACTTCTACCGGCGGGACCGCCTCTTGCAGGCCGGCGGTTGGGAGGGTGTGCACGCACCCAGCCCGAAGCTCAGGTTGGCGCGCGTCGAGGTGGACATCGACAACGACGTCGTGGGTCTGTTCCAGATGAACCCGGAGAAGTCCCGAGTGAACGTGGGGCCGGAGTTCGCGCGACTGGCGGCCTCGGCACGATCGGCCGATGGGCTTGGCCTCGACGAGTACTTCGACCTGGCCGAGGCGGTGTACACGGAGTCGAGGAAGCGGACGGCCAAACGCACGCCGATGGTCTACCCGGGCTCAGGGTTGCCACCCAGGATCCGCGACACAATCAAGCGTGAGATCCCGGAGAGGGCCGGCGAGGACCCCGTCGACATCCGTTGGGATACCTTCACCGACGACCTGCTGTTCCACGTCGACCGCGACCGGCGCACCTTGTGGCTCAACAAGCGGTACCGCAAGATGCTGCTCGGCGGCAAGCACGGCGGCCTCAACGATCTTCCCCTGCTGAAGTCGCTGCTCTACCTTCTGGTCTCCAACGTGTTCGAGGGCAGTCACCTCGGGCCGAAGGACAAGGACAACATCGCGCTGTGGCAGACGATCCTGACGGCGGCGGCACGGGCCGAGCGCCAATGACCGACGGGGCGATCGACAAGCGCCATGTCTCGGCCGAGAACTTCGACCGCTTGCTCGGTGGCGGAGTGCCTGTCGCGCTGCCGGTCGCGGGTGCGCCGGCGACGCTGATCTTCATCGAACCCAGGGTGCCGGAACTGGGACTGCGGATCGAGATCGGGGCCGAGGGCGACGCCCCTGATACCGGACTGCGCAACATCTTCGCCAGGATCGCCTTCCGCGATGGGAGGCGATACTTCGAAGTGGTCGTGACAGCTCCGGAGCTCTTCCACGATGCCTACCCGGTGCTCTGCTCCGTGGCGGACCGGGTCCAGCTCGGGAGGATGTCGCCGGCCCGTGCGCTGCGCGCGACCCTCGACGGGATGTCGTCCCTGCTGAGGACACCTGACTCCCTGTCGCGGGAGCGCGAGATCGGTCTGTTCGGCGAGTTGCTCGTCCTCGGTGGGTTGGTGGACGGGCTCGGCGTTGCCACCGCGGTCGAAGCGTGGTGCGGCGGCCTGGCGGAGGAGCACGACTTCGGCCTTCCCGCACTCGACGTCGAGGTCAAGACCACGACGTCCGAATCGCGAATGCACTGGATCGAGTCCTTGACCCAGATGGTGCCCAAGGTGGGACGCCCGCTGTGGTTGGTTTCGCACCAGTTGACCGCAGCGGGCGCGGGAACCGGGTCCAGTCTGCCGGGCCTGGTGAAGGTCATCTCGGCGCGGATTGGTCCGGGCAGGCACCAGGACGACTTCGAGAACGCGCTCACGCACGCCGGATGGCGGAATGAACATCGAGAGCGCCTGACCACGCGTTGGACCCGGCGGTCCGCCAGTCGCGGTTACCTCGTGACCGACACTTTTCCCCGGCTCACTCCGGACGACCTGCGAGCCCGGGGTGTCGTCATCGACCGCATCCCGGAAATCCGGTACCGGATCGGGCTCGACGGCTTCACTGATCGACACGTGACGCCGGAGGTCATCCGAGCAGCCTGCACGTTCGAGGGGTGGACATGATCACTTCGCTCATCCAGGCGTACACCAGCGCGTTGCGCGCGATGGAGGACGGCGCCCCGCGAGGTCTCGTACGACGCGCCCAGGTTGAAGCGGAGGACCTCGACCCCGACCTGGATGTCTCGGAGCCCCGTCTGCGTGAGCACCTCTCGGCTGGTGGCCCCGACGACAAGTTGCGCCTCGACCTCCACCTGAACCTCGCCAAGTGGGACAACGCCCCGATCAAGGGCAACCCGTGGACGGCCGAGACCCAGCCGAACACCGAGGAACGCCGGGCGACGGTGATCGAGTGCCTCAAGCTCGACGCCGAAACCGCGGCCGAGATCGCCAGGAACTTCCCGCTCGCGAAAGGCGACGGGACGACGGTGATCGCAGGCCCCTGGGATCCCTGGTACACCGATGAGGTCAAGCGAGCCCGCGACTTCTACTGGGGCCACTACGTCGACTACCTGCGCGCGCGGCGCGGTTGGCACGCCGACGCGATCGCCAACCTCGATACGGCCACAACGCGTGTGGTGGAGCGGCTGATCGACCCTTCGCGAGCCAAGGCGGGTCAGACCAAGGGCCTGGTCGTCGGGTACGTGCAGAGCGGTAAGACCGCCAACTTCACCGGTGTCATCGCGAAGGCGATCGACGCCGGCTACCGCCTCGTCATCGTGATGACCGGTACGACCAACCTCCTGCGAGAACAGACCCAGCGCCGGGTGGACATGGAGCTGGTCGGCCGCGAGAACATCCTGCGCGGTACCGAGGAGAACGACCCTGAAGCGGCCCAGTTCATCGACTACCTGGACGACGAGGACTGGATCGGTGACCACTTCGTCCGACACGGCGCCTGGCCATCGGAAATCGGCAGGCCGGACATCCACCGCATGACGAACCGCCGGTTCGACTACCGCCGGCTCCAGCAGGGGCGGTCGGCTCTCGAGTTCGAACGCCGGGATCGCACCAAACCGCTGTGGCACGCCGACAACCTCTTCACCAGCGATGCCCGCTTGATCATCGTGAAGAAGAACACCGCGGTGCTCAACAACCTCGTCAAGGACTTGAAGAACACCGCGGACCGGTTGGAGAACATCCCCGCGCTGATCATCGACGACGAGTCCGACCAGGCGTCGGTCAACACGACGGACCCGAAGAAGTGGAACGAGGACCGGAGGGAGCGGACCGCGATCAACAAGCACCTCGCCAACCTGCTCGGCCTGCTTCCTCGCGCCCAGTACATCGGTTACACGGCCACCCCGTTCGCGAACGTCTTCGTCGACCCCACCGACGCCGAGGACATCTTTCCCAAGGACTACCTCATCTCCTTGGAACGGCCGCTCGGCTACATGGGTGCGGAGGACTTCCACGACCTCGACCTCGACCCGGACGTCGAGCGGGACTTCCGCAACTCGAAGGAGATGGCGCACCTCCGGCTGCTCGACAAGAGTGTGAACGAGGACGACGACGCCGAGCTCCTTGCCGCTCTCGACTCGTTCGTCCTCACCGCCGCGATCAAGCTGTACCGGGAGGATGCGGGTGGCGGACCGTTCAAACACCACACGATGCTGGTGCACGAGACCATGCGGAAGGCCGGGCAGCGCTCACGCGCCGACACCATCCAAGACCTGTGGAAGGGGGCCGGCTACCTGAGCGGAAGTGCCCATGGCAGGCTGTTGGCCCTCTTCGACAACGACTTCGCACCGGTATCGGCGGCGCTCGGTCTGGGGCACCCGATGCCGGCCGACTTCGCAGGCCTCACGAGCTTCCTCGGTAGGGCCGTCCGCAAGATCGCGCCCAACGGAAATCCCGTCCTGGTGGTGAACAGCGACCGGGACATCGAGCAGGAGGACCTGGACTTCGACAAGAGGTCGGTGTGGCGGGTGCTCGTCGGTGGCAACAAGCTGGCCCGGGGGTTCACCGTCGAAGGGCTCACCACCACCTACTACTCCCGGAAGGTCGGACATGCTGAGGCCCTCATGCAGATGGGGCGGTGGTTCGGCTTCCGCAAGGGGTACCGGGACCTGGTCCGGTTGTTCATCACCCCCGACGTCCGAGATGCGTTCGAGGCCGCTTGTCGGGACGAGGAGCACTTCCGGGACGAACTGCGCCAGTACGCGACGATGGTCGACGGTCGCCCCGTGTTCACCCCGTACGACATCCCTCCGTTGGTTGTCCGGCACGGACTCCGGCCGACAGCGGCCAACAAGATGTACAACGCCAAACTGGTGGAGCGGCGCAGTCGCACGAAGGAACCCAGCTCGGGCTACCCGCTGCTCACCGATCAGGAAGCTCTCGACCGCAACATCGACGCCTGCGTCCCGCTGCTGAAAGCCGCGTGCGAGAAGACCACCCTCAGGGGCGGGAACCGGGCGTTCGACGCGCTTCTCGGTGAGGTGTCCCACCAGGACATGGTGTCGGTCCTGAGTCAGCTGGAGTGGGCCAGGTCCGAGACGTTCGCCGCGGACCTGGCGTGGATCGCGAGTCTCCCGGAGGACGTCATCGACCGGTGGCACGTCATGCTCCCGCAGCAGAAGAACGGGAAGACCGTAGACATCCGCGGCGTCGGGAACTTCACCGTGCACGGTCGGACCACCGGTCGGGACGAGAGCATCCGAGGCAACTCGGAAAGCGCGCACCGCGAGGCGATCGCCACCATCGAGGGCCGGACGTCGAAGTCGGGTTGCGTGATCCTCTACCCGGTGATGAAGAAGGACGAACTGGATGCCGGGCTAGCGACCGACGGTCGGCCCACCAGATTGGTGATGGCGCTCATGCTTCAGTTGCCGGACGGCGCGGTCCCGGCTGATCGTCGACCGCTGGTGTACCAAGTGGTGGTTCCGGAGAAGCCTTTGTACGCGATCGTCGACATGTGACCGGGAGTCGCGCCGGCCGCGCGGCGGACATCAGGCCCGTCGCGCGGCGCGGTAAGCTCCCCGGCATGTCGGCTGAACCGAGTCCACCGAGACGTACGTCGGTGGAGCTGTTCGCGGGCGGCGGGGGCTTGGCGATGGGGGTCCACCGCTCGGGTTTCCGGCCGTTGCTGCTCAACGAGTTCGTCAGGTACGCCTGTGACACCCTGGAGGCCAACGGCGCCGTCCCCAGGGGTGAGGAGGAGTGGATCCCCGAGCCGGGTGATCTGCGGATCCCGTTGGTGCGCGGGGATGTGTGCGATCTCAAGATGGGTTACCTGGAGGGCGCGGTCGATCTTCTGGCGGGTGGGCCGCCGTGTCAGCCGTTCAGTCTGGGTGGTATCGCGAAGGGCGACGAGGACAAGCGGAACATGTTCCCGGAGATGTTCCGCGCCATCCGGGAGATCAAGCCGAAAGCGTTCATCTGCGAGAACGTCCGCGGCCTCCTCCGCCCTTCCTTCCGGCCGTATTTCGACTACATCACCCGGGAGCTCATGTTCCCGTTCGAGGAACGTGATCCCGAAGCCAGCTGGCTCCAGCACGACGCCATCCTCAAGGCCAAGGAAGAACGCGGCGACCCCCGTTCCGCCGAGCGGTACCAGGTCTTCGCGTTTCCGGTGAACGCCGCCGACTACGGCGTTCCGCAGATCCGGAACCGCGTCATCATCGTCGGGTTCAGGGGTGACCTCGACATCGACGTGAATCTGTTGAAACAGGCTACCAAGCCCACCCATTCCGAGAAGGCGCTCCACCGCTCGATGGTGTCCGGGGAGTACTGGGACCGCCACAACGGAGTCAAGCTGCGCCCCAGAGTGCCAAAGCACGTCGAACGACGTGTCATGGACGGGCTGGCGAGCCCGCTGCCGTTCGAGGCGGACCGCGGAGAGCTGAAGCCCTGGCGCACACTGCGCGACGCCCTGGCGGGCGACCAGGACACCGTGCCACTCCGGGAAGTCCCCTGGGACTGGCTGGACCGGGTGCAGCACGAGGGAATGCTCAAGGAGCACATCGGCTGGCCGGACGCGCGGATCTACCCCGGACACACCCCGAACGTTCTCGACCGTCCGGCCAAGACCGTCAAAGCGGGTGTCCACGGTGTGCCGGGCGGCGAGTCGGTGATGCTGACGGATACCCGTGAAGGAACCGGACGGTCCAGTACCTACCGGCACCGGTACATGACGGTTCGCGAGACGGCGCGGGTGATGACCTTCCCCGACGACTGGGAGCTGTGCGGTCCTCGCGGCGAGCAGATGCGACAGCTGGGCAACGCCGTTCCCGTTCTTCTGGCGAAAGTGTTCGCGAAGGCCGTGGCGGCGGTACTCGACGACGTCGAGAACCGGTCGTGACCGGGCCGCCCGCTCGCGCCTGGAAACCGAAGCCCGATCGGTCGAGGTCGTTGGTCGAGGCGGAACAGGACAAAGCGGCGGGCGGCGGTCATCGACGGGTCGTGGACCTTGGCGCGGGCCAGGTCGCCCGAGGCTCCGTTCTGCTCAAGGCGTCGGAAGGAACGGGGACCGTCCGCGCCTACTTGCGGTGGCGAGCGGGCGATCGCACAGTCTCGAAGTCGTTGGGCGTGGTCGGTCACTCCACGCGGTCCGCGAATCTCGCCGAAGGCTGGGAGACAGCTCGTTCGCGAGGGCTCGTGCGGGACGAGGCGCTCCCGAGCGAGTCGTGGGCGTCCTCTCGCGAGGTGCGGGCGTCGATGAGGGGCAATCGGGGACGGGACACCACTCCAGAACTCCAGCTACGCGCTGAACTCCACGCGCGCGGCCTGCGCTACCGAGTGTCGGTGCGGCCGCTGCCGGAGCTGCGGCGGACGGCGGACATCGTGTTCGTCAAAGAACGGTTGGCGATCTTCGTGGACGGGTGTTTCTGGCATGGCTGCGAGGAGCACCACCGCCCGGCGAAGAAGAACTCCGAGTTCTGGAGTACGAAGATCGTCGACAACAAAAGGCGTGACAACGAGACCAACCAGGCGCTAGCGGAGCGGGGATGGGCGGTGATCCGGTGCTGGGAGCACGAGGACCCGGAAGCCGTCGCCGACCGGATCGCGACCGCGTTGGGCCGTCCGGTGAAGTCAGGGCGGAAGTGAGGGGTTAGTGCCCGAGATCCCAATGCCGAAGGACATCAGAGAGGCCGTCATCCGCGAGCTCTACCGCCAGGTGGGATCGTTGGACTGGGAAGGTGTGTCCATCCGCAGCCGGACCGCCTACTACACCCGATGGGTGGAAGATGAGGCGATCGGAGGTGAGCTGGCGGACTACTACACTGCGGAGGGCATGCGCGTCTGGCTCAAGGACGGTCCGCTGAAGGAGTACGCCCGTGCCCTGGAGAACTTCGGTTCCTACGCGATATACGCCACGAAACGGCTGTCGCCTGCCGATGAGTTCGTCGCCCAGGTGCTCGGCGATTCGTGGAAGATCAAAACCGGCTCGACACGTGAGAAGCCGATGCACTGTGTGGCGACCGATGGGACGCTGGAGCGTTATGTCTGTTGGGGGCGGCCGCGCGCCTTCAGGGACTTGCTGTGGGCAGCGGTCAACAACGCGGTGAGCGCTCGACTCAAACCGTTGATCGTCGTGTACGTCACCGACGACTCCGTGGTCGAAGAGCCGCTGAAGCGCAAGCATGAACTGATTGCCAAGCACTGTTCGCTCGATCTCGCCTATGTGCGTCGGCGGTTGACCACCTTGCCCCAGAGCTGATCGACGCGGTTCTCCGGTCGGTGCCGGGCGTGCGAGGTGGCGTGCTTCCAGCACCCTGCGGACAGTCGTCCAGCGACTGGGCGGCTGGCGAGGCGACTGCGGCCGGGGCGGGCTGCTCCGGATCGGACATAGGGCGGTGGAAGAGGAGACGTCCCGGTGTCGGGTGGACACCGGGACGTGGTGGGTCAGGTGGCGTTGAGCAGGTGGGTGATTTCTTGGGCTTGGGTGGTGGGGTCGTTGAAGTAGCCGGTGTGGCCTACTCCTGGCCAGATCAGGTGTCGTGCGCCTTGGATCTGGCAGGTCAGGCCGTCGCCCCAGGCTCGGGGGGTGGAGGGGTCGTGTTCGCCGCTCACCACGAGGATGTTCTTGGCCCCCTTGACGTTCAGGCGGCTCCACGGGTTCGCGGGGCGGATCGGCCAGCCGGTGCAGCCTGCTTGGATGTCCCAGCCTTCTACGTAACCCCGGGTCACCGGGGCCAGTTTGCGGGCTTCTTGTTGGCGGGTGGACAGGTCTGCGAAAGTCCTTACGTCGCTGGGAAAGTCGTGGCAGCCGATCACGCGGTACGCGGCGTCGGAACCTACGCCGGCGAAGAGGGACGCGTCGGGGTTCGGGACCAGGATATCTCGCAGGATTTCCGAGAGCCTGGGCCAATCCCCGGTCATGTACAGCGCCGTGTAGACGCCGTAGCCGATCTGTTCCGCGGTGATCCCGTACGGCACGCCCTCGGCTGGGATGTTGTGGCGGTCGGCACGTGCCAGCAGTGCGCTGTACTCGGCCTTGACGTCACGGCCGCGCAGGGCGCACGTTGTCGTTGTCGCGCACCACTTCGCGAACTCGTTGAACACGTCCTCGGTGCTGCGCGCCTCGTCCGCCGCCAAGCGGCGCGTGCCGATCGTGTGGTCCATCGCGCCGTCCAGCACCGCCGCGCGCACCCGTGACGGGAACAGTTGGGCGTAAGTCGCACCCAGGTGGGTCCCGTACGACAACCCCAGCCAGCTCACCTTGTCGGCCCCCAGTGCCGCGCGCACCGCGTCGAAGTCCTTGGCAGCGCTGACGGTGTCCACGTGGTCGATCAGCGGACCGGTCGCCTGGCGGCACGACTCGGCCACCTCGCGGTTGTACGCCACCAGCGCCTGGAACTGCGCCGGGGTCTGGGGGTGGTGGGTGATCTTGGCGTCGTACGGCGGCTTGGGGCACGTGATCGCGGGTCGGCTCTCGCCCACGCCGCGCGGGTCCACCCCGACGATGTCGAAGCGGTCGCGGAGGGTGGCCGGGAAGACCTCGGTCGCCGCGTCGCGGACCAGGGGCACGGCGGGGCCTCCCGGGCCGCCGGGGTTGATGAACAGGACGCCGATCCGGCGCTTCGGGTCGGCGGCCGACAACCGGGACACGGCCAGCGAGATGCGGGCCCCCTTCGGCTTCGACCAGTCCAGCGGCACCTCGACGGTGGCGCACCGGGCACCGTGCTCGCCGCACGCCTGCCAGGCCGGCGCGGGTGCTGCTTGGGCGGCCGTGGGTATCGCCAACGTGGCGACCACGCCCATCGCGGTGGCTACGGCCAGCGCTCTTCTCATGTCATCCCTCCGGGGTCGGGTGCCGCCGATCATGGTCGCGCCGAACGTCGCC
This sequence comes from Saccharothrix espanaensis DSM 44229, assembly GCF_000328705.1. Taxonomy (NCBI): domain Bacteria; kingdom Bacillati; phylum Actinomycetota; class Actinomycetes; order Pseudonocardiales; family Pseudonocardiaceae; genus Saccharothrix; species Saccharothrix espanaensis. The sequence continues at coordinate 8,166,805 of NC_019673.1, read as the reverse complement.
GGGCGTCGGTCGGCGGGATGACGCCCGCTCATCCCGCCGACCTAGGCGAGCCTCCCCCCGGACGAGTCGGGCCGGTTGGCCGGCGGTCCCGCCGGGACGTTACGGAAAGTGTTCGTAAATGGTGTCCAGCGTATTTCGTAGCTATGGGTAGAGGGACGCGGAACACTAGGTAGGTCTATCGGTAGTGGGTCGCCGGCAGGGCTTTGAACAGGGCGTTCACCGTATGTTGCGAGTATTGAGGGTTATCTCTTGTTTCCCGGCGGAAGCTGCTCGTACGGTCTGTCCAGGGTTGGCGGCTGCGGCCTGTCCGACCCTGTTCACCCTGCGAAGTGAGGAATTCGGCAACCCATGAGGAAAACAACTTTGAAGGCGATCGCCTGCACGATCGCCGCCTCCGGAATGGTCGCGTACTTCGCGACACCGGCCGCGTCCGCCCCGGCGGCGCAGCCCCCGACCACCATCGTCAACGCCGAGTCGGCGGACGCGGTGCCCGGTCGCTACATCGTCGTGTTCAAGAGCCAGGGCCAGGGCGCGCAGTCGGTGGGCGCGGCGGCCTCGGCCATGGCCCGCCAGTACGGCGGCAAGATCCGGCACACCTACGGCGCGGTGCTCGACGGCTACTCCGCCGCGATGTCGGCCGACGAGGCGGCGAAGGTCGCCCGCGACCCGAAGGTCCAGTACGTCCAGCAGGTCACCCGGATGGTGGTCGCCGACACCCAGAACAACCCCCCGAACTGGGGTGACGACCGGGTCGACCAGCGCGACCTGCCGCTGAACAACGCCTACACCTACCCGACCAATCCCGGTCAGGGCGCACGGGTGTACGTGATGGACTCCGGGATCAACGCCAACCACACGGATTTCGCCGGGCGCATCGCCGCGGGCTTTGACGCGGTCGACAACGACTCCACCCCGCAGGACTGCCACGGGCACGGCACGCACGTCGCCGGCACCGCGGCGGGCACCTCCTACGGTGTGGCCAAGAAGGCGACCATCGTGGCGGTGCGCGTGCTCGACTGCTCCGGCAGCGCGACCGACGACGACCTGATCGCCGGGATGAACTGGGTCAAGAACAACGCCGTCAAGCCCGCGGTGGTCAACTACAGCATCGGCTGCCGCCAGCGGTGCACCAACCAGACCATCGACAACGCGGTGAAGTCGGTCATCGACAGCGGCGTGCAGTGGGTGCAGGCCGCGGGCAACTCGAACGACGACGCCTGCTACTACAGCCCGCAACGGCTGGGCGTGGCGATCACGGTCGGCAACAGCACCAAGACCGACAACCGCCGCAGCGACAGCAACTACGGCTCCTGCCTGGACATCTGGGCCCCGGGCGACAACATCGTCTCCGCCTCGCACAGCAGCAACACCGGCAGCGCCACGATGTCCGGCACCTCCATGGCCTCCCCGCACGTCGCGGGCGCGGCGGCGGTGTACCTGGCGCAGAACGCCTCCGCCACGCCGGCGGCCGTGCGTGCCGCGCTGGTCGACAACGGCTCCACCGGCAAGCTCTCCGGCATCAACACCGGTTCGCCGAACGTGTTGCTGTACACCGGTTTCCTCAACGGCAACCCGCAGCCCGGTGACGTCACGGTCGCCAACCCCGGCAACCGCACCGCCACCGTGGGCCAGGCGTTCAGCCTGGACAACAGCGCGACGGGCGGCACCGCGCCGTACACCTGGAGCGCCACCGGTCTGCCGGCGGGCCTGGCCATCGACTCGACCACCGGCCGCATCTCCGGCACGCCCAGCGCCGCGACCACCGCGAACGTCACGGTGACCGCGACCGACAAGGCGGGCAAGTCGGGCTCGGCGACGTTCACCATCACGGTGTCCACGACCGGCGGCGGCTGCCAGCCCGCCACCAACGCCACGGACTACGCGATCCGCGACCTGCAGACCGTGACGAGCTCGGTCACGGTGTCCGGCTGCTCGGGCAACGCGTCGGCCACCGCGACCGTCGCGGTGAACATCGTGCACACCTACGTCGGCGACCTGGTCGTCTCGCTGGTCGCGCCCGACGGCAGCGTCTACGTGCTGCACAACCGGGCCGGCGGCAGCGCCGACAACATCAACCGCAGCTACACCGTCAACCTGTCCAACGAGGCGCGCAACGGCACCTGGCGCCTGCGCGTGCAGGACGTCGAGGTCAACGACACCGGGAAGATCGACTCCTGGACGCTGACCACCTGACGCCCGCAGCGCCCGGCGAAGTCCCCCTTCGCCGGGCGCTCACGGCAGGTCTGAGCCGAGGGCACTCAAGACCTTGCCGATGAGTGGAACGAAACTGCCGCTACCGCCGGAAGATCGGCGGTAGCGGCAGTCCTTTGTGGACAGGTATCCGCGGCTCAGACGGAGACCGGCTCCGGTGCGGGCTTGCGGCCCCGCATGACGAACAGGGCGACGGTCGCGGCGGCGAGCACTCCGGCCGCGCCGGCCACGAAGGCGGTGGACATGGCGTCGGTGAATGCGGCGCGGGCGCTGTCGGTCAGGGTCGGGGTGCCCAGGGACAGGGCGTCGCCGATGGACCGGCGGGCCGCCTCGGGCGCGTCGGCGGGCATGGCGTCGGTGTAGTTCGCGGCCACGACGCTGCCCAGGACGGCCACGCCGAGCGCCGCGCCCATCTGCTGGATGGTGTCGTTGAGCGCCGAGCCGACGCCCGCCTGCTCCGGCGGGACCGCGCCCATCAGCGCGGCGATCGCCGCGGGTGCCGCCAGACCGCCGCCCGCGCCGAGCAGTCCCAGGGCGGTGGTCAGCGTCAGCACCTCGGTGGTCGTGGTGAGGTCGGACAGCAGCACGAACCCCGCGGCCATCGCGACCATGCCGACCACGGCGAGCGTCCGGTTGCCGACGCGGGTGCCGAGCGCCGCGCCCAGCGAGTTGAACAGCAGCGACGCGACGGCCATCGGGATGAAGGCCAGGCCGGCTTCGGTGGGCGTGTAGCCGAGGACGAACTGGAGGTACTGGGTCAGCACCAGCAGCAGGCCGCCGTTGCCGATCTGGACCAGGGTCAGCGACAGGCTGCCGCCGCTGAAGTCGCGGTTGCGGAACAGGCCGAGCGGGACCATGGGGGAGTCGGTGCGCAGTTCCCACCAGACGAAGCCGCCCAGCGCGGCCACCGCCACGGTCAGCGCGACGAGCGTGTTCTGGTCCAGGAAGCCGTGCTGGGGCAGCTCGATGATCATCCACACCAGCGAGGTCATGCCGACCGCCGACAGGATCGCGCCCAGCGGGTCCGGCTTCTGCCACGGGCCGCGCGACTCGGGCATCAGCACGACGGCGGCGGCGATGGCCACGACGGCGATCGGGACGTTGATCAGGAACACCGCGGCCCACGAGAACGACGCGATCAGCGCGCCGCCGAGCACCGGACCGCCGACCATGCCGAGCACCGCCACCGCGCTCCACGCGGCCATCGCCTTGCGGCGCTCCTGCTCGTCGAACACGGTGATCAGGATGGACAGCGTGCTGGGCATGACCAGCGCGCCGCCGACGCCCATGACCACGCGGGCGGCGATCAGTTCGCCGGGGGTGGTCACGAAGGTGGCGAACAGGGACGCGGCACCGAACAGCGCCAGGCCGATGATCATCACCTTCCGCCGGCCGAAGCGGTCGGCGAGGCTGCCCGAGGTGAGCAGGAGGCCCGCGAACACCAGCATGTAGCTGTCCAGCACCCACTGGATGTCCTGGGCGCTCGCCCTGAGGTCGGCGGTCAGCGGCGGGACCGCGACCGTCAGCACCATGTTGTCGATGACCAGCACCAGCGTGCTCAGGCACAGCACGACCAGGATCAGCCAGCGGCGTGGATGGCGGTGGTCGGTCATGATCTCTTCCCCCAGGGCGATGCGTACGTTGTTCCGTTGATGCGCACACCGTACGCATAGCGGAACGACGTACGCAAGTGCGCATGGCGTGCGCTAATGTGACGCCATGACGGCCGACGAACTCCCCTCGGTGTGGACCAGGCAGCGCCGGTCCCGCGACCAGCCCGCGCTCAACCGGGCGCAGATCGTCGCCGAGGCGGTCGCCCTGCTGGACGCGGAGGGCATCGACGCGCTGACCATGCGCCGGCTCGGCACCCGCCTCGACGCCGGTGCGACGTCGCTGTACCGGCACGTCGCCAACCGCGACGAGCTGATCGAACTGGTCGTGGACGAGGTGTACGGCGAGATCCGGGTGCCGGCCGTCGGCGACGACTGGCGGGCGGCGGTCTCCGGGTGCGCGGCGAGCGTGCGCGAGATGATCCTGCGCCACCCGTGGATCGCGTCGCTGCTGGGCCAGGTCGGCCTGTCCTACCTGGGCCCCAACGTGATGCGGCTCAACGAGGGCATGATGGTGCTGCTCGCCGACGCGGGCTTCCCGGCCGACGAAGCGGGCCCGGTGATCAGCACGGTGCTCGCCTACGTGATCGGCATCGGCGTCAACGAGGCCGCGTGGCTGACCACGCTGGCCCGCAGCGGCCAGACCGAGCAGGACTGGCAACGCCGGCTGGGCCCGGCGCTGACCCGCGCCGTCGAGGACTACCCGTCCCTGCGCGCGCAGCAGGAGCAGCTCGTCGGCCAGGACCCGACCGCGCTGCGCGACCGGAACTTCGCCTACGGCCTGGACCGCGTGCTGGACGGCCTGGAACCCCGTCGCCGCGCGTGACCGGCGACGGGGTCCGGCGACACCGGGATCAGGCGCGCCGGACGGCGTACTCGCCTGCGTCCGTGGTGAACGGGCCGCAGTGGGCCACGGCGGCCCGCTAGCTTGGGTCGCATTTCATGGAGAGCGGACCGCATCGGCTCGGCTTCGCGCGGGGAGAACCCCACCGTCCTGCGCCGGCTCACCGCCGGGTTCGCGGTGATCGGCGACGTCCAGTTCCTGCCCGGCTACTGCGTCCTGCTGGTCGACCGGCCCGGCGTGGACCGGCTGACCGACCTGCCCAAGCCGGACCGGCTCGCCTTCCTCGCCGACCTCGACGTGCTGGGCGAGGCCGTGGAACGGGTCTGCGCGCGCCGCGACCCCCGCCTTCCGCCGGGTGAACCTGGAGATCCTCGGCAACACCGACCCGTTCCTGCACGCCCACGTGTGGCCCCGCTACTCCTGGGAGCCGGCCGAGTTCGTCGGCGGGCCGGTGTACCGGTACCCGCCGGCCCGGTGGGGCGACCCGGCGCACGCCCTGGCCGAGCGGCACGACGACCTGCGGGCCGACCTCACCGCCGAGGTGGACCGCCTGGCCGGGTGACGGGCTCCGCCGAGCGGTTCACCGAGGTGGCGGATGCGCGCCGGCCGCGGGGCGGGGTGTGATTCTCGGCGGGGGTCGGCCCGCGACCGCCACTCCTTGGCAGTATGGGTGGGTGGTGATCGACGTGGGGAGCGAACTCGTGCCGGCCGCGCTCGGCGCGGTGCTCGCGGTCGGTTTCGGCGTGTTCGCGCTGGCCTGCCGGCTGTCGGCGGGCGAGCCGCTGCCTCCCGCGCACGCCCGGCGGATCGCCCGGTGGCGGCTCGCCGCGCCCTGGGTGCTCGGGGCGTCGGCCGCGGCGGTCCTGGTCGACCTCGGCTGGGTGCTGCTCACGGGGTGACCGCCGCCGGCACCGATCCATCCACTGTGGACAGATCGGTGCGGGGGCTTCCGTCTCAGCGCGCGGTTTCCGGCTCGCCCATCGAGCTCGCGGAGGTGAACAGCATCCACAGCAGCGCGCCGACGACCAGGCCGCTGATGACGAACACCGGGAACACGAGGTTGAACACGGTGGTGCCCTGCGGCGCGGCCAGCGTCGCGTCGGAGACCACCCGCACCGCGGCCATGCCGGTGAAGTGCATCCCGGTCACCGCCACGCCCATCACCAGGCCGGCCACCACGGTCGCCGTCGTCGTCTTCACCACCAGGGTGAACCAGAACGCCGCGGTGGCCGCCGCGATCGCGATCACCACCGACAGCGCGACCAGCGACGGCTCGTAGTTGATCTCGCCCTTGAAGCGGATCGCGGACATGCCCAGGTAGTGCATCCCGGCGACGCCGACCCCGGCCAGCACGCCCGCGATGATCAGCCGCATCTTGGTGAACTTCACCAGCGTGACCAGGGACAGGCCGACCCCCACCACGACCACCGCGACCACCGCCGACAGCGCGGTCAGCGGGGCCGAGTACTTGATCGTCGCGCCGGGGATGTCGAAGCCGAGCATGGCGATGAAGTGCATCAGCCAGATGGCGATGCCGCCGATGGCGAACGCGCCGAGCACGGTCCACAGGACCTTGGCGCCGCGGCCGGGTTCACGGCGGGCCCTGGCCATGCAGGACAGGCCGATCAGCGAACCGATGACGGACACCGCGTAGGCGAGCACGAGGGTCCACGCGCCGGAGGAGAAGTGCTGCATCGAGTCGTGGTTCACGGAGGTACCGATCTTTGGGGGAGTGCGGAGGTGGCGGAGAACCCCTGCTTACCGGTCACTCTGATCGCTCGACCCCGTTATTACCAGAGCCGGTAACCCACTTGAGGCATATTTTGCGCAACATCATCACGCATTGTGAGCGGCACGGCACTGCGTGCTGGTAATGGTCGCCGTGGGACCGCTACCAGGGCTTCGACGCTGGTCGCAGCCCTGCCGGCCGGCACCGGTGGCATTTGTCACCTGCCGGCGGCGGTATTTCCGTAGTTGTTCGGACCTGCCGGATTCGCCGGGTGTGCTGCTATCGGCGAAACGTCACCGGAAGTGCGCCACGACCTCCGCCGCCGAGCACGGCGCGCCGAAGTGGTCGCCGGAACCGGCGTCCGCGCCGGCCGACCACCACCACGCCGCCTGCTCCGCGTCGCGCACGCCGTCCACCACCACGGTCACGCCCGACGCCCGGACCGCCGAGACCAACCCCGCCACGTACTCCGCGCGGTGGTCCACCAGCCGGGCCGGCAGCCGCACGCAGTGCACCGGCAGGTCCTCCAGCGCCGCCAGGTCGGCCGGGCCCAGCCCGAAGTCGTGCAACGCCGTGCGCACGCCCATGTCCGCCAGCACGGTGAAGTTGTCCACCGCCTCCGCCACGGACAGCACGCCCACCGGCACCCCGACCGTCAGCCGGTCGGCACCCAGGCCGGTCTCCTCCAGCACCCGCACCAGCCGCGACACCAGGTCCGCGTCACCGGCCTGCACCGCGGAGAGCCCGACCACGAGCGGGGCCGTGCTGCCGTCGGGCCGCCGCCACCACCGCGCCTGGCCGCCCGCGACCCGCAGCAGCCACTCGCCCAGCGGCAGCACCAGCCCGGTCTGGTCGGCCATCGCCACGCACGCGTCGTGCGCCACCGGCGGCTCGTGCTCCCAGTGCAGCAACGCCTCCACGCCCGCCACGCCGCCGTCGAACCGGACCACCGGGCGGTAGCGCACCTCGATCTCGCCCTGCTCCCACGCGCCGGGCATGCCGACCGCGAGCGCCTGCGCACGCCGGTCGGCCACGTCCTGGTCGTGGTGGAACAGCTCCCACTGGCCGCGCCGGCCCTCCTTGGCCCGGCGCAGCGCCTGGTCGGCCGCGCGGAGCAGCTCGGCGGGCTCCAGGTCGGGAGCCGGTTCGCGGACCACGCCGATGCTCACCGACACCGCCAGGCCGTGCCCGTCCACGAACGTCGGCTCGGCCAGGTCGTCGTTGATCGCGGACACGATCCGCGCGATATCCGGCGTGTCGGCGGTGTTCTCCACCAGGATGCCGAACTCGTCACCCTCGAACCGGGCGACCATCGCCTTCTCCCCGGCGAGCACGCCCTTGAGCCGCTGCGCGACGTGCACCAGCAGGCGCTCGCCCGCGCGCCCGCCGAGGCTGTTGCAGACCATGCCGAACGCGTCCAGGTCGAGGTGGAGCAGCGTGACCCCGTGCGCCGGGTCGGCCCGTCGCAGCGCGCTCTCCAGGTAGGTGCTGAAGTACTGCCGGTTGGGCAGGCCGGTCAGCACGTCGTGCAGCGCCTGGCGGTTCAGCTCGCCCTGCAACAGCATCAGCTCGGTGCCGTCCTCGACCACGGTCACGAAGTGCGCGGGCTCGTCGGCGGCGTCGCGCAGCAGGGAGGTGGTCAGCGTGATCCGGGCGACGTCGCCGTCCCGGCGCAGCAGCCGGTGCGACTGCCGGATCCGCTCGTGGCCGCCGTCGAGCAGCAGCGCCATCGCCTCGCGCAGGCCGCTCACCGAGTCCGGGTGCACCAGCTCGAACAGCGGCCGCCCGGCCAGGTCGGCCGTCGAGTGGCCGAGGATCGCGGTGATGGCGGTGTTGGCCCGCACGACCCGGCCCGCCAGGTCGACGATCAGCACGCCGCTGGTCGAGGAGGTGACCACCTCGTCGAACCGGGCCTCGCTCTCGCGCAGCCGCCACTTGGCGTCCCGGACGGCCTTGAGCAGGGTGAGCTGCATGCTCTCCTGCTGCTCGAACACCGTCCGGCGGTTCGCGGCCAGGAACCCGGTGGCGAGCGCGCCGAGGCCGACCGCGACCCGTTCGGCGTGCTCGCCGGCCGGCTGGAACTCGGGCAGCCCGAACAGGCCGCGGCCCAGGACCTCGGTGGTGCGGCGCAGGCCGGCCTCGCCGACGTAGCCCAGGTCGACGAGCGCGTCGCCCAGCCGTTCCACCCGGTCCGGGGCGAACGGCTCGGCGTGCAGCGCGTCGCAGATCTCGTCGAGCGCGCGGCGCAGTTCGTCGTCCAGCTGCTCCCTCGTGTGCGGCACGACGATCGCGCTGCTCAGCAGGTACGCCCACCTGCGGGCCAGTGCGTGCCGGGCCCGCGCGGGGTCCGGTGCGGACGGCGTCGCGTCCGCTCTGCGCTCTGCGTCAGGCATTCCCGTTGCCTTGCGTCGATTTCGCGGTTGCGCGGCAGTTTATCTACATCGGGTCTTCATTCGCTCGACCAGAGGAGTGAATAAATTTCCCTCGATAGAAGATCCAGGTGGCCGCCGGTGGCGTTCGGCATGAGCTTTTCCGCAGTTTTCGGACTTGTCGACACCGATTCGGGCCATTACCGCACCCGATCGGCGAGCCGGCCGACACCGCCGTAGAACACCATGTTCACGGCCGGCACGTCGGAGATGTCCGCGGGGCCGGTCGGCCGCCATTCGGCGCAGCCGACCAAACCCGGTTCGACCAGGTCGAACCCGTCGAAGAAGGTCAGCACGCGGCTGTGCGGGCGCAGCGTCAACTGCTCCTGGGTCCCGCTTCGCTGGAACATCTCGACGGCTCGGCGCAGCAGCGGCGCGTGGTCGGCGCTGATGTGGCTGGCCGCGAAGTAGCTGCCCGCGGGCAACGCGTCCCGGTACCGGCCCAGCAGTCCCGCCGGGTCCCACTCGTCCGGGACCCAGTGCAGGAGCAGCGTCATCAGCAGGCCGATCGGCCGGTCGAAGTCGAGCAGCCGCTCGACCTCCGGGCTGCCCAGGATCCCCTCGACGTCGCGCAGGTCGGCCCGGACGATCGCCGCCCGGTCGTTCTCGGCCAGCATCAACTCGCTGTGCGCCACCGCGATCGGGTCCCGGTCGACGTAGACCACCCGGCACGCCGGGTCGACCGCCTGGGCGACCTGGTGGACGTTGGACACCGTCGGGATGCCCGAGCCGATGTCCAGGAACTGCCGGATCCCCTGGTCGGTCAGGAAGCGCACGGCCCGGCCGACGAAGGCCCGGTTGAGCCGCGCGGCGGCGGTCAGGCCGGGCATCGCCTCGTCCAGCTTCGCGGCGACCTCGCGATCCACGGCGAAGTTGTGCGCGCCGCCGAGGACGAAGTCGTAAGCGCGCGCGGAACTCGGCACGGAAATGTCCACGCTCTGCGGGATCCAGTCCGATCGAACCACCGGGAACACCTCTATCCCCTTGGCTGAGGGCCCCGAGTTTAGCCAGGTCCGGAGCCCGGTTCGCTCAGGCATCAGCGTGATGCTCTGTCACCCGATCGGGTACTCCCACCCTCCGCCAAATGCCGCCTACAGTGAGCGCTCATCACCCCACCTCCCTCCGAGGAGTGACAATGTCCGTTCCGGTTGCACCCGGTCGGCTGCCCCTACTCGGTCACACCGTGTCACTACTGCGGAGGCGGGCGGAATTCACCGCGGCGCTCCGCGGTCGCGGTGAGGTGGTGAAGGTCGATCTCGGTCCGGTGCCCACCTATTTCGTGACGAGTCCTCGGTTGACCCACCAGGTACTGGTCACCGACGGCGCGCGGTTTCGAAAAGGGCTTTTGTTCGAGCGCTTCCGGCCCTACATGGGCAACGGCCTGGCGCTGTCCGATGGATCTTTCCACCGCCGCCAGCGGCGGATGATGCAGCCCGCGTTCCACCGCGAGCGCATCGCGCACTACGCGGAGGCGATGGTCCGGGCGGCCACCGACCTGGCCGACAGCTGGCAGGCGGGCGAGCCGCGGGTCGTCGAGGACGACATGCAGGCGCTCGCCGTCACCGTCGTCGGCGAGACGCTGTTCTCCACCGGCATCGGGCAGCGGGCCATCGCCGAGATCCGCCGCTCGGTGTTCGACGTGATCCAGAACGGGGCCGTGCGCGCCCTGTCACCGGGGTTCGTCTCCAAGCTGCCGATCCCGGTCAACCGGAAGTTCGACCTGGCCATCGAGCGGATGCGGGCCATCGTGCTGGAGGTCATCGCGAGCTGGCGGGCCGAGGGCGTCGACCACGGCGACCTGCTGTCCACGATGCTGCTCGCGCACGACGACGAGTCCGGCGGCGGCATGAGCGACCAGCAGGTCTACGACGAGGTCATCACCCTGCTCACGGCCGGCATCGAGACCTCCGCCGTCGCGCTCGGCTGGTTGTTCCACGAACTGGCCGAGCACCCCGAGGTGGAACGCCGGGTGCACGCCCAGGTGGACGAGGTGCTGGCCGGCCGCCCGGTCACCTTCGCCGACCTGCCCCGGCTCGGCTACCTCTACCAGGTCGTCAACGAGGTGCTGCGGAAGTACCCGATCTGGATCCTGATGCGCAAGGCGGTCGAGCCCGTCGACCTGGCCGGCACCGTGCTGCCGACCGGCGCCGAGGTGATCGTCAGCCCGCACGTCGTGCACCACGACCCGGCGGTCTACCCGGACCCGGAGCGCTTCGACCCCGACCGGTGGACCGGCGAGCGGACCGCCGCCGTGCCCCGGGGCGCGTTCGTGCCGTTCGGCGGCGGCGCCCGCCAGTGCATCGGGAACGTGTTCGCGCAGACCGAGATCGTCATCGCGCTGGCCACCGTCGCGGCCCGCTGGCGGCTGGTGCAGGTGCCCGGCACGAAGGTCCGCACCAAGTTCACCACCGCGGCCTACCCGGTCGACCTGGTCATGACCCCGGTGCCCCGCACCTGAAGAGCGCGCCCCGCGAGCGGGGCCCACGAACCGACACCGCGAATCCTCGTGCCCTCCGGCCTCCGCACCGGGGGGCACGAGTGCGTCCGGGCTACGGCAGGGGAGCCGCGCCGCGCTCGGCGATCAGCTGCTTCATGTACTCGCTCTCGCTCGACTGCGACTTGAGCATGTTGTCGGCGAGCGTGCGGACCACCGGGACGCCGGCGTGCGTGGCCGCGTACTGGGCCATCGGCGCGCCGCCCTGGTGGTGGCGCAGCATCAGCTGGAGGAAGTACACGTCGAACTCGGTGCCGGACAGCGAGCGCAGCCTGGCCAGCTCCTCGGAGGTGGCCATCCCCGGCATCAGCCCGGTCTGGCCCGCGCTCGACGACCCGGTGTGGTCGTGCGAGGACGACTCCATCCACTTCATGTGGGTGCCGTCCGACGACTGCTCGGGCGCGCCCCACAGGGACAGCCAGCCCTTCATCCGGCCCACCTGCTCCAGCTGCGTCGACTCGATGTCGAACGCGAGCTGGCGGATGGCCGGGTTCGCGGTCTTGTCCCGTGCGGTGTTCGCCATGGTGATGCCCTGCAGGTGGTGCACCGCCATGTCCTGGGTGAACCCGATGTCGACCGAGTCGCGGCCCGGCGCACCGGCCGAGTCGGAGCCGGGCAGCTGGATCAGCAACCCGACCGCCGCGCCGAGCAGCAGGACGGCGACCACCGCCACCGTGACCACGACGGCCCTGGTGGCGGTGGTGCTGCCGCGCTGCTGCGGCGCGGTGTCCTCCGACGTCAAGATCAGCTGCTCGGCTGGGTGGTCGGCGGCACGGCGCCGGTGGCCGGCGGCGTGCCACCGGTCTCGGCCTGGTCCTCGGTGCCACCGTCCATCGGCACCGCGTCCGCGCCCGGCTTCTCGGCCACGAACGGCGGCGGGTTGTCGACGTCGAACGTGGTCGAGTCGCAGGCCGCGCCGATCTCCGGGTAGGTGAACTGGTTGCGCCGCAGCGACTGGATGAACTGGTCGATGCGCTCGTCGTCCGCGCTCTCCACCTTGAGCTGGTGGCCCCACGCCTGCAGCGAGATCGGCTTGTCGAGGCCGGGGTACGGCGAGATCATCGTGTACTGCTGGCCCTCGGCCTTCTTCTGCAGCTTGGTCAGCGGCTCACCGGTGATCTGGGCCGGGTTGTACGCGATCCACACCGCGCCGTGCTCCAGCGAGTGGACCATGTTCTCGGTCCGCACGGCCTTCGGGTACACGATGCCGGTGCAGTTCGCCCACGCGCCGTCGTGCGGACCACCGAAGGGCGGTGACTGGTCGTAGCCCACCCGCTGGGTCGGCTGCACGTGCTTGCCGGCCTTGTAGTCCTTCTTGACCACGCCCTGGATCTGGTCCGAGGGGTCCTTGTTCTCCTCGGACGGGTTCCATCTCGCGAGCGCCGCCTCGCGGTCGTTCTTCTCCGAGATCTGCGCGTACGCGTACCCGAACACCGTTCCCGCCAGCGCCAATACGGCGATCACCGCGATGATGGTGCCCCACGGCTTCGGCTTGTTCGCCACCACCGAGGACCGCGCCGCCGCCACGCTGGAACGCGTGGCCTTAGTCTTCTTGCCGCTGGTCATGTCCGCCTCAGGTCAGTCGTCATACGCCCATGCCGCGGGCCAGTGTAGGGAACGGGTGTCTGGTCGCCGTCAACTGCCGGTCACCACGGGTGGTCGTTAACAGTTGCCCGGGTGGCCGACCTCTCACTCCTCGGGACGCGTATCCCGGTCGAGACCAGCGGGAACGCTTCCCTAGACTTAACGGGTGACTCCCGCTGCGCTCGCTGACCTGGTCCGTGCGACGGCCGTGGACGTGCTGTCCACCCGCGGCCTCGACCCCGCCGCCCTGCCCGCGACGGTGACCATCGAGCGACCCCGCAACCCCGAGCACGGCGACTACGCCACCAACCTGGCCCTCCAGGTCGCCAAGAAGCTCGGCGTCGTGCCCCGCGACCTGGCCGGCTGGCTGGCCGACGCGCTGACCGGCACCGACGCCATCGCCTCGGTCGACGTCGCCGGCCCCGGCTTCCTCAACCTCCGGCTGGCCGCCGACGCGCAGGGCGAGATCGTCCGCGAGGTCCTCGCCAAGGGCACCGCCTACGGCACCGGCGACCAGCTGGCCGGCGTCAAGGTCAACCTGGAGTTCGTCTCGGCGAACCCCACCGGCCCGATCCACCTCGGCGGCACCCGCTGGGCCGCGGTCGGCGACGCGCTCGGCCGCGTCCTCGCGGCCAGTGGCGGCGCCGTGACCAGGGAGTACTACTTCAACGACGCGGGCGCGCAGATCGACCGGTTCGTCCGGTCCCTGATGGCCGCCGCGAAGGGCGAGCCCGCCCCCGAGGACGGCTACGCGGGCGGCTACATCACCGACATCGCCGCCGAGGTGCTCAAGCGGGAGCCCGGCGCGCTGTCCGCCGAGGACGGCCACGAGGTGTTCCGCCGGATCGGCGTGAACCTCATGTTCGAGGAGATCAAGCGGGACCTGCACGACTTCGGCACCGACTTCGACGTGTACTTCCACGAGAACTCGCTGCACGAGTCCGGTGCCGTGAGCAAGGCCATCGACCAGCTCAAGGAGTCCGGCGGCCTGTACTTCGAGGACGGCGCCTGGTGGCTGCGGTCCACCGAGTACGGCGACGACAAGGACCGGGTGGTCATCAAGAGCGACGGCGACCCGGCCTACATCGCCGGCGACATCGCGTACTTCCTGGACAAGCGCGCACGCGGCTTCGACCTGTGCATCTACATGCTCGGCGCGGACCACCACGGCTACATCGGCCGGCTCAAGGCCGCCGCAGCGGCCGTCGGCGACGACCCGAGGACGGTCGAGGTGCTGATCGGCCAGATGGTGAACCTGGTCAGCGACGGCAAGCCGGTCCGGATGAGCAAGCGCGCCGGCACCGTGATCACGATGCAGGACCTGGTCGACGCGGTCGGCGTGGACGCCGCCCGGTACGCCATGACCCGCTCGTCGGCCGACTCGTCGCTGGACATCGACCTCGACCTGCTGCGCAAGCGCAGCAACGACAACCCGGTGTTCTACGTGCAGTACGCGCACTCGCGGATCAGCTCGGTGCTGCGCAACGCCGCCGACCTCGGGATGACGCCGAACGACTCGTTCGAGCTGCTCCGGCACGACCGCGAGGGCGACCTCATCCGCACCGTCGGCGAGTTCCCCCGGGTCGTGGCCACCGCCGCGGAGCTGCGCGAACCGCACCGCGTCGCCCGCTACCTGGAAGAGCTCGCGGGCACCCTGCACCGCTTCTACGACACCCCGGAGTGCCGAGTGCTGCCGCGCGGCGACGACGACCCGACCGACGTCCAACGGGCCCGCCTGCAACTGTGCGTGGCGACCCGCCAGGTGTTCGCCAACGGCCTCCGGCTGCTCGGCGTCACGGCCCCGGAGCGGATGTGATGCGCGCGCACCCCGCCGGTCCCCGGCACGCCGACGTCCTGATCCCCTCCAACACCGCCGGCAACCGCCCGGCCGGCCAGGAGGAACTCGACAAGCTCCACCCGAACGTGTGGCCGCGCAACGCTTCCCGCAACGACACCGGCGCGGTCGAGTTCGCCGGCGTCGACGTGCGGGAACTGGCCGAGCGGTTCGGCACCCCGCTGTTCGTGATGGACGAGGCCGACTTCCGGTCCCGCTGCCGCGAGCACGCGGAGGCGTTCGGCGACCCGACGCGCGTGCACTACGCGTCCAAGGCGTTCCTGTCCGTCGCGGTGGCCCGGTGGGTCGCCGAGGAGGGCCTGAGCATCGACGTGGCCAGCGGCGGCGAGCTGGCCATCGCGCTGCGCGCCGAGTTCCCGCCCGAGCGGATCGCCCTGCACGGCAACAACAAGTCCGTCGCCGAGCTGACCTCCGCCGTCGAAGCGGGTGTCGGCGCCGTGGTGCTCGACTCGTTCCACGAGATCGCCCGGCTGGACCAGGTCGCGCGGGATCGCGCGGTCGTGCAGCCGGTGATGATCCGGGTGACGGTCGGCGTCGAGGCGCACACCCACGAGTTCATCGCGACCGCCCACGAGGACCAGAAGTTCGGCTTCTCGCTGTCCTCCGGCGACGCCGCCGAGGCCGCCCGCCGGGTGCTCAAGGCCGAGGGGCTGAGCCTGATCGGCCTGCACAGCCACATCGGCTCGCAGATCTTCGACGCCAGCGGCTTCGAGGTCGCCGCCCGCCGGGTGATCGGCCTGCTCGCCGAGCTGCGCGACGAGCACGGCGCGGGCGTGCTGGAGCACGTGACCACCGTCGACCTGGGCGGCGGCCTCGGCATCGCCTACACCCCGGACGACGACCCGCCGCCGCCCGCCGAACTGGCCCGGCAGCTGCACAACATCGTGGCCAAGGAGTCCGAGCACGCCCGGCTGCCCGCGCCGAAGGTCGCGGTCGAGCCCGGCCGGGCCATCGTCGGCCCCGGCACGGTCACCGTCTACGAGGTCGGCACCATCAAGGACGTCCTGCTCGACGCCGGCGCGATCCGCCGGTACGTCAGCGTCGACGGCGGCATGAGCGACAACATCCGCACCGCCCTGTACGACGCCGTGTACGACTGCAAGCTGGTGTCCCGCAAGGCCGAGGACGGCGCGAAGGCCGTCCTGTGCCGGGTCGTCGGCAAGCACTGCGAGTCCGGTGACGTGGTCGTGCGGGACTGCTGGCTGCCCGACGACCTCGCGCCCGGCGACCTGATCGCGGTCGCCGCCACCGGCGCCTACTGCTACTCCATGGCCAGTGGCTACAACCGGCTGCCCCGCCCCGCGCTCGCCGCGGTCGCGGAAGGCCAGTCCCGGTTGCTGCTGCGCCGGGAGACCGAGGAAGACCTGTTCCGCCTGGAGGTATGACGTGCCTGGCCGTAAACCGATCAAAGTCGCGCTGCTCGGCTGCGGCACGGTCGGCACCGAGGTGGTCCGGCTGCTGACCGACCAGGCGGCGGACCTGACCGCGCGGGTCGGCGCGCCCGTCGAGCTGGCCGGCATCGCGGTGCGCAAGCCGAACAAGCACCGCGAGGTGCCCGCCGAGCTGCTCACCACCGACGTCGACGCGCTGGTCGAGTCCGACGTGGACGTCGTGGTCGAGGTGGTCGGCGGGATCGAGCCCGCGCGGACGTGGCTGCTCAAGGCGCTCAAGGCGGGCAAGTCCGTGGTGACCGCGAACAAGGCGCTGCTCGCCGAGCACTCCGGCGAGCTGTTCGAGGCCGCCGACGCCGCCGGCGCGGACCTGTACTTCGAGGCGGCGGTGGCGGGCGCGATCCCGCTGCTGCGCCCGCTGCGCGAGTCCCTGGCCGGCGACCGCATCACCCGGGTGATGGGCATCGTCAACGGCACCACGAACTTCATCCTCTCGGGGATGGATTCCACCGGGGCGGGTTACGCCGAGACCCTGGAGGAAGCCACCCGCCTGGGCTACGCCGAAGCCGACCCGACCGCCGACGTGGACGGGTTCGACGCCGCGTCGAAGGCCGCGATCCTGGCGTCGCTGGCGTTCCACAGCCGGGTGACGGCTGCGGACGTGCACCGCGAGGGCATCGCCGGGGTCAGCGCCGCCGACATCGCCGCCGCCAAGGGCCTGGGCCGCACGGTCAAGCTGCTCGCCATCTGCGAGCGGGTCACCGACAACGGCACCGACAGCATCTCGGTCCGCGTGCACCCGGCGATGATCCCCAGGTCGCACCCGCTCGCGGGCGTCAACGGCGCGTTCAACGCGGTGTTCGTGGAAGCCGACGCGGCGGGCGAGATGATGTTCTACGGCAAGGGCGCGGGCGGCGCGCCCACGGCCAGCGCGGTGCTCGGCGACCTCGTCGCGGTGGCCCGCAACAAGGTCGTCAGCGGGCGCGGCCCGCGCGAGTCGGCCTACGCGGCCCTGCCCGTGCGGCCGATGGGCCACGCCTCGACGAAGTACCACATCAGCCTCGACGTGGCCGACAAGCCAGGTGTGCTGTCGCAGGTCGCGGCGGTGTTCGCGGAACACGACGTGAGCATCGCCGCGGTCCGGCAGGAGGGACGGGTGGACGACGCCAGCCTGGTGATCGTCACCCACGCCGCGACCGACGCGGCACTGCGGTCGACCGTGGACAAGATCGGCGGACTGCCCGTGGTTCGGGAAGTGGTCAGCGTGATGCGGGTGGAAGGCGAAGAGTCATGACGATCCAAGCGGGCGTGCGACCGGGGTGGCCCGGCATCATCCACGCCTACGCGGACCGGATCCAGCTCCCCCCGGGGGCCAGGGTCGTCACCCTCCACGAGGGCGGCACGCCCCTGGTGGCCTCGGACTACCTGTCCGACGTGACCGGGTGCCAGGTGTACGTGAAGGTCGAGGGCGCCAACCCGACCGGCTCGTTCAAGGACCGCGGCATGACCGTGGCCATGACGCACGCCCTGGCCAGCGGCATCAAGGCGGTCATCTGCGCGTCGACCGGCAACACCTCCGCGTCGGCCGCGGCCTACGCGGCCAAGGCCGGGCTCACCGCCGCCGTGCTGGTGCCGCGCGGCAAGATCGCCCTGGGCAAGCTCGCCCAGGCGGTCTCGCACGGCGCGCGCATCCTGCAGATCGACGGCAACTTCGACGACTGCCTGGAACTGGCGTCCAAGACCTCGGCCGAGTACCCGATCACCCTGGTCAACTCGGTGAACCCGGTCCGGCTGATCGGCCAGAAGACCGCCGCGTGGGAGATCTGCGACGTGCTCGGCCGCGCGCCGGACGTGCACTGCCTGCCGGTCGGCAACGCCGGCAACATCACCGCGTACTGGCGCGGCTACTCCGACTACGCGACCGAGGGCGTGGTCGCGTCGACGCCCCGGATGTTCGGCTTCCAGGCGGCCGGCTCCGCGCCGCTCGTGCTCGGCGAGCCGGTCGCGAACCCGGAGACCATCGCCACCGCCATCCGGGTGGGCAGCCCGGCGTCGTGGACCGGCGCGGTCACCGCGAAGGAGCAGTCCGGTGGCCTGTTCGAGGCGGTCACCGACGAGAAGATCCTGGAGGCGTACCGCCTGCTGGCCAACCGCGAGGGCATCTTCGTCGAGCCGGCCTCCGCGACCAGCGTCGCGGGCCTGCTCGCGACCACCGCAGACGGCCGCCTGCCGAAGGGCTCGCTGGTGGTGTGCACGGTCACCGGCCACGGCCTGAAGGACCCGGACACGGCGCTGGGCGGCATGCCCGAGGTCGAGCCGGTCCCGGTCGACCCCGGCGCGGTGGCCACGGCGCTGGAACTGGCATGACCGCCGTCCGCGTCACCGTCCCGGCCTCCACCGCCAACCTGGGCTCCGGCTTCGACGCCCTGGGCCTGGCGCTGGGCCTGCACGACGAGGTCGAATTCCGCACAACGGAATCCGGCCTCACCATCGAGGTGGTCGGCCAGGGTGCCGCGACCGTCCCCGCGGACGAGTCCCACCTGGTCGTCCGCGCCTTCACGGCGGCGACCACCCGCCTCGGCAGCCCCGTCCCCGGCCTGCACCTGCGCTGTCGCAACGCCATCCCGCACGCCCGCGGCCTGGGCTCGTCCTCGGCCGCCGTCGTGGCGGGCATCGCCGCCGCGTACGCCCTGGCCGGCCACGAGTTGGACACGGCCGCGTTGCAACTGGCCGCCGAGTTCGAGGGCCACGCCGACAACGCCGCCGCCGCGATGTTCGGCGGCGTGGCCGTCGCGTGGACGGAGGGTGACCGCTACCGCGCGGTGCGTTTGGACCCGCACCCCGCGCTGGCCCCCGTGGTCCTGATCCCCGAACAGGAATCAGCGACCCGCACCACCCGCGGCCTGCTGCCCCCCACGGTCCCGCACGCCGACGCCGCCTTCGCCGCCGCCCGCTCGGCCCTGGCCGTCCACGCCCTCACCGAGAACCCTGAACTCCTCCTCTCCGCACTGGACGACCGCCTGCACGAGCCCTACCGGGAATCCGCCTGGCCGGCCACGTACGCCCTGGTCAAGGCCCTCCGGGAAGCCGGGGTCCCGGCCGCGGTCTCCGGTGCCGGCCCCACCGTGCTGGCCCTGCCCGAGGACGGCAAGCTCCCCGAAGGCATCGACGTGAGCGGTTTCACGCCGCACCACGTCCCGGTCGACACCGAGGGAGTCCGGGTTGCGCCACTCGGTTGAGTGATACGACGCGCCGAGCCCTGGTTGTTGCACCTGGCCGGACCGGCGTCTACCCTCGGGGCCATCAGTCACCGCGCGCACGGGCGCCGGTGTGGTGCCCGGACATTCGCTCCGGATCGCATTCCTCCAGTGACTTGGCCCTGTGCCGTATGGACGGGGTTGGCGCTGGAAGGCACCCGCTCGCCGTGTGACCGAGAACGTCTCGTGCCGGTGGACTCCGTATCTGTGCGCGTTTTCGCGCGGACGAAGTCCTCCGAGACGCAGGCGAACTGCCTGTCCGCATTCCGTCGGACGGCAGGTCCGCTGGTCCGCGTAGGAGGCGCGGTCCGGTCAGGAAGGACATGTGTGAGCAACACTGATGTGCTGAGCAGCGAAGCTCCTGCTGCTCCCAACGCCGCTGCCAGTTCCGGAGCCGAGGAGAACGCTCTGTCAACCCCTTCGAACGGCAGCGCCCCGCCGCGCAAGCGCGCGGGCCTTTCCGGCATGGTGCTCGCCGAACTTCGTGAACTCGCAGGTCAGCTCGGTATCACCGGCACCGCCGGACTCCGCAAGGGCGACCTCATCGCGGCCATCAAGGAGCGTCAGGGCGGCACCTCCGGTCGGGGCAGTGCCGCGACGCCGCCCAAGGCCGAGAAGAAGGCGGCCGTCGCCGAGAAGCCGGTGGTCGAGAAGCCGGCCGCCGCTCCCGTGGCCGAGAAGCCCGTGGAGAAGCCGACCCAGCAGCAGCTCGACGTGGCGGACCGCCCCGCGCAGTCCGACGACGAGGGCAACCGCCGGGGCAACCGCCGCCGCCGGTCCTCGAACCGCCCGTCGGGCAGCCCGGAAGCGGCGGCCCAGCCGGCCGCCGCCACCGCGCCCACCGCCGACGCCCCGCCCCAGCAGCAGCCGCAGCACCAGGACCGCCCGCAGCAGGACCGCGGCGGCGACCAGCGCCACGACCGCAACGAGCGCCAGGACCGCGGCGACCGCGGTGACCGCAACGAACGCGGCAACCGCAACCGCGACCGTGACCGGGGCGACCGTGACGGCCGTGGCGACCGCGAGGGCCGTGGCGACCGCAACCGAGACCGGGACCGGGACCGCGACCGCGGTGACCGCGACCGGCAGAACGTGCAGAACGTCCCGGACGACGGCGACGACGAGGAAGGCGGCCGCAGGGGCCGTCGCTTCCGCGACCGCCGCCGCCGCGGCGGCCGTGGCGACGGCGCGGGCCCCGGCACCGACACCGAGGTGCGCGACGACGACGTCCTGCTCCCCGTGGCGGGCATCCTCGACGTCCTGGAGAACTACGCGTTCGTCCGCACGTCCGGCTACCTGGCCGGCCCGAACGACGTCTACGTGTCGTTGTCGCTGGTCCGCAAGTACGGCCTGCGCCGCGGCGACGCCCTGATCGGTGCCGTCCGCCAGCCGCGCGACGGCGAGCAGCAGCGCCAGAAGTTCAACCCGCTGGTCCGCGTGGACAAGATCAACGGGTTGGACCCGGAGGAGTCGAAGAACCGCCCCGACTTCACCAAGCTGACGCCGCTGTACCCGAACGAGCGCCTCCGCCTGGAGACCGAGCCGCACATCCTGACGACCCGCGTCATCGACCTGGTGATGCCGATCGGCAAGGGCCAGCGCGCGCTCGTAGTGTCCCCGCCGAAGGCCGGCAAGACGTCGGTCCTGCAGTCGATCGCGAACGCGATCACGAAGAACAACCCGGAGTGCCACCTGATGGTGGTCCTGGTGGACGAGCGGCCCGAAGAGGTCACCGACATGCAGCGCTCGGTGAAGGGCGAGGTCATCGCCTCGACCTTCGACCGGCCGCCGTCGGACCACACGACGATCTCCGAGCTGGCCATCGAACGGGCGAAGCGCCTGGTCGAGATGGGTCACGACGTGGTCGTCCTGCTGGACTCGATCACCCGCCTGGGCCGTGCGTACAACCTGGCGGCCCCGGCCAGCGGCCGGATCCTGTCCGGTGGTGTCGACTCGACGGCGCTCTACCCGCCGAAGCGCTTCCTCGGCGCGGCCCGCAACATCGAGGGCGGCGGCAGCCTCACCGTCATCGCCACGGCCCTGGTCGAAACGGGCTCCGCGGGCGACAGCGTGATCTTCGAGGAGTTCAAGGGCACCGGCAACGCGGAACTCAAGCTCGACCGCAAGATCGCCGACAAGCGCACCTTCCCCGCGGTGGACGTCGACTCGTCCGGCACCCGCAAGGAAGACCTGCTCCTGTCGCCCGACGAGCTAGCGGTCATGCACAAGCTCCGCCGGGTCCTGCACGCCCTGGACAGCCAGCAGGCGATCGACCTCCTGCTGGACCGCCTTCGCAAGAGCCGCACCAACATCGAGTTCCTGATGCAGGTGGCGAAGACGACGCCAGGCGCCGACAACGACTGACCCAGTCGGCAAACGGCCCGCCCGACCCCACGGTCAGGCGGGCCGTTCCGCATTCAGCACCCACCAGCGCGCGCAGCGCACAATCCACCCACCGCGTCGTGTCATCCCCGTATGGCCCGCGCGCCAGCGAACCGCGCTTGGCTGGTCAGTGCAAGCACGCCCTTCGCTTGCACTGACCAGCCAAGGGTGGGTGGGGTCAAGTGGTCATGGCGACGTGTGGGTGTTGACCAGGTCGTTGTAGACCTCGATTGGCTTGCGCCAGTCGAGGGTGTGGCGGGGGCGGCCGTTCATCTCGGCTGCGACCTTGTCGAGGTCGGCCTGGGTGTGGACGGACAGGTCGGTGCCTTTGGGGAAGTACTGGCGGAGTAGTCCGTTGGTGTTTTCGTTGCTGCCGCGTTGCCAGGGGCTGTGGGGGTCGCAGAAGTAGACCGGGATGCCGGTGCGGATGGTGAAGTAGGCGTGGCGGGCCATTTCGCGGCCCTGGTCCCAGGTGACGCTGCGGCGCAGGAACTCGGGCAGGGTCTCCATTTTTCGGGCGAGGAGGGTGGCGACGCGTTGGGCGTTGCGGTCGTGCGGGATGCGGACCAGCATGACGAATCGGGTGGTGCGTTCGACCAGGGTGGCGATCTGCGAGGCGTTGCCGCGTCCGATGATCAGGTCGCCTTCCCAGAAGCCCGGGACCGCGCGGTCGTCGGCCTCTTTCGGCCGGTCGCTGATGCGGACCATGTCCTTGATGTACTGGCGGGCGGCCGCCGGCCGGGTGCGGTCGACCCGCTGGACACGGCCACGGCGCAGCGCGAGTTTCAGTTGGGTGCGCAGTTCGCCCCGGGCCTGGAGGTAGAGGCTCTGGTAGATCGTCTCGTGCGACACGCGCATCTCCGGGTCGTCCGGGTGGTCCAGGCGCAGCCGCCGGCCGATCTGACGCGGCGACCACTTCTCCCGGAGTCCGGTGTTCACCGCATCGTGCAACCGGGCCGACGATTCCAGTTTACGCAGCCTGGGCCGCCGACGATTGTCCGCCGCCCGGCACTGCGCCCGCACCGCCCGGTAACCACGGCGGCCCCCGTTCGCGGCGATCTCCCGCGCCACCGTCGAATGATGCCGACCCAGAAGCGTCCCGAGGACACGGGTCGAACAACGTGCGTTCCGACTCAACTCCCGGGAGACCAGCTCCCGCTCCTCGAACGACAACAACGGGCCACCGGCCATACGAACGACCCCACTACTCGACGGGCGAGATCAAATCTGCTGTCGCCATGACCGTATGACACCGTCGTGGTTGTCTCCGACCGGGCCATACGGCAATGCCGTTAAGTTAGGGCGGGTGAGCGGAGCTTGATGGTCGGTGTTCCGTCATGCCTGATGCTGCGGTGTTCAGGTCGTTTGACGCGGTAGGAGTTGTGGCGTCCGCGTTTGACAACGCGAGCGCAGGTACGGTTGCGACGTCTTCGTGTGGGTCTCCAGAGGATTTCCTCGAAGGTGTCGACAAGTGCTCGCCAGCGGTGGTCAGGGGGAAAAATCCGCCTGAGCGGTGACCTGGCGGCGGACGACGCGGAGAGTGCGGATGAAGGACAGTTCGTCGGGGTCGACATCGGCCTCGTCGGCAGCCCGGCTCATCAGACTGCGGATGGCGTAATGAGTGAGCAGGAATGCCCAGATCTCCTGACGGACCATGTCCGGCGATTTCGACCGCAGTATCCGGGCGTTACCGCGTTGATGCGTCTTGATCTCGTTGAAAACGGACTCGATCTCCCACCGCTGGTGATAGCACCAGGCCAGTTCGGCGGCAGTGGCTTCCGATGGTTCCGGAATAGTGGTGGCCAAGCAGATCACTTCGCCGGTACCGTTGCCCTCCCGGTCGGGTACTTCGTATTCCACAACCCGGACCCGGAATCCCTGCTCGGGGCTGACGGTCTTCCCGGCGGCGGCGTCGGCGATCACCTGTCGGCGTCGTCCGGCGCGGACCTGAGGGTTCAGCAGGATCGAGTCGAAGGAGCCGTCGGAAAGCCATTTCAGCACGGGCAGCTCGACCCCGGAGCCGATCCTCCAGAGCAGGTCGGCGCCAGTGTCGAGGAAATCCTCCCAGAGCGAGTAGCTGTAGAAGTTCCGATCGGCGGTGACCAGCATCCCGGCCTCGACCGAGCCGAGCAACGATCGGGACAAGGCTTTCTCGTCACCGCGGTAGCCACTGATCACGGCATCGACGATCGCATGCGACCCGCATTCGGCCAACGCCACCACCAACGCCTGGGGGAACCCACTTGCTTTGTGGTCGTTTCCGCTCTTGCCGAACTCCGCGACATTCTCCGGCGTGTCCTGGAGATCGAGCATGACACCGTCCACGGCCATGACCCGCCGCGACCTCAGCCATGCCCCATGGGCACCCGGCCCGGCGACCGGCACCGCGACCCGCTCGAACAACACGCGCAACGGCTCGGACCCGAGACGCTGCCGTGCCTGCGCCACCGCCGAGGTCGACGGAACATGCCATCACCGCGCCACGACCCATCGACTTCAACGAGCCGACGAGTTTCCGCATGACCTCCTCGTAGTCGTCGTCGAAGAACAGGCACATCGCTTGACAGAACCGCACCATCACATGCGCCGGAAGCAGACGCGTCCGCTGCTCGCGTTTCCCGGTCTCGTCCAGGACCTCCTCGATCAAGTCCCGCGAAACCACCTCGGCCAGAACACCGAGCGAAACCCGGTCGACAAGCCGGACATCTTCGCCGACCGCAACCGACGCTTTCTTCTGCCCAGCACGCGCCATGGCTGAATTCTACCGTAAGGACACTAACTTAGCGGCATTGCCGTATGACACCGTCGTGGTTGTCTCCGACCGGGCCATACGGGGATGACACGACGCCCACCGCACCACCGCCGTCATCCTTGGCGGCTCGCCCGTCCGGCGAGGACTCTTTACGCTTTTGCTTCACGCGCCCCGCTTCGTCACGTCAGGACTCATGCAAAGCCCAGCCGCAGTAAAACCGCTGGTCAGCGCCATGTAAGCGCAATGGGCGCCGGCCTCCGGCCCCCAACACAATCATCCCACCAACCACCGACATTCCCCACGCCCTAGCCTGCCGTCGCCTGTTCGGCCGTCGCCCGTCGCCCGCGACTTGTCGCAAGCAATCGGCAGCGCGGTTACTGACAGCCACGGCCGGCGGCGAACTGCTCGTCCGACGACTCGGCTGTCCGGCGCCTCTCCGACACGTACTGGGCCACGAGCAGGACCACCACCGGTATGCCCACGGCCACCACTCCCACGACCGGTAGGCGGACGCCGTCGACGGCTATGCCCACTCCGAACAGTCCGGTCGGGTAGCCCCAGCGCAGCCAGACCTGTTGCCAGGCCGCGCGCCAGGCGACCATCCCGCTTCCCGCCGCTCCCACCGCGACCGACGCCCCGAACAGGGGGCTCGACAGGGCGATGTCGCGGGGCGCGCCGACCAGCAGGCCCGCCAGGCCGGTGAGACCCAGCACGGCACTGCCGAACAGGAACGGCACCGCCAGCCACGTGCTCACCCGCAGCGGGCGTCCGGATGCGCACAACACCCGCCCAGTCTCGCGCCCGCTGACCTGCCTGCGATGCTCTGGGTAGTCGAACGGTTACCTCATGCGCCAAATGGTCGACCACGAACGCTCAACGGTCGTGACCCGTGCCACCGGACGCCCCCGCCGACGCCTCCGGCAACCGGTCCCACCAGGCACGGGAACATCCCATGACCCCTGGGCGTTGTCACCAGCGTCTACCGCATCTGGCAGACTGTCAGGTCGAGTCCGGCTCCGGTTCACCTCACCCGTGGTTCCCGCAACCACCGAGGACCCGGCGGCCACCGAAGAGAGGGACAAGACGTTGAAGACCGGCATTCACCCCCAGTACGTGACGACCGAGGTCACCTGCGGTTGTGGGAACACCTTCACCACCCGCAGCACCAAGTCCTCCGGTTCCATCCACGTCGAGGTCTGCTCGAACTGCCACCCGTTCTACACCGGCAAGCAGAAGATCCTCGACACCGGTGGCCGGGTGGCGCGCTTCGAGGCGCGCTACGGCAAGCGCAAGGGCAAGTAGTCGCACCGACGGCGTCCACCCAGACCCCTGGGTGGACGCCGTTGCTGTTTCCTGGGCACCCTCCCCACCACCGCACCCCAGCACCCCGCCACCACCGCACCACCCCAGCACCACCCCGGAGCACCACCCGAGACCGGAGCGCCGAACCGTGACCCTGGAAGCCCTGCTGGCCGAGCACGCCGAGCTGGAAGCCAAGCTCGCCGACCCCTCGGTCCACGCCGACCAGGCAGGCGCGCGCAAACTCGGCAAGCGTTACGCCGAGCTGACCCCGATCGTCCGCACCGCCCGTGAGCTGGAGCAGGCCCGCAACGACCTGGAGGCCGCCCGGGAGCTGGCCGCCGAGGACTCCGGGTTCGCCGCCGAGGTGGACGAGCTCACCCTGCGCATCCCGAAGGTCGAGGAGAAGCTCACCGAGCTCCTCCTCCCGCGCGACCCGCACGACGGCTCCGACGTGGTCCTGGAGATCAAGTCCGGCGAAGGCGGCGAGGAGTCCGCCCTGTTCGCCGGCGACCTGCTGCGGATGTACCTGCGCTACGCCGAGCGCCACGGCTGGAAGGCCGAGGTCCTCGACGGCACCGACTCCGACCTCGGCGGGTTCAAGGACGTCACGGTCGCCATCAAGGCCAAGACCGACACCCCGGACGGCGTGTGGTCGCGGCTCAAGTACGAGGGCGGCGTGCACCGGGTGCAGCGCGTCCCGGTGACCGAGAGCCAGGGCCGCATCCACACCAGCGCCGCCGGCGTCCTGGTCTTCCCGGAGACCGAGGACGTCGAGATCGAGATCGACGAGAACGACCTGCGCGTGGACGTGTTCCGCTCGTCCGGCAAGGGTGGCCAGAGCGTCAACACCACCGACTCGGCCGTGCGCATCACGCACCTGCCGACCGGCATCGTCGTGTCCTGCCAGAACGAGCGCAGCCAGCTGCAGAACAAGGCCCGCGCGATGCAGGTCCTCCAGTCCCGGCTCCAGGTCCTGGCCGAGGAGAAGGCGCAGCAGGAGGCGTCCGACGCCCGCCGCACCCAGATCCGCACGGTCGACCGGTCCGAGCGGGTGCGCACCTACAACTTCCCGGAATCGCGCATCTCCGACCACCGCGTGGGGTACAAAGCGCATAACCTGGACCAGGTCCTGGACGGCGACCTCGACGCGGTGCTCGACGCGCTCGCGGCGGCCGACCGGGCCGAACGGCTCGCCGGCGGGTGACGGGAGGGCGCGATGGCGGAGATCCTGGTGAGTCCCCGGCGCGCCCCTCTGGACCGACCGCTCGACATCAGGATCACCGACCTGCCGCCGGACACCGAGGTCACCGTCCGCGTCTCCACCGGTGACCACGGGTCCGAGGCGGTCTTCCGCTCCGACGAGCGCGGCGTGGTCGACCTGACCAGGCACACCCCGCTCCAGGGCGGCTACCGGGCCGTCGACCCGATGGGCCTGTTCTGGTCGATGAGCCCCACCGGCGCCGCCCCGCACCCCACGCGCGTCGAAGCGGACCCCGCGCCTCCCGTCGAGATCGAACGCCTGCGCGTCCCCGATGACGTCACGCGCACCGAACTGCCCGACCTCTCCGCCGTCCTCTTCGAAGCGCGAACGCCCCCGGTCACGCCCCCGGTCACGCCCCAGGTCACGCCCCAGGTCACGCCTCCGGCCACGCCCGCGAAACGCCCTGCGGTCATCGTCCTGGGCGGGTCGGAAGGCGGCAGGCACGAGCTGGACGCCGCCCTGCTCGCCGGTCACGGCTTCACCACGCTCGCCCTGGCCTACTTCGGCGCGGAGAACGTCCCGGACGACCTCGTCCACGTCCCCGTGGAGCACGTCGGCAAGGCCATCGCCTTCCTCGCCGGGCGGACGGACAAGATCGGGATCCTCGGCGGCTCGCGCGGGGGTGAGCTGGCGCTGCTCGCCGCCGCCACCCACCCCGAGGTCGGCGCGGTCGTCAGCGTCGTCGGGTCGGGGGTGCTGACCCAGTGCATCGGCCCCGGCACCCGGCTGCTCCAGAAGCTCGACCACGAGGCGGCCTCGTGGACGTGGCAGGGCCGGCCGCTGCCGTACCTGCCCTACTACCTCCCCGAGGAGCTGCGCCGCCAGGTCGTGGCGGGCGAGCCGGTGGCTCTCCGGGCCGCGTTCGACCTGTCCGACGGCATCCCGGAGGCCGCCGAGATCCCGGTCGAGCGGATCGCCGGCGGTGTGTTGCTCCTCTCATCCGGGCGCGACGGGAGCTGGCCCAGCGCCGAGCTGAGCGAGGTCGCCGAACGCCGGCTGGCGCTGCACCGCCACCCCTTCCGGCACGAGCACGTGGTGTACCCGGAGGCAGGACACCTGATCGCCGGTCCGCCGCACCGCCCGGCAACGCTGTCCGTGCTGCCCGGTCCGGGCGTGCGGTTCGACCTGGGCGGCACCCCGAGCGCCACCGCCGCCGCGCGGGCCGACGCGTGGCGGCGCACCATCGAGTTCTTGTCCGACCAACTGGGCACCTAATGTGTCGGTATGAGCGCACACTTTGACGTCGTGGTCCTCGGTGCGGGGCCAGGCGGGTACGTCGCCGCTATCCGCGCGGCCCAGCTCGGGCTGAAGACGGCGGTCGTCGAGGAGCGTTACTGGGGCGGGGTCTGCCTGAACGTGGGCTGCATCCCGTCGAAGGCGCTGCTGCGCAACGCCGAGCTCGCCCACCTGTTCACGCACGAGCAGAAGACCTACGGCATCCAGGTCGACGGCACGGTCAAGTTCGACTACACCGCCGCCTTCGACCGCAGCCGCAAGGTCGCGGACGGCCGCGTCAAGGGCGTGCACTTCCTGATGAAGAAGAACGGCATCACCGAGTACAACGGCCGGGGCACGTTCGTCGACGCCAACACCATCCAGGTGGGTGACGAGACGATCACGTTCGCCAACGTGATCATCGCGGCCGGCGCGACGACCCGGTTGCTGCCCAACACCTCCCTGTCCGAGCGGGTCGTCACCTACGAGGAGCAGATCCTCTCCTCCGACCTGCCGGAGAGCATCGTCATCGCCGGTGCGGGCGCGATCGGCGTCGAGTTCGCCTACGTGCTGCACAACTACGGCGTCAAGGTCACGATCGTGGAGTTCCTCGACCGGGTGGTGCCGCTGGAGGACGTGGAGGTGTCCGCGGAGCTGGCCAAGCGCTACAAGCGGCTGGGCATCGACGTCCGCACCGGCACCCGCGTGGAGTCCATCGACGACAGCGGCGCGAAGGTCCGCGTCACCGTCTCCAAGAACGGTGAGCAGGAAGTCCTCGAAACCGACAAGGTGATGCAGGCCATCGGTTTCCAGCCCCGCACGCAGGGCTACGGCCTGGAGAACACCGGCGTCGAGCTGACCGAGCGCGGCGCGATCGCCGTGGACGGCCGTGGTCGCACGAACGTGCCGAACGTCTACGCGATCGGGGACGTCACCGCCAAGCTGATGCTGGCGCACGCCGCCGAGTCCATGGGTGTCATCGCCGCCGAGACCATCGCCGGCGCGGAGACCCAGGAGCTGGACTTCGTGATGATCCCGCGCGCGACCTACTGCCAGCCGCAGATCGCGAGCTTCGGCTACACCGAGGCGCAGGCCCGGGAGAAGGGCTACGACGTCAAGGTCGCCAAGTTCCCGTTCACCGCGAACGGCAAGGCGCACGGCATCGGCGACTCCGCCGGGTTCGTGAAGCTGATCAGCGACGCCAAGTACGGCGAGCTGCTCGGCGGTCACCTGATCGGGCCGGACGTGACCGAGCTCCTGCCCGAGCTGACCCTGGCGCAGCAGTGGGACCTCACCGTGCACGAGGTGGCGCGCAACGTGCACGCCCACCCGACGCTCGGCGAGGCCGTCAAGGAAGCCGTGCACGGCCTGGCCGGGCACATGATCAACTTCTAGCCTCTACGCTCTGCCCATGACCCGACACCCGCTGCGGCTGGCCGTGCTCGAAGCCGAACGCTTGTTGGCCGCGGCGGGCGTCGACAGCCCGAGGGCGGACGCGGAGCTGCTCGCCGCCCACGTGCTGGGCGTCGAGCGATCACGCCTGCCGCTGATCCCGCTGGTCGACCCGCCGGTGGTGGACGCGCTGCACCACCTGGTGCGCGAGCGCGTCACGCGCATCCCGTTGCAGCACATCACCGGCTGGGCGCACCTGGGCGGCCTGGACCTCGACGTCGGCCCCGGCGTGTTCGTCCCGCGCCCGGAAACCGAGCTGCTGCTGGAGTGGGCGCTGTCCACAGTGTCCGGATCGCCGCTGGTGGTCGACCTGTGCACCGGGTCGGGAGCGCTGGCGCTGGCCGTGGCGCACCGCCTGCCGGGCGCGACCGTGCACGCCGTGGAACGCGACCCGGTGGCCCTCGCCTGGGCCCGGCGCAACTCCGACCTCCGCGTCGAAGCCGGCGACACGCCGATCCGGCTGCACTCCGGCGACGTCACCGCGCCCGGCGTGCTGTCCGATTTGGAGGGTGCGGTCGACCTGGTGGTGTGCAACCCGCCTTACGTGCCCGAGGGCACCGAGGTGCAGCCGGAGGTCGCCGACCACGACCCGCACGACGCCGTCTTCTCCGGCGCGGACGGTCTGGACGTCATCCGGCACGTCGTCAGCCTCGCCGCCCGCCTGCTCAAGCCCGGCGGCCACGTGGCGATCGAGCACGACGACACGCACGGCGAGTCCGTGCCCGCCCTGCTCGCCGCCCGCCGCGTGCTGACCGACGTCCAAGACCACCCAGACCTGGCCGGCCGCCCCCGCTTCGCCACCGCCCGCCGCACCTGACCCCGCCGCCTCACTGCGCCTCCTCGCCTCCCGCGGCCCGCGCGTCACCGCCCCGCCTCACCGCCCCGCCTCACCGCCCCGCCTCACCGCCCCGCCTCACCGCCCCGCCTCACCGCCCCGCCTCACCGCCCCGCCTCACCGCCCCGCCTCACCGCCCCGCCTCACCGCGCCGCTGCCCGCGCTCGGTGGCCCCGCCTCACCGCGCCGCTGCCCGCGCTCGGTGGCCCCGCCGCGCTCCGCGACGCCGGACGTCCGCGCTTCGGCCCACTCACGGCGTGCCGATCCCGGCACTGCGATCCAGCCGTGGCTATCACCCGTTCGGCGGACCAGATCCGAGATCGCGGACAGTGGCTGTGACCTCCACGGCTTCCCGACACCCGGTTGTGTCAGGATCACTGCGTGAGCACGCTCTACGACTGCGCCGTCCCCGCCGACCGGACCTCCGGTCTCGCCGCCGCCGCCGGCGCGGTGCGGTCCGGGCGCCTGGTGGTTCTGCCCACCGACACCGTCTACGGGATCGGCTGCGACGCGTTCGACGCGAAGGCCGTCCGCTACCTGCTCGAAGCCAAGGGCCGCGGCCCGGACATGCCGGTCCCGGTGCTGGTCGGCTCGTGGACCACGATCGACGGCCTGGTGCTGTCGGTGCCCCGGCAGGCCCGCGCGCTGATCGAGGCGTTCTGGCCCGGCGGCCTGTCCCTGGTCCTGCAGCACGCGCCCTCGCTGGCCTGGGACCTCGGGCACACCCGGGGCACGGTGATGCTGCGGATGCCGCTGCACCCGGTCGCCCTGGAACTGCTGCGCGACGTCGGCCCGATGGCCGTGTCCAGCGCCAACAAGTCCGGGTTCCCGCCCGCCGGCACCGCGCAGGAGGCGTGGGACCAGCTCGGCGAGGACGTCGGCGTCTACCTCGACGGCGGGCCGTGCACGGACAACGTGGCGTCCACCATCGTCGACCTCACCGGGCCCGACCCGCTGGTGCTGCGCGAGGGCGCGGTGCCGCTGGCCGACGTGCGCGAGGTGCTCGGGATCGAAGTCGAGGTCGCCGGCTAGTGGATCTTCCCGGTCGGAGTAGCGTGGCACCCGCAGTGTCCGAAACCCCATCCCCGAGGGGCTAGCACCAGTGGGCCCGTTGCCCGACACCTCTTCCGTCCTCCCGGTCCGGGAGTACCTGCTCGTCGCGCTGACCGCCGCCGTGGTCACGTTCCTGCTGGTCGGCCTGGTCCGGGCGCTCGCGTTCCGGATCGGTGCCGTCGCCTACCCGCGCCAGCGGGACGTGCACGTCAAGCCCATGCCGCGGATGGGCGGCCTCGCCATGTACGGCGGCGTCCTGGGCGGCATGATGCTCGCCCACCAGCTGCCCGTGCTGCGCGCCGCCTTCGACTTCTCCTACGACCCGTGGGCGGTGATCGCCGGCGGCGGCGTCATCGTCCTGGTCGGCGTGCTGGACGACCGGTTCGAACTGGACTCCCTGACGAAACTGGCCGGCCAGGTCACCTCGGCGGGCATCCTGGTCCTGTTCGGCCTCCAGTGGCTGGTGTTCTGGGTGCCGTGGGGTGACAACGAAGGCCAGGGCTCGCTGCTGGTGCTCGACCAGAACCAGGGCGCGCTGCTGACCGTGCTGCTCGCCGTGACGATGGTCAACGCGATGAACTTCGTGGACGGCCTGGACGGCCTGGCCGCCGGCATCGGCCTGATCGCCGCCGTGGCCACCTGCGCGTTCTGCATCGGCGTGCTGGCCAAGAACGGCGGGGACGTCGGCTCCTACCCGCCCGCGCTGATCGCCGCCACGCTGGCCGGCGCGTGCCTGGGCTTCCTGCCGCACAACTTCAACCCGGCCCGGATCTTCATGGGCGACTCCGGCTCGATGCTGATCGGGCTGATGCTCGCGGCCGCCGTCACCTCGGCCTCCGGCAAGCTCAACTACGGCTCCCTCCAGTCGATCGAGACCGTTGACCTGCTCGGCCTGCTGTCCCCGCTGCTGGTGGTCGCGGCCGTGCTGTTCGTGCCGATGCTCGACCTGCTGATGGCGGTCGTCCGGCGCACCCGGCGCGGCGAGAGCCCGTTCTCCGCGGACAAGATGCACCTGCACCACCGCCTGCTGGAGATCGGCCACTCCCAGCGCCGCGCGGTGCTGCTGATCTACCTGTGGGCGGGCGTGCTGGCGTTCGGCACGGTGTCGCTGACCCTGTTCGACGCGACCGTCGTCATGTGGTGCCTGGCCGCCGGCCTGCTGCTCGCGCTGCTGGTCTCCGCCGTGCCGCGGCTGCGTGAGCTGCGCCGGACCTGATCACCCGCGTCTCGCGTTGGGCGTGCCGTGTGCGGGGCGACAGGGCGTGGTTGTGTCGAGGGTGAACTCGCGTTGTGCAGGGCGTGACTGCAAAGAGTAGTGAGAATCACTCAAGAATTGACTCCGGCCGGGTGCCGCGCGTACCGCCGACCGCCCCCGCGCGGCACGGCCGGTCGTCGGAACACGGGCTGTGCCGTCGGCGGCCGGGTTGTCACGCTCGGTGACCTGAACGGCGGCGATCCCGCCGCCGGGTGGCGGTCCCGGTCCGGGCGTAGCAAGGCTTTCCCCACCCCGACCGCGAGGCGTGACCTGAGCGCCGCTTACACTCGGTTGCGACTTGTGGGAAGGGGTGACATGAGCCAGGAGTGGACTCACGAGAAGGTCGTCCAGCGGCTCGCGGGCGAGATGTTCCGCGGCCTGATCTGGGCAGCCCTCGCGACCGCCGCCATCGGTGCGGTGATCTGGACCGTGCTGGCCGGCGTGCCCGGCCTCGTCGCGGCGCTCATCGGCGGCGCGCTCGCCATCGCGTGCTCGTTGATCACGCTCTGGCTGATGCACCGCACCGCCGCGCTGCCCGTGCAGTTCATCATGATCGCCGCGTTCGGCGGCTTCCTCGGGAAGCTGATCCTGCTGGTGGTGGTCATGGTGCTGCTGCAGAAGTTCCCGGTGCTGCACGTGAACGCCCTCGCGCTGACCATGGCCGCGACCATCGTCGTGGCGACCTTCATGGAGGTCCGCGCTTCCAAGCGCAGTCGCAGTCAGGTGATCATCCCCACCCCCGACGGCACCTGATCTACCGGCTGGTACGGTGCGCGCAGACGGGACGCCCCAGCTAGGTAGGGGTGCCTCTCGCGGGCGCGTGCGGTACGTAAGGTACGTTTGTCCCGATCGTGACGATTCCCCCGGCGGAGTGAACGCCGGCCGGGAGAACCGGAAGGAACACAGTGACCTCGTTGGTGCTGGCCTCGGGCGGCGAGTTCGTCGCGCCCGGTGTGAAGGACTTCTTCCCCCCGGCGATCTTCGGGTCGGTCGACAAGCCCATGGTCCTGCTGGTGCTGTCGGTCATCATCATCGGGACGTTCTTCATCGTCGCGACCCGCAACCTGAAGCTCGTTCCGGGCAAGTTCCAGTTCGCCGCCGAGTCGGTCTACGACATCGGCCGCAACTCCATCGCCCGTGAGCAGATCGGCGGCAAGGACTTCAAGCCGTTCGTCCCGCTGATCCTCACGGTGTTCACCTTCATCCTGGTGAACAACCTGTACGGGCTCATCCCGTTCATCCAGTTCCCGACGATGTCGCACATCGGCTTCCCGCTGGCCGTCTCGGTGCTGGTGATCTACCCGGTCTACCACTACGTCGGGTTCAAGCGCCACGGTTTCGTCGGTTACCTGAAGCACGCCACCATGCCGCCCGGTGCGCCGTGGTTCGTGCTCATCCTGCTGATCCCGATCGAGTTCTTCCAGAAGTTCCTGCTGAACCCGCTCACGCTCGCCATCCGAGTTTTCGCGGCGATGTTCGCAGGGCACCTGCTGCTGCTGGTCTTCACCCTCGCCGGTGAGTTCCTGCTGCTCAACGGTGGCTTCACGGTCGTGGTCGCCCCGATCGCCTTCCTCTTCGCCATCGCGCTGACGTTCCTGGAAGCGCTGATCATGGTCCTCCAGGCCTACATCTTCGCCCTGTTGTCCGCGAACTACATCGGCGCGGCGCTGGCGGAAGAGCACTGAGAAAACAAGCCTCCGATCCGCGAGCGTTCGCGGACCGAAGTGAAAGGGAACAGCACAAGTGAGCGCTATCGTTCTTGCTCAGGATGCCGTCAAGACCGTCAACAACGCGGGTCTCGCCGCGATCGGCTACGGCCTCGCGGCCATCGGCCCCGGCATCGGCGTCGGTCTGATCTTCTCCTCGGTCATCAACGGCACCGCCCGTCAGCCCGAGGCCCGCGGTGTGCTGCTGAGCCTCGCGTGGACGACCTTCGCCATCGTCGAGGTCCTCGCGCTGCTCGGCTTCGTCGTGTACTTCCTCGCGAGCAACGCCTGATCGTCCGTCCAGCGCATTAGGAGTCGTGATGAAGACCCTCATCCTGGCGGCGGAGGGCGAGGCCATCAACCCCGTCCTCCCCCACACGACTGAGATCATCGTCGGCCTGATCGCGTTCCTGCTGCTCTTCTTCGTCATCAAGAAGTTCGTCACCCCGCGCTTCGAGACGTTGTACGCAGAACGTGCCGCCAAGATCGAGGGCGGGATCGAGAAGGCCGAGCAGGCGCAGGCGGAAGCCCAGCAGAAGCTCGAGGAGTACAAGGCACAGCTCGCCGACGCGCGGGCCGAAGCCGCTCGCATCCGTGACGACGCCCGCATCGAGGGCGAGCAGATCATCAGCGAGCTGCGTGCCAAGGCGCAGGAGGAGTCCGCGCGGATCGTCGCGCAGGGCCAGACCCAGCTGGAGACCCAGCGCGCGCAGATCGTCGCGGAACTGCGCGGCGAGCTCGGCAAGCTCGCGATCGACCTGGCCGACCGGGTCGTCGGCGAGTCGCTGGAGGACGAGGTGCGCCGTCGGGGCACCGTCGACCGGTTCCTCTCCGAGCTGGACAACACGTCGGCTCCGGCCGCCAAGTGAGGGAACGCCGATGACGCTGCACGCCGCCAGTCGCGACGCGCTGGCCGCCGCCGAACTGCGGCTGCTGGAGATTGTCGACGGCGCCGAGGACAGCGCCGCCCTGGGCAAGCTGGGTGCGGAGCTGTTCGCGGTCGTCGGCCTGCTGTCCAAGCAGCGCTCACTGCGCCAGGCGCTGGCCGAGTCGTCGACCGAGCCCGCGAGCCGGGAGCAGCTCCTGCGGGGCCTGCTCGGCGGCCAGGTCTCCGGCGACACGGTCCAGGTGCTGGCCACGGTCGTCACCGCCCGCTGGTCCAGCCCGCGTGAGCTGGTCGACGGCGTCGAGTCACTGGCCCGCACCACGCTGCTGGTGCGGGCCGAGCGGGACGGCAAGCTCGACGCGGTCGAGGACGAGCTGTTCCGACTCGGTCGCATCATCGCCGGGAACTACGAGCTGGAGCTGGCGCTGACCGACCCGGCGGCCGAGGCCGACGGCAAGGTCGCGCTGATCGACGGCCTCGTCGCGGGCAAGGTGGACGAGACGACCAAGGTCCTGGTCGACCAGCTCGTGCGCGAACCGCGCGGCCAGGGCGTCGTGAACGGCCTGTCCGACCTGGCGTCGCTCGCGGCGAAGCGCCGGGAGCGCTCGGTGGCCTACATCCGCTCCGCGGTCGAGCTCGACGCGGCGCAGTTGGACCGCCTGGAGGCGACGTTGACCCGGATCTACTCCCGGCCGGTCGCGCTGCACGTGGAGGTCGACCCCACGCTGCGCGGCGGTCTGCTGATCAAGATCGGCGACGAGGTCATCGACGGAAGCGTTGCCGGTCGGCTGGCGGCACTGCGCCGCGACCTCGCCGGCTGACCACCCCGGAACCGCGGCCCACCAGCCCCTTTCCTCATAAACGAAGTGAGAGCAGGAACGACATGGCGGAGCTGACGATCTCGTCGGACGAGATCCGCAGTGCGATCGAGAAGTACGTCTCGACCTACTCCCCGGAAGTCAGCCGGGAAGAGGTCGGCGTCGTCGCGGAGACCTACGACGGCATCGCCATCGTCGAGGGTCTGCCCGGCACCATGACCAACGAGCTGCTGGAGTTCCCCGGCGGCGTGCTCGGCGTGGCCCTGAACCTGGAAGTGCGCGAGATCGGCGCGGTCATCCTGGGTGACTTCGACAAGATCGAAGAGGGCCAGGAGGTCAAGCGGACCGGCCAGGTGCTCTCCGTGCCGGTCGGCGACGGCTTCCTGGGCCGCGTGGTGAACCCGCTCGGCCAGCCGATCGACGGCCTGGGCGACGTCGTGGCCGACGACAACCGCGCCCTGGAGCTGCAGGCGGCGTCGGTCCTTCAGCGCCAGCCGGTGAGCGAGCCGATGCAGACCGGCATCAAGGCCATCGACTCGATGACCCCGATCGGTCGCGGCCAGCGCCAGCTGATCATCGGCGACCGCAAGACCGGCAAGACCGCGGTCTGCATCGACACGATCATCAACCAGAAGAAGGCCTGGGAGTCGGGCGACCCGCAGCAGCAGGTCCGCTGCGTGTACGTCGCCATCGGTCAGAAGGGCTCCACCATCGCGGGCGTCAAGACCGCGCTGGAGGAGGCGGGCGCGCTGGAGTACACCACCATCGTGGCCGCCCCGGCGTCCGACTCGGCCGGCTTCAAGTGGCTCGCCCCCTACACCGGCTCGGCCATCGGCCAGCACTGGATGTACCAGGGCAAGCACGTCCTGATCATCTTCGACGACCTGACCAAGCAGGCCGAGGCGTACCGCGCCATCTCGCTGCTGCTGCGCCGCCCGCCGGGCCGCGAGGCCTACCCCGGCGACGTCTTCTACTTGCACTCGCGCCTGCTGGAGCGCTGCGCGAAGCTGTCGGACGAGATGGGCGCGGGCTCGATGACCGGCCTGCCGATCATCGAGACCAAGGCCAACGACGTGTCGGCCTACATCCCGACCAACGTCATCTCGATCACCGACGGCCAGTGCTTCCTGGAGTCGGACCTGTTCAACGCCGGTGTGCGGCCGGCCGTCAACGTGGGCATCTCGGTGTCCCGCGTCGGTGGTGCCGCGCAGACCAAGGCGATGAAGACGGTCGCCGGCTCGCTGCGCCTGGACCTGTCC
Organism: Saccharothrix espanaensis DSM 44229; assembly: GCF_000328705.1. NCBI lineage: Bacteria > Bacillati > Actinomycetota > Actinomycetes > Pseudonocardiales > Pseudonocardiaceae > Saccharothrix > Saccharothrix espanaensis. The sequence goes on along the minus strand of NC_019673.1, from coordinate 8,129,225 downwards.
CAGTTCCGCGAGCTGGAGGCGTTCTCCGCCTTCGCCTCGGACCTGGACGCCGCCTCGCGGGCCCAGCTCGACCGGGGTGCGCGGCTCGTCGAGCTGCTCAAGCAGGCGCAGTACTCGCCGGTCCCGATGGAGGAGCAGGTCGTCTCCATCTACCTGGGCACCAACGGGCACTACGACTCCGTCCCGGTCGCCGACGTGCGCCGGTTCGAGGCTGACTTCCTCGACCACGTGCGCCGCAGCCACGACGTGATCCTGTCGAGCATCCGCGAGTCCAAGAAGTTGTCGGAAGACACCGAAAAGGGCATCGTGGACGCTGTCAACGCGTTCAAGCAGCAGTTCACCGCTTCCAACGGCGCCACGGTCGTGAACGAGGCCCCGGCGGACGCGATGGACGCCGACAAGGTCGGACACGAGTCGGTCAAGGTCAACCGACCCGCTCCGACCGAGAAGTGACGTAGGCATGGCGGCACAGATTCGCGAGCTGCGCCAACGGATCCGAACGGTCAACTCGACCAAGAAGATCACCAAGGCGTACGAGCTCATCGCCACGTCGCGGCTCGCCAAGGCCCAGGCCCGGGTCGCGGCGTCCAAGCCGTACGCCGAGGAGATCACCGGTGTGCTCTCCGCGCTGGCGAGCGCGTCGGCCAACCTCGACCACCCGCTGCTGACCGAGCGCAAGGCCCCCAAGCGGGCCGGCGTCCTGGTCGTCACCAGCGACAAGGGCATGTGCGGCGGCTACAACGCCAACGTGCTCAAGGCGGCCGAGGAACTGCTGGCGCTGCTCCGCTCGGAGGGCAAGGAGCCGGTGCTCTACGTCATCGGCCGCAAGGGCGCGAGCTACTACCGGTTCCGCCGCCGGGAGATCTCCGGCGAGTGGAGCGGCTTCTCGCAGCTCCCGCACTACGTCAACGCCGCGGAAGCGGGTGACACGCTGGTCCCGGCCTTCCTCGAGGGCACTGAGGACGGCAACCAGGGTGTCGACGAACTGCACGTGGTCTACACCGAGTTCAAGTCGATGCTGAGCCAGCAGCCGACCGCGAAGCGCATCGCCCCGATGGAGATCGAGTACGAGGAGGACCGGCCGAAGCTCCAGTCGGTCTACTCCTTCGAGCCGAACGCCGAGACGTTGCTGGGCGCGCTGCTGCCCAAGTACGTCAAGACGCGGCTGTTCTCGGCTCTGCTGGACGCGGCGGCTTCGGAGTCGGCGGCTCGGCGGACCGCGATGAAGGCGGCGACGGACAACGCCACCGAGCTGGTCCGCAACCTCAGCCGTCAGGCGAACTCGGCCCGCCAGGCCCAGATCACCCAGGAGATCAGCGAGATCGTCGGTGGCGCCTCCGCGCTGACCGGGGGCGCAGGAAGTGATGAGTGACATGAGTGCTACTGCCACCACCACCCGCACCGGCCGTGTGGTCCGGGTGATCGGTGCCGTCGTCGACGTGGAGTTCCCGCGTGACTCGGTGCCCGAGCTGTTCAACGCCTTGCACGTCGAGATCACCTTCGAAGCGGTGGCCAAGACGCTGACCCTGGAGGTCGCCCAGCACCTGGGCGACAACCTGGTCCGCACCATCTCGATGCAGCCGACCGACGGCCTGGTCCGCGGCGCGACCGTGTCCGACACGGGCCACGCCATCCAGGTGCCGGTGGGCGACGTCGTCAAGGGCCACGTGTTCAACGCGCTGGGCGAGTGCCTGGACGTCCCCGGCCTCGGCCGCGACGGTGAGCAGTGGGGCATCCACCGCAAGGCCCCCGCGTTCGACCAGCTCGAGGGCAAGACCGAGATCCTGGAAACGGGCATCAAGGTCATCGACCTGCTGACCCCGTACGTCAAGGGCGGCAAGATCGGCCTGTTCGGCGGCGCGGGCGTGGGCAAGACGGTGCTCATCCAGGAGATGATCACCCGGATCGCCCGCGAGTTCTCCGGCACGTCGGTGTTCGCCGGCGTCGGCGAGCGCACCCGTGAGGGCACCGACCTCCTGCTGGAGATGGAGGAGATGGGCGTTCTCGGCGACACCGCGCTCGTCTTCGGCCAGATGGACGAGCCGCCCGGCACGCGCATGCGCGTCGCGCTGTCCGCGCTGACGATGGCGGAGTACTTCCGCGACGTCCAGAACCAGGACGTGCTGCTGTTCATCGACAACATCTTCCGGTTCACCCAGGCCGGTTCCGAGGTGTCGACCCTGCTGGGCCGCATGCCGTCGGCCGTGGGCTACCAGCCGACGCTGGCCGACGAGATGGGCGAGCTCCAGGAGCGCATCACGTCGACCCGAGGCAGGTCGATCACGTCGCTGCAGGCCATCTACGTGCCCGCGGACGACTACACCGACCCCGCCCCGGCGACCACCTTCGCCCACCTGGACGCGACGACGGAGCTCTCCCGTCCGATCTCGCAGAAGGGCATCTACCCGGCGGTGGACCCGCTGTCCTCGTCGTCCCGGATCCTGGAGCCCTCCATCGTGGGCGAGGAGCACTACCGGGTCGCGCAGGAGGTCAAGCGGATCCTGCAGAAGTACAAGGAACTGCAGGACATCATCGCCATCCTGGGCATGGACGAGCTCTCCGAGGAGGACAAGGTCCTCGTCGGCCGGGCCCGCCGGCTGGAGCGCTTCCTGGGCCAGAACTTCATCGTCGCCGAGAAGTTCACCGGCCAGAAGGGCTCGTTCGTCCCGATCAAGGACACGATCGAGGCGTTCGACCGGGTCTGCAAGGGCGAGTTCGACCACCTCCCGGAGCAGGCGTTCTTCTCCTGCGGCGGGCTCGACGACGTCGAGGCCAACGCCAAGAAGCTGGCCGGCAAGTAAGTTCCGGCTGATCCGCGAGACCCGCTCGACCTATGTGGTCGGGCGGGTTTTTCGTTTGTGGGCGCTGGCTGTTGGTGCGCGTTGGGGTGCGGGGGTGCGGGGGTGCGCTGGTGCTGAGGTGTCGGGGTGCTGGGGTGTGGTGGGGCGGGGGGCGTCAGGTGTGGGGTGGTGTTTGCCAGCCCAGGGAACGGGAGATGGCGCGGCCACAGGCGCGTACGGCGGGCAGCACGGTGTCGGTGCGGGTGTCGAGCGGGACGACGACGGAGACCGCGGCCACGACGTCGCCGTCCGGACCCCGGACCGGGGCGGCGACGGAGTAGGTGATCGGCTCGATCTGGCGGTCGGAGATGGCGTAGCCGTCGCGGCGGACGGCGGCCAGGGTTTCGCGCAGGGCCTTGGGCGTGCCGATGGTGTGCTTGGTGAACCGCTTGAGCGGGGTCTGGATCGCCTGCTCCTGCACGTCGTGCGGGGCGTGCGCGAGCAGCACGAGGCCGACTCCGGTGGCGTGCAGCGGCATCCGGGAGCCCATCCGGGTCAGCACGCTGACCGCGTCCTTGGCGGCCAGGCGCTCCACGTAGACGACCTCCAGCTCGTCCCGGATGGCCAGTTGCACGTTGTGGTGGGTGACCTCGAAGAGGTCCTCCAGGTAGGGCAGGGCGCGGTCCCTCAGGTCCAGCGCGCCGGGGGAGAGCACGCCCAGCTCCCACAGCCGCAGGCCGATCGTGAAGCGGCCGTCGGCGTCGCGTTCCAGCGCGCGCCACGCGACGAGTTCCCGGACCAGGCGGTGCGTGGTGCTCAGCGGGAGGCCGGAGTGGCGGCTCAGCTCGGAGAGCGTGGCCGACGGGCGTTCCGCGGTGAACACGGCGAGCAGCGTGAACGCCCGGCCGAGGATGGACTTGGGGACTGACACCCGGCCAGTCTGGCAGGCCGGCCCGCTCCCGGCCTTCCGCTGAACGGAAACAGCCCGTCCGGGGGTGCGTGCGACGGATCGTGCGGCGGATGGTGTGGCGGATGGTGTGGCGGATCGTGTGGTTGGTCGTGTGGTGGACCTCACCCTGTGCGCTGGAGTTCGCATGTCGGTCCACTCCGGACACTCGGAGGTGTCACGCCGGAAGCGCGAGCGCCGTGTCCACAGTGGGGTTGTTGCTGGGCATGGTGGTCGGCGCGCGGTTGGCTCGGTGTCTGATGTCGGCGCTGTGTCCGGTATCGGCTCGGAGCGTTCGGCGGGGTGCTGGTCGGGGTGTTCTTGACGCTCGACCTCGGTGCTGTGCTCGGGGTTGGTGGTCGTGGGAGTGGCCGGCGAGGTCGGGGAGTGGCTGACGAGGTCGGGGTCTGGTCGGCGCCGGGGCGGTTGGGATTGGCTGGATGGGTGCGATCTGTGGTCCACTTCCGGGTGGGGCCGTGCTTACTGCGGGTATCGCCTATCCTTGGGGCTGCTGCGCGTTCACCGTGGTCGCCGCGATCGGGGCGGTGGCGGTGGCGACCGTTGGAGCGACCGCCAGGTGAGTGGTACCCCAGGCCGAACGCGGCTGAGGGTGGCTGGGGCGGCGCGTGCTTCGGGCGACCGTTTAGACTGCACATGACTCCACCGTGAGACAAGGGAGATGCGCGTGGCCGACATGACCGTCCAGCTCGTCGCGGTGGAACGCCGCCTGTGGTCAGGAACGGCCACTTCGGTGGTCGCGCAGACGACCGAGGGCGAGATCGGCATCCTGCCCGGCCACGAGCCCGTGCTGGGCCAGCTGGTCGAGGGTGGCGTGGTCCGGATCCGCACGGTGGACAACGAACTGGTGACCGCGGCCGTCCACGGCGGGTTCCTGTCGGTGACGGGTGAGGGAGTGAGCATCCTCGCCGAGGCGGCCGAACTGGCCAACGAGATCGACGTGGACGAGGCCAGGTCGGCGCTCACGAACGCCGACGACGTGGAGCGCGCCAGGGCCATCGCGCGGCTCCGCGCCGCGGGACACTCGGCCTGACGCGGACGAGCGGACAAACGCCGTGGGGATCGCCGAAGTCGTCGGGGTGGTCCTGTTCGTGGCGGTGGTGCTCCTCGCGTACTTCGCGTGGCGCCGGATCCGCCTGCTTCGTGCTGGAGGGGTGCATGTCGCCCTGCGGTCGAGGCTCGACGTGAGCGGTCGGGGATGGCATCTCGGCGTCGGGCACTACCGCGGGGATACGTTCGTGTGGTCGCGGGTGCTGAGCCTGCGCACCGGCCCGGACCGGGTGATCGACCGGGACGGCTTCGAGATCGACGACCGCCGCGAGCCGACGGCGTCGGAGACGTACGCGATGCCGACGGGCGCGGTGGTGCTGAAGTGCAGCGGGGCCAAGGGCGAATCCGTGGAGATCGCCATGGGCCCGGACGCGCTGACCGGCTTCCTGTCCTGGCTGGAATCGGCCCCCCCGGGCCGCTCCATCCCCTGGGCATCCTGAACCCACCGCCGCCCGGTCCTCGTGACCGGGCGGCGGTGTTTTGGGTCGTTGGTGCTGTTTGGCCTGGCTGATCGGCCGGTCATCGCTTGCCGTTGGTTGGTCCGGTCAAGGCGCGTCGACCTGCGGAAATGCTGAAAAGAGTCCTCGCCGGACGGGCGAGCCGCCAAGGATGAGTGGTGCGGTGGGCGTCGTGTCATCCCCGTATGGCCCGGTCGGAGACAACCACCCTTGAGCAGGTAGTGCAAGCGAAGGGCGTGCTTGCACTACCTGCTCAAGCGCGGTTCGCTGGCGCGCGGGCCATACGGGGATGACACGACGCGGTAGGTGGATTGTGCGCTGCGCGCACTGGGTGGTGCGGCTTGCGCGGTTGAGCACCATGGACCCAGGTTCTCGGTCGAGGCTGTGGTGAGGCCGTGCGTTGTGGTTAGGCGTTGCCGCCTGGCTGCCAGAGGACGTCGCCGTCCGGGTTCGCAACCCTCGCGAGGATGAACAGCAGGTCCGACAGGCGGTTCAGGTACTTGGCCGGGAGGGTGTTGGTCGTGTCCGGCTCGGCTTCCAGCAGGGTCCAGGTGCTGCGTTCCGCCCTCCGGGCGATCGTGCGGGCCTGGTGGAGCAGGGCCGCGCCGGGGGTGCCGCCGTTGAGGATGAACGAATCCAGCTTGCCCACCCTGGTGTTGTACTCGTCACACCAGGCTTCCAAGCGGTCCACGTAGGGCTGGGTGATCCGCAGCGGCGGGTGTTCGGGGTTCGGGGCTACCGGGGTGCAGAGGTCCGCGCCCACGTCGAAGAGGTCGTTCTGCACCTTGCGGACGACCTCGCGTACGTCGTCCGCGAGGGCTCCCAGGGCCAGGGCGACGCCCAAGGACGCGTTGGTTTCGTCCACGTCCGCGTACGCGGTGATCCGGGGGGACGTTTTCGGGACGCGGGTGAAGTCGCCGAGGCCCGTGGTGCCGTCGTCGCCTACCCGGGTGTAGATCCTGGTGAGGTGAACCGCCATGCCGAGCACTGTAGGGGGCTCCGGGCACTGGCTTGATTCAGTGCGTCCGTACGATTGCGCCCAGAACCGACTTGAGGAGTTTCCTTGGTGAGCGAGCACTTCCGGGTTCAGGGCGGTGCGCGGCTGGTCGGCGAGGTCGAGGTCGTCGGCGCGAAGAACAGCGTGCTGAAGCTGATGGCCGCCGCGCTGCTGGCGGAGGGCACGACCACCATCACCAACTGCCCGGAGATCCTGGACGTGCCGCTGATGGCGGACGTCCTGCGCAGCCTCGGTTGTGAGGTGACGTTGTCCGGCGACGTGGCGACCATCACCACGCCCGCCGAGCTCAACCACCGCGCCGACTCCGAGGCGATGGGCAAGCTGCGCGCCTCGGTGTGCGTGCTGGGCCCGCTGGTGGGTCGGTGCCGGAGGGCCGTCGTGGCGTTGCCGGGTGGTGACGCGATCGGCTCCCGGCCGCTGGACATGCACCAGAACGGGCTGCGCAAGCTCGGCGCGCACAGCGAGATCGAGCACGGGTGCGTCGTCGCCGAGGCCGAAGGGCTGCACGGCGCGCAGATCTGGCTGGACTTCCCGAGCGTGGGGGCCACCGAGAACATCCTGATGGCCGCCGTGCTGGCGAACGGCACCACGGTCATCGACAACGCCGCGCGCGAGCCCGAGATCGTGGACATCTGCGTGATGCTCCAGGAGATGGGCGCGAAGATCGAAGGCGCGGGCACGTCGACGCTCACGGTCCACGGGGTGGAGTCGTTGCGCCCCACCGAACACCGCGTGATCGGTGACCGGATCGTCGGTGCCACGTGGGCGTTCGCGGCCACGATGACGCGGGGTGACATCACCGTGCGCGGCGTGAACCCGCACCACCTGGACCTGGTGCTGGAGAAGCTGCGGATGGCCGGCGCGGAGGTCACCACGTTCGACGGCTCGGACGGGTCCGGGGTCCAGGGGTTCCGGGTGGTGCAGGACGGGCGTCCGCAGTCGGTGGACTTCGTGACGCTGCCCTACCCCGGCTTCGCCACCGACCTCCAGCCGTTCGCGATCGCGCTGTCGAGCGTGTCCGAGGGCACCTCGATGATCACCGAGAACCTGTTCGAAGCGCGGTTCCGGTTCATCGAGGAGATGGTGCGGATGAGCGCGGACGCCCGGACGGACGGCCACCACGCGGTGGTGCGCGGGGTGGAGCGGTTGTCGAGCGCGCCGGTGTGGGCGTCGGACATCCGGGCGGGGGCCGGCCTGGTCCTGGCCGGTCTGTGCGCGGACGGCGCCACCGAGGTGTACGAGATCTTCCACATCGAGCGCGGGTACCCGGGCTTTGTGGAGAACCTGCGCAAGCTCGGCGCTACGGTCGAGCGCGTCGCACCGTAGAGGCGGCTCCGGAGAGGCACCGTAGAGGTGTGTCGCAGAGGTGTGCCGTAGAGGGGCGCCGTAGGGCGGTGGTGGGGTCAGGTGGCCTGGAAGTGGCGGGCGGTGGCTTCTAGTCGGGCGTGGTAGTCGTGCCACCAGGTGCGGTCGCCTTCGGCCATGTTGTCCACTTCCGCGCGGTGGCCCGCTTGGCCGTCGACCAGTTCTCGGACGATGTCCGCGTGGCCCGCGTGGCGGTTGGTCTCCGCGATCATGTGGATCATGATCTGGTCGAGGGTCACCGTGCGGCGTTCTTCCGGCCACCAGGGGACCTTGCCGGTCGCGTCGGTGTCCAGGGACTCGACCGTGGCGTCCGAGTGGGTCCAGACGCGGCGGTAGAAGGCGATGACGTCCGCTCGGGATTCGTCGGCTGTCGCCCACATGTCCGCGTTCTGCTCCGCGTCGTCGCGCAGGGCCGGGACGTCCTCCGGGAACGGGCGGCCGAAGACGTTGCCCAGGTAGCCGCTCTCCACTGACGCCAGGTGCTTGACCAGGCCCAGCAGGTTGGTTCCGGTCGGGGTGAGCGGACGGCGGATGTCGTACTCGGACAGGCCGTCGAGTTTCCAGACTATGGCTTCCCGGGCCTGTTTCAGGTAGTGGTGCAGGTGTGACTTCGTGGTCATGGGATCAAGGATGGCAGGGGGGTACGACACTGTCGTCGCGGAAGGATGGCGGGGGCTGACGCTGGCCGTCGCGGAAGGGTGGCGGGGGTCTTCGCGGTCAGCGGAGCAGGAGTTTCGCGTTCGCCGCGTCGGCGGGGAAGACCAGCAGGCGGTGCAGGTCGCCACGGGTCGCGATGGTGGTCTTGATGCCCGCCGCGCGCAGGCGTTCCGCCAGGACCCGGGCCGCCTCCGGGGTGGGCACCACGGCCACTTCGGTGAGCAGGCCGAAGTCTTCTCCGGTGTAATCGGGTACGGCACGCCGGTCGTTGCCGAACGCCCAGCGCAGCAGGAGCGCCAGGGCACCGAGGACCACGGCCACGAGCAGGATCTGGATGAGCGCGGTCACGGTGTCCATGCTCCTCCAGCACCGATTCAGTGAGCAACGGCACGCCGGCGGCTGTGTTACTCGTCAGTACGCTACGGGGAACAACGTCGTAGGAGGTTGCCGTGCCGTACCCGGCCGACCGCGAGCGCGACCGCCCGTGGGTGATGCGCACTTACGCGGGACACTCCAGCGCCACCGCCTCGAACGAGCTCTACCGCCGCAACCTGGACAAGGGGCAGACCGGCCTCTCCGTGGCGTTCGACCTGCCCACGCAGACCGGCTACGACCCCGACGACGAACTCGCCCGGGGCGAGGTCGGCAAGGTCGGCGTGCCGATCAGCCACCTCGGCGACATGCGCCGGTTGTTCGACCGGATCCCGCTCGGCGAGGCGAACACCTCGATGACGATCAACGCGACGGCCATGTGGCTGCTCGCGCTCTACGTCAGCGTGGCCGAGGAGCAGGGCGCGGACCGGGCCGCGCTGTCCGGCACGACGCAGAACGACATCATCAAGGAGTACCTCTCCCGGGGCACCTACGTGTTCCCGCCCGGCCCCAGCCTGCGGCTGATCACCGACATGGTCGCGTGGACCGTGTCGAACGTGCCGAAGTGGAACCCGATCAACATCTGCTCGTACCACCTCCAGGAGGTCGGTGCGACGCCGGCGCAGGAGATCGCGTACTCGATGTCGACGGCGATCGCCGTGCTCGACTCGGTGTTCGACTCCGGCCAGGTGCCCGAGGAACGGCGCGGCGAGGTGGTCGCGCGCATCTCGTTCTTCGTCAACGCCGGGGTGCGGTTCATCGAGGAGATGTGCAAGATGCGGGCGTTCGTCCGCATCTGGGACGAGATCACCCGCGACCGCTACGGCATCGAGAACCCCAAGCACCGGCGCTTCCGCTACGGCGTGCAGGTCAACTCGCTGGGGTTGACCGAAGCCCAGCCGGAGAACAACGTGCAGCGGATCGTGCTGGAGATGCTGGCCGTCTCCCTGTCGCGCGACGCGCGTGCGCGGGCGATCCAGCTGCCGGCGTGGAACGAGGCGCTCGGCCTGCCCCGGCCGTGGGACCAGCAGTGGGCGTTGCGGATGCAGCAGGTGCTGGCCTACGAGACGGACCTGCTGGAGTACGACGACCTGTTCGAGGGCTCCAAGGTGGTGGAGGCCAAGGTCGAGGAGATCGTGACGGGCGCGCGGGCCGAGATCGACCGGGTGCAGGCGATGGGCGGCGCGGTCGCGGCCGTCGAGTCCGGGTACATGAAGTCGGCGCTCGTGTCGTCGTTGGCCGATCGGCGCCGGCGGGTCGAGTCCGGCGAAGACGTGGTCGTGGGCGTGAACAAGTTCGCCACCACCGAACCCTCGCCGTTGCAGGCCGAGGGCGCGAACGCCATCGAGACCATCGACCCGATCGTCGAGCAGCACGCCGTGGAAGCCATCCGGCAGTGGCGGGACGGGCGGGACGAGACGCTGGTGGCGTCCACTTTGGACGATCTGCGGGCGGCGGCGAAGACCGACCGGAACCTGGTCGAGTCGACCATCGCGTGCGCCAAGGCCGGCGTCACGACCGGCGAGTGGGCCTCCGCTTTGCGCGGGACGTTCGGCGAGTACCGCGCTCCCACCGGGGTTTCGGCGGCTTCGGCGTCCGGTGAGGCGGGAGCGGAGATCGCGCGGGTGCGCGAGCGGGTGCGGGCCACCGGCGAGGAACTGGGCGAGCGGCTGCGGATCCTGGTCGGCAAGCCGGGGCTGGACGGGCACTCCAACGGCGCGGAGCAGGTCGCCGTCCGGGCCCGTGACGTCGGGTTCGAGGTGGTCTACCAGGGGATCCGGCTCACGCCCGCGCAGATCGTCGCGGCGGCGGTGCAGGAGGACGTGCACGTGGTCGGGCTGTCGATCCTGTCCGGCTCGCACCTGGAGGTCGTGCCGGCGGTGGTGGACGGGCTGCGCGCGGCCGGGGCCGGTGACGTGCCGGTCATCGTCGGGGGCATCGTGCCGCCCGACGACGCCGACAAGCTCCGGGATCGGGGAATCGCCCGAGTGTTCACGCCCAAGGACTACGAGTTGACGCAGATCATGGACGAGATCGTGTCGGTGATTCGTGAGGCGAATGGGTTGTAGGGAGTGGGTGGGGGAGGGGGGCTGCCACCGGGTCCGGAGGGGTCGCTAGGACCCGGAGGGGATGAGGGCTGAGGGGAAGGGTGTGGGGGCCCGAAGGGGTGGGGTGTGGGGCCCTGAAGGGTGGGGTGTGGGGCCCTTGAGGGGTGTGGGGGTTGTGAGGGGTGTCGGGGGTCAGAGGTAGTCCTTTGTGGACTTGATTTCGGCGAAGCCGCCGCTGCGGAGGTTGGTGGCGGTGGCCTGGTAGAGCTGGTCGGCGGTGAGGTCCTCGATGCCGAAGGTGAAGGTCGCGTCCAGGACGACCTTGACGTCGTAGCCCAGGTTCCCGGCCACGCGGGCGGTCGTCTCGACGCACATGTTGGTCTGGATGCCGGCCAGCACGATCTCGGTGATGCCGCGGTTGGTCAGCCACGCGTGCAGGTCGACCTCGCCGTGGAACGCCGAGTTCACCTTCTTCGCGAACATCAGGTCGGGCGCGGCGTCGGCCAGTTCCGGCTTGAACCGGTTGCCGTCCTGGCCGGGGCTCAGCGAGCCCTTGCTGGAGTCGTGGCGCACCAGCACGAGCGGGCCGGTCCACGCGGCGAGGAGGGCGGCGATGTTGGCCTCCGCGTCGGGGTTGTTGCGGGTGCCCCAGGCCGGGGAGTCGAAGCCGCGCTGGACGTCGATCAGGATCAGCACCTTGTTCGTCATGGCTGTAGATCGTGCTGGGTCCGGGGCCGGTGGGGGGAGTGGCGGAACCTGCGCGATCCGGTACTTTCCTGCCATGCTCACGATCGGCGTGCTGGTGTTGCCGGGCAGTCGGACGTTCGACATCTCGGTGGTCGGCGAGGTCTGGGCGGTGCCCCGGGTCGACTCCGGCGTGCCGCCGTCCGAGGTCCGGGTGTGCGCGCCGGGACGGGTCGCCACGCCGACGCACCCGGTGGGCGTCATGCCCGCGACGCACGGGCTGTCCGGGCTGAGGGGGTGCGACCTCGTCGTCGTGCCGGGGCGGGTGGACCCGTTCGCGGAGGTGCCCCGATCGGTGGTCCGGGCGCTGCGGGCGTTCGACGGCACGGTCGCGGCGCTGTGCTCCGGGGCCTTCACGCTGGCCGCGGCCGGGATGCTCGACGGGCGCGCGGCGACCACGCACTGGCGCTTGCTGGATGCGTTGGAGCACAAGGCACCTGCGGCGACGGTGTTGCGGGACGTGCTGTTCGCCGACGAGGGTGACGTGCTGACCTCGGCGGGCGTGGTCGGCGGGCTGGACCTGTGCCTGCACCTGGTGCGGCGGGTGCACGGCGCGGACGTGGCCGCCGCGCTGGCCCGCCGGCTGGTGATGCCGCCGACCCGGGAGGGCGGGCAGCGGCAGTACGTGGACCCGCCGCTGCCGCACCGGACCGAGCGCGGCGGGCTGTCGGCCACGGTCGACTGGGCGGTGGGCAGGCTGGCCGAGCCGATCGGCGTCGGCGACCTCGCGGTGCACGCGGGGCTGAGCGAGCGGACGTTCCACCGGGTGTTCCTGGCCGCCACCGGCAGCACGCCGGGGCGGTGGTTGCAGACCCAGCGGGTGCTGCTGGCGCAACGGTTGCTGGAGACCACGGACCTGACCGTGCACCGGGTGGCCGAGCGGTCCGGGCTGGGCACCGCCGCGAACCTGCGGCGGCGGCTGCGGGCCGAACTCGGTGTCGCGCCCGACGCCTACCGCCGCACGTTCCGGGTGCCTACGGCCTCGTGACGACGATGACCCCGCCCTGCTCGTCCACCAGCAGGCGGTTGCCCAGCGGCGCGGCCAGCGGCACCCGGTAGGGCTGGGTGGTCACGGCGAGCGTGCGCGCGCAGTTCCCGACCTCGCCGATCGTCCGCACGCCCACCGTGACGGTGCCGGCGGTCTCCTGGACCACGGCCTCGTTGCGGGCGGGGGCGTCGCCGGGGCACGGTGCCGGCGCGGCGGGCATCGACACCGTCAGCTCGCGGTCCGTCGCGGTCGCCTGGTCGGTGGAGATCGCCGGGCGCACCTCGCCGGGCTTCCAGAATGCCCCGGGCTCCAGCGCGGGCCACGCGAGCACGCTGCCCGCCTCACTGGTGAACCGCCACGCGGGCAGCGTCCACGGGCCCCGGTCGGTGGGGAACTCGGCGGTGCCGAACTCGACGCTGACCAGGGTCGACGTGGTGGTGGGAGCGGTTCTTCGGGGCATGCGGTTCAGGGCGTCGGACGAGCCGATCAGGGGGAGGGTGGGGCGGGTGCCGTCGGGGAGGGCCACGGGGGCCGGTTGGGGTGTTGGAGGGTGTTGTGCGGTGAAGTTGAGGCCGCTGTCGACCTTGTCGTCACCGCGCAGGCCGTCCACGACTTGGAGCAGGTCGCCGATCAGGACGATCGGGCGTGGGGCGGTGGTCGCCGGGAAGTCGTCCGGTGTGGTGCTGAGCGGGGCGGCGGTGTTGCCGCCGGACGCGCAGCCGGTGAGCAGCACGGCCAAGGCCAACACTCGCAGTCTCATGACCGGAGGACGGAACGTGCGGGGAGAGCGGTTGCACGTCGGCTACATGCGTGTGGCCGCGATGACGCCGCCGTCGCCGTCCAGGAGCAGGCGGTTGCCCAGCGGCTTCTTGAGCGTCACCTCGTGCACCTCGGTGAGGATGGCCAGGTTGCGCCGGCAGTCGCCGACGTGACCCCTCGGGTGCAGGCCCACTGTGATGGTGCTGTCGGTTTCCCGGATGACGGGCACGTGGCGGGCGGGTGAGTCGCCGCGGCACGCCGCCGGTGGGGCCTGCGTGGTCACGGACAGGCGTTCGCCGACGACGCGCGCCGGTTCGCGCACCGTCGCCGGGCGCACCTCCCCGAGCTTCCAGAACGTGCCGGGCTCCAGCGCCGGCCACGCCGGCACGCTGCCCGCCTCGGTGGTGAACCTCCACGCGGGCAGCGATCGCAGGCCGCGGTCGGTCGCGTACCCGGACATGCCGAACTCGGCGGAGACCAGCCGGACCGGGTCGCCGGTGCCGCGGCTCATGGCCCGCACGGCGTCGGCGGAGCCGATCATCGGCATGGTGGCCGGTATTCGGCCCGGCAGGGCGACTTCGGCGGGCGCGGGGGTCGGCGGGTGCTGCCCGGCGAACTCGAACGCGGCGTCGAGCCGGTCGCCGTCGCGCAGTCCGTCCTCGGCGTTCAGGGCCTCGCCGATCAGCACGACCGGGCGCGGCGCGGCGTCCACCGGGAAGTCGACCGGCGGGCCGCCGGCGGGCGTCGTCACGGCGGCGGGTTCGCCGGCCGTGCAGCCGGCGAGCAGCACGGCCAGGGCGAGCACGAGCGGTCTCATGGCCTCAGGACGGAGTGCGCCGCGCGGCCGGTTGCACCGCCGACTACGGTCGGGACATGGCCGAATACCAGCACATTCGCGTCGAACCGGCGGACGGCGTCGTGCGCGTCACGATGGACCGGGCCCGCAAGCGGAACTCGCTGTCCGCCGAGCACCTGGCGGAGCTGCTCTCGGCGTTCCGCGCGATCGCGGCGACCGACGCGGCCGGGGTCGTCCTGGCCGGTGAGGGCCCGGTGTTCTCGGCCGGCCACGACTTCGCCGACGTCGCCGCCCGCGACCTGGAGGGCGTGCGCGACCTGCTGACCCTGTGCACGGACCTGATGCGCACCATCGAATCCGTGCCGCAGGTCGTCATCGCGCGGGTGCACGGCCTGGCCACGGCCGCCGGCTGCCAGCTCGTCGCGTCCTGCGACCTGGCGGTGGCGTCCGAGGACGCCGGGTTCGCCCTGCCGGGCGGCAAGGCCGGCTGGTTCTGCCACACGCCGGCGGTGCCGGTGGCGCGGGCCGTCGGGCGCAAGCGGCTGATGGAGCTCGCGCTGACCGGCGACGTGATCGACGCGCGGACCGCCGAGCAGTGGGGGCTGGTCAACAAGGTGGTGCCGGCCGCCGAGCTGGACGACGCCGTCGCCGACCTGCTGGGCCGGGCCACCCGCGGCAGCCGGGCGAGCAAGGCGTTGGGCAAGCAGACCCTCTACGCCCAGCTGGACCGGCCCGAGGCCGACGCGTACGCCATCGCCGTCGAGGTGATGGCCGCCGCGTCCCAGACGCCCGCCGCGAAGGAGGGCATGGTGTCGTTCCTGGAGAAGCGCCCGGCGGAGTGGACCGACTAGACCCGCTTGTAGTACATCGTGGTCGGCCGCAGCTCGCCGGTCGGGTCGGCCGCGTAGTCCGGGATCACGCCCACCTCGGTCCAGCCCGCCGACCGGAACAGCGCCTCGGCGGGCGACCCGGTCTTGGTGGCCAGGGTGAGCAGGCTCGCGCCCCGGTCCGCCGCGCACTTCTCGGCCGCCGCCAGCAGTTCCCGGCCCAGCCCGGCGCGGCGGGCCCGCCGCAGCACGATCAGCTTGATGATCTTCGCGCGGTGCGTGCCGTTGAGCGTGGTGGTGAACCGGACCTGGACGGTGCCCTCGACGCGCCCGTCGACCCGGGCCACCCACACCGACAGCACGCCGTTGGCCACGGCCGCCGCGCGGGCCCGCCACCACGACACGGCGTGCGGCCGGGGCAGCGGGGCCAGGAAACCGACCGACGCGCCGTCGGCCACGGCGTCGGTGAGCAGGTCCGCGAGCTCGCCCGCGTCCGCCAGCACGTCGGCGGACAGCAACTCCACGACGTCCCTCACGGCTGCGCGTTCTCGTGCAGCAGGAGCAGGGTGTAGGCGGCGATCGACTGGGCGTCGGTGATGTCGCCGCGCGCCACCATCGCCTCGAACTCCGCGCGCGGGAACCACGCCGAGCGCATGTCCTGCTCCTCGTGCTCCCGCTCGTGGAAGCCCTCGGTGAGCCGGGTCGCCAGGAACACCCGGCCGCGCTGGCTGGACATGCCGGCCGCGACGTCGAGCAGGCCCAGCTCGACCAGCTCCCCGGCGCGCAGGCCGGTCTCCTCGCGCAGCTCGCGCGCGGCGAGCGCGAGCGGCTCCTCGTCCTCCCCCTCCGGCGCGGTGCCCTGGGGGAACTCCCAGCGCCTCATGCCCAGCGGGTAGCGGTACTGCTCGACCAGCCGCAGGCGTTCCCCGTCCAGCGGGATGACCAGCGCGTAGTCGGGCTTGTCGACCACGCCGTAGATGCCGGTCGTGCCGTCGGCACGTCGGATCGGGTCCTCGCGGACCGTCATCCAAGGGTTCGCGTACACCTCACGCGATCCGAGGGTTTCCACGTTCATTCTCCCTGTGCCGGCGATGGGGCCAGCTTCGAGTGGCGGCGTCCGTAGGCGAAGTACACCACCAACCCCACCACGGACCAGATCCCGAACGCCAACCACGTCACGGGCGCGAGCCCGGCGACCAGCAGCACGCACAGGGCGAGCCCGAGCAGCGGCACCACCGGCACCCACGGCGTGCGGAACCCGCGCGGCAGGTCCGGCCGTGACCTCCGCAGCACAACCACACCCACGTTGACCAGCCCGAACGCGACCAGGGTTCCGATGCTGGTGGCTTCCGCGAGCTGGCCGAGCGGCACCAGCGCGGCCGGCACCGCGACGACCACGCCGACGATCACCGTGTTGGCGGTGGGCACCCGGCGCACGCCGACCCGGGAGAACACCTTCGGCACCAGGCCGTCGCGGGACATCGCCACCAGCACCCGCGTCTGTCCGTAGAGGACGGTCAGCACCACCGAGGCGATCGCGACCACCGCGCCGGCGGACAGGATCGTGGCGGGCCACGCCTGGTCGGTGAGCTGCCGCAGCACCGCGGCCAGCGACGCGTCCGAGCCGGTGAGCACGTCGACGCCGGCCGCGCCCACGGCGGTCAGCGCGACCAGCACGTAGACCACGGTCACGATCGCCAGCGAGATCACGATGGCGCGCGGCAGGTCCCGCTGGGGGTTCTTGGCCTCCTCGCCCGCCGTGGACGCCGCGTCGAACCCGATGAACGAGAAGAACACCAGCGACGCGGCCCCGGTGATGCCCGCGACCCCGGCCGGCGCGAACGGGGTGAGGTTCCGGGTCTGGAACCCGAACACCGCCACCACCACGAAGAACAGCAGCACCAGGACCTTGAGCGCGGTCGTCACGGTGGTGACCGCCGCGCTCTCCTTGACCCCGCCCAGCAGCACGCCCATCGCCAGCAGCACGACGACCGCGGCGGGCAGGTTGACCACCTCGCCGGACAGCGCGGCCGGCAGCTGGACGCCCAGTGTGGCGTCCAGGAAGGCGTTGAGGTACCCGCTCCACCCCACCGCCACGGCCGCGACGGACACCCCGTACTCCAGCAGCAGGCACCACCCGCACACCCACGCGACCAACTCACCGAGCGTGGCGTAGGTGTAGGAGTAGGCCGACCCGGCGACCGGCACCGCGCCCGCGAGCTCGGCGTAGGACAGCGCGGAGAACAGCGCGGCCAGCGCGGCGACCACGAACGACACCGCCACCGCCGGCCCGGCGACCGGGGCGGCCTGGCCGAGGACGACGAAGATGCCGGTGCCCAGCGTCGCGCCGACCGACAGCGCGATCAGCGGGACCAGGCCGAGCGAGCGGTGCAGCGGGGTGTGGTCGCCGTCGCCGGTGAGCTGGTCGACGGGCTTGGTGCGCAGGAGTGACACGGCGCTCGACGGTACCTGCCGGTGGCACCCCGCTCGCACCCCGTAGCCTGTCGGCCGTGCGCCTCGTCATCGCTCGCTGTCAGGTCGACTACGTCGGACGCCTCACGGCCCATCTCCCGATGGCCCAGCGCCTGCTGCTGATCAAGGCGGACGGCTCGGTGTCCATCCACTCCGACGACCGGGCGTTCAAGCCGTTGAACTGGATGAGCCCGCCGTGCTGGCTCATCGAGGACCCGGACCTGTGGGTGGTGCAGAACAAGGCGGGCGAGAAGCTGATCATCACCTTGGTCGAGGTGCTGCACGACTCGAAGCACGAGCTGGGTCCCGAGCCGGGCCTGGTGAAGGACGGCGTCGAGTCGGACCTGCAGAAGCTGCTGGCCGAGCACGTGACCACGCTCGGTGACGGCTGGACGCTGGTGCGCCGCGAGTTCCCGACCCCGATCGGCCCGGTCGACCTGATGTGCCGGGACGCGACCGGCGGTTCGGTGGCGGTGGAGATCAAGCGCCGCGGCGAGATCGACGGCGTCGAGCAGCTCACCCGCTACCTCGAACTGCTCAACCGGGACCCGCTGCTCGCGCCGGTCCGGGGCGTGTTCGCCGCGCAGCAGATCAAGCCCCAGGCCCGGACGCTGGCCGAGGACCGCGGCATCCGGTGCGTGGTGCTGGACTACGACGCGTTGCGCGGCATCGAGTCCGCCGAGTTCCGGCTGTTCTGACGGCTCAGCCGCGCCAGTCCGGCGACAGCACGGTCAGCGCCCCTTCGAGGCAGGCGTTGATGGCGTCGAGGTCGTCCTGCCACGCGGGCGGCATCGTTTGCGGGTGCAGTGCGGTCGTGCCGCTGGTGAGCCTGCTCTCCAGGTAGGCCACGTGCTGCTCGCGGTAGAGGCGGTCCTGCTCGGCGGCGATCACGGCGTCGAGCTGGACGACCTTCTCGTGCGCCTCGCGCAGTTGGGCGGCGACGGTGGCGACGACCGTCTCCACGCCCGCCAGTTCGGCGGTCCGGGCTTCGACGAGGTGGCCGAGTTCGGTGTAGCGGGCCGACTCGCGCAGCAGGGCGTGGTCGGCGGCCGTGCCCAGCAGCAGCAGCGCCGCCCGCCAGACGGCGCCGTGGGCGTCGTGCAGCTTGTCGGCGGTCAGCCAGCCGGTGCGGGCGGCCAGGCTGTTCCACATCCCGTCGAGGTGCTCGGCCAGCTCGCGGCCTAGTCTGCGGTAGGAGCCCGGCAGGTGGCGGAAGTGGGCGGTGGTGACCTGCGAGATCCGCCAGCTCGGGCCGAACCTGACCAGCGCCTGCCGCTTCATGTGCTGGTGGACCGCCGGCGGTGTGGCGACGCTGAGCATCAACATCAGCACAATGCCCGGAAGCCCTAATAATGCGGTCAATGGCGAGTAGACGACCAGGCAGCCCAACCCCGCCGGGTACAGCGTTATCGGGTCCATCCGGGCTATGCGCAGTTCGAGCGACTGCTTTCGGGGTTCGACCACGATCCAGGAAACGATCCCGGCCGGTCGCAGGTGGGTGATGTGCACGGGTCGCCAGATGTCCACGAAGCCTCCGGGTCGACCTGTCGAAAAACCCCCAGTCGGATGCGCTCCGACCTTACACCGGAAGCTATTCGAGAGGGGCTCGCGAAAAGTTCTGCGCTACGGGCGCGGCCGGTCGGCGGTGGTCCGGGGCGAGTACGCCGTTCGGCCGCGTGGCAGCGCGCAATTCGCGATATACGCTGACGGCCCGGCGAATCGACTTGGGGAGGCACCGTGCCTGGACGAAGACCCCGGCCACTCCTCGCGCTGATCGCCGTGCTGCTCGGCCTGACGGTGGCCTGCGAATCCGAGCCGGCGATGAGCCCGGTGCCGGTGGCGGCGGGCAGTTCCACGGCTTCCCCGGCGGCGGCCCGGCTGGTGACCCAGCCGAAGTCCGCCAAAGCCGGTGACGAGGTCCGGCTCAGCGGTGAGGGATATCCCGCCAACAGCCGAGTCGTGTTCACCTTTCACGGGCAGCGGGTCGGTGATGCGGCGACGGATGGCGCGGGCCGGTTCGCCGGGGTGTTGGTGAAGGTGCCGGATTCCTTCCAGACTTCCGCTCCCGGTACCCAATTCGTCATCGGCGCGACATCGGGGCCGTACTACGCCGAGACGCCGTTCGTGATCACCCGCTGATCGTCCCGGGGGTGATCGGCCGGTGCCGGGTCGTCGAACACCGAGAGGTCGACGTAGGACTTGACCAGCCCGGCGTCGATCCGGCCGGGGTAGATGCGGCCGTGGTTCCAGCGGTAGAACGCGATGCCCGCGCGGACGTCGTCCTCCTCGCCGGAGAGCACGTACCCGGCCGCCGCCGCGCGGTCCTGGAGGCCGTGCACCAGGTCGACCGGGCCGGCGCACCACGTGCGTGACGGCCCGACCACCTCCGCCGCGCCCGCCAGGTAGGCCGCGGCCTCCGGTCGCCGTGCGCCCGGCCGCGTCGCCGGGACGAACAGGAACGGCAGGTGCTCCGGGTAGTCCTGCCCGCGCGCGTCGGTGAGCGCGGCCGTCGCGTGTGCGCGCCCGGCGGCGGCACCGCCGGCGTAGTCCTCGTCGCCGACCTGGTGGTAGAGCAGCACCAGGCGGCCCGCCGCGCGGTGCGCGGTCAGCGCGCCCGGCCGGTGGCTGACGCACCGGGGGTCGTCCGGGTAGCCGATGTGCCGGATCAGGAACCGCAGTTCGTAACCACCGGTTCGGGTGTAGTCGTCCAGCAGCCACGGCTTGAGCTCGCGGGCCGTGTACTCGACGCCGTACGCGCTGACTACGGGCGTCTGGTCGGGGCTGTCGGGATCGGGGATCACGCCCGGGAGTACGCGGTGTGGCCGCGGGTAGTTCAGATCGGCGAAGACCGCCCGATTGCACTACGGTCGGCATGATCGGCTGTGGGTTAATGTCTGTTGTTGTTCGACCTTGTTGAACAGGGAGGTGGGCGACGGTGCCCGTGCTCGCCGAGGCGGACCTCCGGCTGGACGCCGGACCGCTGGACTACGCGTTGCTGGCGATCTACTTCGCGTTCGTGCTCGGTATCGGTTTCCTGGCCCGCCGGTCGGTGTCGTCGAGCCTGGACTTCCTGCTCTCCGGCCGCTCGCTGCCCGCCTGGGTGACCGGCCTGGCGTTCATCTCCGCGAACCTCGGCGCGATCGAGCTGCTGGGCATGGCCGCCAACGGCGCCCAGTACGGCATGGCGACCGTGCACTACTACTGGATCGGCGCGATCCCGGCCATGGTGTTCCTCGGCCTGGTGATGATGCCGTTCTACTACGGCTCCAAGGTCCGCAGCGTCCCGGAGTTCCTGCGCCGCCGGTTCGGCAAGGGCGCGCACCTGGTCAACGCCATCAGCTTCGCCGTCGCGCAGGTGCTCATCGCGGGCGTGAACCTCTACGCGCTGGCGTTCCTGCTCAACCTGATGCTCGGCTGGCCGATCCCGCTGTCGGTGGTCATCGCCGCGCTGATCGTGCTCACCTACACCACGCTCGGCGGCCTGTCGGCGGCGATCTACAACGAGGTGCTCCAGTTCTTCGTGATCGTCGCCGCGCTGCTCCCGCTGACCATCGTCGGCCTGCACAAGGTCGGCGGCTGGCAGGGCCTGGTGGACAAGGTCACCGCCGGCCCCGGTGGCTCCGAGCAGCTCTCCGCGTGGCCCGCGACCGAGCTGACCGGCATCCAGAACCCGGTGCTCAGCGTCATCGGCATCGTGTTCGGGCTCGGGTTCGTGCTCTCGTTCGGCTACTGGACGACGAACTTCGCCGAGGTGCAGCGCGCGCTGTCGGCCAAGAGCATGTCGGCCGCCCGGCGCACGCCGATCATCGGCGCGTACCCCAAGGCGCTGATCCCGTTCGTGATCATCATCCCGGGCATCATCGCGGCGCTGGTCGTGCCCGAGATGCAGGCGCTGAAGGCCGGCGACGGCAGCTCCGGGATCGTCTACAACAACGCGCTGCCCGCGCTGATCGGCGAACTGCTGCCCAACGGCATGCTCGGCATCGCCATCACCGGCCTGCTGGCCTCGTTCATGGCGGGCGTGGCGGCGAACGTGTCGTCGTTCAACACGGTGTTCACCTACGACCTGTGGCAGGACTACGTCCGCAAGGACCGCCCGGACGAGTACTACCTGCGGATCGGCCGGCTGGCCACCATCGGCGGCACGCTGATCGCCATCGGCACCGCGTTCCTGGCGGCCGGCTACGGCAACATCATGGACTACATCCAGGCGCTGTTCTCGTTCTTCAACGCGCCGCTGTTCGCCACGTTCATCCTGGCCATGTTCTGGAAGCGGATGTCGGCGGCGGCGGGCTGGATCGGCCTGGTGTCCGGCACGCTCGCGGCGGTGGCGGTGTTCGTGCTCGCCGAGACCGGCGTGGTCGACCTGCCCGGCCAGGGCGCGAGCTTCGTCGGCGCGGGCGCGGCGTTCGCGGTCGACATCGTGGTCAGCGTCGTGGTCACCACCTTCACCCGGCCGGTACCGGAGGAACGCCTGGTCGGGCTGGTCTACAGCCTCACGCCCAAGGAGTCCCGCAAGCACTCGGCCACCGGCGCGGACGCCGGCTGGTACCGCTCGCCCGTGCTGCTCGGCATCGGTGTCCTGGTGCTGACGGCCGTGCTCAACATCATCTTCGGCTGAGGGAGGTCGTCGTGGCGCACAAGGCCGGTCTGTTCGACCTGCGACTGGTGATCGCGGTCCTGTTCGGGGTCTACGGCGTGGTGCTGGTGGTGGTCGGGCTCGGCTTCACCGACGACGCCGACCTGGCCAAGGCCGACGGGCTCAACATCAACCTGTGGTCCGGCGTCGGGATGGTGGTGCTGGCGGCCCTGTTCGCCACCTGGACGTTCCTGCGGCCGATCGTGGTGCCGGACGAGCGGGAGAGCGCGGCGGAGGGCGTGTCGGAAGGGGCCTAACGGCGCGGGTAGACGGGGTTGAAGGCCTCGACGGTCCAGGCGTCGAAACGGCGGATGGCGCGGCGGATGCGGTCGCGCAACTCGGTGCTCCTCTCGTAGGGGTTCACCAGGTGTAGCGGGATGATGTTCTGAATCGTTCCCGATAGGCGTGGTGAGCCCGAACACAGGGTTCCCTCCACGAATCGGCGGGGCGGTCGCTACCGTGCACGCGTGCCCCGTCTCGTCGCTGTCCTGTGCGCGCTCCTGCTCGTGTCCGCCTGCGCCGGCACGGACCTCGCCAAGCACAAGCCGTACCCGCGTCACACGGTGCAGGCGGCCGCGGAGAACGTCACCGAGACCACCGGCCCGCAGCCCACGAACGTGCCGGACGGGCAGCCGGTGGACCCGGCGTTCGCCGCCGACAAGCTGCGGCTGATCGACCCGTGCAAGCTGCTGGACCGCAAGCTGCTGGAGACGCTGGGCACGCCCGGCGAGGTGTCGGCGACCGGGTTCAGCCGGTGCTCCAACTTCATGAAGGACAAGAACGGCAAGGACCTGGCGGTCACCGTGGAGATCGGCCAGACCATGACCACCGAGCTGAAGAACGCGGACAAGCAGCTCGCCGGGCTCAAGAGCTACGAGCAGACGCTGGACACCAGCGCGTGCTTCGTCTCGGTGATCACCCAGGAGAAGCCGGCGCTCGGGCTGACCGTGCAGATCGGCTACAAGGAGGGCGACGCGTGCGCCCCCGGCCGCAAGGTGGCCGAGTCGGTGGTCAAGCTGCTCAAGGACCGGGTGGGCGTGAAGTCGCCGCCGAAGGACTCCCTGGTCACGCTCGACCCGTGCGCGCTGGTGGACAAGGCCGCGGTCGAAGCGGCCGTCGGCGCGGACAACCGGATCTACCCGTACGGGCTGCACAACTGCTCGTGGGTGGCCAACGGCAAGGAGATCACGCTGGACATGCGGTCCACGTTCGTCCCGGCGGACCGCAAGTTCGACGCCAAGCAGGTCGAGGTGGACCTCGGCGGGACGACGGGCTACCAGCTGGAGAACTCCGGCGCGTACCCGTCGTGCTCGGTGAAGTGGGTCCAGCGGCTCAACACCGGCGAGGAGGGCGAGATCGTCGAGGTGAAGGCGGCCGGGCCCAAGAAGTCGGAGTTCGACCGGTGCGCGATGGCGGTGGCCTTCGCGAAGGCCGTGCTGCCCAAGGTCCCGAAGGGCTGAACGGGGGCTGACATCTGCTGCGGTCAGCCGTTACTGTCGAGTAACACCTTCGTGCACCTGGAGGGCCCCCGATGACCCAGACCGCCCCCACCAAGCCCTCGCGGGCCGACGGCGAGCAGAAGCGGTTCGCCTCGCTCGACCCGCGCACGGGCGAGGTCATCGCGCACCACCCGGTGCACGGCGAGGCCGACGTGCGGGCCGCGGTCGAGTCGGCGCGGCCGGCGGCGGTGTTCTGGGCCGGCCTCGGGTTCGACGGCCGGCGCACCCGGCTGGACGCCTGGCGCCGGCTGCTGGTCAAGCGGCTGGACGAGTTCCAGACCCTGATCAGCGCGGAGACCGGCAAGTCCGCCGACGACGCGCGCACCGAGCTGGCCCTGGTGATCGACCACCTGCACTGGGCGGCCCGGCAGGCGCCCAAGACGCTGGGCAAGCGCAAGGTCAGGCCCGGCATGCTGATGTACAACCACGCGGCGACGCTGGAGTACCTCCCGCTGGGCGTGGTCGGCGTGATCGGGCCGTGGAACTACCCGGCGTTCACCCCGATGGGCTCGATCGCCTACGCGCTGGCCGCCGGCAACGCCGTGGTGTTCAAGCCCAGCGAGTTCACCCCCGGCGTCGGGGTGTTCCTCGGTGCCACGTTCGCCGAGGTCGTCCCGGAGCACCCGGTGTTCCAGGTGGTAACGGGGTTCGGCGAGACCGGCGCGGCGCTGTGCGCGGCCGGGGTCGACAAGCTGGCGTTCACCGGGTCCACGCCGACCGGCAGGAAGGTCATGGCCTCCTGCGCGGCGACGCTGACCCCAGTGCTGGTCGAGTGCGGCGGCAAGGACCCGCTGATCGTCGCGGAGGACGCGGACGTGCGCGGCGCGGCCGAGGCGACCGTGTGGGGCGGCATCTTCAACGCCGGCCAGACGTGCGCGGGCGTCGAGCGGGTCTACGTCGCGGACGCGGTGTACGACGAGTTCGTCAAGCTCGTGGTGGAGAAGGCGAAGAAGCTGCGGCCCGGCGGCGAGCCGGACGCGGACTTCGGGCCGATCACCATGCCCAAGCAGGTCGAGATCATCAAGTCGCACGTGGCCGACGCGTTGGAGCGCGGCGGGCGGGCGGTGGTGGGAGGGCTGGAGTCGATCCGGCCGCCGTACGTCGAGCCGGTGGTCCTGGTGGACGTGCCGGACGACTCGACGGCGGTGACCGACGAGACGTTCGGGCCCACGCTGGTGCTGACCAGGGTGGCCGACGCGGACGAGGCCGTGCGGCGGGCCAACTCGCTGCCCTACGGGCTGGGCGCGACGGTGTTCTCCCGCAACCGCGGCGAGGAGCTGGCGGACAAGCTGCGCTGCGGCATGGTGTCGGTGAACTCGGTGCTCGCCTACGCCTCGGTACCCGGGCTGCCCTTCGGCGGCGTGGGCGATTCGGGGTTCGGGCGCATCCACGGCGAGGACGGGCTGCGTGAGTTCACCTACGCGCACGCGGTCACCCGGAAGCGTTTCGCGGCGGCCTTGAACCCGATGACCTACGAGCGCGGATCGCGCACGATCAGGCACGTCGTGCGGCTGGTCAAGGTGCTCTACGGGCGCTGAGCGTGTCCTCCCCGGGTGGGGTAGGAATGGGGTGACCATCGGCGATGGAGGTCACCGTGAAGAAGATCATCAACGATCCGGCGACCGTGGTGGCGGACGCGCTGCGGGGCATGGCCGCGGCGCACGCCGACCTGCTGGACGTCCAGTACGACCCCGCCGTCGTCGTGCGCGCGGACGCGCCGGTGCAGCGCAAGGTCGCGATCATCTCCGGTGGTGGATCGGGCCACGAGCCGCTGCACGGCGGGTTCGTCGGGCGCGGGATGCTCGACGCGGCCTGTCCGGGCCCGGTGTTCACCTCCCCGACCCCGGACCAGGTGCAGGCGGCCGTGACCCGCACCGACGGCGGCGCCGGCGCGCTGCTGATCGTCAAGAACTACACCGGTGACGTGCTGAACTTCGAGACCGCGGCCGAGCTGGCCGCCGCGGAGGGCGTCGACGTGCGGACCGTGGTGATCGACGACGACGTGGCGGTGAAGGACTCGCTGTACACGGCGGGCCGGCGCGGCGTGGGCGGGACCGTGCTGCTGGAGAAGGTCGTCGGTGCCGCGGCCGAGCGCGGGGTCGACCTCGACGGCTGTGAAGCGTTGGCGCGCAAGGTGATCGGCCAGGTGCGGTCGATGGGCCTGGCGCTGTCGCCGTGCACCGTGCCGCACGCCGGCGAGCCGAGCTTCGTGCTGGCCGACGACGAGATGGAGCTGGGCATCGGCATCCACGGCGAGCCCGGCCGGCGGCGGGTGCGGGTCGGCCCGGCCGACGAGCTGGTGGCCGCGCTGCTGGACCCGGTCCTGGAGGACCTGCCCTTCGCCGCGGGCGACCGGGTGCTGCTGTTCACCAACGGCATGGGCGGCACGCCGCAGATCGAGCTGTACCTGGCGCACGGCATCGCCGAACGGCTGCTCGCCGAGCGCGGGATCACCGTCGAACGGCGGCTGGTCGGCTCGTACATCACCAGTCTGGAGATGCAGGGGATGAGCTTGACCGTGCTGAAGGTGGACGACGAGCTGATCGAGCTGTGGGACGCCCCGGTGCACACCGCCGCGCTGCGGTGGGGTGTCTGATGGGCTGCACGGCGGCGGACGTCGCGCGGGCGTTGCGGGCGGTGGCCGGCGTGGTCGCCGAGCACCGCGAGGAACTCGTGCGGCTGGACCGGGAGATCGGCGACGGCGACCACGGCGAGAACCTGAACCGCGGGTTCGCCGCGCTGCTGTCCAAATTGGACGGTGACCTGCCGTCGACGCCCGGCGCGGTCCTCAAGCTCGCGGCCACCACGTTGATCTCGACCGTCGGCGGCGCTGCGGGGCCGCTGTACGGGACGGCGTTCCTGCGTGCCGCGACCTCCGTGGGCGACGCGGCGGAGTTGGACGGCACGCTGGTGGCCACGGCGTTGCAGGCGGCGCTGGAGGGCGTCGTGGCGCGCGGCAAGGCCGTGGTGGGCGACAAGACGATGGTGGACGCGCTGACGCCCGCCGTGGCCGCCGCGGAGTCCGTGGCGTCGACCGGCGCGGACGTGGCCGGGGTGCTGACCGCCGCCGCCGAGGCCGCCGAGCAGGGCGCGGAGTCGACCGTGCCGCTCGTGGCGCGCAAGGGTCGTGCCTCTTACCTGGGCGAACGCAGCGCAGGGCACCTGGACCCGGGCGCGCGGTCGACGTCGTTGCTGCTGCGGAGCTTCGCCGGGGGTGCGCGGTGATCGGGCTGGTGGTGGTCTCGCACAGCCGGACGCTGGCCGACGGCGTGGTCGAACTGGCCGGCCAGATGGCGCCGGACGTGCGGCTCGTGGCGTCCGGGGGTGACGGGTCCGGCGGGCTCGGCACGGACTTCGTGGCCGTCTCGGAGGCGATCGCGGCGGCCGACTCCGGCGGTGGCGTCGTCGTGCTCTACGACCTGGGCAGCGCGAGGATGGTGGCCGACATGGCCGCCGAGGAGGCGGTCGGCGACGTGCTCGTGGTGGACGCGCCGCTGGTCGAAGGGGCCGTCGCGGCGGCGGTGGCCGCGCAGGGCGGTGCGGACCTGCCGACGGTCGCGGACGCCGCGCGCGGCGCGGTCGGGCAGTTCGGCGACAGCTCCGACAACGGGTCGGCGTCGTCCGAGTCCGCTGTGGACGGTGAGTCGGCGGAGATCGTGCTCACCAACGAGGTCGGCCTGCACGCCCGGCCGGCCGCGCTGGTCGTGCGGTCGCTGGCGGGGCTGGACGCGCAGGTCGTGGTGCGGTTCGGCGACGAGCGGGCGGACGCCGCCAGCGTGCTCGCGCTGATGGGGCTGGGCGCGCCGGGCGGTGCGACGGTCGAGGTGTCGGCGACCGGGCCGGACGCCGCCGAAGCCGTCCGCCGGGTGCGCGAACTGGCCGGTCGCGACTTCGACGAGTGACCCTGCCGCGCACGTCCCGTTCCGGCGTCTTGCTCGATCCCGATGGTGAAGCTCACGCGTCGGGCACGCGGGCCCCGTGGGATAGTCGGGCGCAAGTTACCGTCCGGTAGCCCTCCGCGAAGTGGGAGGTAGTCCAGTGACGCGCCAGTTCAGCACGGTCGGAGTCGTCGGTCTCGGCACCATGGGCGCCGGTATCGCCGAGGTGCTCGCGAGGACCGGCCGCACTGTCATCGCGGTGGACGTGGACGACGAGGGACTGGTCCGCGGCCGCGGCCACCTCGACCACTCCACCGACCGCGCGGTGGCCAAGGGCAAGCTCACCGAGGCCGACCGCGCCGCACTCCTCGGCCGGATCAGCTACAGCACCTCGCTGGACGCGCTGGCCGGCGTCGACCTGGTGATCGAGGCAGTGCCCGAGCGGATCGAGCTCAAGGCCCGGGTGTTCGCCGCCCTCGACCGGATCTGCGGCCCGGACACCGTGTTCGCGTCCAACACTTCCTCGCTGTCCATCACCGAGATCGGCGTGCACACCGGGCGGCCCGGCAAGGTCGTGGGGCTGCACTTCTTCAACCCCACCCCGGTGCTGAAGCTGGTCGAGGTGATCCGGACGGTCGTCACCGAGCCCGAGGTCGTCACCGACGTCGTGGCGTTCGCCGAATCGCTGGGCAAGACCCCCGTCGTCATCGGCGACCGGGCCGGGTTCATCGCCAACGCGCTGCTGTTCGGCTACCTCAACCACGCCGTGCGGATGTACGAAACCCGTTACGCCACAAGGGAAGACCTCGACGCGGCGATGCGCTACGGCTGCGGCTACCCGATGGGCCCGCTGGCGCTGCTCGACCTGATCGGCCTGGACACCGCCTACGAGATCCTCGACACGATGTACCACCAGTCCCGCAACCGCCTGCACGCCCCGGCCCCGCTGCTCAAGCAGATGATCACGGCGGGACTGCTCGGCCGCAAGAGCGGGCGCGGCTTCTACACCTACGACGGCCCGGACTCGCCGGTCGTCGTGCCCGACGTGCTCACCCCCGCCGCGGCCGACACCGGCGCGGCCACCCGCGAGATCCAGCGGGTCGGTGTGATCGGCACCGGCACCATGGCCACCGGGATCGCCGAGGTGTTCGCCAAGCGCGGCTACGACGTCGTGCTGCGGGCGCGGTCGCTGGACAAGGCCGAGGCGGCGCTGGGCAAGGTCCGCAAGTCGCTGGACAAGGCCGTCTCGCGCGGTAGGCTCGCCGAGGCCGACCGGGACGCCGCGCTGGCCCGCGTCACGCCGGCCGTGCGGTTCGAGGACCTCGCGGACTGCGACCTGGTGGTCGAGGCGGTGGCCGAGGAACTGGCGATCAAGAAGTCGGTGTTCGAGGCGCTGGACGAGGTGTGCAAGCCGGGCGCGGTGCTCGCGACCACGACGTCCTCGCTGCCCGTCATCGAGTGCGCGGCGGCCACCTCGCGGCCCGGTGACGTGGTGGGCCTGCACTTCTTCAACCCGGCGCAGGTGATGAGGCTGGTGGAGGTCGTGGAGACCATCGCCACCTCCGCCGACGTCGTCGCCACCGCCCGCCGGGTCTGCCTCGACCTGGGCAAGCAGCCGGTGCACTGCGGCGACCGCGCCGGGTTCATCGTCAACGCGCTGCTGTTCCCCTACCTCAACGACGCGGTGAAGATGCTGGAGGCGCACTACGCGTCGGCCGACGACATCGACAACGCCATGAAGGTCGGCTGCTCGCTGCCGATGGGGCCGTTCGAACTGCTGGACGTGGTCGGGCTGGACGTGTCGCTGGCCATCGAGCGCACCCTGTACCTGGAGTTCCGCGAAGCCGGCTTCGCCCCCGCGCCACTGCTGGAACACCTGGTCACGGCCGGCCGCCTGGGCCGCAAGACCGGCAAGGGCTTCCGCGACTACACCTGAACCCGGGCAGCAGCTCGCAGCCCATGGCGCGGTCGTGCGTGGGCGGGTAGTGCGTGGGCGGGTCGTGTGTTGGGCGCGCTGTGCGTCCGGTGGTCAGGCGCGAGTTCGATCACGGTCGATGCCGCGCACGTGCCGGTGGGACTTGGGCGTACCTGGGTTCCGCCGGGGCGTGGTCGTTTGGCATGGTGGACCCATGCGGCGCGTCGTTCTCTCGCTTCTGGTAGCAGCGCTCGGCCTCACGTCGGGCTGCGCTTACTCGGTGAACGGCACGCCGGTCTCGGCCGGTGTGCTCGACATCGAGCCGCCGTTCTCGTCCGGCACGCCGGAGCCCACGTCGGAGTCCGACTCGCCGGACGCCGCCCCGGCGAGCGACCTGTGCAAGCTGCTGTCCTGGAAGGACCTGCCGTACGACGTGCGGGACAAGGCCGCCGCCCCGACCGACACCGGCTACGACCCGCAGTTCGACCAGTCGTGCAAGTGGCAGACCGCGGTCGACTCGCTGGACGTCGGCGTCACGCTGCGCTTCCGCTCCGGGCGGCCGATCACGCTGGAGCAGAACAACGGCGAGTTCCAGCTCGCGGACCGGAAGGTCACCTACTTCGACCGCACCACGGACACCACCGTGCAGCCGTCGTGCGTGCTGGTCATGGACTACGCGGGCGGCGGCGTCGGCATCATCGTGATCGACGGTTCGGCGCGGTTCGGCGCGATCTGCGACCAGGGCAAGAAGGTCGCCGAGGTCCTCCTGGCCAAGGAACCGACCGGCTGACCGCTCCCAGCCCGACCGTCCCCAGCCCGACCGTCCCCGGCCCGACCGTCCCCGGCCCGACCGTCCCCGGCCCGACCGTCCCCGGCTGGGCCGCCCCTGGCTGGGCCGCCCGGCGTCCCGTGGCCGGCTAGCCGCAGCAGCCGCCGCCGCAACACCCGCCGCCGCCACCGCCGGAGGGCTGGGCGGGCTGGGCGGCGTTGCCGGCCAGGCCCGACACCCCGACCATGGACAGCAGCTTCACCGTGTCGTCGTGGCCCTGCGGGCACGCGGCGGGTGCGGAGGATTCGCTCATCGGGCGCTTGACGTCGAACGTCGACCCGCAAGCCTTGCAGCGGTACTCGTAGGTGGGCACGCGCCTATTGTGACGGTTTGCCGGGCAGCAGCACCAGCGCGGGCACGCCGAGCGTGCAGACGACCGCCACCAGCGTGAGCAACGGCATCTCGTGCGCCCACCCCAGGCCCGCCGCGGCGGCGTGCGCGCCCGCGTACGTCGCCACCCACGTCCGCGAGAACGGCCGGACCAGCATCGTCACCAGCGCCGTGCCGGCCGTGACCAGCAGGATGGTGCACGCGGCCAGCAACATCCCGGGAATCGGTCCCAACGCCCGCTGGGCAGGGGCGAGGTCCGACAGCCCGGCCCGCAACGCCGGCTGGGCGACCACCCCCATCTCCAGTAACAACAGCACCCCGACCACAGCCCGCTGCCACCTGTTCACTCTGTGGACCGTAGGCGATCACGCCCGGCTGTCAGAGCTACCCTGGTAACCCGTGCCGCGCCGCAACCGTCCCCACCGCCCCGACGAGCCGCCCCCCGTCGGCGGCCACGGCTGGGCGCGGTCCGAGACCGGGCCGGACGGCGAGTGGCTCGTCCGCACCGTGTCCGGTGCCGCGACCACCAAGACCTACCGCTGTCCGGGCTGCGACCACGAGATCACACCGGGCACCCCGCACGTCGTGGCGTGGCCGGCGGCCGACTACGGCTCGGTCGAAGACCGCCGCCACTGGCACCGGGCCTGCTGGACCGCCCGCACCCGCCGCGGTCCCACCTCCCGCCGCTGGTAGTCCGGGCCGCCGGCAGTCCGGGCCGCTGGTAGTCCGGGTTGGAGGCAGTCCGGGCCGCCGGTAGTCCGGGTTGGAGTGGACGGGCAGCGGCTGCGGGCGGCACGGGGCACGGCTGCCGGGCGGCACGGGGTGGGTGGCAGGATCTGCGGCGTGGGTGACGGTGTCCGGATCACGGCCAACACGGTGCTGCCCGCGCGACGCGAGGACGTCACGCTGGTCACCGCCGACGGCTTGCGGCTGGTGGGGGAGCTGTCCCTGCCCGCCGGAGGCCCGCCTCGGGCCACGCTGGTGCTGTTGCACCCGCTGCCCACGCACGGCGGCATGATGGACTCCCACCTGTGGCGCAAGGCGGCGTGGCGGCTGCCCGCGCTGGCCGACCTCGCGGTGTTGCGGTTCAACACGCGCGGCACGGTCAGCGAGGCCGGGCGCAGCGAGGGCAGCTTCGACAACGCCGTGGGCGAGCGCTTCGACGTGGCCGCCGCCCTGGCCTTCGCCACCGGGCGCGGGCTGCCCGACGTCTGGCTGGTCGGCTGGTCCTTCGGCACCGACCTGGCCCTGATGCACGGCTGCGACCCGCGAGTGGTCGGCGCGGTGCTGGTCTCGCCGCCGCTGCGCTGGAGCACGGCCGAGCACCTGGCCCCGTGGACGGGCAGGCCGGTGGTCTGCCTGGTGCCCGAGTTCGACGACTACCTCCCGCCCGACGAGGCCAGGCGGCGGTTCGGCGCGGACGTCCCGACCGCGACCGTGGTCGACTTCCCCGGTGCCCGGCACCTCATGGTCGGGCAGTCCGACAAGGTGCTGGACGCGATCGTGGCCGCGGTCCGGCCCGAGGTGCCCACCCCGTTGCCGCGCACCTGGTCCGGGCCGTGCGAGAAGCGCCAGGTCACCATCGTCGCCTCTTGACCCCGAGGAGGTCGGCCGGCACCGGGCGGGTGTGGGCCGGCCAGGGGGCGGGAGACCAGCGGCGGCGGGGTGCGGGTCAGCCGGCCAGGGTCGCCTCCTGACGCCGGTAGACCAGCACCGGACCGTCGACGGTGATGCTGTCGCCCACGTGCGCGAAGCCCAGCTTCTCCGCGACGCGCTGGGAGGGCGTGTTGTCGAGGTCGGTGATGATCACCACCGGGCGGTCGGGCCGCTCCCGGTCCGCCCACTCGATGGCCGCGCGCGCCATCTCGGGGGCGTAGCCGCGACCCCAGTGGCCAGCGCCGATCCGGTAGAACAGGTTGAGCGTCGGCCGGCCGTCGAGCTTGTGGTGGCGCAGCCCGCCGAAACCGATGACCTCGCCGGTCTCCGCCAGCGCCAACGTCCAGTACCCGATGCCGTCGTGCGCCCAGTGGCCCTGCCAGTCCGCCAGCAGGTCGGCCGTCTCCTCCGGGGACGGCGGGCCGACCGGGTTGAACCGGTGCGTCTCCGGGTCGGTCAGGATGGTGATCGCGGCGCGCAGGTCACCCGGGCCGACCCGCCGGAGCAGGAGTCGGTCTGTGCGGATCTCGTCCGGGGCGGAGCTCATGGGACGACGGTAGCGACGGCGTACGACAATTTCGCCCCATGGAGACCCTCCCGCTGGTGTTGTTGCACGCGTTCCCGCTCGACGGGCGGATGTGGGACGGGGTGCGGGCCGTCCTGGACCCGATCACGCCCGACCTGCGCGGCCGGGGTCGGGAGCCGGACCTGGGCACCTTCGCCGACGACGTGCTGCGCGACCTGGACCGGCGGGGCCTGGAGCGGGTCGTGGTCGGCGGGTGCTCGATGGGCGGCTACGTCGCCATGGCGCTGCTGCGGCGCGCGCCGGACCGGGTCGCCGGGCTGGTGCTCGCCGACACCCGCTGCACGGCCGACGACGACGCGGCGCGGGCCGGTCGCCTGGCGATGGCGGACCGGGTGCTCGCGCAGGGCGTCGGGTGGCTGCCGGACGGCCTGGCCCCCGGCCTGGTCGGACCGTCGCCGGCGGCCGGGGTGGTCGAGCGGGTGGCGGAGCTGGTGCTGGCGCAGCCGGCCGCCGAGGTGGCGTGGGCGCAGCGGGCGATGGCCGCGCGGCCCGACTCGCGCGACGTGCTGGCGGCGGTCGACGTGCCGGCGTTGGTGCTGGTCGGGTCCGAGGACGCGTTGACCCCGCCCGCCGTCGCCCGCGACCTGGCGGACGTGCTGCGGGCCGAGTACGTGGAGTTGCCCGGGGTCGGGCACCTGACGCCGGTCGAGGCACCGGAAGCGTTTGCGGCCGCCGTCCTCGACTGGCGAACCCGCGTCGGCCGGTGAGCGGGGCTCGCGTCGGCCGGTGAGCGTGGGCTCGACGCCGGCCGGTGAGTGGGTGCGGCCGGTGTGAACCGGGCGGTCAGCGCTTGCCGGACCGGGCCTTGGACTGGTTCGGGCGGGTGATCTTCTGGGTCGGGCCGTCCGGGCCGCTCTGGGGCTTGGCGTCCGGCGTGGCCTTGGGGTTCGCGGTCTGCGCGGGTGCTTGTGCGGGCTGACCCTGTGCCGGTTGGTTCTGCGCGGGCTGTGCCTGCGCCGGCTGGTTCTGGGGCGGCTGTGCCTGCGCGGGCTGAGCGGAAGCGGGCCCAGAAGCGGGCCCGGAAGCGGGTGTGGTGGGCTGGTCCTGCTGCGCGGGCCGGGCGGCGGCCGGGGTGCCGGGCGTCGGCGCGGGCTGAGCCGGGTGGGCGCCGGCGGCCGGCTGGGTGGGCGACTCGGCGGCGGGCTGGGCCGGCGGGCGCGGGCGCTCCTCCTCCAGCGGGTCGAGCAGCGGGGTGACCTCGTGCAGCGCGGTGCGGACCGCGTGCAGCTGCTGGGACAGGCGGTTGCGCAGCTGCTTGAGCGCGTCGACCTTCTGCGCGGCCTGCGTCACCCGGCGGTTCGACTCCTCGGTGGCCTCGCGGACGCGGCGGTTCGCCTCGTCGGTGGCCTCCTGGACGCGGGCGTTCGCCTCGCTGATCGAGTCGTGCCGGCGGCGGTTGGCCTCCTCGGTCGCCTCCCGGACCAGGCGCTGCGCCTCGGCGTTGGACGCGGCCTGCTCCTGGGCGATCTGGGTGCGCACCCGGGCGGCATCCTCCGCCGCCTCGCGCACCCGGCGGTCGGCCTCGCCCTTGCTGGAGGCCTCCTGCTCGGCCAGCATCTTCATCGACTCGACGCGACGGGCCGCCATCGCGATCTCGAAGTCCTCCTCGACCGTGGTCCGGCGCTGGAGGGACTCCTCGTCGAGCTTCGCCGCGGTGTCCCGCGACTCGCCGACGATGCGCTCCGCCTCGGCGCGCGCCGTCTCCAGCACGCCGCGGTGCTCGGCCTCCATGTCGGTGCGCCGCTGGTCGAGCTCGGCGATCAGGTTCTCGTACCGGGTGCGCAGCACGGCCGCGTCGGACTCGGACTTCGCCCGGATGTGGCTGCCCTCGGCCTCGGCGCGGGCCTTGATCTCGTTGGCCTCGTCCTGGGCCAGTCGCAGCATCCGCTGCAACCGCTCGCTCAGGCCCTCCAACGTGGTGGGCGGCAGGGACAGCCGCTCGACCTGGCCGCGCAGCTCGGCGATCTCCGAGCGGGCCGCCTCCAGCTGGCGGCTCAGGTCGTTGGTCTGCGACACCGCCGCGTCCCGGTCGGCCGCGAGCAGCCGCAGGTCCGAGTCGAGGCGCTCCAGGTGGTCCTCGACCTGCGCGCGGTCGTAGCCGCGTTTGACGATGTCGAAGCCGGATCCCAGGGGGACGAGGTCACGGTCGTCGGCGAGG
Organism: Saccharothrix espanaensis DSM 44229; assembly: GCF_000328705.1. Taxonomy (NCBI): domain Bacteria; kingdom Bacillati; phylum Actinomycetota; class Actinomycetes; order Pseudonocardiales; family Pseudonocardiaceae; genus Saccharothrix; species Saccharothrix espanaensis. The sequence continues at coordinate 8,094,437 of NC_019673.1, read as the reverse complement.
CCCATGGGGGTCACGCTACCCGTTCCGGCGGTGCGGGGGGCACCCCGCCACCCGCACCACCAGACGTTTTCGCTTTACACGCCGCGAAAGCGGTTGATTTCGGTCAGGAGTGCCGAGCGCAGCTCGTGATCGACGACACCCAGGCCCTCCTCCGGCGCCAGGCACAGCACGCCGACCTTGCCCTGGTGCGCGTTGCGGTGCACGTCGTGCGCGGCCTGGCCGGTGTCCTCCAGTGAGTACACCTTGGACAGTGTGGGGTGGATCTTCCCCTTGGCGACCAACCTGTTGGCCTCCCACGCCTCGCGGTAGTTCGCGAAGTGCGAGCCGATGATCCGCTTGAGGTTCATCCACAGGTAGCGGTTGTCGTACTGGTGCAGGAACCCGCTGGTGGACGCGCAGGTGACGATCGTGCCGCCGCGCTTGGCGACGAACACCGACGCGCCGAAGGTCTCCCGGCCGGGGTGCTCGAACACGATGTCCGGGTCGTCACCGCCGGTCAGCTCGCGGATCCGCGCGCCGAGCCGCTTCCACTCCTTCGGGTCCTGCTCGTGCTCGTCCTTCCAGAACCGGTAACCCTCGGCCGACCGGTCGATGATCAGCTCCGCGCCCATCCGGCGGCAGATCTCGGCCTTCTCCGGCGACGACACGACGCACACCGGGGTCGCGCCGCCGTTGAGCGCGAACTGGGTGGCGTAGGAGCCCAGTCCGCCGGAGGCGCCCCAGATCAGCACGGTGTCGCCCTGCTTCATGTTCGCCCCGTTGGTCGACACGAGCTGGCGGTAGGCGGTGGAGTTCACCAGACCGGGGGACGCCGCCTCCTCCCAGGTGAGGTGCCGGGGCATCGGCATCAGCTGGTTGGCCTTGACCAGGGCCACCTCGGCGAGCCCGCCGAAGTTGGTCTCGAAGCCCCAGATCCGCTGCTGCGGGTCGAGCATGGTGTCGCTGTGGCCGTCCGGGTGCTCCAGCTGGACGTCGAGGCAGTGCGCCACGACCCGGTCGCCGGGCTTCCACGCGTTCACGCCCGGCCCGGTGCGCAGCACGACGCCGGCCAGGTCGGAGCCGACCACGTGGTAGGGCAGGTCGTGCTTGGCGGACTCGGGCGAGCTCTTGCCCAGCCGCTGGAGGAACCCGAACGTGGACAGCGGCTCGAAGATAGACGTCCACACGGTGTTGTAGTTGATCGCCGAGGCCATCACGGCGACCACCGCCTCGCCCGGCCCGAGTTCGGGCGTGGGCACCTCGTCCAGGTGCAGCGACTTGCGGGGGTCCTTGTCCTTGGTGGCCAGGCCCCGGAACAGCTCGACCTCGTCGGCGTGCACCGTCATGCCCCGGTAGGTCGCGGGCACGTCCAACGATCCGATGGCGTCCAGTTCGTCGGCGAGGATCGCATCGAGGATCTTCTGCACGGCGTTCCCTCCCAGTCGGGGGTGCTCGGGATGTTCGGCGTCGGACGCGGGGCGTCGGACGCGGGTCCACGCGGGTTGCCGGAGGTTACCCACGGGTAACCGATTCAGTACCAGGGCTGTGAGCCATGGCACTGGTGTTTCGCCCGAACGGTCGGCCACGTTTCGCGGCCCGCCGACCTTGACCGGGCGGCCAACCAAGCGCACGATCGGTGGTGTCCGACTTCCAGGACGGAGGTGCAGGTCATGACCAGAGCGTGGACCAGGTGGCAGGACTGGGCCGAAGTCGTCATCGGCGTGCTGGTGGTGCTGTCGCCGCTCGTGGTGACGACGTCGAACGCCGCCATGTGGACGATGATCGTGCTCGGAGCGCTGATCGCCATCGACGGCCTCGCGTCGCTCGCGATGCCCGGCATGGTTTACGGCGAGTGGTTCCAGGTGGTGCTCGGCGCGCTGCTGTTCATCTCCCCGTGGGTGATGGGCTACAGCGACCTGATGGCGGCGTCGTGGGTCTCGTGGGTCGGCGGCGTCCTGACCGTCGCGGCCGGCGCGACGGCCCTGTCCGCCGCGAACGCGGCCCACTCGGGGCTCGCCGGTTCGCACTGAGGTGGGATCGGGCGAGGTCGTCCGCGCGGGCGACCTCGCCCGCTGTCCGCTGTCCGGATCGTGGAGAGGTGTGCGGCGTGGTCGAGGACTCGTCGGCTCGGGAGCGGATCCTGCGAGCGGCCGAGGAGTTGTTCGCCGAGTCGGGGTTCGACGCCACGCCCACCTCGCGCGTCGCCGAACGCGCCGGAGTGCCCAAAGGGCTGGTGCACTACTACTTCCGCCGCAAACCGGACCTGCTGGCCGCGCTCGTGCAGCGCCTGCCCGACGGCGCGGTCGACGCGCGGCGGGTCGTCGTGGTCGGCGACATCGCGGAGAGCCTGCGCAGGCTGGTGGCCGCGCTGGACGCCCGGCTCGACGCGTCACCGCTGCTCAGCCACCTGCTGTGGCGGGAGGCGGACACGCACAGCGCCGTCCGGGACGCCCTGCACGCCCGCTACCAGCTCGTCGTCGCGCAGATCCGGCAGGTGATCCTGGCCGCCGGCGGCGCGGCCGTGGTCGGCAAGGACGTGGACAGCGCGTCGGCGCTGGTCGCGCTGGCGGTGAGCTACCGGCACTCGGTGGCCCGGCACGCGCCGGACGACGACCGGATGGACCAGGAGCTCACCTTCGTGGCCGCCGCCCTCGGGTGATCCGGTCAGTGCTGCGCGGCGGGTTCGACCAGTTCGACCAGGACGCCGCCGGCGTCCTTGGGGTGCACGAAGTTCACCCGGCTGCCGGACGTGCCGCGCTTGGCCTCCTCGAACAGCAGCCGCAGGCCCCTGGCCCGCAGCGCCGCCGCGACGGCGTCCACATCGGACACCCGGTAGGCCAGTTGCTGGAGCCCCGGCCCGGAGCGGCCGATGAACTTCGCGATGGTCGACTCGGGCGTCAACGGGGCCAGCAGCTGGATCGCGGTACCGGCGCCGTCGTCGCCGGGGGCGCGCAGCATCGCCTCGCGGACGCCCTGCTCCTCGTTGACCTCCTCGTGCGCGACCTCCAGGCCGAAGTTCTCGCGGTGGAACGCGATCGCGGCGTCCAGGTCCGGCACGGCGATGCCGACGTGGTCGATGGCGGTCACCAGGCCGCGGAGTTCTGGCTGCATGGCAGGCACAGTAGTGGCGGAATCGGTGCAGCGGGCCCTGTGCGGCGCCTCACACGGCTACCCCTGAGTAACCCTGGGTATCGTGGCTAGTTAACAACCGCTCACCCATGCTCGTGGAGGCCGATGTGTCCGGTTCCGTCATCGTCGCCGGGGCCCGTACCCCGATGGGGCGACTGCTCGGATCGTTGAAGGACTTCTCCGGCGCCCAGCTCGGCGGCGTCGCGATCAAGGCGGCGCTGGAGCGGGCCGGCGTCGCGCCCGAGCAGGTCCAGTACGTGATCATGGGTCAGGTGCTGTCCGCCGGAGCGGGTCAGATCCCGGCCCGCCAGGCGGCGGTCGCGGCCGGCATCCCGATGACCGTGCCGGCGCTGACCATCAACAAGGTGTGCCTGTCCGGCATCGACGCCATCGCGCTGGCCGACCAGCTCATCCGGGCCGGTGAGTTCGACGTCGTGGTGGCGGGCGGCCAGGAGTCCATGACCCAGGCCCCGCACCTGCTGCCCAAGTCGCGCGGCGGCTACAAGTTCGGCGACGTGACCCTCCAGGACCACATGTCCCTCGACGGCCTGTTCTGCGCCTTCGACCAGGTCGCGATGGGCGCGTCGACGGAGAAGCACAACGCCCGGTACGCCCTGACCCGCGAGGAGCAGGACGCGTTCTCCGCCCGCTCGCACCAGCTGGCCGCCAAGGCGATCGAGAACGGCGTGTTCGCCGAGGAGATCGCGCCGGTCTCGATCCCGCAGCGCAAGGGCGAGCCGGTCCTGTTCAGCACCGACGAGGGCGTGCGCGGCGACACCACCGTGGAGACGCTGGCCAAGCTGCGCCCCGCGTTCGCCGCGGACGGCACCATCACGGCGGGCTCGGCGTCGCAGATCTCCGACGGCGCGGCGGCCGTGGTCGTGATGAGCAAGGCCAAGGCCGAGGAGCTGGGCCTGACCTGGCTGGCCGAGATCGGCGCGCACGGCGTCGTGGCGGGCCCGGACGCGAGTCTGCACGAGCAGCCCGCGAACGCCATCAAGGCGGCCTGCGCCAAGGAGGGCATCGACCCGGCCGACCTCGACCTGGTCGAGATCAACGAGGCGTTCGCCGCGGTCGGCGTCGTCTCCGCGCGCGAACTCGGCGTGCCCGAGGACAAGGTCAACGTCAACGGCGGCGCGATCGCGCTGGGCCACCCGATCGGCATGTCGGGCGCCCGGATCGCACTGCACCTCGCGCTGGAGCTCAAGCGCCGTGGCGGCGGCGTGGGCGCGGCGGCCCTGTGCGGCGGCGGCGGTCAAGGAGATGCGCTGATCGTGCGCGTCCCTAAGGTCTAGTGGTGTGGTCCGGACTGTCGACGTCGCCGAGCTGGTCGACCGCGCGCGCGAAGGGCAGCCGCGCGCGGTCGCCAGGCTGATCTCACTGGTGGAGGACGGCAGTCCGCACCTGCGCGAGGTCGCCCGCGCGCTCGCGCCGTTCACCGGGAACGCGCAGGTCGTCGGTCTGACCGGGGCTCCGGGCGTGGGCAAGTCGACGTCGACGTCGGCGCTGGTGAGCGCCTACCGGGAGCGTGGCCGGCGGGTCGGCGTGCTGGCGGTCGACCCGACCTCGCCGTTCTCCGGCGGTGCGCTGCTGGGCGACCGGGTCCGGATGGGCGAGCACGCCACGGACCCCGGCGTGTTCATCCGGTCCATGGCGACCCGCGGCCACCTGGGCGGGCTGTCGTGGGCCACGCCGCAGGCGCTGCGCGTGCTCGACGCGGCGGGGTGCGACGTGGTGCTGATCGAGACCGTCGGCGTCGGGCAGTCCGAGGTCGAGGTCGTGTCGCTGGCCGACACCACGGTGGTGCTGCTCGCGCCCGGCATGGGTGACGGGATCCAGGCGGCGAAGGCCGGGATCCTGGAGATCGCCGACGTGTTCGTGGTCAACAAGGCCGACCGGGACGGCGCGGACGCCACCGCGCGCGACCTCAAGCACATGATCTCGCTGGGCCGGCGGGAGCGCACCGACGTGCGGTGGCGACCCCCGGTGGTGAAGACCGTCGCGGCGCGCGGCGAAGGCGTGCCCGACGTGCTGGACGCGATCGACGCGCACCACGCCTGGCTGCACGAGCGCGGCGAACTGGCCCGGCGGCGGGCGCGGCGGGCGGCGGGCGAGATCGAGGCCATCGCGCTGGAACGGCTGCGGTCGCGGTTCGGCGACCTGCGCGGCGGCGCGGCCGTGGACGCCTTGGCCGACCGGGTCGTGGCGGGTGAGCTGGACCCCTACGCCGCTGCCGACCAGTTGGTCGACGGGGTGGGCGCGTGACACCGGTCGTCGTCGACATCGGCACGCGGGACACCAAGGGGGTGCTGGCTGTCCGCGCACCCGCCGTGTTTGCGCCCCACTTGTACCCGGGGATTCAAGACGAGGGGTTCACGGTCGGGTTGTGGTGCGGAGGGTTGTGGTGGGGAGGTCGTGGTGAGGGCGGGACGCGAGGTGGGCTTCGTGTTGGGCGTTCGCCTTGCGCCACAGGGTCTCGGCGTCCGGTGCGGTGAAGGTCAGGCCGTAGACGTCGGCCAGGGCCTGGAACCAGTCCGCGCGCCGGTCGAGGACGGTCTTGCTGGTGGTCTCCTCGGTCCGGGACAGCGTGAGCGCGCGCAAGGTGTCCCAGCCGCGGGCGTCGGTGCGCTGCACGCTGAACGTCTTGACGAAACCCGACTCGGGGGACGTCGACAGGTGGTGGTGGCGTTCGGCGAAGTCGGCCATGCGGGCGGGGTTCGGGTCGAAGTCCATCGCGTGCAGGCCGCCGCGCGGGTCGTGCTCCAGCCGCCAACCGCCGGGGGCGATCGCGGACGGCGCGAGGGTGAAGGTGAACGGGCCTTGGCGGTGACCGCCCGCCCGCAGCGGGAGCGGCGAGTGCAGGCCGTCGCCCAGACCCACGTCCGCCAGCCAGGTGTCGGCGGAATCGGGCAGGTCGCGGACCGTCAGCACGAGGTGGTGCCGGTTGATGACGGCGGGTGAGGCGGGCGTCGTGCGCACCCCGCCGAGGTGCCTTGTCACGTGGTATCCGAGCGCTTCCAGGATCGCCCCGAACGCCCCGTTGAGGTGAAAGCAGTAGCCGCCGCGACCGGTCAGGATGCGGGCCAGGGAATCGGCTGGGTCGATCGAGGTCGGGCGGTTCAGCTGGATCTCGACCGACTCGTATGGCACGCGTTCCACGAACGCCTGGTGCAGGCGGGTCAGCGCGGCCACGCTCGGCGGCTCGGCGCTGGTCAGGCCGATTCTGCGGAGGAGTGCGAGCAGGGTCTCGCGGGATACCGGAGTGGTGGTCGGAGTGGGTTCGGGAGTGGGAGTGGTCGTGTTGGTGGGTGACGGAGTGGTCACCGGAAATCCCCCATCCGAGTGCGAAGTCGAAGCCGGGACTTCCGACTCTAGGCAAGGACGATCACAGAGCCGAACGTCTTAGTCCGGCAACTGGGGGATGAAGAGGTGCGATGTACGACTCCGTGGGACTCCAGGTGCTCTCCCGCGAGGAGTGCCTGAGACTGCTGGGCACGATGGCCGTCGGGAGGTTGGTCTACACCGACCAGGCGCTGCCGGTCGTGCACCCCGTCGTGTACGTGGTGGACGGGGAGTCGGTGGTGCTGCGGGTCCCCGAGGGCAGTTCCACGCTGGTCGCGCGGGACACGATCGTGGCGTTCCAGATCGACGAGGTGGCCGCCGACCTGTCGCGGGGGTGGTCGGTGATGGCGGTCGGACACGTCAGCGAGGTCGACGACGAGGTGGTGCTGGCCCGGCTGCGCGAACTGCCGCTGGCGTCGCGCGGGGTCGGGCAGCGGGACCGGTACCTGGTGGTGGCGCTGGAAGTCCTGTCCGGTCGGCGGATCCCGTGAAGTGGGTCCTGCTCGGTGGGTGCTGCCGGGTGGGTGCCGCCGGCTGGGTGCCGCCGGCTGGGTGCTGCCGGGTGGGTGTTGCCGGGGTGGGTGCTGGGTGAGGTGGGGGAGGGGCGAGGCCCGTCGCGGTGGGTGAGGTGAGGGGATAACCTCGGGACCTTCCTGCTGGAGGGTGGGTTGGTGCCTGGTTCCCCGGATCCGAACGCGCGCCTGGACGGGCTGTTGCGCGAGCTGACCGACCGGACCGCCGAAGTGCTCGGCTCGCAGGAGCGGATGCACCGGCTGCTCGGTGCCGTGGTGTCGCTGGCCAGTGACCTGTCCCTGCCGGACGTGCTGCGCCGGATCGTGGAGTCGTCGTGCGGACTGGTCGGCGCGCGGTACGGCGCGCTGGCCGTCGTCGGGCCGAACCGGCAGCTGCTGGAGTTCACCTACGGCGACGAGCCGCACCGCACGGAGTTCGACGGCATGGCGTTCGACCCGGCCGCGCCGGGGTTCCTGGGCGTGCCCGTGCACGTGCGCGGCGAGGTGTTCGGGAACCTCTACCTGACCGACAAGGAGAACGGGGCCGACTTCACCCGCGCCGACCACGAGGTCGTCGTGGCCGTCGCGGCGGCGGCCGGCATCGCGATCGAGAACGCCCGGCTCTACGAGCAGTCGCGGCAGCGCGAGGTGTGGCTGCGGGCGTCCAACGAGGTGACCAACGCGCTGCTCACCGGAACACCGGACCGGGACTCGCTGCGGCTGGTGGCGGTCCGGGCACGGCTGGCGGCGGACGGCGTCAACGCCGTCCTCGCGCTGCCCGACGCGCAAGGCGAGCTGGCGGTCCGGGTGATGGACGGCGAGCTGCGCGGGTTCACCGTGTCCCGGGAGGGCAGCGCCAGCCGCGAGGTCTACGCGACCGGTCGGACGAAGGTGCTGGACGGCCTGCCCGGCCACTTCGACCGGATCGGGCCGGTGGTGATCGTGCCGCTGGCGGCCGGCGAGCGGATCCTCGGCGTGCTGATGGTGGCGCGGGCCCGTGACCACCGGGTGTTCGACGCGTCGGACGTGGCGCTGGTCGAGTCGTTCGCCCGGCAGGCCGCGCTGATCCTGGAGTTCACCCGGGCGACCGGGGCCGGCCGGCGGTTGGCGGTGCTGGAGGACCGCGACCGGATCGCCCGCGACCTGCACGACCTGGTGGTGCAGCGGCTGTTCGGGCTCGGACTGGGGTTGCAGGGGTTGAACGGGCTGGTCGAGCAGCCGCTGGTGGTCGAGCGGCTGGCGGACTTCGTGAGCGAGGTCGACCAGACGATCCGGGAGATCCGGCGGACGATCTTCTCGTTGCAGGAGCCGCCGGCCGGGTCGGCGTCGTTGCGGGTCCAGCTGATGCGGGTGGTGCAGGACTCCAGTCGGCTGCTCGGGTTCGAGCCGGCGCTCGCGGCGGACGGGCCGATCGACTCCCTGGTGCCCGACCACGTGCGGCCGGACCTGCTGGCCACGTTGCGCGAGGCGCTGGCCAACGCGGCGCGGCACGCGTCGGCGCGCAAGGTGCAGGTGCAGGTGGAGGTCGACCGGGACGCCACCGAACTGCGGCTCGTGGTGACCGACGACGGCGACGGTCTGCCGACCGGCCGGGCCCGGCACACCGGCGGTCTGGTCAACATGGCCGCGCGGGCGGCGCGGTGGGACGGTACCTGCGAGGTGCACTCGGAAGTGGGCAAGGGCGTAACGGTGACGTGGTCCGTGCCGTTGGTATCGGGGTAGGGGAGGGGTTCATGTCCATCTCGGTGCTGCTCGTCGACGATCACGAGATCGTCCGGCGCGGCCTCCAGCAACTGCTCGCCGTGGAATCCGACATCGAGGTGGTGGCGGAGGCGGAGAGCGCCGCCGCGGCGGTGTCGGCCGCCGCGCTGCACCGGCCCGACGTGGCGGTGATCGACGTCCGACTGCCCGACGGCGACGGGGTCACGGTGTGCCGCGAGATCCGGTCCAGCGTCCAACCGCCGCCGGCGTGCCTGATGCTGACGTCGTACTCGGACGACGAAGCGCTGTTCGGCGCGATCATGGCCGGAGCCGCCGGGTACATGCTGAAGCAGGTCTCCGGAAATGATCTGGTGTCGGCGATCCGGACGCTGGCCGGGGGCGGGTCGCTGCTGCACTCCGGGGTGACGGCGACGGTGTTGCAGCGGCTGCGGGGCGGGCCGGTGGAAGACCCGCGCTACGCCGCCTTGAGCCCTCAGGAGCGTCGAATCCTGGATCTGATCGCCGAGGGGTTGACCAACCGGCAGATCGCGGCCCGGCTGTACCTGGCCGAGAAGACGGTGAAGAACTACGTCTCGTCGTTGCTGCACAAACTGGGGTTCGACCGGAGGACCGAAGCCGGGGTGTACGCGGCCCGACGACGACAGTCGGGAGCCTCCGGAATCTGACTGCGGCGGTCGGGGGCTTTCGGGATCTGGTTGCGGCAGTGGGGGCGGTTTCGGCGGGGTGGTCGAGCTGCCGGGAGCTGGCGGCGGCCTGGTGTCGGTGTCCTGTGGGATAATTGAGATGGGGGCCGGCGGCCGCGCCTGTGATCGCGGCTGTGCTGGGAGTTCCTGCGTTGGGGCAGGTCAGGGCATTGGGTGGGTGTTCTGGGTGGGAGGGAAGAAAAGATAAAAGCGACGCTCGCCGCTGGGCAGGCCTCCGGGGGAGGGAAGAGCCTCGTGTTCTCCCCGTATGGCCCGGTCGGAGACAACCATGGTTTTCCGGGGGGTGCAAGCGAAAAGCGTGCTTGCACCCCCCGGAAAACCATGGTTCGCTGCGCGCAGGCCATACGGGGAGAACACTCGGGCGGGGGTCTTTTTTGATCGCGGCCCGCCGGGTGCGGCGGGCCGCTTTTGTCAGAGCCAGTTGAAGGGGAGGTGGTTCCGGGTGTTGATCGTGGGCTTTGTCGGGTCTGGGAGGGGGGTTCCCTTGCAGGTCAGGTCCTTTGTGGGGACTTTCCCGTCCACGATGAACGATTCCACCACGTTGTCCACGCACTGGTTGCCGAAACCGTAGATGCCGTGGTCGCCCTCGTCGGTCACGGTGAGCAGGCGGGAGCCCGCGAACTTCTCGTGGGCGCGCTGCGCTCCCTCGACGGGGGTCGCCGGGTCGCGGACCGATTGGACCATCAGGATCGGCGGGACGCCCTTGCCGGTCGGCGTCTTCAGGTGCAGGGGTGGGCGGTTCCAGAACGCGCACGGGGCGAGCAGTTGGTACGAGCCGATCAGCGGGTACTGCTTGCCCAGGCGGTTCGCTTCCCTGGCCAGGTGGTCCCGGCCTCCCTGGAACTTCGTGTCGTTGCACGCGACGCTGTACAGCGTCGCGTTGGTCGCGTCCGGGTAGCGGACGTCGGCTGCCGCCGTGGTCACGGTGGGGTTGCTCAGTTCCGAGAGCGTCTTCGCCGCGTCCGGGAACTCGGTCTTGCTGTACTGCGCCCGCACGAGCACGAGGTCCAGCGTGACGCCGTTGAAGATCGTGCCGTCGGGGCGCTGGATCGGGTTGTCCGCCAGGCGCGCGCGGGTCTCCTCGTACTTCCGGCGCACCTGCTCGGCCGTCGTGCCCAGGTGGTAGAGGCTGTCGTACTTCGCCACCCACGGCAGGAAGTCGACCCGGAACCGGCGTTCGAAGCCGCGGCCGAACTCGTCGAAGATGTCCTGGAACGTGGTGGTGAACTCGGTGTTCGAGTCGAGCACGAACTTGTCCACGCGGTGCGGGAAGTAGGTCGCGTAGTACGCGCCCATCCACGTGCCGCCGGAGTAGCCGATCCAGTTGATCTTGTCGCGGCCGAGCAGGTGGCGCAGCAGGTCGAGGTCCTTGACCGTCTGCTCGGTGTTGACGACCTTGCCGAACTCACCCGAGTTGCGCTGGCACGCGGCGGCTTGGAGCTCGGCCGCGTCGTAGATCAGCTCCACGTTCGCCCGGCTGCGGTCACGCGGGTCCGCCACGCTGAGGAAGTCGACGTTGGCGCAGGTCACGTTGGTGCTGGTGCCGGTGCCGCGCGGGTCGATGCCGATGATCTCGAAGTTGTCCACCAGCTTCGACCGGCTCTGGTAGAGCAGCGGCAGGGTGCGTCCCGGGCCGCCGGGGCCGCCGGGGTTGGTCAGCACGCTGCCCCTGACCTTGCCTGATCGGGGCTTGAGGCGGCTGACGGCGACGGTGATCGTCTTGCCGTTGCCGACGTTGCGCCAGTCCAGCGGCGCCTTGTACGTGCCGCACTCCAGGTTCGGTGCGGGAATGTCGGTGCACGGTGCCCACGCGATGCTCTGGGCGTGCAGCGGGGTGCGTTGGTCCTGCTCTTGAGCTTGTGCCACCGCCGGGAGCGTCGCCACCAGGGCGACGGCGGACACGGCCAACACTGCTTTGCGCATGAAGTCCCCCTCCAGTCGTGCCACCACCTCATCGGTGTGGTGGGGTGGACGACAAGCGCAGAAAGGCTGGCGTTCGGGTCTACGAAAGAACTAGGCCGGTTGCTGCCCGGGGAAAGTAAGGTCGGAAGCGTGGGGATTTTCCGGAGGAAGCGGCCCGCGGCGGTCGCCCGTGAGGTGGTGCGCGACCACACCTACGACGACGCGATCCTGGACATCGCGGCCGAGGAGATGGACGCGGGGCACCTGCGCGCGGCCACGACCGTGCTGGCCGAGTGCCGGGACGAGCCCGAGCGGCGGGCGTTGCGGGTCGAGGTGCTGGGCGAGCACGCCATCGGGCACGCGGACGAGCTGCTCGAACTCGCCAAGACCAACTCGGACCCGGACCTGTGGCTGCTCGCGGGCACGGCGTTCATCCGGGAGGCCTGGGCGATCCGGGGGTCCGGGCGCGCCGACAGCGTCGGCAAGGACCGGTTCAAGGTCTTCTTCGGCACGTTGCGCAAGGCCGTCGGGCCGCTGCACGAGGCCGCCAAGCTGCTGCCCCGGGACGCGGTGCCGTGGGCGCAGCTGCAGACCGCCGGGCTGGGCCTCCAGGTGGACCGCGACCAGAAGGACGAGGTGTGGCGGGAGATCGTGGCCCGGTGCCCCTCCCTCTACCCCGCGCACTGGACCCGGTTGCAGATCCTCGCGGCGAAGTGGGGCGGGTCGGCGGAGGAGATGATGGCGTTCGCGCACGGCAGCGTCGACGCCTCGGAGCCGGGCGACCCGGTGGTGGCGATGCTGCCGCTGGCGCACTTCGAGATCTTCCTGGAGCAGTTCGAGGAGGCCGTGCAGGCGCGCAGCGCGTTGAAGATCGCCACGTTGAAGCTGCGCTACTTCAGCCGGGTGCGGGACGAGATCGCGCAGGCGGCGGACCGCTGGGAGGCCGCGCCGGGACGGGCGCACCCGCGGTCGTTGCAGGCGCACAACCTGTTCGCGGCGGCGTTCGCGCTGGCCGACGACGCGCCGCGGGCCCGTCGGCACCTGATCGGGATGCGCGACCACGTGCACGACGTGCCCTGGGCGTACGTGGCGTACCTGGCCGACGACCTGGAGAAGGAGTACTCCGAGCTGGCCAACAAGTACCTGGACGCCTGAGCCGGGTTCGGGCCGGCTCAGGCGTCGGCGTCAGCACTTCTGCTTGTAGAAGTACTTCTCGTTGGCGTCCATGTCGGCCTTGGTGAGCGCGAGCAGGGTGGTCTCGATGTCGCGCTTGCCGGGTTTGCCCTCGATGGCGGCGACGGCCTGCTCGACGCCGATCCGGCCGATGGCGGCCGGGTCCTGGGCGATCAGCGCCTGCACCGCGCCGCCGCGCAGGTCCTCGACCTGCTTGGGGCTGGCGTCGAAGCCGATCAGGTTGACCACGCCGGTCTTGCCCGCGTTGCGCAGGCCGGTCGCCGCGCCCTCGCCGGTGTTGAGGTTGGTGGCGAACACGCCGATCAGGTCTGGGTTCGCGGCGAGCGTCGCGGTCACCTTCGACGCGGCCTGGTCCGGCTCGTTGTCGGTGTACTGCTGACCGACGTACTTCAGGTTCGGGAACTTCTTGATCTCGTCCTCGAAGCCCTTGGCGCGGGCGTCCGTCGTGGAGGTGCCGGCCTTGGTGTTGAGGACCAGGACGCTGCCCGGCTTGTCCTGGGCGAGCTTGGCGAGCGTCTGCGCGGCGAGTTGGCCGCCCTGCTCGTTGTCGGAGGAGACGGTGGACGCGGCGATCGAGGTGTCCTCCAGCTTGGTGTCGACCTCGACGACCTTGATGCCGGCGTCCTTGAGCTGCTTCACGGGGCCGGCCATGGCCTTGTCGTCGGTCGGGGCGATCAGCACCGCGCCGGGCTTGTTGGCCAGCACACCGGTCACGATCGGGGTTTGCAGCGTGGAGTCGAACTTCGCCGGTGCCTGGACGTCGACCTCGTAGCCCAGGGCCTTCGCCGCCTCGCGGAAACCGCACTCCATGGAGATGTAGAACGGTTCGGCGGCGACGCCGGGTATCAGCACCATCTTCTTGGCGTCGCCGGTGCCCCCGGTGTCGCCGATCTGGCCCCCGCCGCCGCACGCGGTCAGCAGCAGGGCCGCTCCGAGCAGGGCAACTGTCCTCGTTGACATGGTCTCCCCAACCTCTCGCCTAACGTTGGTTGCGCGCCCTTCGCCGCGACTGGTCGAACCAGACGGCGGCCACCAGGACGATGGCCACCGCGACCGGCTGCCAGTACACGTTCACGCTGACGATCACGAATCCCTTGCGCAGCACGGCGGGGATGAACACGCCGAGCACCGTGCCGACGACCGACCCCGCGCCGCCGAACAGGCTGGTGCCGCCGAGCACCACGCCCGCGATGGCGTTCAGGTTGTCCGTGTCGTGCCCGGTGATGGACGCGACCCGGAAGTACGCCAGCGCCATGAAGCCGGCGAGCCCGGCCAGGGTGCCCGCCAGCAGGTAGACCTTGACCAGGTGGCCGGTGACGCCGATGCCGACCCGGCGGGCGGCCTCCTCGTTCGAGCCGAGGGCGTAGGTGTGCCGGCCGAACCTGGTGGTGGACAGGACCAGCGCGCCGATGGCGGTCACCACGGCGGCGAGGATGACCAGGTTGGGCACGCCGAACCAGGTGCCGGTGCCGAGCGTGTTGCCCAGCACGTCGGGCACGCCGCTGACGTTGGACCCGTTGGACAGCAGTTGGCCCGCGCCCAGGGCCGCGCCGAACGAGCCCAGGGTGACGATGAGCGGCGGGATGCCGGTCTTGGCCACCAGGAGGCCGTTCAGCAGGCCCCAGGCCGCGCCGGCGAGAAGGGCCGCGATGAGTCCTATCAGGACGGTGCCCCAGCCCGCGGTTGTGGCGTTGCCGTCGTTGACGGCGTTCATCGTCATGGCCGAGGTGACGCCGGAGAAGACCAGCACCGACCCCACGGACAGGTCGATGCCGGAGGTGATGATCACGAACGTCATGCCGACCGCGAGCACCAGGAGCACGCTCGTCTCGACGAGGGTGGTCTGGAGGGTGAACGTGGTCAGGACGGCGTCGGGGCGGATCGCGCCGAACACGGCGACCAGGACCAGCAGCACCAGGGCGATCCACAGGGTGTTCGCGCCGAACAGGCGTTGTTTGAGGCTCATCCGAGGGCTCCGGTCATCGCACCCACCAGTTCCTCCACGGTCGTGTCGGCGGCGGTGAAGCGGGCCACCCGGCGGCCCAGGCGCAGCACCTCGACGCGGTCCGACACCGCCAGCACCTCGGGCATGTTGTGGCTGATCAGCACGACCGCCAAGCCCTGGTCGCGGACCCGCTTGACGACCTCGAGGACGCGTTCGCGCTGCACCACGCCGAGAGCGGCGGTCGGTTCGTCCATGAACACGAGCTTGCCCGCCCAGACCACGCTGCGGGCCACGGCGACGCTCTGCCGCTGGCCGCCCGACAGCGCGCCGATCGGTACGTCGACGCTCTGCAGGCTCACCCCCAGCTCCGCGAACGACTCGGTGGCCCTGCGGCGCATCGCCTTCTTGTCCAGCACGCCCAGCCGGCCGAGCAGCCCGGGTTTGAGCAACTCACGACCCAGGAACAGGTTCGCGGCCGGGTCGAGGTCCGGCGCGACGGCGAGGTCCTGGTACACCGTCTCGATGCCCAGGTGCCGCGCGGTGGTGGGGGTGGGCAGGGTGATCGGGCGACCGTCGAACGCGATGGTGCCGCTGTCGGGTTGTTCCGCGCCGGACAGGCACTTCACCAGGGTCGACTTGCCCGCGCCGTTGTCCCCGATGAGGGACACCACTTCGCCCGCGTAGGCGGTGAACGAAGCCCCGCGCAGCGCTTCCACGCTGCCGTAGTGCTTCACCAGGTCGCGGGCCTCCAACAGGGGTTCCGCCATGTCAGCTCCCGAGGCGCGGCGGGCGGCAGCGGACGGCGACCAGGTCGCCGGTCAGCACGACCTCGCCCGCCGCGTGTGGCACGACGACCGTGCTGCCCTTGTGCAGGCGGGTGTCCCCCACGGTGCCTTCGCCCTCCAAGACGACGAGGACCGCGAACGACGGGACCAGCGACTGGTGGCCGGAGACGTGCAGGCGGTCCGCCTGGAAGAACGGGTCGGCCTTGGCGCGCAACAGGTTCACCGAGGGGGCGACGCGGGACGCGGTGTGCGTCAGCAGGTCTTGCACGTGCTGCACCCGGCGCTCCACGCACTCCAGCGCGGTGTCCTGGCCGAGGCCCAGGTGCCAGGACTCCGGGTCGGGGAGGAAACCCTGCCACTCCAGCGTGACGGAGAAGTCGGTGGGCTGCTGGAGTTCCACGATGAACACGCCCTCGCCGATGGCGTGCGGCACGCCGGCGGGGACGAACAGCGTGTCACCCGCCTTGACCGACACCGGGTTGAGGGCGTCGAGCATCGCCTTCGAGTCCTGGGCGGAGACCCAGGTGGCGATGGCGTCCGCGGGGACGTCCTGGCGGAAACCGAGGTAGGCGGTGGGGTCGTCGCCGGTCGTGCCGATCACGATCCACGCCTCGGTCTTGCCGTGCCGGCAGGCCAGGTGCTCGGCCGCGAAGGCGTTGGACGGGTGGCAGTGCACCGGCAGGCGCTGGCCCGCGTCCAGCAGCTTCACCAGCAGCGCGGTGTCCGCGCCGAACTCCGCCACGTGCTCGGGGCCGAGCCACGCCACCGGGTCGGCGGCGACCGCGTCGCGCAGCCACCGGCCGTCCGGCAGCCTGGTCAGGCCCGCCTCGTCCTGCCCGAACAGGGTGGTGGTCGAGGCCACCCAGTCCTCGGGGCCGTAGTCCGCCCCGGGCTCCCCGCGCAGCGTGGCGATCGCCGCCCCGCCCCGGTAGAACTGCTTCGGCTGGTTGGCCGGAAGCGCGATCGGCTGCTTGCTCACGCACGAACCTCCCCTGATCCACGTGCCACCAACCGGACCGGCAGCACCACGCGGCGCGGTGGTGACGTGTCGCCGTCCAGGCGGGCGTACAGCAGGTCGGCCGCGGCCTTCCCCAGCGCGCTCGCGTCGTGCGCGATCACGCTCACCGGCGGCGAGAGCAGGTCCGCCAGCTCGAAGTCGTCGAAGCCGAGCAGCGCCGGCCGGACCGGCGACCCGGCCAGCGCGCGCAGCGCGTGCACCGTGATCCGGTTGTTGCCGGTGACCACGGCGGTCGCCGGGTCGGCCGCGTTCCGCAAGTGGTGCAACGCCGTGCGGACCGAGTCCTCGTCGTGCGGGCCCATCCGGACCAGCGACTCGTGGAACCCGACGCCCGCCCGCGCGCAGCCCTCGCGGAAGCCGCGCAGGCGTTCGTTGGCGGTGAAGATGTCCGGCGAGTCGCCCAGGAACGCGATCCGGCGGTGCCCGAAGGACGCCAGGTGCACCACGGCTTCCGCGGTGCCGCCGACGTTGTCGACCAGCACGGTGTCCGCGACCACGTCGCCCGCCGGGCGGTCCAGGAACACCACGGGCGTGCCCGCGTGCATCTCCGGCACCAGGTACCCGTGCTGCACGCCCGCGGGCACGATCAGCAGGCCGTCCACCCGGCGGGAGCAGAACTCCAGCGCCAGTTCGCGCTCCCGCACCGGGTCCTCGTCCGAGGAGCCGGTGATGACCTGCCGGCCGCGCAGTCGGGAGATCTCCTCCACGGCCCGCGTCACGCCGGAGTAGAACGGGTTGCCCACGTCCTCCAGCACCAGGCCGACGGTGCCGGTGGACGAGCCGCGGCGCAGGTTGCGCGCGCTGAGGTTGCGCCGGAAGCCGAGCTGGTCGATCGCCGCGAGCACCCGTTCCGCGGTCGCCGGGTGCACCCCCGCCTCGTCGTTCACCACGCGCGAGACCGTCTTGATGCTCACGCCCGCCAGCCGCGCCACGTCGTTCATGGTGGCGCGCCGGACCTTCCGGGCGGTGCCGTTCGCGGACAACGTTGTCATGGTCCGCGAATCACACACCCGGTCCCGGTCCGTGTCAATGATCCGCGCTGTCTCGAACCGGACAACACTCGGACACGGCCTTGACGCACCCCCGACACCCTCCGCAATTATGCGATTACCGAAGGTTCGTGGACAGCGTTGTCAACGAGGAGGGCTCGTGAAGGCGGCACTGGCGACAGCGGCAGTCGTGGCAATCGCGTTGGTCCAACCGGTCGTGTCCCACGCCCAACCGGACGATCTCGCGCGCTGGGTGAACCCGTTCGTCGGCACCCGGCCGGGTGGTCCCGACCACGGCACCGGCGGCGGCGCGGGCAACAACTTCCCCGGCGCGGACGTCCCGTTCGGGATGGTGCAGTGGAGTCCCGACACGGTGACCCGCCAGCACGGCGGCTACTCCTACGACGACAACCGGATCAAGGGCTTCAGCCTGACCCACCTGTCGGGTGCCGGCTGCTCGACCTACCAGGACGTCCCGATCATGCCGTACGTCGGCGAGGTGACGACGTCGCCCGCCGCCGACCCCGGCCGGTACGTGTCGACCTTCTCGCACGCCAACGAGTCCGCCACCCCCGGCTACTACGGCGTCACCCTCGACAGCGGGACCGAGGTCGAGCTCAGCGTCACCCAGCGCACCGGCATCGGCCGACTGGCCTACCCCGGCGGCAGCACGTCCACCCTGCTGGTCAACACCTCCGGCTCGATCGCGGGCACCGACGACGCCGAGGTCACCATCGGCGCGAACACCATCAGCGGGTGGGCCACCAGCGGCCGGTTCTGCGGCGCGGACCACCGCTACCGGGTCTACTTCCACGCGCAGTTCGACCAGGCGTTCGAGTCCGTCGGCACCTGGAAGAACGGCGCGGTCACGCCCGGCAAGTCCGCCGAGCGCGGTGGCTCGCCGCGCAAGGGCGACCTGGGCGATGCCCGCAAGACCCTTGCCGCGCAGGGTGAGCAACGCTCGGTGGGCGCGCTGGACACGACGGTCTCCGGACCGGGCAGCGGCGGCTACGTGACCTTCGCCGACCCGGAGGTCACCATGCGGGTCGGCCTGTCGTTCGTCTCGGTCGACGGCGCGAAGAAGAACCTCAAGGCGGAGAACGTCGCCAAGTCGTTCGACGGTATCCACACCGCCGCCCGCAAGGCGTGGAACGACCGGCTCGGGCAGATCAAGGTCACCGGCGGCACGGACGCCCAGCGAACCACGTTCTACACGGCGTTGTACCACTCCCTGTTGCAGCCCAACGTGTTCTCCGACGTCGACGGGCGCTACCCGGGCTTCGACGGCCGCCTGCACACCGCCGACAAGGGCCACGCGATCTACACGAACTTCTCCGGCTGGGACGTCTACCGCTCGGAGATGCAACTGCTCTCGTTGCTGGCACCGGAGGAAACGGCCGACATGGTCCGCTCGATGGTGGCCTTCGCCGAGCAGGGCGGCTCGTGGGACCGCTGGACGGTCGCCAACGGCTACACCGGGGTCATGGTCGGCGACCCGTACCACGTGATGGTCGCCAGCGCGTACGCCTTCGGTGTCAAGGACTTCGACGCCAACAAGGCGTTGCTGCTGATGCTGCGCGGCGCGACCCAGCCCACCCAGGGCTACGAGGAACGCCCGGGGCTCAAGGAGTACCAGGAACTCGGGTACGTGCCGGTCGGCGCGCAAGGCGTCTGGGGTGCGCCCGCCACCACGTTGGAGTACACCAGCGCCGACTTCGCCATCGCCGACTTCGCCCGCCGGCTCGGCGACGGCGCGACCTGGCAGACGTTCATGAAACGCGCCCAGCACTGGCAGAACGTGTTCAACCCGGCCACCTCCTACACCCAGGCCCGCAACCGCGACGGGTCGTTCGTGGAGCCGTTCGACCCCGGCAACCCGGACAACTGGGTCGAGGGCAACGCCGCGCAGTACACCTGGATGGTGCCCTACAACGCACGCGGCCTGTTCACCGCGATGGGCGGCGACGCGAAGGTCCGCGACCGGCTGGACTTCTTCTTCACCAAGCTCAACGCCGGACCCGACGAGCCGCACGCGTTCCTCGGCAACGAGCCGATCATGCACAGCCTGTGGCTCTACAACTGGGCCGGCGCGCCCGCCAAGACCCAGGCCGTGGTGCGCAAGGCGGTCGACGAGCTGTTCGGTCCCGGCCCGAACGGCCTGATGGGCAACGACGACCTCGGCCAGATGTCGTCGTGGTACGTCTGGGCCGCGCTCGGCATGTACCCGGTCATCCCCGGCCGCGCCGAACTCGTCGTCAACAGCCCGGTGTTCACCGAGGCGACCATCACCCGCCCGAACGGCGAGCCGATCGTGGTCAAGACCTCCGGCGCGGGCAAGCACGTGGCCGACCTGAAGCTCAACGGCCGCCCGCAGACCCGCACCTGGCTGCCGGAATCGCTGGTGGCCGACGGCGGCACGGTGGAGTTCGGCCTGACCGCCGAGCCGACCACGTGGGGCACCGGGCCCGCCGACGCGCCGCCGTCGTTCCGCGACGGCGAGGTGGGGCAGCAGTCGTTCATCACGCCCGGCCGGCTGGTCCTCCCGCCGGGGGCCTCGGGCACGGTCACGATCGGCGCGCAGGACTTCTCCGGCAAGGGCGGCAAGGTGGGGTGGAGCGCGCAGCCGCCCAACGGGATCACCGTCACCCCGAGCCAGGGCGAGATCACCGCGCCACCGGGCGACAAGGCCGGGCAGAGTGTCACGGTCACCGTCGCGCCCGACACCGCCGAGCAGACCCTGCGGATCCCCGTGACCTTCTCCAACGGTCAGCGCAGCACGATCTCCGTGCTGGTGGCCGACCCGGGCAGCCTGCGCGCGGCGTTCAACAACGTCGGCACGTCACCGGACGACAACCAGGCCATCGGCAACTTCGACGGCGGGGGCTGGAGCTACTCGCGCGAGGCCTTGGCGGAGAAGGGCCTGACCCCCGGCGCGAAGGTCACCCAGGACGGCATCACCTACACCTGGCCGTCGTCGCCGGTCGGCGAGCCGGACAACGTCGACACCACCGGCCAGGCCGTGACGCTCAACGCCACCGGCACGAAGCTGGGCCTGCTCGGCAGCGGGGGCGGCGGCAAGGCGTCCGGCAAGCTCACCATCACCTACGCCGACGGGACGACCCAGGTGGAGGACGTCGGGTTCTCCGACTGGGCGCTGGGCGGCAACGCCACCACGCCACCGTCGTTCGACAACCGGGTCGTCGCCGTCACGCCGTACCGGAACAACTCCGGCGGAACCTCCCAGCAGCTCAAGATGTTCCTCTTCGCCACCGCGCCGATCACCCTGAAGGCCAAGGAGGTCCGCTCGGTGACCCTGCCCTCCGGGGTGACCGGCGGCACGTTCCACGTGTTCGCGATAGGCGTGGGTTGACGATTCTCACGCGCGCTTTCATCCACCCGATCGGGAGGTGTGAAATCAACGCTCCGCGCCGGGCGTCGGGGTACGGTAAATCCGTGCTACGGGCAACCCTGGTATTGCTGACAATGGCCGCTATGGTGGTACCCGTGACGGCGAACGCGCAGACGGACCCGGTCGAGTCGGTGAACACGTTCATCGGCACAAAAGACGAGGGGAACACGTTCCCGGGCGCGTCCGCGCCGTTCGGAATGGCCCATTCGAGTCCGATCGGGTCGCATTACGCGGGGTGGCGTTACGACGATCCGGTGATCCGCGGGTTCGGCCACTTCTTCCTGTCCGGCGCGGGCTGCTGGGAGCAGGGCGGCCTGGTGTCGATCCTGCCGACGACCGCGCTCCCGCAGTCCTTCGACCACCGCCGCTACGGCGTCGGCTACCGCCACCAGGGCGAGGTGGGCAAGCCCGGCTACTACCGGGTGGACCTGGCGTCCGGGATCACCGCGGAGTCCACCGCCACCACCCGGACCGGCGTCGAGCGGTTCACCTTCCCGCCCGGCAGCACCCCGCACGTGCTGGTGAACGTGGGGCAGGCCAACGACAAGGAGCCGGTCACCGGCAGCAGCGTCCGGGTCGTGGACGACCGGACCCTGGCGGGAACCGTGACGGCGCAGGCGTTCTGCGGCGGCAAGCCCTACACGACCTACTTCACCACGACGTTCGACCGCCCGTTCGCCACCACCGGCAACTGGGGCGGCGCGGAGGGCGGCGCGGGGTTGCGCGGCCAGTGGCTCACCTTCGCCGAGGGCCCGGTCACCGCCGCCACCGCGATCTCCCACGTGGACCCCGCGGGCGCGACGAAGAACCTGGCGGAAGCCCGCGACCAGACCTTCGACGACCTCCGCACCGCGACGCAGGCGTTGTGGCGCGACGAACTAGGCTCCATCGAGATCGAGACGGACAACGCGACCGACCGCACGGTCTTCTACACCGCGCTCTACCACGTCCTCCTGCAACCCCTCACCGGCAACGACGTCGACGGCCGCTACCGGGGTTTCGACGACAAGGTCCACACCGCCGAGGGCTGGACCTACTACGAGTACTACTCGCTGTGGGACACCTACCGCGCCCACAACCAACTCCTCGCCCTCCTGCGCCCGGACCGGGCCAAGGACGTCGCCAGGTCCGTGCTGACCATCCACGAGCAGGGCGGGTGGCTGCCGAGGTGGGCGTACGCCAACCAGGAGACCAACACGATGACCGGTGACCCGGTCACCCCGTTCCTGGTGGACCTCTGGCGCTTCGGTGCCCTGGAAGGCCGGGAGGACCAGGCGTACCGGGCGCTGCTCCAGAACGCCACCCAGGTCCCCGACCCGAAGTCGCCGTTCGAGGGACGGGTGGGCAACCCCTCCTACCTGGAGAACGGTTTCGTCCAGTACGACAAGGACTTCCCGAAGAAGGGCCAGGACGTGGACCCGCACCACGGCGCGTCCGCGACCCTGGAGTACGCGCTGGCCGACTGCGCGCTCTCCGTCATGGCCGAGTCCCTGGGCCACGACGAAGACGCCGACACCCTCCGCCGCCGTGCCCTGAACTACCGGACCCTGTGGGACGACACCGTCACCGACCGGGGCTTCACCGGCTTCCCGCGCCCGAAGACGGCCGACGGCCGGTGGCTGAGCCCGTTCACCCCGCAGGGCCAGGACGGCTTCCACGAGGGAACCGCGTGGCAGTACCAGTGGCTGGCCCACCACGACGTCCCCGGCCTGGTGGAACGCCTGGGCGGCAAGGAGAAGGCGACCGCCCGGCTGGACGACTTCTTCGCCTACCCGGACCTGGTGGCGAACCCGGCCAAGACGGTCCGCGAGAAGTGGGTGGTCGGCCCGTACGACTACTACAACCAGTTCCGGTACAACCCGAACAACGAACCGGACCTGCACGCCCCGTGGATGTACGCCCTGATGGGCCAGCCGTGGAAGACCTCGGCGGTCAACCGCGCCGCCCAAACCCTGTTCGTGGACGGCCCGAACGGCGTGACGGGCAACGACGACCTGGGCACGATGTCGGCCTGGTACGTGTTCAGCGCCCTGGGCCTCTACCCGGCGGTGCCCGGCACCGGCCAGTTCATCCTGCACGCGCCGAGGTTCGCCAAGTCGGTGATCCACCAGCAGAACGGCAACCCGATCATCATCGCCGCGGAAGGCGCAGACCCCCGAACGCTCCAGTACATCGAGTCCGCCCAACTGGACCACGTCCGCCACGAGAAGGTCTGGGTGGACCACCACACCCTCGCCGGCGGCACGAACCTGACCTACACCCTGACCGCAACCCCAGGCGAAGCCACCTGGGCCACCACCCCCGACAGCACCCCGCCCTCCCCCTGCGCCACCACCTGACCCCCAGGACCAACCCCACTGTCACCAATTCCCCATAGGGCACAACAAACCGCCCACAAGAGACCACTCAAAAGCCGCGATCCCCCGACGCCCCAGTCCGCCTGTCGAGGGCCCAACAGCTCACCTGTCGTCGGCCCAACGGCTCACCGTGCGCGGGCGACCGAATGCGCAGCGCAACAGAACGAACGACGAAAGTATTGTACTTGTTGAGCTTTGGTCACTTTCGTCGCACGTGTGGACGAGATCGCCCGCCCGGTGGTCACCGACGGTCTACGTTCCAGCCATGACAGGGGCACGCATACCAGCCGTGGTGGTCGCGGACATCCGCAAGCACTACGGCGACTTGAAAGCGGTGGACGGAGTCTCGTTCACCGTCGCCGAGGGGGAGTTCTTCGGCATCCTCGGGCCGAACGGGGCGGGCAAGACCACGACCCTGGAAATCGTCGAGGGCCTGCGCAAGTCCGACGCCGGAGCGGTCACCTTGCTCGGTGAGAACCCGTGGCCGCGCAACCACAAGCTGCTGCCGAGGATCGGCGTGCAGCTCCAGGCGTCGAGCTTCTTCGAGAAGCTCACCGCGAAGGAGCAGTTGCAGACGTTCGGCTCGCTCTACGGCGTCACCGCCAAGAAGGCCGACGAGATGCTGGAACTGGTCGGCCTCGCGGACAAGGCCAACGTCCAGGAGAACAAGCTGTCCGGCGGGCAGCGGCAACGGCTGTCCATCGCGTGCGCCCTGGTGCACGACCCGGACATCGTGTTCCTCGACGAGCCCACCGCCGCGCTCGACCCGCAGGCGCGGCGCAACCTGTGGGACGTGCTGCGCGCGATCCAGGCGCGCGGCAAGACCATCGTCTACACCACCCACTACCTGGACGAGGCCGAGATCCTCTGCGACCGAGTCGCGATCATGGACAAGGGCCGGATCCTCGCCATGGACGCGCCGGCCACCCTGGTCCGGGGCCTCGACGCGCCCACGCACGTCATCCTCCAGAAGGGTGTGCTCAAGGCGGCCGACGCCAAAGCCATCCAAGGCGTCGAGGACGCCCACGAGGACGAGGTCTCGCTGACCATCTCCACCCGCAAGCCCGCTCCCGTGCTGTCCGCGCTGGCGGAACGCGGCACCCTCGACGGCCTGCAGGTGCGCACGGCCACGTTGGAGGACGTGTTCCTCAACCTGACCGGACGGGAGTACCGCGCATGACCGCGTTCAAGAGCCTGTCCATCGCCATGGTCAAGGGCTTCCTCCGCGACAAGATGACGCTGTTCTTCGCCTTCGTCTTCCCGCTGATGTTCCTGGTGGTCTTCGGCCTGCTGTTCCGCGACGCGGGCGACGAGAAGACCAAGGTCGCCGTCGTCGGCGACGGCCCGATCATCACCGCGCTCGACCAGACCGGCGCGCTGGAGCTGGAGAAGTACGACAACGTCGACACCGCGCGGCAGAAGGTCGACGACGGCGACCTGCCGGCCGTGATCGCGGTCAACGGCAACGACATCGAGCTGACCTTCGCCGCGAGCGACCAGGTCAAGGCCCAGACGGTCGTCGGCATCGTCTCGGGCGTGGTGGACAAGGTCAACGTGGCGGTCACCAACACCCCGCCCACCTACAGGTTCGAGGCCAAGCCGGTCGAGGACGCCTCGCTCAAGCCGATCCAGTACCTGACCCCCGGCATCCTGTCGTGGGCGGTCTCGATCTCCGGCGTGTTCGGCGCGTCCCTGACCCTGGTCTCGTGGCGCAAGAAGCAGGTCCTGCGCCGGATCCGGCTCTCCCCGGTCGGCACGACCGCCGTCCTGGGCTCCCGGATCCTGGTCAGCATCGGCACCGCCCTGGTCCAGGGCGTGCTGTTCGTGGCCGTGGCCCTCACCCCGTGGTTCGGCCTGCAACTCAACGGCCAGTGGTGGCTGGCACTGCCGTTGCTGATACTGGGCACCACGGCGTTCTTCGCCGTCGGAATGCTCGTCGGCGCATTCTGCAAGACCGAAGAGGCGGCCAGCGGCGCGGCGAACATCGTCATCATGCCGATGGCATTCCTCTCGGGCACCTTCTTCCCGGTGGAAAAAGCCCCGGGCTGGCTCCAGGCGGTCTCCAACATCTTCCCGCTCCGGCACATGAACGACGGGATGATCGACGTCCTGGTCCGGGGCAAGGGCATCGAGGCCCTGGCCGTCCCCGCCGCGTTCCTCATCGCATTCACCCTGGTGGTGGGCTTCATCGCCGCCAAGGTCTTCCGCTGGGAAGACTAGGACGACAACGAAAGCGCCCACCGCTCAATCCCCCTGCCGCGTCGTGTCATCCCCGTATGGCCCGCGCGCAGCGAACCGCGCTTTGCCAGGGTATGCAAGCACGCTTTTCGCTTGCATACCCTGGCAAAGGGTGGTTGTCTTCAGACCGGGCCGTACGGGGATGACACGACGCCCGCTCTTTCTTTTAGTCATCCTTGGCGGCTCGCCCGTCCGGCGAGGACTCTTTTGCCTTTGCTTTTGCTTTTTGCTTTTTCTTTTGCTTTGCTTCGTGAGAGGTACCACGCCAGGAAGACCAGGCAAAACGGACCCCCACGCCAGGTGAGCCCCGTCACTCACCACAATGGGTGGCATGCTCTCCAGCCCCGTAGGTCGTTTCCGTCTCTTCGCGCTGGCCGAGGCCGTGTCCTGGGCAGGCCTGCTGATCGGGATGTTCGTCAAGTACGTGATCGGCCCCGAGGTCGGCGTCAAGATCTTCGGCCCGATCCACGGCTTGATCTTCGTCTGCTACATCCTGGTCACGCTGATGCTCGTCCAGCGGTGGGACCGCCGCACCACGGTCTGGGCGCTCGTCGCCAGCATCCCGCCGTTCGGGACCGTGTTCTTCGAGCGGTGGGCGCAGAAGCACGGGAAGCTCACCGAGCCGGTGGCAGCCGCCGAGTAGCCGCCGAGTAGCCGCCGAGCAGCCGCCGAGCAGACGAGGATCAGGGCAGCTCGGCCGAGAGCGCACGGGCCAGCTCCAGCTCGTGCTCGGGATCGCCCAGGTGGTACACCCGCTCGCTCTCCTCGATGCAGTCCAGGAACTCCTGGTACACCAACGCACCGACCAGGTGCGCTGCCGGCCTTGCGTACCGGAGAGCTTGCAGCGGGTCGCTGTCTGGCCGGTGCTCCAGCCAGGCATCGGCCCAGATTCGGGCGATCCCCAGTTCTTGGCTCACGTCATCGCCTACGAAGCTGATGAGCCTGGCCGCGTCCAGTGCCGGGTGGCCCCAGTGGGCGTCGGCCCAGTCCAGGACGATCCCTCCGGAGCGCCAGTTCCCCGGGTGGAAGTCGCCGTGCAGCAACGTGTTCGGCAGGCCGCACGAGGGTAGGTCGACACCTCTGGTCTTGATCTGCCGGCCGTCAAGACCGGCCACCTTCGCCTGGGCCCCGACCCAGCGAGGCACGATGGAGGCGACCACCTCGGAAGAGGGGTGCCAGCAGTCGATGCCCTCTGCGGCGCGCATCAACGTGCGTCGGGGTGCCGAGGCCACGACGTCGGGGACCAAGGACGGGTCGACGGATCGGACAAGAGACGTCACCGTGGCTTCGTCGGCCATGAACGGTGGGGTCTCCTTGGCCCAGTACGTCCCCTGGTCGGTCTCCAGCCGGTAGAGGCAGGACAGGTTCCACGTCTTCACCTGCACGGCGCGTCGGACCTCGACGTGTTGCGCGGCCCACGCCACGAGTGCTGCCGGGCCGCCTGGGCGTGCCCACGGCATCCTCAACGGCTCGTGCGCTTCTGCTGCTCTGTCAGCGAGGTGTGCTGGTCGGTCAGCGGGGTGCGTCGGTTGGTCAGCGGGGATGGAAGGGCGGGAAGCGGCTTCGACTTGGTAGGTCACCCGGCCGTCGCGCATCCCGGACCCGGTGGTGGACACCAGCCGGAGCACGCTGGTGGCGACGCCCAGGATCTCGTCCAACCGCGTCACGACCGGTTCGACGTCGTTCCACCACGGGCTGTCCACGGTGAACTCGACCGAGCCGACGTACTCGGCGTTGTAGATGACCAGCGCTACGACTTCTCGCACTCGTCGCAGGGTGCTTGACGGGTTACGTCACGTCCAGCGGTTTCTTCGATTCGTGTCCGCAACTCCCGACCACGACGACCGCGACGGCCACGCTGGAACTGCCCTTAATCGGAGAAGTCCCCCACCGCACGACGCACCTTGGCGAGGAGATCGGTGAGCTGCTCGGTCTGGCGTTCGGTGAGTCCGCGCAAGCCGAACTCGACGTCGACCACGGCTTCGGTGGCCGCTTCCCGCCGCGCGTGCCCGTCGGGAGTGATCTCGACCAGGGTCGTCCGCCGGTCCGTGGGGTGCGGGTTGCGCCGGACCAGTCCGTCGGCTTCGAGCCGGTCCACGATGTTGGTCACGCTCGTGGGGTGCAGCTGCAACCGCTCGCCCATCACGCGCATCGGCAGGCTGCCCGTGCGGGCGAACGTCAGCAGCACCAGCGCTTCGAACCGGGCGAACGTCAAGCCGTGCGGCTTGAGGGCAGCGTCCACGGCGGACTGGATGATCTGCTGTACTCGCATGACGCTCGTGACCGCTGCCATCGCCGTCGACGGTCCGATCCGCTTCTCCCACAGCTCGGCAGCGCGCGCGATGGGGTCGAACGGCAGCGGTTGGGACGTCATGCGCCGAAGCTACCAGTGGGTACCCGGAAACCAGGAGGCAACTGTGCTCGTCGCGTTCAGCGTCAGTCCGCTCGGCGGGGAGTCCGACAGCGTCGCCGAGGCGGTCGCCGCGGCGGTGCGGGTGGTCCGGGAGTCCGGCCTGCCCAACGAGACCAACGCGATGTTCACGTTGGTCGAAGGGGAGTGGGACGAGGTCATGGCGGTGGTGAAGAAGGCCACCGAGGTGGTGCAGGCAGTTGCTCCGCGCGTGGGGCTGGTGCTCAAGGCGGACATCCGGCCCGGGTTCACGGGGCAGCTCCGGGCGAAGGTCGAGCGGGTGGAGCGGCACCTCGCGGGTCCTGGAGATCAGCCGACGGAATGACCCCGTTGCCAGATAGTCGGACGTCCTACTAAATTAGCCCGGTGACCGCGATGGCGAAGCCGAGCCCGAGGGACCTGTGGCTCAGGTTCGAGACGTACCACGACGTTACGTACTTCACGCCCGAGTCCCGCGCCGCCACCGACGAACTGGGCTGCAAGGGCGGGTGGATGGGCTACTTCGGGATGCGCGCGGCTCCGCTGGGAGCCGCGTCGCCCGAGGCGGTGGCCGCCGCGTTCTACAGCTTCCACCCGCGCATGGTGTCCCGGGCGCTTCCCGACGCTTGGGACGTGGCCTCGCCTGAGCGGTTCCTGGAAACCCGGCTGCGCGGCGTGGACGGTGCTCTGCGCCGGATGCTCCCCACGTTGGACGTGGGGGAACCAGCCGCGCTGGCGAGAGACGCGGCAACCGAAGCCGCCAAGGCGGGCAGGGTCCTGGGCGCGGCCAACGCGGCGCTTGAACTGCCTGAGGAACCGCACCTGGCCCTGTGGCAGGCGTGCACGACGTTGCGGGAACTGAGAGGCGACGGGCACATCGCGGCTCTCGTGGCCGCTGATCTCACGCCGTGCGAGACGTTGGTCCTCTTCGGGGCCGACAAGGGGTTGGACCCCGCCTATCTGCGGACGGCCCGGGGGTGGAACGAAGACGAGTGGGCGGCGGCCGAGGCGTCCTTGGGGGAGCGCGGCCTCTACTCCGCAGGACTCACCGTGCGGGGAGCGGAGCTCAGAAGAGAGATCGAGCGACGCACCGATCACGCTGCCCAAAGCCCGTGGAAAGCCCTCGGACCTGCGAAAACCGCCAGGTTCGAAGAGTTGATGACCCCGCTGGTACTACGGCTCGCCCGGCAGAACGAGGCGATGCGGGTCAATCCGATGGCGATCGACCCAGTGCGAGAGCTCACGACCTGACCAGTCGCCCGCAGGGGACTGGGCGGTTCGTGCCAGGATGGAACCGTGACAAGGCCAGACCCTCGCAAGACCGCAGCACTGTCCGCCGCGCTGTCCGGGGCTGTCGACCTCGGCGCGCTGAAGGCACGGGCCGACGCCGCCCGTCAGCGGTCCACCGCGCCGCCCGCATCCGCTTCCGCCTCCGCGTCGGGCAACGCCCCGGGCGCACCCGACGGCGGGCACAGTCCGTGGGTGCTCGACGTCACGGAGGCCACGTTCCAGGCCGTCGTCGAGCGCTCCCTGGACATCCCGGTCGTGGTCGAGCTGACCGCGGCGTGGAGTCCCGAGGCGGGACAGCTGTCCCCGATCCTGGAGAAGGCCGCGCGCGCCGGTGGCGGCGCGTGGATCCTGGCCCGGGTCGACCTCGACGCCAACCCCCGGGTGGGGCAGGCGTTCGGCGTCCAGTCGGTGCCGACGGTGGTCGCCCTGGCCGCCGGGCAGCCGGTGGACGCGTTCGCCCAGCCGCTGTCGGACGTCGAGTTCGACCAGTGGATCAACCGGTTGCTCGACGCCCTGCGAGATCGGCTGCCGGGGATCCGGGCGGCCGAGGCTGCGTCCGGCGGCGGTGGCGGCGAGCCGGTGGAAGAGTTCGAGGACCCGCGGTTCGTGGCCGCCGAAGAGGCGTTCGAGCGCGGCGAGTTCGACGCGGCGATCGCCGCCTACGAGGCCATCCTGGCGGCTGAGCCGGCCAACGCCGAAGCGAAGGCCGCGCTGGCGCAGGTCCGGTTCACGGCTCGGGCCGAGGGACTGTCCAGCGACGTGGTGGCGGCGGCCGACGCCGCGCCCGACGACGTCGACGCGCAGTTGGCGGCGGCTGACGCCGAGTTGGCCGGGCAGGACGTGGAGCGCGCTTTCGGGCGGTTGATCGACACGGTTCGGCGGGTGTTCGGGGAGGACCGGGATCGGGTGCGGGAGCACCTGGTCGGGTTGTTCGAACTGTTCCCGGCGGACGACGATCGGGTGGCTCGGGCTCGGCGGGCGTTGGCTAGTGCTTTGTTCTAGAGATAAAAGCAAAAGCTAAAGCAAAAGCTGAAAGAGTCCTCGCCGGACGGGCGAGCCGCCAAGGATGACTAAAAGAAAGAGCGGGCGTCGTGTCATCCCCGTACGGCCCGGTCTGAAGACAACCACCCTTTGCCAGGGTATGCAAGCGAAAAGCGTGCTTGCATACCCTGGCAAAGCGCGGTTCGCTGCGCGCGGGCCATACGGCAATGCCGTTAAGTTAGGGCGGGTGAGCGGAGCTTGATGGTCGGTGTTCCGTCATGCCTGATGCTGCGGTGTTCAGGTCGTTTGACGCGGTAGGAGTTGTGGCGTCCGCGTTTGACAACGCGAGCGCAGGTACGGTTGCGACGTCTTCGTGTGGGTCTCCAGAGGATTTCCTCGAAGGTGTCGACAAGTGCTCGCCAGCGGTGGTCAGGGGGAAAAATCCGCCTGAGCGGTGACCTGGCGGCGGACGACGCGGAGAGTGCGGATGAAGGACAGTTCGTCGGGGTCGACATCGGCCTCGTCGGCAGCCCGGCTCATCAGACTGCGGATGGCGTAATGAGTGAGCAGGAATGCCCAGATCTCCTGACGGACCATGTCCGGCGATTTCGACCGCAGTATCCGGGCGTTACCGCGTTGATGCGTCTTGATCTCGTTGAAAACGGACTCGATCTCCCACCGCTGGTGATAGCACCAGGCCAGTTCGGCGGCAGTGGCTTCCGATGGTTCCGGAATAGTGGTGGCCAAGCAGATCACTTCGCCGGTACCGTTGCCCTCCCGGTCGGGTACTTCGTATTCCACAACCCGGACCCGGAATCCCTGCTCGGGGCTGACGGTCTTCCCGGCGGCGGCGTCGGCGATCACCTGTCGGCGTCGTCCGGCGCGGACCTGAGGGTTCAGCAGGATCGAGTCGAAGGAGCCGTCGGAAAGCCATTTCAGCACGGGCAGCTCGACCCCGGAGCCGATCCTCCAGAGCAGGTCGGCGCCAGTGTCGAGGAAATCCTCCCAGAGCGAGTAGCTGTAGAAGTTCCGATCGGCGGTGACCAGCATCCCGGCCTCGACCGAGCCGAGCAACGATCGGGACAAGGCTTTCTCGTCACCGCGGTAGCCACTGATCACGGCATCGACGATCGCATGCGACCCGCATTCGGCCAACGCCACCACCAACGCCTGGGGGAACCCACTTGCTTTGTGGTCGTTTCCGCTCTTGCCGAACTCCGCGACATTCTCCGGCGTGTCCTGGAGATCGAGCATGACACCGTCCACGGCCATGACCCGCCGCGACCTCAGCCATGCCCCATGGGCACCCGGCCCGGCGACCGGCACCGCGACCCGCTCGAACAACACGCGCAACGGCTCGGACCCGAGACGCTGCCGTGCCTGCGCCACCGCCGAGGTCGACGGAACATGCCATTCACCGCGCCACGACCCCATCGACTTCAACGAGCCGACGAGTTTCCGCATGACCTCCTCGTAGTCGTCGTCGAAGAACAGGCACATCGCTTGACAGAACCGCACCATCACATGCGCCGGAAGCAGACGCGTCCGCTGCTCGCGTTTCCCGGTCTCGTCCAGGACCTCCTCGATCAAGTCCCGCGAAACCACCTCGGCCAGAACACCGAGCGAAACCCGGTCGACAAGCCGGACATCTTCGCCGACCGCAACCGACGCTTTCTTCTGCCCAGCACGCGCCATGGCTGAATTCTACCGTAAGGACACTAACTTAGCGGCATTGGGCCATACGGGGATGACACGACGCGGCAGGGGGATTGAGGGTGCGCGCGTAGGTGGTGCGCGTGTGTCGTGTGGGTGGGCGCGTGTGTCGGGTGGTGGGCGCGTGTGTCGTGTGGGTGGTGTCAGTCTGAGTATTTGCGGGTGCAGAGGCCGCTGCCGTCGTAGAAGCCGTCTCGGAAGGCTTCTACGCGGGCGAAGCCCGAGGGGACTACCTGGCCGTTGACGTCTGCGGCGATCAGGCTCTTGTCCGCCAGGAGTTCGGCCACGGCTTCGTCCAGGTCGCCCGAGGACAGGCGGAGGTCGGCCTTGGGCTGGTTCGTCGTGCCTGCCCAGGCTCCGGTGAGGCACGCGGTGCGGAGGCCGGCCGCCGGGCCTTCCAGCGAATAGCCCGTGGCTTTCTGGATCGACAGGGCGAAGCGGGACGCGATTTCGGCGAAGGCGGCGAAGTCGCCGATTCCGCCCTTCTGGCCTCGTTTCGGCGGGGTGCCGATCTTGACCAGGTCGGGGAGGTCGACGGTGATCGTGTTGGTCGCCGGGCAGTACGCGGCCGGGGTGGTCTGTTGGGCGTTCGAGCAGTTCGCGTCGCCCGTCTTCATCGTGGGCGGGGTGGCTCCGCTCTGGTTGAAGGCGCTGCGGAGGCTCTCCTCCAGCAGGTCCAGGTAGCGCTTGTCGTCCACCTTCACGTTGCCCTTGCCCAGACCGGTGTCGACGTCCTGCGCGTCGAACTTCTCCTGGGTGATCCTGGTCTTGATCTCCTGGTCGTCGATCTGGGCGCAGCGCTTGGGGTCGCCGGCGAAGCCGAACTGGAACGCGGCCACGCGGTCGAACGCGCTGCCGTGCGCTCCCTGCTTCTCCGCCGAGGTGCCGGCGGCGTCCCGGATGAAGAACATGGTGGCCAGGATCTGGTTCAGGCCCGGACCGGTGGAGATGCGGAAGTGCTTGGACTTGCCCTCCGCCACCCAGCGGAAGAAGTTGCCGGCGTAGCAGTCGGCCTGCTGTTCCTTGATGATCGACGGGGTCGCCTGGGTGACGCCGCTGTCCGGGCCGAGCTTGTACTGCACGGCGTGGCCCATCTCGTGGGCCAGGACCGTGACCACGGCCATCGGGCCGAAGGCGTCGTCCAGCATGGGCAGCAGTTCGCCGCGGTCCCACGCGATGCTGTCGTCGAGGGAGCAGTAGAAGGCGTTGGCCACGCCCTTGGTGTTCGTCCGGCAGATCTCGATGCCGGCGCCGTTCGAGTCGTACGAGACCAGGCGCTTGACCGGCTCGAACTTCTTGCCGGCGAAGTTCTTCGGCAGTTGCTCGGACCAGTACTCCTCGACGTCGGCCAGGGTGTTGATGGCCAGGCGGTCCATCTCGCCGCCGTCGCCGTTCTCCACCCGCAGGTCGGCGTCCGGCACGCCGGGCTTGGGGCCGCTGTCACCGGTGGTGATGTCCAGGCCGGACACCTTGGACACGTCCGGTTTCACCGCTCGTGCCGAACCGTGCACGGCCTGTGAGCAGCCGGCGGTCAACGCTGCGACCGCGACCAGCGCCGCGGCCGTGAACACCCGTCGAGCCATGTCCAAGCCCCATCCCGATCAGTGCGGTCCGTGCGCACACTACTTGTCCGGCGCGGGCGGTGTGACCGGAACTATCCGAGCCCGCACGCCTTGTCGCCGACGAACACGCCGCTGCGGAACACGTCGACGCGCTTGAAGCCCGGTGCCACCGACGCCTCGCCGGACCCGTCGCGGGCCGCGTAGTCGTAGGCCAGCAGCACCTTCACCGCCTCGTCCAGGTCACCGGGCGACAACCCGAAGCCCTGCCGGCGGGTGAACACCTCGCGGGTGTAGGCCCCGGCCAGGCACAGCGCGCCGGCCGACGCCTCGTCGCCGTCGACCTCCTTGCCGAGCGCGGCGCGCGCCGCCATGCCGTACCTCGACGCGAGGAGGATGCCGGTCGCGTAGTCGCCGATCTTGGCGTGCAGCTCGGGCAGCTCCTCGGCGACCTCGATCTCCACCGACTTGTCCTTCGGGCAGAACGCCACCGGGCCCTGGTCGCCGGAGCAGTCCGGCTCCTTCTGGGTGGGCGTGGTCTTGGGCGGCGTCCACGTCTTGCCCTTGGACGTGACCAGCGCCTTGTAGTAGTTGTCGAGGTCCGGGGTGATGGCGTCGAGCATCTCGTCGAACGGCAGGTTGCCGCCGCGGTCGCGGTCGTCGACGTTGGTGAAGCCCTGCTGGGTGAACTTGCGGGTCTGCACGGTCATCCCGGAGCAGAACTTGGTGCCCTCCTGGTACCCGTCCTGGAACGCCGACACGCGGTCGAAGGCGTTGCCGTGCGCGGACTTGTCGTTGGGCGAGGTGCCCACCGGGTCGCGGAACGAGATGAGCGCGCCCAGCGCCGCGTCGAGGGTGTCCGTGCCGATGTCGAGGTGCTCGGACTTGCCGTCGTTGACCCACCTGATGAAGCTGCCGGCGAAGCAGTCGGCCATCGCCTCGGTGAGGATGGTCGGGTACTTCTCCGGGTTCTTGCGCTCGGCCTCGGGCGTGATGCCCATCCGGCGCTGCACGGCGTGGCCCATCTCGTGGGCCAGGACGATCACCACGGCCGCGTCGCCGTAGCCGTCGCGCAGGACGGGCAGCAGGGCGGCGCGGTCCCAGGCGATGGCGTCGGCGCTGGGGCAGTAGAAGGCGTTGCCTTCGACGTCGCTGGCCTTCTCGGTGCACGGCGGCGGCTTGGCGGCCGGGTCCGCGGTGTCCACCGAGTAGACGCCGCCCTCGATCGGCCGCCACTTCTCGCCGAACGTGGCCGGGTACGCCTGCTCCCAGTACTTGTCGACGTCGGTGATCGCGGTGGCGCCCAGCCGGTCGATGTCGCCGCCGTCGGTGCCCTTGATGAAGCTCGGGTCGACGCCGTCCTTGGCGACGACCTTGCCCGCCACCGGCCGCCCGGGGACGGCTTGGGTGCACGCCGACGCGACCAGCGCCGTCGAAACCACCGCTACCAGCAGGATCAGCCGACCCGATGCGTGCCGCATCGGACCATTGTGCAGACTTTCGACCCCTTGGGGGCTGTTCTCGCCA
Source organism: Saccharothrix espanaensis DSM 44229 (assembly GCF_000328705.1). Taxonomy (NCBI): domain Bacteria; kingdom Bacillati; phylum Actinomycetota; class Actinomycetes; order Pseudonocardiales; family Pseudonocardiaceae; genus Saccharothrix; species Saccharothrix espanaensis. The sequence continues at coordinate 8,059,753 of NC_019673.1, read as the reverse complement.
CTTCGTGCGCCAGGTGAGGGGTCGGGGGGCGTCCGCGCCGGTTGCGCAGGATCGGCGGCGGAACGCGCGGTAACGAAGTGGTTACTCCGTGGGGTGCGGGGGATGACGTTCGTGCCTGGGTGGGTGTCGGGGTGTGCGTGCGGGGTGACAGGGCGTTGACGTGGGCTGGGTGCGGCGCTAGCCTCCGGATTGTAAACAATCTTTACTATTCGACTCCCGAGCCGCCGCCCCGGACCGTGAGGAGAACACCGTGCGCCGTGTCGCCCCGTTGGCGTCGGCGGCTGTGCTCTTGTTGCTCGCACAGCCGCTGACCGCCGCCAGCGCACCAGCCGATTCCCTGCTCTCCCAAGGCCGACCGGTCACCACCTCGTCGGCCGAGGAACCCACCCTGGCCGGGCAGTTCGCCGTGGACGGCCGAACCGACACCCGCTGGGCCAGCGCGCCCGGCATCGACCCCCAGTGGCTCGCCGTCGACCTGGGCAGCACCTCCGAGGTGCACCAGGTGATCGTGCGCTGGGAAGCCGCCTACGCCACCAAGTACAAGGTCCAGATCTCCGCCAACGGCTCCGCCTGGACCGACATCAGCAGTCGCAGCACCGGCGACGGCGACTCCGACACCCACGCCGGGCTCCAGAGCTCCGGCCGCTACCTGCGCGTTCTCGGCACGGCGCGGGCCACCAGCTACGGCTACTCGATCTGGGAGCTGGAGGTCTACGGCGTGCGCGGTGGTGGTGACACCGTCGCGCCGAGCATTCCGGGCGGTCTCCGGGTCACCGGGACCACGGCGAGCAGTGCGTCGCTCGCGTGGACGGCGGCCACCGACAACGTCGGGGTGACCGGGTACGACGTGCTGCGCGACGGTGTCGTCGTCGGCACCGCCAACGGCACCACCTACACCGACGGCGGCCTGGCCGCCAGTACCGGCTACGACTACGCGGTCCGGGCGCGCGACGCGGCCGGGAACACGTCCGCGGTCGGCAACCAGGTCCGGGCCACCACCGGCGCGGGGTCGGGGTCGTTCGTGATCGCGGCGGCGGGCGACATCGCCGAGCAGTGCACGGCGAGCAGCTCGTCCTGCGTGCACCCCAAGACCGCCAAGCTGGTCGAGCAGCTGAACCCCCTGGCGGTGATCACCATGGGGGACAACCAGTACGACGACGCCCACCTGTCGGACTTCCAGAACTACTACGACAAGACGTGGGGCAAGTTCAAGGCGAAGACCAAGCCGGTGCCGGGCAACCACGAGACCTACGACAGCCCGCCGCTGGCCGGCTACAAGGGCTACTTCGGCGCGATCGCCACGCCGCAGGGCAAGACCTACTACTCCTGGGACCAGGGCAACTGGCACTTCGTCGCCCTGGACTCCAACGAGTCGAGCAAGCCCGGTTCCGCGCAGATCGAGTGGTTGAAGCAGGACCTTGCCAACAACCGCAAGGGGTGCGTCGCCGCGTACTTCCACCACCCCCGGTGGAGTTCCGGCGAGCACGGCAACAACACCAGCAGCGCGGGGTTGTGGGACACCCTGGTGGCCAACAAAGCCGACCTCGTGCTGGCCGGCCACGACCACCACTACGAGCGGTTCAAGCCGCTGAACGCCGCCGGGAAGGCCGACCCGAACGGCACCCGCTCGGTGATCGGCGGCGGTGGCGGCGCGTCGCTGTACAAGGTGTCCGCGAACCCCGCGGTCACCGAGTTCGCCAAGTCCACCCACGGCGTGCTCAAGATGACCCTGACCGACTCCACCTACTCCTGGCAGTACCTGGGCCTGGACGGGAAGCCGGTCGACAGCACGCCGACCTACAACTGCCACTGATGTACCTCGCGACCGCACGTCAGGCGCCGGAGGGCGCCCGGGGCGGGGGCCGGGTGGCGGGCAACGTGCTCGCCCTCGGCCTGGTCAGCCTCGTCACCGACATCTCCTCGGAGATGGTCACCGCGGTGCTGCCGCTCTACTTCGTGGTCGCGCTCGGGTTGAGCCCGCTGCTGTTCGGCGTGCTGGACGGGCTCTACTCCGGGGTGACGGCCGTGGTCCGGCTGCTCGGCGGGCACGTCGCCGACCGGTTCCAGCGGCGCAAGGCCGTGGCGCTGGCGGGCTACGGCCTGTCGGCGGCGGCGAAGATCGGGTTCCTGGTGGCGTCCTCGCCGGTCGCGCTGGGCGGTGTGCTCGCCGTGGACCGGACCGGAAAGGGTCTGCGGACCGCGCCGCGCGACGCGCTGATCTCGTTGAGCAGCCCGGCCGACGGGCTCGGCCGGGCGTTCGGGGTCCACCGCGCGATGGACACCGTCGGCGCGTTCATCGGGCCGCTGGCGGCGATGTTCGTGCTGTGGGCGAGCCTCGGGTCCTACGACGCGGTGTTCGTCACCAGCCTCTGCTTCGCCGTGCTGGGCGTCGTGCTGCTCGCGCTGCTGGTGCGCGATCGGCAGTCGCCCGCGGCGACCCGGCCCCGGCTGAGGTCGTTGTGGACCCGGGAGTTCCGCCGGGTCGTCGGGTGGGCCGCGCTGCTCGGCGCGGTCGCCGTCGGCGATGGGTTCCTGTACCTGCTGCTTCAGCAGGAACTCCGGCTGGACGCGGTGCACTTCCCGCTGCTGGCCCTGGGCACGGCGGCGGTCTACCTGCTGCTGGCCGTGCCGCTGGGCCGGCTCGCGGACCGGGTGGGGCGGTGGCCGGTGTTCCTGACCGGGCACGTGGCGCTGGCGGCGGCGTTCGGCCTGCTGCTCACGCCGTACGTCAACGTGTTCGTCGTGCTCGCCCTGCACGGCCTGTTCTACGCCGCCACGGACGGCGTGCTGCCGGCCGCCGCCGGCCCGTTGCTGCCCGCCGCGCTGCGCACCAGCGGCCTGGCGGTGCTGCAAACCGGGCAGGCGTTGGCCAAACTCGTGTCCTCTGTCCTGTTTGGAGCGTTGTGGACGATCTGGGGAGTGTCGACGGCGTTGACCGTGTCGCTGACCGCGCTGGCCGCCGTCTTGGTTGGCGCGGCGGTGTTGCGGCCGCTGTCGTCCTGATCCTGGCGGCGACCGGGTACGTGCTCTACGCCCGCGGCCACGCGGTGGGCGCGTCCGACGCGTGCCACCGGCGGTCCGCGGCGGCGTCCACGTCGGCGTGCCTGCGGGCGCTGCCCGGCCTGCCGCCGATGGTGGAACTGGTGGTGACCGCCGCCGGCCGGGAGACCCGCCACGAGATCCCGGGCATCCCGAGCCGGCTCCAGGTCTCGCCGAGCGGCCGGATGGTGTCGTTCACCGTGTTCGTGTCCGGCGACTCCTACAACACGGCCGGGTTCTCCACCCGGACCGGCATCTTCGACACCTCGAACGACGAGCTGCGCAAGTCGATCGAGGACATCCCGCTCACCGTGGGCGGGCAGCGGTACTTCGCGCCCGACCTGAACTTCTGGGGCGTCACGTTCACCGCCGACGACAGCACCTTCTACGCCACGGCGGCGAGCCGGGGCCGCACCCACCTGATCCGCGCGGACTACCGGACGTGGGAGGCGGAGGCGCTGCGGGACAACGTCGAGTGCCCGTCGCTGTCCCCGGACGGCACCCGGCTGGCCTTCAAGAAGAGGGTCGAGCCGGGACCGTGGCGGCTGCACGTGCTGGACCTGGCGACCATGGCGGAGACGCCGCTGGCCGAGACCCGCAGCGTCGACGACCAGGCCGTGTGGCCGGACGCCGACACCGTGGGCTACGGCCTGGCGGACGAGCGGTGGACCGTGCCCGCCGACGGCTCGGGCCCGCCGCAGGTCACTCGGGGATGAGCCAGAGCACGCCGGCCGGCGGCAGTTGCAGCACCGCCGACGCCGGCCGGCCGTGCCACGGCTGCGCCACCGCCTCGACGCCGCCGAGGTTGCCGACCCCGGAACCGCCGTAGCCGACCGAGTCGGTGTTGACCACCTCGCGCCAGCGGCCGGTCGAGGGCAGGCCGACCCGGTAGTCGTGGTGCGGCGAGCCGGCGAAGTTCGCCACGCACGCCAGCACCGAGCCGTCCGCGCCGACGCGCAGGAAGCTCAGCACGTTGCCCGCCGAGTCGTTCGCGTCGATCCACTCGAAGCCCTCGGGCCGGGCGTCCGCGCTGTAGAGCGCCGGGCTCTGCTTGTACACCCCGTTCAGGTCGCCCACCAGCGCGTGGATGCCCGCGTGCAGGGGCGACTCCAGCAGGTGCCAGTCCAGCGACCGCGACTCCGACCACTCGCCCTGCTGGCCGAACTCGCCGCCCATGAACAGCAGCTGCTTGCCCGGGTGCGCCCACATGAACGCCAGCAGCGACCGCAGGCCCGCCGCCTTGTTCCAGTCGTCGCCGGGCATCCGCTGCCACAGCGAGCCCTTGCCGTGCACCACCTCGTCGTGCGAGAGCGGCAGCACGAAGTTCTCGCTCCACGCGTACACCAGCGAGAACGTGATCTCGTTGTGGTGGAACGACCGGTGCACCGGCTCGCGCGACAGGTAGTGCAGCGTGTCGTGCATCCAGCCCATGTTCCACTTGAACCCGAACCCGAGGCCGCCCAGGTGGGTCGGCCGGGTGACGCCGGGCCACGCCGTCGACTCCTCGGCCACCATCACCACGCCGGGGTGCCGCTTGTAGACCGTCGCGTTGAGCTCCTGGAGGAACCGCACCGCGTCCAGGTTCTCCCGCCCGCCGTACTGGTTGGGCAGCCACTGGCCCTCTTCGCGCGAGTAGTCCAGGTACAGCATCGAGGCCACCGCGTCGACCCGCAGGCCGTCGATGTGGAACTCCTCGATCCAGTACAGCGCGTTGGCCACCAGGAAGTTGCGCACCTCGTTGCGCCCGAAGTCGAACACCAGGGTGCCCCAGTCCGGGTGCTCGCCCCGGCGCGGGTCCGCGTGCTCGTACAGCGCGGTGCCGTCGAACCGGGCCAGCGCCCAGGAGTCCTTGGGGAAGTGCGCCGGCACCCAGTCCATGATCACGCCGATGCCGTGGGCGTGCAGCACGTCCACGAAGTGCCGGAAGTCGTCCGGTGAGCCGAACCGGGACGTGGGCGCGTAGTACGACGTGACCTGGTAGCCCCACGACCCGCCGAACGGGTGCTCGGCCACCGGCATCAGCTCGACGTGCGTGAACCCGGCCGCCGTGACGTACGCGGCCAGCTCCTCGGCCAGCTCTCGATAGCCCAAACCCGGACGCCAGGAACCCAGATGGACCTCGTAAGCGCTCATCGGCGCGTTGATCCACTCGGTGGCGTCGCGGCGCGCCTCCCACTCGGCGTCGCCCCACGTGTAGGTCGACTCGGTGACCACGGACGCGGTCTGCGGCGGGACCTCGGTGGCGAACGCCATCGGGTCGGCCTTCTCGTGCCAGCCGCCGTCGCGGCCCAGGATCCGGAACTTGTACCGGGTGCCCGCCGGGATGCCGGGGATGAACACCTCCCAGACGCCCGACGAGCCCAGCGAGCGCAGCGGGTGCGCGCGGCCGTCCCAGCCGTCGAAGTCGCCGCACACCCGCACGCCGCGGGCCGTCGGCGCCCAGACCGCGAACGACACGCCGGTGACCGGGCCGGCCGGCGTGTCGTACGCCCGGACGCGCGCGCCGAGCACGTCCCACAGCCGTTCGTGCCGGCCCTCGCCGATCAGGTGCAGGTCCAGCTCGCCGACCGTGGGCAGCCACCGGTACGGGTCGTCGACCTCGACGGTCGAGTCGCCGTAGTCGACCTCCAGCCGGTAGTCGCCCGGGTGCTCGGGCAGCTCGCCGGAGAACAGCCCGTCGGCCACCCGGTCCAGCTCGAAGCGCTTGTCGCCGGCCAGCACGGACACCGCGGACGCGCCGGGCCGCAACGCCCGCGCCACCACCTCGCCGGACGGCAGGTGGTGCACGCCGAGCACCGAGTGCGGGTCGTGGTGCGACCCCGAAAGCAGCCGGTCGACGTCCTCGGTCATCGTGCTCCCTCTCCAGTGATGCGGGCGATCGACGACAGCGGCACCGTCAACCACTCCGGCCGGTTCGCGTACTCGTAGGCGACCTCGTACACGGCCTTGTCCAGCTCGAACGCCCGCAGCAGGTGGCCGCGCCCGCGCGGGTCGCCCACCGAGGACGCAGCCGCCTCCGCGTAGCCCTCGGTGAACGCCGCGCGGTTGCGCCGCGACCACTCCAGCGCCCGGACCGCGAGCTGGTGGTCCTCCGGCCGGCCGACGAGCAGCTGGTGGGCCGCGTAGTCGAAGGATCGCAGCATCCCGGCCACATCGCGCAGCGGCGAGCGCAGCGAGGTGCGCTCGGCGATCGGCGCGCCCGGCTCGCCCTCGAAGTCGATCAGCAGCCAGCCCTGCACGGTCCGCAGCACCTGGCCCAGGTGCAGGTCGCCGTGGATGTGCTGGATGGCGATCGCGCCGGGCGTGTCCCGGGCCTGCTCGAACGCCCCGCGCAACGCCGGGACGTAGGGCAGCAGCTCCGGCACCGCCTCGGCCACCGTGTCCAGCCGGGTCACCATCGCCCGGACGGTCCGCTCGATGTCCTCGTCGTCGGCGTGCTCGGTGCCCAGCGCCCGTTCCAGGTCGCCGTGCACGGTCGCCACGGCCTGGCCGAGCCGCTGCGCCTCGCCCGCGAAGTCGCCGCCCACCTCGTCGGCGTGCAGGTCGCCCTCGGCCATCAGGTCGCGCACGCTGGTGGTGGCCATCGCCCAGCCGTCCACCGCGTCGGGCAGGAACTGCTGGAGCATCCCGACCGTGGTGGGCTGCCCGTCCAGCGTGCCGGTGATCGAGCCCAGCGGCCGCGCGATGTGCTCGCAGCCCACCAGGTGCAGCGCGCGGTGCAGCACCAGGTCCGGGTTCTCGCCGTGGGTGAGCTTGCGGAACAGCTTGAGGATGTACTGGCTGCCGAACACCAGCGAGGTGTTGGACTGCTCGGAGGTGATCGGCCGGCCGCGCAGCCCGGACTGGAGCTCCACGTCCGGCTCGTGCGCGAACACCAGGCCGTCGACCTCGGTGTCGGCCGCGATCAGGTCGAGCAGCCGGCCGGTCAGCTCGGGCTCGGTGGTCGCGTCGTAGTTCTCCACCAGGTCGGTGACCAGCAGCTGGTAGGGCTCGCGCCGGTCCGGCTGCTGCACCTCCACCACCAGGTGCACCAGCACCGGTTCGCCCGCGCTGAGCACGCACGTCCGCAGTGGACGGACGGCCGTGACGGGCCGGTCCTTGCCGCCGAACCAGCGCTGCGCGGGCAGCCACGCGGGCAGTTCGGTCATCACCTTGTCGACCAGCAGGTCGTGCGGTTCGGTCACCGGGTTCACCTCGTCTCGCCCTCGTCGCCCGCTTCGACCAGTTGGAACCAGTAGAAGCCGTGACCGGGCAGCGTCAACAGGTAGGACAGGTCGCCCACGGTCGGGAAGCGCACCCCGCCGGTCAGCTCGACCGGGCGCGCGCCGCGGTGCTCGGACAGGTCCAGCTCGACCGGCTGCGGGAACCGGGACAGGTTGTTCACGCACAGCACGATGTCCTCGTGCCCGTCCGGCCGCCGCCACCGCCGCCGGTAGGCCAGGACGCTCGGGTTCGAGCCGCCCAGGTCGGTGAAGTCGCCCTCCGCGAACGCGTGGTGCTGCTTGCGCACCTCGATCATCCGGCGGGTCCAGTTCAGCAGGGATGACTGGTTGTTCAGCTGTGCCTCCACGTTCAGGCCCTGGTAGCCGTAGACCGGGTCCATGATCACCGGCAGGTAGATCCGTCCCGGGTCGCAGGAGGAGAACCCCGCGTTGCGGTCCGGGGTCCACTGCATCGGCGTGCGGACGGCGTCCCGGTCCCCGAGCCAGATGTTGTCGCCCATGCCGATCTCGTCACCGTAGTAGAGGACGGGCGATCCCGGCAGCGACAGCAGCATGGCCGTGAAGAGTTCCTGCTGGTTGCGATCGTTCTCCAGCAGGGGCGCGAGCCGCCGGCGGATCCCGATGTTGGCCTTCATCCGCGGGTCTTTGGCGTACTCGGCGTACATGTAGTCGCGCTCTTCGTCGCTGACCATCTCCAGCGTCAGCTCGTCGTGGTTGCGCAGGAAGATGCCCCACTGGCAGCCGTCCGGGATCTGCGGCGTCTGGGCCAGGATCTCCGAGATCGGGAACCGCGACTCGCGGCGGACCGCCATGAAGATCCGCGGCATCAGCGGGAAGTGGAACGCCATGTGGCACTCGTCGCCGCCCACTTCGGGGTCCCCGAAGTACTCCACGACGTCGGAGGGCCACTGGTTGGCCTCGGCGAGCAGCACCCGGCCGGGGTACTCGTCGTCGACCACCTTGCGGCAGCGCTTGAGGAAGTCGTGCGTGCGCGGCAGGTTCTCGCAGTTCGTGCCCTCCTGCTCGAACAGGTACGGCACCGCGTCCAGCCGGAACCCGTCGATGCCCAGGTCCAGCCAGAACCGCAGGGTGTCCAGCATGGCTTCCTGCACGTCCGGGTTCTCGAAGTTGAGGTCCGGCTGGTGGGCGAAGAACCGGTGCCAGTAGAACTGGCCGCGCACCGGGTCGTAGGTCCAGTTCGAGGACTCGGTGTCGACGAAGATGATCCGGGCGTCCGGGTAGCGCTGGTCGTCGTCGCCCCAGACGTAGTAGTCGCCGTAGGGCCCGTCCGGCTCGGCCCGCGACTGCTGGAACCACGGGTGCGCGTCGCTGGTGTGGTTGAGCACCAGGTCGGTGATCACCCGGATGCCGCGCCGGTGCGCCTCGTCGAGCAGGTAGACGAAGTCCTCCACCGACCCGAACTCGGGCAGCACGGCCCGGAAGTCGGAGATGTCGTACCCGCCGTCGCGCAGCGGCGAGGCGTAGAACGGCGGCAGCCAGAGGCAGTCGACGCCGAGCCACTCCAGGTAGTCCAGCCGGGACGCGAGCCCCCGCAGGTCGCCGGTGCCGTCACCGTTGGAGTCGGTGAAGGCGCGCACCAGCACCTCGTAGAACACCGCCCCCTTGAACCAGTCCGGCTCGCGCGGCGCGAGCTTGGCCGACCGGAAGTCCTCGGCCTGCGGTTCGACCAGCAGGCCGTCCGCGCCGATGGCCTCACCGGTGTGCGGCACGCCGTCCAGTCCGGTCAGCGCGGCGTCGGGTCGGGGTTGTTCTGCCATCTGCTCCACCTCGTCCCACCTAGTCGGGGGTACGTTCGACGGTCCCTCGCGCTGCGGGGCGCGGGGACTGGTGTCGAGAGTTGTCCGCTGGGTCTAGCCGCCGAACCTGCGCTGCACGCTCACGATGTGCGCCGAGGCGCGCCACGGCTCCAGGCGGACGTAGTTGGCCTGGCCCCAGTCCCAGGTCTCCCCGGTCACCTCGTCGTGCGCGATCAGGCGTTCGTGCCAGTCGAAGCCGAGCAGGGGCAGGTCCAGCCAGATCGTGCCGTCCTGGGCTTCGCGCGGGTCCAGGTTCACCACCACGACCACCGTGTCACCGCTGCCCGGGTCCTGTTTGGAGTAGGCGATCAGCGCCGGGTTCTCGACGTGGTGGAAGCGCAGCGTGCGCATCTGCCGCAACGCCGGGTGCGCGCGGCGGATCGTGTTGAGCTTGCGCAGCCACGGCTCCAGCGACCGGCCGTCGGCCACCGCCTGCCGGAAGTCGCGCGGGCGCAGCTGGAACTTCTCCGAGTCCAGGTACTCCTCGCTGCCCTCCCGCACCGCCTGGTGCTCGAACAGCTCGTAGCCGGAGTACACGCCCCAGGTCGGGCTCAGCGTCGCGGCCAGCGCGGCGCGCAGCGCGAACATGCCCGGACCGCCGTGCTGCAACGACTCGTGCAGGATGTCCGGCGTGTTGACGAACAGGTTGGGCCGGGCCTCGTCCCAGTGCGCGACCAGCTCGGAGCCGAACTCGGTCAGCTCCTCCTTGGTCGTGCGCCAGGTGAAGTAGGTGTAGCTCTGGGTGAAGCCGAGCTTGGCCAGCCCGTAGAGCCGGGCCGGGCGGGTGAACGCCTCGGACAGGAACAGCACGTCCGGGTGCTCGTCCTTGACCGCCCAGATCAGCCACGCCCAGAAGTCCGGCGGCTTGGTGTGCGGGTTGTCCACCCGGAAGATGCGCACCCCGTGGTCGACCCAGTGCCGCACCACGCGCAGCACCTCGTTGTAGATGCCCTGCGGGTCGTTGTCGAAGTTGACCGGGTAGATGTCCTGGTACTTCTTCGGCGGGTTCTCGGCGTAGGCGATCGAGCCGTCCGGGCGGGTGGTGAACCACTCCGGGTGCTTGAGCACCCACGGGTGGTCCGGCGCGCACTGCAGGGCCAGGTCGAGGGCGACCTCCAGGCCCAGCTCGCCGGCGCGGGCCACGAACGCGTCGAAGTCGTCGAGCGTGCCCAGCTCCGGGTGGATCGCGTCGTGACCCCCCTCGTCCGCGCCGATCGCCCAGGTCGAGCCCGGGTCGTCCTCGGTGGCCACCAGCGTGTTGTTGGGGCCCTTGCGGTTCACCCGGCCGATCGGGTGGATCGGCGGCAGGTAGGCCACGTCGAAGCCCATCGCGGCGATCCGGTCGAGGTCCTTGGTCGCGGTGGCGAACGTGCCGTGCACCGGGACGCCGGCCTCGTCCAGCCCGCCCGTGGAGCGCGGGAAGAACTCGTACCAGGAGCCGAACGCGGCGCGCGTGCGGTCGACCCAGATCTTCTGCGGCTTGCCCTTGGTGACCAGCTCGCGCACCGGGTGCTCGTGCATGACCTGGCGCACGTCCTGCGCCAGCGCGGGCGCGACCCGCTCGGCCAGCGGGCGCTCCTCGTCGCGCAGCGCGGCGGCGGCGTTGGCCAGCAGCGGCTTGTCCCGGCGGCGGTCGGGGCGGCGGGACACCCGGTCGAGCAGGCGCGCGCCGGACTCCAGGTCGTTGTGCAGGTCGTCGGGGCCCTGGCCGGCGGCGATCTTCACCTCGACGGCGTGCAGCCAGGTGGTCCACGGGTCGGACCAGGCGTCGACGCGGAAGGTCCACGCGCCCTCGGCGTCCGGGACGATCGTGGCGGTCCAGCGGTCGAGCCCGACGCCCTCCGCGACCATCCGCGTTTGTCTCGCGACCCGGTCGCCGGGTCCCCGCCACGTCACGGTGGCCGCGACGGCGTCGTGGCCCTCGCGCCACACCGTCGCTCCCACCGGGACGTGCTCGCCGACCACGGCCTTGGCCGGGTACCGGCCACAGCCCACGGTCGGGGAGACGTCGTCGATACCGAGTCGTCCGCTCATCGGCAGCGCCCCTCTCACCTGGTGTGACGCTTGCAAGGTCAAGTTTGCCCGTACCGGTCGCGCAGGTTGTCACCGGGGACTGCGTACCTGGTGTTCGTACCCCGTCGAGGGGGATCGCACACTTGGCGGTGACCTCGGTCTCGTAATGGGAGACGCCGATCCCACTCACCGGAGCGTGTGTCACCCGAACGATGGTCTCATTGGTCCTGCGTGACCGCGTGGTGTGATCTTGGAGTGCGGGAGACCCACTTCGGTGTCCCTGAAGAAAACTACGGGTCAATTGTCCGTGACCGGCGCACCTCGCCGCCCAGGGCGGTCCACGGGTGGCGGCCACGGTGGAGATCGCTCGATCGGGTCTGTGCCCGGGTCGCCGGCTGCTCTTGAATCGGCGGGTGCTGGCAAACCTCGGCTGGGCCGCCGCCGCGATCACCCCCGTCGCCGCCGCCCTCCTGCTCGTACCGCGCGCGCTGTGGAAGCGGTGGAGCGCGCGGGTCGTGGACCGGGTGGACCTCGGGTTGCGCCGCGGGGTGACCCGGTTCGGCCGGCACTACCGCGAGTACACCCGGGCCAGCCTGAAGTTCATCGACCTCAAGGGCCTGGCCGTGGTCGGCTTCCACACGCCCGAGTTCGACGACGTGTTCGTCGACGTGGGCCTGGCCTACCAGGCGCCGCACCACGCGCCCACCGGCCTGCTGTCCCGGCTCTCGGCCGGCGGCCGGCACGCGGTGACCGAGTTCCTGGACCGCCCGGACCCGGTGGTGCTCGCGATCATCGGCGTGCCGGGCAGCGGCAAGACCACCCTGCTGCGGCACCTCGCGCTGACGGTCAGCCGGGCCCGCCGGGGCCGCCGGCGCATCCCGATCCTGCTCTACCTGCGCGACCACGTGGCCGAGATCGTGGCGGGCGCGGAACTGGCGACCCTCGTGCGCGACCGGCTCGGCCGGTACGGGCCGCAGGAACCGCCCGGCTGGTTCGAGCAGCGCCTGCGGCGCGGCGACTGCCTGGTGCTGCTCGACGGCTTGGACGAGGTCGCCGACAAGGCCGACCGGCGCAAGGTGTCGGACTGGGTCGAGCGGCAGACCGCCCAGTACCCGGGCAACGACTACGTGCTCACCTCCCGCCCGCACGGCTACCTCGCCGCACCGGTCAACGGCGCGGCCGTGCTCCAGGTGCGGGACTTCACCGACGAGCAGGTGACCGGTTTCGTGCGCGGCTGGTACTCGGCGATCGAGAAGCTCAGCACGCGCGACGACGGGCGGGCCGTGCGCCTGCGCGCCGAGGCCGCCGCCGACGAACTGCTGGACAAGCTGCACGCGAACTCCACCCTGTACGACCTGACGGTGAACCCGCTGCTGCTGACCATGGTCGCCAACGTGCACCGGTTCGGCAGCAAGCTCCCGGACAGCCGCGCCGAGCTGTACCGGGAGATCTGCGAGGTCATGCTGTGGCGGCGGCACGAGGCCAAGAACCTCCCGGTGCGGCTGGACGGCAACCGCAAGGAGGTCGTGCTGCGCGCGCTGGCGTTCACGATGATGGAACGCCGGGTGCGCGACGTCTCGCGGGCCGACGTGCTCGCGCGGTTCAAGCCGATGCTGCTCCGGATGTCGACCTCGATGACCGAGGAGGCGCTGCTGGAGGACGTCAGCTCCAACGGGCTGCTGGTCGAGCGGGAGAGCGGGGTGTTCTCGTTCGCGCACCTGACGTTCCAGGAGTACCTGGCCGCCGCGCACGCCCGTGAGCTGGGCGACCTGTCCGTGCTGGCGGCGAAGGTGGACGACGACTGGTGGCGGGAGGCGATCGTGCTGGGGGTGGCGCGGACGTCCGCCGATCCGGTCGTGCAGGCGTGCGTGGAGCAGGGCTCGGTCGGGGCGCTCGCGCTGGCGCTGGACTGCGCGGAGGTGTGCAACGAGCTGTCCCCGGAGCTGCGCGAACAGCTCGCCCGGCTGGCCGACGCCCTCGCGGAGGACCCGGAGCAGCGGCAGCTCGTCGCGGGCATCATGCTCACCCGGTTGGGCCGCGAGATGGTCCGGGTCGGCGACGCCCGCGTGTACGCCAGGCCGGTCACCAACACCCTGTACGGGCTCTACCTGCGCTACAACGACCGGCCGGTGCCTCCGGACGTGGAACCCGCCGCGCCGGTGCGGGGCGTGTGGTCGAGCGACGCGAACGCTTTCGTCACCTGGGCCAACGCCATGGTCGGCGACCGGACCGCGTACCGCCTGCCGTCCGCTGCGGAGGCCGAGGCCCCGGCGGTGCGCCGGGGCCTGGCCAAGGTCGGACGCCCCTACTGGCTCAGGTCGGGCGCCACGCACCCCGCGGTCGCACGCCGGCTCGACGTCGAGCGGATGGCCGTCCGCGCGGCATCCGACATCGACCCGACCGGGGTGGTGCCGCGCCTGCTGCTGCTCGACCACGTCTCGGTGCTCCTGGACCTGGAGCCGGTCCCGCCCGTCATCGCGCCCGGCTCGCTCCGGTCGGTGCGGGTGGGCGGCGGTCACGAGAGGTCGGCCGCCGACCTGATCGCGGCCATCGCGCTCGCCTCGGAACTGGGACTCGACCTGGGTTTCCTGACGTCCGTCGCGCACCGGCTGGCCTGGGTCGCGTCGGCCCGGTGGCCGAAGTGGAGGTCGAAGTCGGAGCAGCGGACGCTGGCCGACCAGGTGCGCGAGGTGCGGGACGCGCAGGTCGGGGAGCGCGACGAGCCCGTGGTGCACATGCTCGGTCTCGGCCGTGGTTACCGGCTCGGCTCGCTGGGAGTCGTCCGCGACCCGCGCGCCGCCACCGAGGCGTTCGTCGGGAAGGCGATGACCCGCTACCTGGACTCCATGCTGGCGTGGGTCGCCACGCCGGACTCGGCGCGGTCCGCCCTGCCCGACGGCGGTACGTCGATCCTCGCCCTGGTGAAGACCGGCCCGGGGGACGTCGATCCCGTGCAGCTCGTCGCCGACGTCATGGGTGACGTGCACGGTCTGCGCACCGGGCTGTGGGACCCGAATCTGCCCGAGCGGGTGCGGGAGGCCGCCCGCCCGGTCGTCGTCGGCGGCGAACCGCTCACCCGCGAGGTGGCCTCGGTGATCCGGCTGGGTGCGTTGTGCGTGGCTGCGGAGCTGGACGAGACCTCGCCCGCGGACGCCGGCCGGTACCGGCGGATCGCGGCCGGCACCACCTACCTGGAGTGCCGCCGGGCCGGCGAGGTGGCCGCCGACGAGACCATCGTGCTGGCCACCGATCGGGGTAACCGCTGAGGCCGCACCCGTGCGGTGTGCGCGGTGCCGGACTGTTGTGTACGAAAGAACACGCCGAAGGCATCGGTGCTGGTCGGACTGGATCGGTCCCTGCATCGGTACGGGTGACCGTTGCTCCGCGCCGCTGGATGGGGGATAGGGTCCGACGCCATGCGAGCACTTCGCCGGTTCACCGTCCGAGCCAGCCTGCCCGAGCCGCTGTCCGCACTGGGCACGCTCGCCACGAACCTCCGTTGGACGTGGCACCAGCCGACCCAGGACCTGTTCGCCTCGATCGACCCCGACCGCTGGTCGGACAGCGGGGACCCGCTGCGGCTGCTGTCCACGGTCGACCCGGAGCGGCTGGTGTCGTTGGCCCGGGACGAGCAGTTCCTCGCCCACACGCGGGCGCTCGCGGACGACCTGACCCGCTACACCACCGGGGCCCGCTGGTTCCAGCGCCGCCAGGACGAGGTGCAGCAGCGGCGCGAGCACGGCAACTACGAGCTGAGCCCGCTGCCCACGGCCATCGCCTACTTCTCCATGGAGTTCGGCGTCACCGAGGCGCTGCCCAACTACTCCGGCGGCCTCGGCGTGCTGGCCGGCGACCACCTCAAGGCGGCCTCCGACCTGGGCGTGCCGCTGATCGCGGTCGGCCTGCTCTACCGCTCGGGCTACTTCCGGCAGGCGCTGTCGCTGGACGGGTGGCAGATCGAGCACTACCCGGTGCTCGACCCGCGCGGGCTGCCGCTGGAGCTGCTCACCGAGCCGTCCGGCGCGCCGATCCTGGTGCACGTGGCCATGCCCGGCGACCGGGTGCTGCGGGCCAAGATCTGGAAGGCCCAGGTGGGCCGGATCCCGCTGCTGCTGCTCGACTCCGACGTCGAGGAGAACGACGAGGACCTGCGCGGCGTCACCGACCGGCTCTACGGCGGCGACCAGGACCACCGGATCCGGCAGGAGATCCTGGCGGGCGTCGGCGGCGTGCGGGCCGTGCGGACGTACTGCGAGCTGACCGGCCACCCGGCCCCCGAGGTGTTCCACACCAACGAGGGGCACGCGGGCTTCCTCGGCCTGGAGCGGATCCGCGAGCTGGTGACCGGCGAGGGCCTGGACTTCGACCAGGCGCTGGCCGCCGTGCGCGCGGGCACCGTGTTCACCACCCACACGCCCGTCCCGGCCGGCATCGACCGGTTCCCGGTGGACCTGGTGCAGCACTACTTCGGCTCCGAGGCGCTGCTGCCCGGCGTGAGCACGCAGCGGGTGCTGGCGCTCGGCGCGGAGGAGAACCCCGGCCTGTTCAACATGGCCCACATGGGCCTGCGGCTGGCCCAGCGCGCCAACGGCGTGTCCAAGCTGCACGGCGAGGTCAGCCGGGGCATGTTCAGCGGCATGTGGCCGGGCTTCGACGTCACCGAGGTGCCGATCGGCTCGGTCACCAACGGCGTGCACGGCCCGACCTGGGCGGCCACCGAGATGAGCCGGCTGCTCGGCGAGTCCGACGACGCCGGCGTCGGCCTGCGCGGCTTCGAGCCGGTCACCGACCAGCGGCTCTGGGAGCTGCGCACCGACCTGCGCGGCAAGCTGGTGCACGAGGTGCGCCGGCGGACCCGGCAGTCCTGGCTCCAGCGCGGCGCGTCCGCCCTGGAGCTGGGCTGGACGGACACGGTGTTCGACCCGGACGTGCTCACCGTCGGCTTCGCCCGCCGGGTGCCCACCTACAAGCGGCTGACCCTGATGCTGCGCGACCCGGAGCGGCTGCGCGCCCTCCTGCTGCACCCGGAGCGCCCGGTGCAGCTCGTGGTCGCGGGCAAGTCGCACCCGGCCGACGACGGCGGCAAGGCGCTGATCCAGCAGATCGTCCGGTTCGCCGACGACGCCGGCGTGCGGCACCGGATCGTCTTCCTGCCCGACTACGACATGTCGATGGCCCGCTACCTGTACTGGGGCTGCGACGTGTGGCTGAACAACCCGATGCGCCCGCTGGAGGCGTGCGGCACGTCCGGGATGAAGTCGGCGCTCAACGGCGGCCTCAACCTGTCCATCCGGGACGGCTGGTGGGACGAGCTGTACGACGGCAGCAACGGCTGGGCGATCCCGACCGCGGACGGCGTCACCGACCCGACCCGCCGTGACGACCTGGAGGCCGCTGCCCTCTACGACCTGCTCGGCAACCAGGTCGCGCCGCTGTTCTACGACCGCGCCGACACCGGCGTGCCGACCCGCTGGCTGGCGATGGTGCGGCACACGCTGGCGTCGCTCGGCCCGGCCGTGCAGGCGTCGCGGATGGTGCGCGAGTACGTGGAGAACCTGTACGCGCCCGCCGCGTCGTCCGCGGGGTCCGTGGTCGGCGAGGGCTATCGCGGTGCCAAGGAGCTCGCCGCGTACCGGCAGCGCCTGCGTGCGTCGTGGACGCGCGTGCGCGTGCTGGAGTCGGAGATGACGCTCAGCGGCTCGGCCGTGCCGCTGCTGGGCACGCCGGTCGGGGTGCGGGCGCGGATCGAGCTGGCCGGGCTGGAGGCCTCCGAGGTGGACGTCCAGGTCGTGCTCGGCAAGGTCGGCGACTCGGACGAGCTGTACGACGTGGTCACGCACACCATGCGGTACGCGGGCAACGGCAACTACGACATCGAGGTGCCGCTGCCGCACGCCGGGGCGGTCGGGTACACGGTCCGGGTGCTGCCCAGGCACGACCTGCTCGCGTCGCCGGCCGAACTTGGTCGGGTGGTCCTGGCCGGGTAGTCACCCGGACGGCCCGGCGTCGACGTCGACCGGCCGTCGAGCGGCCGTCGAGCGGGTCGGGACCGGGGCGGTCAGTGGATGTCGAGTCGGGCGCTGGTCTCGGCGACCCTCGGCATCCAGCCCGCGAGCTCGTTCGCCTCGGTCAGCGTGCGCCGGGCGGCCGCGTTGTCGCCGGCCGCCATCTGCGCGCGGGCGATGGTGGCCAGCGCGTCCGCCCGGCCCAGGGCGCTCTCGCTGGTCCGCTTCGCCTGCCCGGCCAGCTCGATCGCCAGGTCGGTGTCCCGCTCCAGCAGCGCGAGCTGCGCCAGCGTCCCGGTGCACCGGTACTTGGGGTAGCCCAGCTGCACGGCCCCGTCCGACGCCCGGCGCGCCGCGCCCATGCCGACCTCGACCGGCAGCTGCCCGGCCTCCATCGCGTTGGCCGTCGAACTGGCCATCTCGGCCATCACGAACGCCATGTCCCGCTGCTCCAGGTCGGTCCGCCCGACCAGCTTGCTGACCAGGTGCAGCGCCTCGGCGTAGCGGGTCCGCATGGTCAGCACGGCCACCTGCGAGCCGATCGCGACCAGCAGCGTCGGGTGCGCGTCGAGCAGCCGCCCGGCGATCGCCTCGGCCCGGTCCAGCTCGCCGGCGGACAGCGCGTCGGACACCTGGTTCACCATCGGGGTGGCCTCCAGCTCCTCGACCACCCGCCCGGTCAGGAACGGCAGCCGGAACAGGAACCACCCGGGCGAGGTCGTGCCCGCCCCGCGCCGGGGCACCAGCCCGTGCAGCAGGACGGCGGACGCGGCCACCGCGAGGCCCAGCCCGAACGGCCCGTCGGCCAGGAACACCCAGCACGCGGCCACCGCGAGCCCGGTCAGCAGCACGGACACCAGCGAGGTCAGCCACAGCCGCCGGCGGACCGGCGTGCGCACGGACGTCAGCCCGACCGACATGACCACCGGCACCGCGCGCAGCACCACCCGCCGCTGCGGCGTGTTCCAGGTGCGCACCTCGGCGCCGACGCCGACGACCACCAGCGACACCCGCACCCGCCACAGCAGCGCGCCGAGCAGCAGCCCGAGCTGCAGCAGCGCCATGGCGGCCAGCAGGCCGCAGGTCGCGCCGGCCAGGCTCTCCGCCCAGAAGCCCGGATCCCACACGACCAGTCCGATGACGACCAGCGCCGTCAGCACCATCCACACAAACCCCATGACGCTACCCGGCGGCCGGCGGTTCCCCGGCGCGCGTGCCCGTCGCCCCGCGACCGCCCCGCCGAACAACCACACCGGCACCACGCCGACGTCGCGCCGGCAGGCGTCCCGGACCGGGCCCTGCTCCCGGTCCGGGAAACCTGCCGGCGCGACGTCGGGTGGGAAGACGGGGTTACCCGACTGGGTCGCTTGTTGGGCTACACGACGGCGGGCGTCGCGCCCTCGCGGATCGGCAGGCCGGCCTCGGCGTACGCCCGGAACCCGCCGACGAGGTCGGTCGCGTTGGGCAGCCCGACCCGTTGCAGGTCGCGCGCGGCCAGGCTGGAGGCGTAGCCCTCGTTGCAGAGCACGACCACGGTCGTCTCCGCGCCGAACCCCGGGATGCGGTACTCGCCCGCCGGGTCCAGCCGCCACTCCAGCACGATCCGCTCGACCGGCACCGAACCGGGGATCTCGCCCTCGGCCAGCCGGTTGTGGTGCGGCCGGATGTCCACCAGCAGCACGTCGGACAGCCCGGCGAGCTCCTCGGGCGCGACCCGGCGCAACCCGGCCCGCGCCTGTTCCAGCAGTGCCTCCGCGCTCACGGCCCCTCCAGATCCGCGAGCACCCGCAACCGGTCCAGCGGCAGCCGCCGCGCGGGCAGGGGTGCGATCTCGCCCGGGATGTCGGCCAGGCTCGGGTACTCGCGGGTCGGCACCAGCGGCGGCGAGTAGGCGTGCACGCTGGCCGCGCCCACCTGGCCCTTGTTCGTCACCTGGTGCGCCCGGCCGGCCCCGAACCCGATCGCGGACCCGACGCCGCGCTCGGCCGAGCGGATCGGCCCGCCCGGGTAGCGGTAGTCCTCGGACAGCTCCCCGGTCAGCACGGTGAACGAGCCCGCCGCGCCGCCGTGGTCGTGCGCCTCGGTGCCCTGGCCGGGCAGCCAGGACAGCAGCCACAGCTCGACGCCCTCGGTGAGCCCGAGCCGGGCCCACCACCGCTGCCCGGCGTCGAAGGACAGGATGGACAGCAGCGGCGTGGTCAGCTCACTGGCCACGTACGAGGTCAGTTCGCGCAGTTCGCGGGGCGTCCACAGGTCCCGGGACGGGTGCAGCAGGTCGCGGAACAGCGGGACGTCGAGCGCCGGGTGCACATCGGCGCGCGCGATAACGGAAGTCAAAATCGCTCCTGATGGCTACGGAAACGTGCGGGGTAGCGATCAAGACGCGACGGGGGCCTTACCGGCTCACCGCGGCGGGAGGTCCACCAGGGGTCAAGCCGAGCCGCCACGTCGCGTCGGGCTACACCCGCACGACGCCACCAGGAGGAGGTCGATCGTGCGGTCGCACCACGTGAGCAACTGACGGGCCACGGGTGCATGGTGCCACGGCCGGCGGGGTCCGCGCAGGGCCTCTCACCAGCCAGGATTGGCTCGGGGACCGAGGTGTTCAGGCCCTGTCGCGACCCGCCTCGGGCACGCGACCCGCCTCGGGCACCCTGAGCAACAGCAGCGACCGCGGGCCCAGCTCCAGCGGGCCGCCCGGCTCCAGCCGCCCCGGCCGCGCCGGCGAGCCGTCCCCGGTGGTCGAGTCGAGCACCGGCTCGAACCGCTCGCCGTACTCCACGCCGGGCAGCGTGACGGTGATCGCCTCCGCGCCGGCGTGCAGGAGCAGCAGCCACGAGTCGTCGGACACGAGTTCGCCCTCGCGGGTGCGCGACAGCGAGGTGGAGCCGTCGATCCACATCCCGAGGAACCGGCGGCCCTCGTCGAACCAGTCGGTCTCGGCCATCTCCTCGCCGTCCACCCGGAACCAGACCAGGTCCGGCGCGCCGGACGGCGTGGTGCGGCCGTCGAAGAACTCGGGCTGGCGCAGCGCCGGGCTGGTCGCCCGCAGGCCGATCACCCGGCGGGTGAACGCCAGCATCGCCGTGCCCTCCTCGGTCGGGTCCCAGTCGACCCACGACGTCTCGTCGTCCAGGCAGTAGGCGTTGTTGTTGCCGCCCTGGGTGCGCCACAGCTCGTCGCCCGCGGTCAGCATCGGCGTGCCGGTGGACAGCAGGAGGGTGGCCAGCAGGTTGCGGGCCTGGCGGGCGCGCAGCGCGAGCACCCCGGGCTCGTCGGTCTCGCCCTCCGCGCCGCAGTTCCAGGACCGGTTGTCGTTGGTGCCGTCCCGGTTGTCCTCGCCGTTGGCCTCGTTGTGCTTGTCGTTGTAGGACACCAGGTCCCGCAGCGTGAAGCCGTCGTGCGCGGTGACGAAGTTGATCGACTGCCAGGGCCGGCGCAGGTCGTCGGCGTACAGGTCGGACGAGCCCGACAGCCGGTAGGCCAGGTCGCGCACGCCGGTGTGGCCGCGCCAGAAGTCCCGCACGGTGTCCCGGTAGCGCCCGTTCCACTCGGCCCACTGCACGCCGAAGTCGCCCACCCGATAGCCGTCGCCGGTCGCGTCCCACGGCTCGGCGATCAGCTTGCACCGGGACAGCACCGGGTCCGAGGTGATCGCGGTGAGCAGCGCCGAGGCCCGGTCGAACCGGCCGCCGCCGGGCCGGCCCAGCGTGGAGGCCAGGTCGAACCGGAACCCGTCCACGCCCAGCTCGGTCGTCCAGTACCGCAGCGAGTCCGCGACCATCCGCACGACCTGCGGCGACCCGGCTTCCAGGGTGTTGCCGCAGCCGGTGATGTCGAGCGTGCCGCCGCCCTCGATGTGCAGGTAGTAGCCGGGCGCGTCGAAGCCCCGGTAGCACAGCGTCGGCCCGTCCGGGCCGCCCTCGCAGGTGTGGTTGTAGACCACGTCGAGCAGCACCTCGATGCCGGCGGCGTGCAGCGCGGCCACCATGGTGCGGAACTCCTCGACCTCGCGGCCGGGCTCGCTCGCGTAGCCGGGGTGCGGCGCGAAGTAGCTCAGCGGCGAGTAGCCCCAGTAGTTGTGCCGGCCCTCGCGGACCAGCGCCGGCTCGTCCAGGAACGCCTGCACCGGCAGCAGCTCGACGGAGGTGACGCCCAGCCGCGCCAGGTGCTCGACCACCGCCGGGTGGGCCAGGCCCAGGTAGGTCCCGCGCAGGTGCTCGGGCACGTCCGGGTGGCGCTGGGTGAACCCGCGCACGTGCAGCTCGTAGATCACCGCCTCCTCGAACGGCACTTCGGGCTTCACGCCGGTGTCCGGGCCGCCGGGCGAAGCCACCACCGACAGCGGCACCGAGCCCAGCGAGTCGACCGGCGACGGCGGACCCAGCATCGGGTCGTCGACGTAGCCGAGGGCGGCCTCCGGCGAGGTGACCGTGCCGGTGATCTGCCGGGCGTACGGGTCGAGCAGGAGCTTGGCCGGGTTGCAGCGCAGCCCGCGCGACGGGTCGTACGGGCCGTGCACCCGGTAGCCGTAGCGCTGGCCGGGTGTGATGCCTGCCACGGTGCCGTGCCAGACGCCGAACGTGCGCTCGGTCAGCTCCACGCGCCGTTCCGAGCCGTCGTCGCCGATCAGGCACACCTCGACCGCCGTGGCGGGCGGCACGGACACCGCGAAGCGCACACCACCGGCCTCCGGGTGGGCACCCAGTGGGAACGGCCGACCTGCGAGCGGGGACGAGTCGAGGGCCATGCCCCTGATCTTCCCAGCATCCGGCCCCGCGGTGGGGAGGACGGCCCTGCCGCCCCCGCGCGTCGGGCGTTGCACGAGAATGGGCGCGGCGAGGCATCGACGGGGCGAGGGCAGGCGTGGAAAACGAAGATCTGGTCATCCACATGCAGGGTGTTTCGGTTCGACGGGGCAAGACCACGCTGGTCGGGGACGTCGACTGGGGCGTGGAGCTGGACGAGCGCTGGGTGGTGCTCGGACCCAACGGCGCGGGCAAGACGACGTTGCTGCGGCTTGCCGCAGCCGAGCTGCACCCGACCAAGGGCACCTTGGACCTGTTGGGCGAGCGCGTGGGCAAGACCGACGTGTTCGAGCTGCGGCCGCGGATCGGGTTGTGCTCGGCGGCGATCGGGGCGCGCATCCCGGCCGAGGAGAAGGTGCTCGACCTCGTGGTCAGCGCCGGCTACGCGGTGCTGGGCCGGTGGCGCGAGGAGTACGACCGGCTCGACACCGGCCGGGCGGAGCGGCTGCTGGGGCAGCTCGGCATCGGGCACCTGGCCGACCGCGCCTACGGGACGCTGTCCGAGGGCGAGCGCAAGCGCACGCTGATCGCCCGCGCCCTGATGACCGACCCGGAGGTGCTGCTGCTCGACGAGCCGGCCGCCGGGCTGGACCTGGGCGGGCGCGAGGACCTGGTGGCCCGGCTCTCCGAGCTGGCGCTGGACCCGGACGCGCCGGCGACCGTGCTGGTCACCCACCACGTGGAGGAGATCCCGCCGGGCTTCACCCACGCGCTGCTGCTGCGCGAGGGCGCGATCGTGGCGCAGGGCCTGCTCGACGACGTGCTCACCGAGGAGAACCTGTCCAAGACGTTCGACCAGCCGCTGGAGCTCCAGCGGTCGGGCGACCGGTACTTCGCGCGCCGCAAAGCTACCCAGGGGTAACCTGCGAGGCGCTGACGACGGAGGTCGAGGAGGACCTGTGGGTGAGTTCGTGAAGCTCGAAGTCGAGGACGGCATCGGCGTCATCCGGCTGGACCGCCCGCCGATGAACGCGCTGAACCGGCAGGTCCAGGAGGAGATCCGGGCGGCGGCGCTGGAGGCGGCGGGCCGGGCGGACGTGTACTCGGTGATCGTGCACGGCGGCCCGAAGGTGTTCGCGGCGGGTGCGGACATCAAGGAGATGGCCGACCTGTCCTACGGCGAGATGGCGGCGCGCGCCGGGTCGTTCCAGTCGGCGCTGCGCACGGTCGAGGAGATCCCCAAGCCGACCGTCGCCGCGATCACCGGCTACGCGCTGGGCGGCGGGTTCGAGCTCGCGCTGTGCGCGGACCGGCGGATCGCGGGCGACAACGCCAAGGTCGGCCAGCCGGAGATCCTGCTCGGCGTCATCCCCGGCATGGGCGGCACCCAGCGGCTGCCCCGGCTGGTCGGGCCGTCGAGGGCGAAGGACCTGATCTTCACCGGCCGGTTCGTCGGCGCGGAGGAGGCGCTGCGGATCGGCATGGTGGACGAGGTCGTCGCCCCGGACGACGTGTTCGCCGCCGCCAAGCGGTGGGCCGGCCAGTTCGTCGGCGGCCCGGCGCGGGCCTACGCGGCGGCCAAGGCCGCGATCGACGGCGGTCTGGACACCGACCTGGGCAGCGGCCTGAAGCTGGAGAGCCAGCTCTTCGCGGCCATGTTCGCCACCGAGGACCAGAAGACGGGCATGGCCTCGTTCATCGAGCACGGCCCCGGAAAGGCGAAGTTCAGTGGTCGTTGACCCGAAGTCCCCGGCGGTCCCCGCGACCCCGGTCGACGCCGCGCCGCTGGGTGCGTCGTCGGTGGGTGCCGCGTCGGTGGACCCGAAGCCGAACCCGCACGCCACGGCCGAGCAGGTGAAGGCGGCCTACGACGACCCGAAGCTCGCGAACGTGCTCTACCACGACTGGGAAGCCGGCACGTACGACGAGAAGTGGTCGATCTCGTACGACGAGCGCTGCATCACCTACGCGACGGACCGCTTCCGCGCGGTGGCCGGCGGCGTCGGCCCGTACGGGCACGCGCTGGAACTGGGCTGCGGCACGGGTTTCTTCCTGCTCAACCTGATGCAGGGCGGCGTGATCGAGCGGGGCTCGGTCACCGACCTGTCGCCCGGCATGGTCGAGGTGGCGCTGCGCAACGCGGAGAACCTGGGCCTGCCGGTGGACGGCCGGGTCGCCGACGCCGAGCGGATCCCGTACGACGACAACACGTTCGACCTGGTCATCGGGCACGCCGTGCTGCACCACATCCCGGACGTGGCGGCGGCGATGCGCGAGGTGCAGCGGGTGCTCAAGCCCGGCGGGCGGTTCGTGTTCGCGGGCGACCCGACCGACATCGGCAACTTCTACGCCCGCAAGCTCGGCCAGTTGACGTGGTGGCTGACCACCAACGTGACGAAGCTGGCGCCGTTGACCGGCTGGCGACGGCCGCAGGAGGAGCTGGACGAGTCGTCCCGCGCCGCCGCGCTGGAAGCCGTGGTGGACCTGCACACCTTCGACCCGGCCGACCTGGAGCGCACCGCGCGGGGCGCGGGGGCGACCGAGGTCCGGGCGGTCACCGAGGAGCTGTCGGCGGCCCTGTTCGGGTGGCCGGTGCGGACGTTCGAGGCGGCCGTGCCGCGCGACAAGCTCGGGTTCGGCTGGGCGATGTTCGCCTACCGGACCTGGCAGCGGCTGTCCTGGGTGGACGAGAACGTGCTCGCCAAGGTCCTGCCGCGCGAGGTGTTCTACAACGTCTCCGTGACGGGCCGCAAGCCGGTCGCCTGAGTGGGCTACGCGTTCAGCCTCGACGACGTGGCGTACCTGCGGTCGGCCGCGGGGTGCGCCGCGCTGTCGGCGTTGGCCGACCTCCCGCTCACCCCGGCGTCCCGGCTGACCGACGTCCGGCGGGCCCGCCAGGTCGCGCCGGAGCGCTTCGCGGCCGTGTTGGAAACCCTGCTGCTGCGCCGGAAAGCCCCGTCCAAGGTGGACTTCACGGACGGGCTGTACACCGACGACGCGCTCCAGCAGGCGACCCCGCGCGCGGTCGCGGAGCACCGGGCGCGGCGGTTCGCCGGGCGGGTCGTGCACGACGTGACGTGCTCGGTGGGCGCGGACCTGGCCGCGCTGCCGGCCGGCTCGATCGGCTCGGACCTGGACCCGGTGCGGCTGGCGATGGCCCGGCACAACCTGGGCGGGCGGGTGCCGCTGCTGCGGGCCGACGCGCTGCGGCCGACCTCCCGCGACGTCCCGGTGGTCGCCGACCCGGCCCGCCGGGACTCGGCCGGCCGGCGGACCTGGCGGCCGGCCGACTTCGCGCCGCCGCTGGACCGGCTCGCCGCCGCCTACGCCGGCCGCGACCTGGCCGTGAAGTGCGCGCCCGGCGCGGACTTCGCGGTCGCGCCGTGGGCCGACGAGGTGGAGCTGGTCTCGCTGGACGGCCAGGTCCGCGAGGCGTGCCTGTGGACCCGGGGCCTGGCCACGCCGGGCGTCACCCGGCGGGCCAGCGTGCTGTCGTCGGCCGGCCCGTCGTGGACGATCACCGACGCGGAGCCCGACGACTGCCCGGTCACCCCGCCCGGGGCGTGGCTGGTCGACCCGGACGGCGCGGTGGTGCGCGCCGGCCTGGTGCGGCACTACGCCGCCCGGCACGGCCTGGCGCAGCTGGACGAGCACATCGCCTACCTGACCGGTCCCACCCCGCCGCCGGGCGTGCGCGCGTTCCGGGTGGTGGAGCACGGCCACTACAACGAGAAGTCGCTGCGCGGCGTCCTGCGCGCGCACGACGTCGGCCGGCTGGAGATCCTGGTGCGCGGGCTCGACGTCGACCCGAACGCGCTGCGGCGCAGGCTCAAGCCCGCCGGCGGGGCGGAGGCGACGGTCGTGCTGACCCGGATCGGCCGGACCCCGACCTACCTACTGGCGCACGCCGAGCGCACGTAGCCGGTCCAGGACGAACCCGCGCAGCCCGTCGAGGTCCGCGTCCACGGCGACGTCGATCCCGGGCCGGTCGGCGTGCTCCAGCCGTTCGTCGACCAGCAGCCCGCCCCGGCCCGGCCCGAACGCGCACTCGACGTCGACCGGGAAGCGCCTGGTCGCCAGGATCCCCGGCCGCACCGCCTCGGCGACCGCGACCGCGTCGTGCAGCGCCATCCCGTCCCAGCCCAGGAACTTCCGGTAGGTGGCCAGGTAGTCCGGCGTCAGGCCGACCAGCTTCGCGCCGACCTCGGAGGCCGCGCCCAGCTCCGCCAGCCACGCCGCGCTGACCGCGCACCGCCGGGTGAGGTCCATCGGCACCAGCGTGACCGGCACCTCCGCGCCGACCAGCACCCGGCGGGCCGCCTCCGGGTCGCACCACAGGTTGAACTCGGCGGCGGCGGTGACGTTCCCGCCCCGGATCCCGCCGCCCATCACGACCAGCCGCGCGATCTTGGCGCGCAGGCCGGGGTGCGCGGCGAGCAGCAGCGCGATGTTGGTCAACGGCCCGATGGGCGCGATCGTCACCGGCCGGTCGGCCGCGGTGAGCAGGTCCTTGAGCAGGGTCACCGCGTCGCGCGGGTCGGGGCCGCGGGTGGGCTCGGGCAGGGTGTCGGCGAAACCGGACAGGCCGTCCGAGCCGTGCGCCTTCGAGACGTGCGGCTGGGGGTGCACCAGCGGCCGCGCCGCGCCCGCCGCGACCGGCACGTCCTCCCGGTCCAGCAGCGCCAGCACGCGCAGCGCGTTGCGGGTGGTGAGCTCCGGCGACACGTTGCCGAACACCGTGGTCACGCCGATCAGGTCGACCTCGGGACTGGCCGCGGCGAGGGCGAGCGCGAACGCGTCGTCCACGCCGGGATCGGTGTCGATGATGAGAGGGGTCGTCACGTGCCCCCATCCTGCCCTAGCCGCGGGCTTCCCCGCGTCCCGTGGGGTCGATCACGGGTGCGGGCCGCGAGGTTCGGCGATGATCGGGGGGTGCTTGAGGTGATCGGCGAGGACGAGTGGGCGCGGTGGCGGGCGTTGCGGTTGGCGGCGTTGCTCGACGCGCCGGCGGCGTTCACGTCCACCCACGCGGAGTGGGTCGGCGCGCCCGAGGCGCGGTGGCGGCGGCGGGTGGCCGCGACGCACAACCTGGTGGCCGTGCTCGACGGCGCGGACGTCGGGATGGTCAGCGCCGCCGACGGCGACGAGGTCGACCTGCTCTCGCTGTGGGTGGCGCCCGCCGCGCGGGGCCGGGGCGTCGGCGACGCGCTGGTGGACGGGGTCGTGCGGTGGGCCGGTACGCGGGCCGTGCGGCTGGAGGTCGCGGCCGGGAACGCCCGCGCGCGGGCCCTCTACCTGCGGCACGGGTTCGTCGCGAGGGGTGCGCGGGCGCTGGTTAGAGTGCCCGCGTGACGAGCATGTGGGGTGCGCCCGTGTGGACCAGGTGGGGCAGTGCGCGGCGTGATCCGGCGCAGGCCAGGTTCCTCACCCTGGCGTCCCTCAAGTGGGTGCTGCGCCACCGCGCGTACACGCCGTGGTACCTGGTCCGGTACTGGCGGCTGCTGCGGTTCCGGTTGGCCAACCCGCACGTCGTGCTGCGCGGCATGGTGTTCCTCGGCAAGAACGTCGACCTGCACTGCCGCCCCGGCTACGGCCGGCTGGAGATCGGGCGCTGGGTGCACATCGGCGACGGCAACGCCATCCGCTGCCACGAGGGTTCGCTGCGGATCGGCGACAAGGCCGTGTTCGGCAAGGACAACACGGTCAACTGCTACCTCGACGTCGAGATCGGCGCGGCCACGCTGGTCGCGGACTGGGTGTACATCTGCGACTTCGACCACGTGACGGCCGACATCGCGCTGCCGATCAAGGACCAGGGCATCGTGAAGTCGCCGGTGCGGATCGGCCCGGACTGCTGGCTCGGCACGAAGGTCACCGTCACCCGCGGCACCCGGATCGGGCGCGGGTGCGTGCTGGGCGCGCACGCCGTGGTGCGCGGCGACGTGCCGGACTACAAGATCGCGGTTGGCATCCCGGCGCGCGTGGTGAAGGACCGGCGCGAGGACTACGAGGCCGACGCCGTGCGCCGTGCGGCCGTGGCGGACATGGCGCGCAAGGCCGGGGAAGCGCTGGAGCGGTCGCGCAAGTCGGACTGACCTGGCGGTCACTCCAGCGGTTTCGAGGGGATGAACGCCTCGATGCCCGTCCAGCCCCACGGTTCGAGCAGCAGGCGTTCCCGTTCTCACGGACGCAGAGCAGGGTTGTTCGCCAACGGTGCCCCCGCACCCTCCGATCGTGGACCGGCCAGGCCGGAAGCGGTTGCTGCCAACAGTGTTGTCTCCGGGTTGTCTCCGGCTATTCCGCAAAAATGATCATTCCGCGGTTCTCGTCATACCGGCTGGAGTTCTTCGCCCGCTTTGGTGTCGTAAGCCTCCTGCGCGGTGCGGATGTCGTCGATGTGCTCCTCCGACCACACCCGGATCGCGTCCATCAAGCCCGCGACGTTCTGCCCCAGCGGGGTGAGGCTGTACTCCACGCGCGGTGGGACGCTCGGGTACACGGCCCGGTGCACGAGGCCGGCGCGTTCGAGGTCCCGCAACGTCTGGGTGAGCATCTTCTGCGTCACGCCGTCCAGTCGGCGGCGCAGTTCGCCGAACCTCATCGTGCCCGGCCGCAGCGCGCCCACGACCAGGCACACCCACTTGTTCGTCAACAGGTCCAGCACGGCCCGCGACGCGCAGTTGCGCAGGAAGGCGTCGGCTCCGCCATGAGCTCGCAGGTCGGGAACGGTATGCATGAGGTACCTAGATACCATCAAGGTGCCTTCTTCACAACAGGTACCACCCGCGGTGATCCTTTACCCCATGACGAACACGATGCGCGCCATCCGCCAGACCGCGCTGGGCGGCCCCGAGGTGCTGGAGCTGGTGGAGATCGAACGGCCCACCGCCGGACCCGGGAAGATGCTGGTCCAGGTGGTCGCGGCCGGCGTGAACCCGATCGACTGGAAGGTCCGCGAGCACGGCTACTGGTTCCGCCCGCCGCTGGTCCCCGGCTGGGACGTCTCCGGCGTCGTGGTCGACCCCGGCCCCGGCGAGAACCGGTTCCAGGCCGGTGACGAGGTGTTCGGGATGCCCTGCTTCCCCGAGGTCGGCGGTGGTTACGCCGAGTACGTCGCGGCACCCGCCCGGCACTTCGCCCGCAAGCCCGCGGCGCTGGACCACGTCGACGCGGCGGCCCTGCCGCTGGCCGTGCTCACCGGCTGGCAGGCGCTCACCGACGCGGCCCGCCTCCAGCCCGGTCAGCGGGTCCTGGTGCACGCCGCCGCGGGCGGGGTCGGCCACCTGACCGTGCAGCTCGCCAAGGCCCTCGGCGCGCACGTCACGGGCACCGCGAGCGCCGCCAAGCACGCCCTGCTGCGCGACCTCGGCGCGGACGACCTGGTCGACTACCGCACCGAGGACTTCACCGCCGTCGACCCGGTGGACGTCGTGGTCGACCTGATCGGCGGCGACTACGCGAGCCGGTCCCTGCGGGTCCTCAAGCCGGGCGGTGTCTACGTGGCCGTCGCGGTGCCCAACGACGTGGACACCGTCCGGGCCGAGGCGGAGCCGCTCGGGATCCGGGCCACGTCGGTGCTGGTCACCCCCGACCACACCGCGCTGGAGCGGGTCGCCGGGCTGGTGGCCGAGGGCCGGCTGCGGCCGGTGGTGGCCGAGACGTTCCCGCTCGCCGACGCCGCCAAGGCGCAGGAACTCGGCGAGACCAACCGCACCACCGGCAAGATCGTGCTGACCGTCTGACCGCGCCGACCGCCCAGCCGTCCGCGTGGCCGTCCGCGTGGCCGTCCGCGGGCGCGCCGCGCCGGGCGGTCACAGGAAGGCGTTGCCGGTGGCGATCTTGGGCCGGCCGAGCGGCCCGTGCTCCCGGGCGGCCGCCGCCCGGTAGACGCCGGCGGTGTCCGCGGCGATCCGGGCCCAGTCGAAATCGGTGCCCAGCCGGGCTTTCGCGGCCTTCGCCCGGCGCACGGCGGCGGGCCGGTCGGCCAGCACCGAGCGCACGGCCCGCGCCAGCCCGTCCACGTCACCCGGCGCGAACGACAGCCCGGTCACGCCGTCCAGCACGACCTCGCCCAACCCGCCCGCGGTGGACGCGACCAGCGGCGTCCCGGCGGCCGCCGCCTCCAGCGCCACGATCCCGAACGGCTCGTACCGGCTGGGCAGCACGACGGCGTCGGCCGCCGCCAGCACGGCCGCGAGCGTGCGGTCCGGCAGGTGCCCGACGAACCGCACCGACCGCAGCACCCGGTGCTTGCGGGCCTGCTCCACCAGCCAGTCGCGGTGCGTGCCGCCGCCCGCCACCACCACCCGGGTGCCCCGGTGCGCCCGGCGGATCCGGGGCAGCGCCGCGATCAGGTCCTGGACGCCCTTCTCCCACTCCAGCCGCCCGAAGAACAGCAGCAGCGGGCCGTCGGCGGCGAACTCTTCGCGCGCCGCCGCCACCCCGGCCGGCCGCACCCGCCACCGCCGGGGCTCGATCCCGTTGTGCAGCACGGTGATCCCGGCCGGGTCGACCTCGAACAGGTGGGCCACCTCGGTCCGCATCGCCGCGGAGCAGGTGATCAGCGAGTCGGCCCGGTTGGCCAGCCACCACTCCACCGAGTGCACCTGCTGGTTGAGCGTCTGGGACAGCCACCCGCTGTGCCGGCCGGCCTCGGTGGCGTGCACGGTGGCCACCAGCGGCACGCCGGCGGCCTCGGCGAGGGCTATCGCGGCGTGGGTGACCAGCCAGTCGTGCGCGTGCACGACCTCCGGCCGCCACCCGCGCAGCAGCGCCAGGCCCGCGCGGGTCATCGCGTGGCCCATGGCCAGCGTCCACGCCACCAGGTCGCGCTCGAACACCAGGTGCGCCGGGTCCTCGGCGACCCGGACCAGCCGGACGCCCTCCACCGGCGAGTCCGACGTCGGGTGCGTGACGGCGTCGGACCCGGTGGGCTGACGGCACAGCACGACGACGTCGTGCCCCTGCCGGGCCAGTTCGGTCGCCACGGCGTGCACGTGCCGACCCAGCCCGCCCACTACGACCGGCGGGTACTCCCACGACAACATCAGCACGCGCATGTCGCATCCTCGCATTCCGCGGATACCCTCGAAGTCATCGAGGGGGGAGTTGCCATGCAGCCTTGGGCGTACGGGGTGTTGTTCTGCGCGTTACTGCTGGCCGCCGGTTTCGTGGTGGACCGCCGGGCGCGCGCCAAGCGGGCCGGTCTGGAGCGACCGGCGGACCGGGTGGGCCGGTCGAAGGCGGGTCCGGTCACGCAGGCCCGGATCGACCACCCCGGCTCCGCCGGGACCACCGAACGGCTGGAAGGGCGGGTGGGCGACCCCGGCGGGTCCTGAGCCGGGCGCATCAGCCGAGCCCGCGCGCGTCGAGGTGGCCGAACGGCCCGTCCAGGGCCCGGAGTTCGGCCGCCCGCGCGCGCCCACGACCGCGCCCGCCACCGGGGCGCAGCAGCGCGGCGAGTTCGGCGAACCGGTCCGCGTGCACCTTCGCGCGGTAGCGGGCGTAGTCGGCGGCCGAGTCCTTGGTGACCATGAAGGCCCAGTCGCTGGACAGCGCCAGCAGCGCCTCCCGCACGGCCTGGTCGGCGACCGGGTCGCGGGTGCGGCCGGCGAGGTCGAGCGCGAGCAGTTCGCGCTGGACGCCCGCGTTGAGGTCCACGACGTCGGCGACCTGCGGCCCGTTCCAGACGTGCCAGTCCTTGCCCGCGCCCCACGACGACGGCGGGATCTCCACGGGCGCGCCGACGTGGCCCGCCTCCACCGCGCCGCGCAGCGTCGTCACCCGCACGCCGGCCTCGGGCAGCGCCCGCAGCACGGCCTCCAGCCACGCCGGGCCCTCGTGCCACCAGTGCCCGTACAGCTCGGTGTCGTACGCGGCGACGACCAGCGACGGCTTCCCGTGCCGCTCGCGCAGCGACCGCAGCCGCCGCACCACGACGTCCACGAAGTCCGCCGCGTCCCGCCGCACCACGACGGCGGCGTCCTGCGGCGAGTACGGGGCCTTGTCCCCGGGCTCGACCCGCACGCCGGTCACCCGGGACGGCTTGAGCCCGCTGGGGTGGTCGTAGGTGTGGAAGTCGCGGTAGGCCGGGTCGCCGGGGTAGCCGACCTTCGGCGACCACACCCGGTAGGACACCTCCAGGTCGCGTCCGAAGCACAGCACGTCCGAGGACCCCACCGGACGCGCGGCGGCCGTGTCGCCGTGCAGCGACGGCCCGTCGACCAGGAACCGCCGCACGCCCGCCGCCGCGTACCCCTCCTCCATGCCCGGCGCGTACGCGCACTCGGGGGCCCAGATGCCCTCGGGCGCGGACCCGAGCCGCAGCCGGGTGTCGGCCAGCCCGGTGCGCAGCGAGAACGCCCGCAGCCCCGGGTCGAGCAGCGGCTGGAACGGGTGCGCCGCCGGTCCGCCCAGCAGCTCCACCGTCCGACTGTCCACAAGGGACTTCAGGATGGGGGAGAAACCGTGCCGCCACCGGGTTTCGAACTTCTCCAGCGCCCACCGCGACGCCCGGTGCTCGCGCGCCGAGAGCTCCGGCAGCCGGGGTGCCGCGCTGTGCGCGCGCAACTGCCAGTCGCCCAGCCAGTCGTGCACGCCGCGCAGGCAGTACGGGTCGTCGAGCTGCGCGGCCAGCACCGGCGTGACGCCGAGGGTCAGCACGTCCTCGCGGCCTTCGCCGGCGAACCGCTCCAGCAGGTCCACGACCGGCAGGTACGAGTGCGCCCACGCCTGGTAGAGCCACTCCTCGCCGACCGGCCAGGCCCCGTGGTGCGCCAGCCACGGCAGGTGGCTGTGCAGCACCAGGCAGAAGGTCCCCTCGGTCATGGCCGGACCGCCACCGCGACCAGGTCGAGGCTCGCGTCCAGGTCGTCGGTGGTGATCTCGAAGTCCGCGCTGCGCACGCCTTCGACGGCGGCCAGCAGGTCGGCCGGCCACGGGTTGTCGTCCACGACCACGGCCACCTGGGCGTCGATGATCGAGCCGCCGAACCGGGCGTCCAGCGCGCGCAGCGCCGGCCCGTGCCGCAGCCCGGCCAGCAGTTCCACCACCAGCCCCGCGCCGGTCAGCAGGTCGGCCAGCTCGCCGGCGGCGAGTTCCCTGGTGTGGAACGGGTTCAGGGGCGTGTCGCGGCCGGCGGAGAAGGTGATCCGGTTCGGCGTGGTGACGATCAGCCGGCCGCCGGGGCGCAGCACCCGCGTGCACTCGGCCAGGAAGCCCTCCTGGTCCCACAGGTGTTCGATCACCTGGAGGTTGGCCACCACGTCGACGCTCTCGGCGGCCAGCGGCAGCGCTGCCAGGTTCCCGCGCACCACGGCGAGTTCGGGGTACGCGCGGGCGGCGTGCGCGGCGGTCTGGAGGTCGTAGTCCAGCGCGACGACGCGGGCCGCGTGCCGGGCGATCAGGGCGGCTCCGTAGCCCTCGCCGCAGCCCGCCTCCAGCACCACCGCGCCGGTGCAGTGCCGGACGAGGTCGAGGTACGCGGCCTCGTGGCGGCGGAACCAGTAGTTCTCGGCGGGGATCCCGGGCACGGTGCGCTCGCCGGTGAGGGGCAGCGGCTCGACGGTCACCCGGCCAGCGTAGTCGCTCGTTACTCGCCGGTAGCAAGGACCTGGCCAACCGGGTGTCACTGTTTCGTGTGAACATCTCGGTTTCGATTACCGGATGTCCTCGGGCGGGCGATTGTTCGCGGGTTCGACCGTGACCTGGAAATGACACAATCGGGTGACCTGAAGTTGTGTCGTGTTGATCTTTCATTCCATCGTTTGCCCTGCAAGACGGCGTGCCGGCCAGGGCTCTGCGAAGCCCGTCGTGGCACGTTAGTGCTGGTTGATCACTCTTCCGGTCGGTATCCTCGGTCAATCTTCAAACGAGTGGGGCGGCCATGGGTGCGAAAGAGCCGGAGATTGTTCCGCTGCACGCGGGTTTCGACGTCGTCTACCGCGGATTCCACCGCCGACAGGTGATCGAGCACATCGAGAACCTGGAGGAACAGCTCCGGTACACCAGCGTGGACCGGGCCGAGGCGCTCGCCCAGGCGGCCGACCTGCGCAAGCTGCTGGAGATGACCCGCGGGGACCTGGAGGGGGCGCGGGCGCGGGTCGAGCGGCTGGAGATGTCGCCCGCCACGACCGCCGGCGCGACCGAGCGGCTGCACCGGATGCTGCTGCTGGCGGAGGAGGAATCCGCCGAGCTGCGGCTGCGCGCCGAGCGCGACGTCGACTCGCTGCGCAAGCGCACCGAGGTCGAGCTGTCGGAGCTGCGCCGGGAGGCCGAGGCGGAGATCGCCGCGCTGCGCGCCGACGCCGACCAGCACGCCCGCGAGCTGAGCGCGGCCGCCGCCCGCCGGGCCGCCGAGCTCGACCAGCGCGAGGTCGACCTGGAGCGCCGGCGCGCGGACACCGAGACCCACCTGGCCAACCGCACCAGCCAGGTCGAGGCCGACTGCGCCGCCGCCATGGCGCAGGCGCAGGACGACGCGGACCGGCTGCTGCGCGAGACCGCCGAGCAGTGCAACCGCCTGGAGACCGAGTCCGAGGAGCGGCGCACCAAGGCGCACAACTACTTCGAGCTGACCATGACCCACCGGCGCGACGAGGCCGCGCAGCACTTCGCCGAGCAGGAGGAGCTGGCCAAGGCGCGCGCCGCGTTCGTGGTGAAGTTGGCCTGCCGCGAGGCCCAGCGGCGGATCGCCGAGATCCACCAGAACGCCGACGAGCTGCGCGAGCTGCGCCGGGCCGTGGTGGGCCAGTTCGCCGCCGCGCGGGCCGCGCTGGCCGCCGCCGCGGAGCGCGTGCCGAACCTGATCCCCGAGCAGCAGACCGCGACCGAGCCGGTCGCCGACGGGCAGCGGGTGGGGGCTTGATGCGGCGCGGGCTGCCGATCCTCCCGCTGCTGGTGGGGTTGGTCCTGGTGCCCGCCGGGATCACCGCGTTCGGGTTCTCGGTCTACGGCGAGCAGCTCACCGACGCGCTGCCGTTCTCGTCCGCGCCCGGCCACGTCGTGTCGCACCCGACCCGCCCGCCGCTGCCGGTGCGTCCCACGGTCGCGCCGGCGGAGTCGCCGGTCGCGCCGCCGCTGCCGGCGTCGCCTGAGCTGACCCGGCAGAACGTGGCGAGCCTGTTCTCCAGCAACGGGGTCAAGGGCATCACGTTCGCACCCGGCGGCACGGACTTCGTCGGGCGCGGCGAAGCGGTCCAGCAGGGCGTGGGCAACCTGCTCGGCGTGACGACCGGCGCGGTCGTGACGCTGGTCGCGCACGCGTGGAACGGCGAGACCGCGAGCCACCGGTGCGACGTGCTGGCCATGCAGCGGGCGCAGCTCGTGCGCGCGTTCCTGGTCGCGCGAGGGGTCCCGGAAGAGGCAATCAGCACGCGGGTCGTGGTCGACCCGGTCTGGGGTCCGCCGTCCGACGGCGGTCCGCAGGTCGACGTGCTCGTCGGGTAGGAGCGTTATGTCAGGCGCGATCGCCTTCGTCTTCGGGTTGTGCGCACTGTCGTTCGCGGCGGGTTGCGCGCTGACCGCGTACATGTTCAGACGTGCTCCCGTACCGGAGCCGGCCCCCGCGCCGGCACCGGTGCGGGAGGAGCCGAAGCTCGACCTGCACTGGCCGCCGGACGACTACGCGACCAAGCCCATCCACCGCAACCCGGTGATGGGCCTGCCGATCTCCGCGCCGCCCGCCGAGCCGACCCGGCCGGCCCTCACCCTGGTGCCGGCGCTGGCCTCGGTGGTCGAGGACCCGCTCACCGAACCCGACGACGTCGAGCCGGTGGTGGACGAGCCGGCAGCAGTCGAACTCGACGCGATCGAACTCGACGTGGTCGAGCCGGTGCCCGTGGCACGGGTGGTCGAGCCGGAGGCCGTGGTGGAGCTTGAAGTCGTGGAGGAAAGCGCGCCGGAACCGGCCGTGCCGGAATTGCCCGCGCAGGCGACCTCCGCCGAATCCCCGGTGCGGCCCGAACCGCCGACGCACGCCGCCGCCGAACCACCGGCGCTCCCGGCGCAACCCGCCTCGCCGGAGGCGAAGCCCGGACTGTGGTCGGTGCCCGATCCCGCGCTCGACCGGCCGGCGCACCCGG
Organism: Saccharothrix espanaensis DSM 44229; assembly: GCF_000328705.1. NCBI lineage: Bacteria > Bacillati > Actinomycetota > Actinomycetes > Pseudonocardiales > Pseudonocardiaceae > Saccharothrix > Saccharothrix espanaensis. The sequence goes on along the minus strand of NC_019673.1, from coordinate 8,023,827 downwards.
CCGACCCGAACGAGTTCCGCCGCCGCTACCTGCGCACGTTCGAAGCGGCGCGGCGGCGGACCCGCTGAGCGTTCACCGGCCCGGACCGCAGGCCCTGGATCCCCTGCTCGGCCGGGCCGGTCGGCTGGACTAGCGCTTGCGCAGCCGGCGCAGGAACTGCTGGAGCTTGGCCTTGTTGCGCGGGTCCCGGGCGGCGTGCTTGAGCTGCTCGGTGGCCCGACGCCCCTGGGGACTGCGGGCCAGCGCGGAAAGCTTGCTGAACAGCGAAGGCATGTCGTCTCCTTTCCCCGTCATGGTTCCCTGACGGGTGAACGGGCAAACCCCGCCCGGAGTTCCTAAACCGGCGAAACGGTCACGCCGACCGCGCCCGGACCGACGTGCGCGCCGATCGCCGAGCTGACCGTGGTCACCAGGAAGCGGCGCACCGTGGGCAGCTTGGCGCGCAACTGCTCCAGCACCGACTGCGCCCGTTCCGGCGCGGAGAAGTGCTCCACGGCGATGTCGACCTCGCCGCCGCCCGCCCGGCCGACCGCGATGTCGATCATCCGGCGCAGCGCGCGTTCCGCGCCGAGCACCTTGTCCAGCGGCGCGATCCGGCCGTCGGTCATGGTGAGCAGCGGCTTCACCGACAGCGCCGAGCCGAGCAGGGCCGCCGCCGCGCCGATCCGGCCGCCGCGCCGCAGGTACTCCAGGGTGTCGACGTAGAAGAGTTCGGTGCTGCGCCGGAAGCTCTGCTGCGCGGCGGCCACGACGCGGCGCACGTCGCCGCCCGCCGCGGCCGCCGTCGCGGCGGCCACCACCGCGTAGCCGAGGCTCATCCCGCACGTCCGGGTGTCGACCACGTGCACCGGGACCCGCGCCTGGTCGGCCGCCTGCCGGGCCGCTTCGGCGGTGCGCGACAGGTCGGTGGACACGTGCAGCGACACGACCGCCTCGGCCCCGGCCGTCGCCGCGTCGGCGTAGGTCCAGAAGAAGGCGCCCGGGTCGGGCGGCGAGGTGGCGACGTCCTCCTGGTCGCGCAGGGCGTCCACGAGCCTGGGCAGCGGCACTCGGGCCTCGTCGTCCACCTGGTCCCCGATGCGGAGCTGGATCTGCGCCACGGTGATGCCGAGCTTCTCGGCCAACTGGGGCGGCAGGCACGCGGTGGAGTCGGTGACGATCGCTACTCGACGGTGCATGTCCACCGACCCTAGCCGAGCGGCGCCGGCCCGCGACGCCGCCGAGGGCAGGCACGATATCGTTCGTCCGGCCTCATACCGCCTTGTGGGGATCGTCACGCGGCAGCGGTGCCTGCCGGTGTGCGCACCCCTGCTACTCGCGGGTAACATCGGGGTGGCAGACACCACCATGCCAATGCGGCGATGACATGGCAGGGTCACGAAACACACTGAGCACACCCGGCGGATCGGTCGTGGCTTACCGGCTCGCCCGAGACATCGCCGCCCGTCCGCAGGAGGTCGAAGAGGACCCATGAATATTGTCGTCCTGGTCAAGCAGGTGCCCGACACCTGGTCCGAGCGCAAGCTCACCGACGCCGACCACACCCTCGACCGCGAATCCGCGGACGCCGTGCTCGACGAGATCAACGAGCGCGCGGTGGAAGAAGCGCTGCTGCTCCAGGAGGCGCACGGCGGCGAGGTGACGGTGGTCGCGATGGGTCCCGGCCGCGCCACCGACGCGATCCGCAAAGCGCTCTCCATGGGAGCCGACAAGGCGGTCCACGTCTCCGACGAGTCGCTGCACGGCTCCGACGTGCTGACCACCGCGAAGGTCCTGGCCAAGGCGATCGGCACGGTCGAGGGCTTCGACCTGGTCATCGCCGGCAACGAGGCCACCGACGGCCGCGCGGGCGCGATCCCGGCCATCCTGGCCGAGCTGCTCGGCCTGCCGCAGGTCACCCAGGTGCGCAAGCTGTCCGTCGAGGGCGGCGTGATCAAGGCCGAGCGGGAGACCGACGAGGGCCTGGCCTTCATCGAGGCGAACCTGCCCGCCGTGGTCAGCGTGACCGAGAAGATCAACGAGCCGCGCTACCCGTCCTTCAAGGGCATCATGGCGGCCAAGAAGAAGCCCGTGTCCACGCTCACCGTGGCGGACCTCGGGCTGGACGCGGGCGAGGTCGGTCTCGGCGCCGCGTGGTCGCAGGTGCTGGAGGCGGCTCCCAAGCCGCCGCGCAGCGCCGGTCAGCGCGTCGAGGACTCGGGTGACGGCGGTTCGAAGATCGCCGAGTACCTGGTCGGCCAGAAGCTCATCTGAAGGCGAGGGAACGCATGTCTGAGGTCCTGGTCCTCGTCGACCACGTCGACGGCGAGGTCAAGAAGGTCACCCATGAGCTTCTATCCGCCGCGCGCCGTCTCGGCGAGCCGGCCGCGGTGGTGGTCGGATCGCCCGGCACCGCGGGCAAGGTGAAGGAGTCGCTGGCCCGCTACGGCGCGGCCAAGGTGTACGCGGTGGAGTCCGACGACGCGGTCAACCACCTCGTCACGCCCAAGGTGGACGCCCTGGCGACCATCGCGGGCACCGCTTCCCCGGCCGCCGTGCTGGTCTCGGCGACCGTCGAGGGCCAGGAGGTGGCCGGCCGGCTCGCCGCGCGGCTGGGCTCCGGCCTGATCTACGACCTGGTGGACGTGGACGGCGACGGCGTCGGCACCCAGTCCGTCTTCGGCGGCGCGTTCGTGGTCAAGTCCAAGGTGACCACCGGCGTGCCGGTCATCACCGTGCGCCCCGGCGGCGTCGAGGCCGAGGAGGCCCCCGGTGACGCCGTGGAGCAGTCGGTCGAGCTGCCCGCCGCCGACCCGGCCAAGGTGACCCGGGTGACCGGCCGCGAGCCGATCGTCGGCGGCGACCGCCCGGAGCTGACCGAGGCGTCGGTCGTGGTCTCCGGTGGCCGCGGCGTCGGTTCGGCGGAGAGCTTCGCCGTGGTCGAGAAGCTGGCCGACAGCCTGGGCGCGGCCGTGGGCGCGTCCCGCGCCGCGGTGGACTCCGGCTACTACCCGCACCAGTTCCAGGTCGGCCAGACCGGCAAGACGGTCTCGCCGCAGCTCTACATCGCGCTGGGCATCTCCGGCGCGATCCAGCACCGCGCGGGCATGCAGACGTCCAAGACGATCATCGCCGTGAACAAGGACGCGGAAGCCCCGATCTTCGAGATCGCGGACTTCGGCGTGGTGGGCGACCTGTTCACCGTCGCCCCGCAGCTGACCGGCGAGGTCGACAAGCGCAAGGGCTGAGCACCGCTGGAAAAGCCGAGGGCCGTACCCGCGTTTTCGCAGGTACGGCCCTCTTGCCGACTCGGCGCACCAGGGTTTAACCGTCCTGCCACTGATGCGTCATCGGAACAACCTGCTGGAATACGCCGTCCGGTCGGTACACCAGTGCCATGACGCAGCCTCAACTGCTTGTCAGCACCGGGAACGACGCCGCCGCCGACGCGCCGCGGTACTCCCTGCTCGTCGCCCGCGACAGCGCCGAGGTGGTGGCCGCGCAGCGATTGCGCCACCAGGTCTTCGCCGGGGAGATGGGCGCGACCCTGCACTCGCCCGTCGCCGACCACGACGTGGACCCGTTCGACGAGTTCTGCGACCACCTGGTGGTGCGCGACGACCGCACCGGCGAGATCGTCGGCACCTACCGGATGCTGCCGCCCGAGCGGGCCGCCGAAGCGGGCCGGCTCTACTCGGACACCGAGTTCGACCTGTCGCGGCTCGCGGCGCTGCGGCCGGGCGTCGTGGAGACCGGCCGGTCCTGCGTCCACCCGGACCACCGCACCGGGGCCGTGGTGTCCCTGGTGTGGGCCGGGATCGCCCGCTACATGCTGCTGTCGGGCCACTCGTGGCTGGTCGGCTGCGCCTCCGTGCCCCTGAACGACGGCGGCTCGTACGCGGCCGGCGTGTGGGACCAGGTGCACGCCAAGCACTACGCGCCCGAGCAGTACCGGGTGACGCCGCTGAACCCGTGGGACGTCGACGCCGTGCCACGCCCCGCGAAGGCCGTCCTGCCGCCGCTGCTGAAGGGCTACCTGCGGCTGGGCGCGTGGGTGTGCGGCCGGCCCGCGCTGGACGAGGACTTCGGCGTGGCCGACCTGTTCGTGCTGCTCGGGATGGAGCACGTCGACCAGCGGTACCTCAAGTTCTTCCTGGGCGAGACATCATGACCGCCCCGCACGCGTGGATGCCGTACTCGCCGTGCGGTGACGGGTGCGTGGACCACGCCACCCCGTCGGTGGGCGCCTTCCGGCTGGCGTGGCGGGTCGTCACCGCGCTGACCGTCCTGTCGTGCGGGGTGTTCGTGGGGCTCGCGGCACTGGTGTGCCAGGGCCGGACGCGCGAAGCGGTGCTGCGCCGCTGGTTCCGGGCGCTGGTGCGGGCGTTCGGCGCGCGGCTGGACGTCACCGGCGGCCCGGTCTTCCAGGCCACGCCCGGCCGTGGCGTGCTGGTCGTGTCCAACCACGTGTCGTGGCTGGACGAACTGGCGATCGACGCGGTGCAGCCGATCCGCCTGGTGGCCAAGCGGGAGATCCGGGACTGGCCGGTGCTGGGCCGGCTGATCACCGCCGCCCGGACCGTCTACCTGGACCGCGAGCGGCTCTCGCTGCTGCCCGGGACGGTGGCCGAGCTGGCCGCCGCGCTGCGCGACGGCGCGGCGGTGGGCATCCACGCCGAGGGCACCACGTGGTGCGGCCTGGCCTCCGGCCGCTACCGCCCGGCGCTGTTCCAGTCCGCCCTGGACGCCGGCGTGCCGGTCCGGCCGGTGGTCCTGCGCTACCTGGTCGACGGCGAGCCCACGAGCCGGGCGGCGTTCGTCGGCTCGGACACCCTCGTCGGCTCCCTGCTGCGCGTGCTGCGCCTGCGCGGCCTGGTGGTCGAGGTGCACGTGCTCGACGAGATCGCCCCCGGCCGCGCCGCCGACCGCCGAGACCTGGCCGGCCTGGTGCAGTGGGAGTCCGAACGAGCGCTGTACGGAGACGTCCTGGTCCCGATCCAGCGCGTCCACCGAAGCCGCAAACCGGTCGAGCAGCGGACCACCGCACGCCGCTGAACCCGGGCGGAACCCCGGCGGGGGCGCGGTCGCCTACGCGCCCCCGCCGTGCCCCGCCCGCGCCCTCCGCGTCACTTCGGCTTGACCTCCACCGGGGTCGAGGTTGAAACATGGGGCGCGTGAGCACCACCGACGCGGGACACGAGTCCGGTACGACGAACAAGGGCCGGCTCTGGACTCCCGAGCGGAGGGGACCCACGGCGGGGATCGTGCTGCTCGTCACGCTGCTCGCGTTCGAGAACATGGGCGTCGGCACGGCCATGCCGCGGATGGTGGCGGAGCTGGGCGGCGACGACCTGTACGCGTGGCCGTTCCTGGCCTTCCTCGCCGCCAGCGTCATCGCCACCGTCCTGTCCGGACGGCTCAGCGACCTGCGCGGGCCTCGGCCGAGCCTGCTGATCGGGCCCGCGCTGTTCCTGGTCGGCCTGGTCGTCGCCGGACTGGCGCAGGACATGACGGTACTGCTGCTCGGCCGGGTGCTCCAGGGGCTCGGCGGCGGCGCGCAGATCGTGGCCGCCTACGTGCTGATCGGGCTGGTCTACCCGGAGCGCGACCGGCCCGCCGTGTTCGGCCTGGTGGCCAGCGCCTGGGTGGTGCCGTCGCTGGTGGGGCCGGCGGTGTCCGGGTGGCTCACCGAGGCGCTGTCCTGGCGGTGGGTGTTCCTCGGGCTGGCCCCGTTCGTGCTGCTCGGCGTGCTGCTGCTGGTCCCGGTGCTGGGCAAGCTGCCCGCGCACCGGCCCGACGAGACCCGCCGGCGCGGTCTGCCGTGGGCCGCGCTGGGCGCGGGGCTGGGCGTGGTGGGGCTGAGCTGGGCCGCGCAGCACCCGACCGGGATCAACCTGGTGATCGGGCTGGCGGGGCTGGCCGTGCTCGTCCCGGCGCTGCGGGTCCTGCTGCCCAAGGGCACGCTGCGGGCCCGCCGCGGCCTGCCGATGACGATCCTGGCCCGCGGCCTGCTGGCCGGCTCGTTCTTCGCGGTCGAGGCGTTCATCCCGCTCACCCTCACCTCGGTGCACGGCTACTCGGCCATCGCCGCCGGCATCCCGCTGACGCTGAGCGCGCTGGGCTGGACGACCGGCGCGTGGTGGCAGTCGCGCAAGCCCGACGTCCCGCGCGCCACCATGGTCCGCTGGGGGTTCGTGCTCAACGCCGTCGGCGTGGCCGGCGTGACGCTCATCGCACCTTCGTGGGGCCCCGCGTTCCTCACCCCGGTGCTGTGGACGGTCGCCGGCGCGGGCATGGGGCTGGCGATGTCGAGCCTGAGCGTGCTCACCCTGGCCGCGTCCAGCGACGTGGACCGCGGTTTCAACTCGGCGGCGCTGCAGATCAGCGACATGCTGGGTTCGGCGCTGATGGTCGGGCTCGGCGGGGTGCTGGTCGCCCGGTTCGCCTCCACCGCCGCGCCCACCGCCGCCGTCGTGCCCTTCGACCTGCTGATGGCCGGCGTCTCGGTCCTTGGTGCCGTGCTCACCACGAGGCTGGGCCGGGCTACCCTGGAGGACTGATGGCCTACTTCGACCACGCCGCCACGACCCCCATGCTCCCCGAGGCGATCGAGGCGATGACCAGGGCGTTGTCCACCACGGGCAACGCCTCGTCGCTGCACACCTCCGGGCGGCGGGCGCGGCGTGCGGTCGAGGAGGCCCGCGAGGACATCGCGGACGCCCTGGGCACCCGCCCGTCCGAGGTCATCTTCACCAGCGGCGGCACGGAGAGCGACAACCTCGCGGTCAAGGGCGTCTACTGGGCCCGCCGCACGGACCGCCGGCGCCGGGTCGTCGCGTCCAGCGTCGAGCACCACGCCGTGCTGGACACCGTGCAGTGGCTGGCCGAGCACGAGGGCGCGTCGGTCACCTGGCTGGAGCCCGACGAGCTGGGCCGGATCCGGCCCGAGGCGCTGGCCGAGGTGCTCGACGACGACGTGGCCCTGGTCACCGCGATGTGGGCGAACAACGAGGTCGGCACGGTCAACCCGGTGGTGGAGCTGGCCGCGCTGGCCGCCGCGCGCGGCATCCCGTTCCACACCGACGCGGTGCAGGCGGTCGGCGCGGTGCCGGTGGACTTCACCGCGTCCGGCGCGAGCGCGCTGACCGTGTCCGGGCACAAGGTCGGCGGTCCGTACGGCGTGGGCGTGCTGCTGCTGGGCCGCGACGTGCCGACGACCCCGCTGCTGCACGGCGGCGGCCAGGAGCGCGACGTGCGCTCCGGGACGCTGGACGTGCCCGCGATCGTCGCCCTGGCCGCCGCCGTGCGCCACGCGGTGACCGAGCAGGTCGCGCGCGCCGGCGAGCTGGCCGCGCTGCGCGACGACCTCCTCGCGCAGGTGCGCCGCGCGGTGCCGGACGTGCTGCTCAACGGCGACCCGGTGGACCGGCTGCCCGGCAACGCCCACCTGACCTTCCCCGGCTGCGAGGGCGACAGCCTGCTGATGCTGTTGGACGCCAAGGGGATCGAGTGCTCGACGGGCTCGGCGTGCACGGCCGGCGTCGCGCAGCCCAGCCACGTGCTGCTGGCGATGGGCGTGGACCCGGTGCTGGCGCGCGGCTCGCTGCGGTTCTCGCTGGGGCACACCTCGACCACCGGCGAGGTGCGGGAGCTGGCCGAGGCGATCGGACCGGTGGTGGACCGGGCCCGCACGGCGGGCATCGCGGGGATGAAGCGACTCAAGGCGGAGGTGTGAGCGGGATGCGGGTGCTGGCGGCGATGAGCGGCGGGGTGGACTCCGCCGTGGCCGCGGCGCGGGCGGTGGCGGCTGGTCACGACGTGACCGGCGTGCACCTGGCGCTGTCGGCGAAGCCTGGCACGCTGCGCACCGGCGCGCGCGGCTGCTGCACGGTCGAGGACGCGCGTGACGCGCGGCGCGCCGCGGACGTGCTGGGCATCCCGTTCTACGTCTGGGACTTCGCCGAGCGGTTCACCGAGGACGTGGTGGAGGACTTCGTCGCGGAGTACGCGGCCGGCCGCACGCCCAACCCGTGCCTGCGGTGCAACGAGCGGATCAAGTTCGAGGCCCTGCTGGACAAGGCGATCGGCCTCGGGTTCGACGCGGTGTGCACCGGCCACTACGCCCGGCTGTCCACCGTGGACGGCCGGCCGGAGCTGCGGCGCAGCGCCGACGACGGCAAGGACCAGTCCTACGTGCTGGCCTCGCTGACCGGCGAGCAGCTGGCGCACGCGATGTTCCCGCTGGGCGGCTCGACCAAGACCGAGGTGCGCGCGGAGGCGGCCGAGCGCGGCCTGCAGGTGGCCGAGAAGCCGGACAGCCACGACATCTGCTTCATCCCGGACGGCGACACCCGCGGCTTCCTGACCCGGCGGCTGGGCGAGCAGCCCGGCCTGCTGGTGGACGACGAGACCGGCGCGGTGCTCGGCCGGCACGCCGGCGTGCACGAGTTCACCGTGGGCCAGCGCAAGGGCCTGGGCATCGACGCGCCCGCGCCGGACGGCCGGCCCCGGTACGTGCTGTCGCTGGAGCCGGTCTCCGGCACGGTCCGGGTCGGGGCGGCGGAGAAGCTCGCGGTGACCGAGATCGTCGCGCGGACCCCGGTCACCCGGATCGAGTTCGCCGGCCCGGTGGAGTGCGTCGCCCAGGTGCGGGCGCACGGCGGCCTCGCCCCGGCGGTGGCCGAGCTGGTCGACGGCGAGCTCCACGTGCACCTGCGCGAGCCGTTGAGCGGCGTCGCGCCGGGCCAGGCGGTCGCGGTGTACCGGCCGGACGCGGCGGGCGACCTGGTGCTGGCCAGCGCCACCATCAGCACCACGGGCTGACGGCGCCGCACCACCACCGGCCCTACAGGCTGACGGCGTCGACCACCGCCGCGGCCACGACCAGCGCCCCGTAGCCCGCGGCGGCCGTCCCGACCACGCGCGTGAGGCGTGCTTCGTCCCCCGTGGTGAAGGCGAGCAGCCACGCCAGCAGCGGCAGCAGCAGGACGCCGTGCATCGCCACGCCGTGCGACAGCTTCCACGAGCCGCCGCGCTCGGCGATCATCAGCCCGCCGAACGCCAGCGCCACGGCCAGGCTCGCCGCGCCTGCCCGAACCGCCAATCGCATGCTCGGCGCGAGGTGCACGGCTCGGAACGCGGCGACCACGAGCGCCACCACCGACACGATGATCATGACCCCGCCGGCGGTGAGGCAGCGGGTGACCACCGTGTCGAGCGCGGTGGCCTCGTTGAAGTGCGACGGCACCCCGCGCCACGCCTGCACGCCGATCAACGTCACCTCCAGCACCGAGGCGACCGTGAACAGCCCGATCCAGAACGCCTTCAGCCGAGACGTACCCAGCCGAGACGTACCCAGCCGAGACGTACCCAGCCGCAGGAACCCGCCCACCCAGGCGTAGGTGGCCAGGGTGAGCCCGAACGACAGCCCGAACGTCACCGGCTTGCGCCACGACACCGGCCCCTCCCACGGCCCGCCGGCGACGAAGAACACCACCAGGTGGAACAGCCCGGACAGGAACAGCACCGCGGCGACCCGGTACGCGACACGCGTGGTCATGTCACCGAATGGTGCTCACCCGCGCGTCGAACCACGTCCCGTGGGAAGCGGCACCCCGACGTACGCCCCAGTGCGTACTCAGGGCGTCCAGTCGGTGTTCGCGCCGCACAGCACCACGCACACGGTGCCCGGGATCCGCCCGTGCAGCCAGGCGGCGAACGGCACTGCCGCCGCCGGTTCCACGGCCAGCCGGAACTCCTCCCACAGCCGGTCCCGCGCCGAGAGCAGCTCGTCGTCGCTGACCAGCACCGACGACGCCCCGGCGGCCTGGAGGATGCCGAACGGCACGGTGCCCGCCCGGCTCGCGCCCAGCGCGGAGGAGGCCACCGAGTCCACCACCGAGTCGACCGGTTCACCGGCGGCGAGGGCGTCGTGCATCGCGCGGCAGTTCTCCGGCTCCACGGCGGCCACGTGCAGCCCGGACAGGGCCGCTCCGGCGGCCAGCCCGCCACCGCCCACGGCCACCGCCACGACGTCGACGTCCGGCGCGTCCTCGACCACCTCGGCCGCGACCGTCCCCTGCCCGGCGATGACGGCCAGGTCGTTGTACGCCTCCACGTAGAACCCGGACGCCTCCCGCGCCGCCTCCACGGCCTGCGCGTAGGTCGCCCCGGCCCGGATCAGCTTCGCGCCCGCCGCCTCGATCCGGCGGACCTTGCCCTCGGGCGCGCTCACCGGCACGTACACCGTGGCCTGGGTGCCGAGCAGCCGGGCCGCGGTGGCCACGCCCAGGCCGTGGTTGCCGCCGGACGCGGTCACCACCCGGTCCGGCACGTCGGCGGTGAGCAGCGTGTTCACCGCGCCGCGCAGCTTGAAGGAGCCGGAGAGCTGGAGGTGTTCGAGCTTGAGCACGAGCGGGCGGCCGTCGACCTCGACCCGCCACAGGGGTGTGCGGCGGACGTGCGGGCGGATGCGGTCGGCGGCGGCGACGACGTCGGCGGAGGTCATGCCGTCAAGGATGCGCCTACCCGGCGATCCCCCTGTACACCCACATGACGAGCGTCACCGCGCCGACCACGAAGCACAGCAGCACCACGATCAGGCCGAGCAGCACCAGGATGTTCGTGGTCCACGACGAGTCCCGGTCGTCGGCCACCGCCAGCTCGGCCCGCAGCTGCTCGGACACCGCGCCCCGCAACGCGGTCAGCCGGATCCGGGCGGTTTCCGTGGTGGCCTCGCCGGTGGCCCAGTTCAGCGACGCCAGGCGGGCCTCGGGCGTGCGGTAGGCGCGTTCGAACGCGGCGATCTCGGCCTCGTCGCGGCGGTCGGCGAGGTAGCTCCAGCGGCCGGCCTGCGCGGTGTCGCCCAGCACCCGGTACACCTCGGCGAGCCGGTCGCGCAGGTCCAGCCGGTGCGGGTAGCTGGTGACCAGCCCGACGAGCCGTTGCCGGGCACGCAGGACGCTGGCCAGATCGCCACGCTCGACCTCTTCGGCGGCCTTGCGAAGCGTCAGCTCGACAGGCATGAGCCACATCGTCCCAGTGAGCGCAACCGTAGGATCCTCGGGTGATCGGGGTGTCGTTGGCGGCTTTCGGCCTGGCCTGGTGGCTGGGTCTGTACTTGGTGGCGAGGGATCCGCGCAAGCCCGTGCTGCGGCGGGCTTCCGCAGGTCTGGTGGCCTACGCGGCGGCTCTGGCGCTGCCGGTGCCGCCCGTGGTGCTGGCGGTTCCGGCGGTGGCGTGGACAGGGGCGATCGTCTGCCGGCTGCCGGAGCGCTACGACCGGTGGTGGCGGTGGAGCGCGGTCCCGCTGCTGGTCGCGGCGTGGTTCCTGCCGTTGGTCGTGTTGCCGCCCTTGGGTTTCGCGCTGTTGCTGTACGTGCGGCGGACCCGGACGCTGCTGGGCGCGGCGACCCTGATGTTCCTGCTCGGGTCGGCGCTCGTCTTCACCGGGTTCACCCCATCGGTGTGGCTGATTGCCTCGATCGGAGTAGACCTGCTGCTGTTCGGCGTCCTGGTGGCGCTGCGCGACGCGTTCGACGAGGGCGAGGCGATCCGGGCCGACATGGTGCGCTCGCTGCTCGGCTCGGCGGGGCTGGCGGCCGTGTTCGGCGGGCAGGTGGCGTTGTTCCTGGACGACCGGCTCACGCCGCTGCTCTACGGGACGGTCGCGGCGGCGATCGCCCTCCAGGTGCTGGCCAACCCGCTGGCGGCGGTCGTGGACCGGGTGGCGGTGCCGACCGTGGCGGCGGAACGGGCCGAGCTGCGCGAGGCCGTCGAGGCGCTGCCGAAGCTCGACCAGCGGACGGCGCTGGACGAGCTGGACCTGGTGAAGTCGACCCGGCGGGCGCTCAGCGGCTACGGCGACCTCGGCAGGCTGGTCGCCAACCCGCTCACCCGGCTGCCGGTGATCGACGCCCGGCTGGCCGCGCGCGGCGCGCCGGACCAACCGCTGGAACGCGCCGCCGAGTTGAAGTCGCTGCTGCTGGAGAGCATTCTCCGGCTGAAACCGCGGGACGGCGAATTCGGCACCAGCGACGAGTGGCGGCACTACAACGCGCTGTACTTCTACTACGTGGTGGGAATTCGGCCGTATTCCCGCCGGACGAAACGCGAGGACCTCGACCCGAACGCGCGCAAAGCGCTGGCCTGGTTCGTCAACCAGGTCCCCGAGCGCACATTGCACAACTGGCAGAACGCCGGGGCCAAGCTGGTCGCCGCCGACCTGTCCGCGCGCGTGCCGGACTGAGCACACCCCGGACTGAGCACACTCCGGACTGGGCAAGCCCGGACCGGCCACACCCCGGCCTGGGCACGCCCCGGACTGGACAAACCCACGTCGACCTGCCGGAACTGGCAGTGGTTGGCAGTGTTCGACGTCGAGCCGGCAGTGCCCGCGACCCTAGCTTCAGAGCCATGACGACAACTCAGGTCCGCAACGACGGTTTCCTCCGCTTCGCCCTCAAGCTCGACGGTGTCGCCTCCGGCGGGATGGGCGTGCTGGCCCTCCTGGTGGACGTTCCGCTCGGCCTGCCCCGGGCGTTGGTGATCGGCCTCGGCGTATTCCTGGTGGTGTACGGCGTGGGCGTTTTCGGGCTCGGCGTGAAGCCGATCCGCCCGCTGGTCGGCGTGGTCGTGGTGGGCAATTTCGTGTGGGTGCTGGACAGTTTCCTGACCGCTTTCGCGGGCTGGTTCCCGGTCACCACCCTGGGCGCGGTGGTGATCGTGGCGCAGGCGGTGGCCGTGCTCGGGTTCATCGTCCTGCAGGTGATCGGCCTGCGCCGCTCCGCCTAGTCCCGGGAGCGCAGGGTCCGGCTCCGGCCGCGGAACTCCGCCACCACCTCGTCGCCCCGGCGCACGGTGATGTCGTAGATCCCGCTGCGCCCGAACCGGGCCCGCTCCACGGCGGTGGCGACCAGCTCGTCACCCACCCCGCACGGCACCAGGAAGTCGATCTCCGCCTGCGCCGCGACCGTCACCGACCCGGGGCGGTTGCAGGCGCAGGCGAACGCCGTGTCGGCGAGCAGGAACACATACCCGCCGTGCGCGATCCCGTGCCCGTTGATCATCCGCTCGGTTACCGTCATCGCGAGCGTCGCGGAACCGTCGGAGAGCGCGAGCGGTCTGATCCCGAGCGCGGTCGACGCGGGGTCGTTGGCGAGCATCTGCGCGGGTCCGTCCATGGTTGCACTGTAAGGCCGCACAGGAGGTCGGGTGTTCGGGGCGAAGCGGCGCGAGGAAGAGCTGGAAGACCGGGTGGCCGGCCTCGAACGCCAGGTCGCCGCACTGTCGGCGCAAGTCGAGGCGGTCCGGCCGCTGCTGTCGGACGTGGCGCGGGTGGCGGCGCTGACCACGGCAGCCCAGAGCGCCGTGACGGCCCTGGAACGCCGTGCCCAGCCGCTGGGCCTCGACCGGCCGCGCACGGACGGGAGCCTGAACACCGTCTACCGGGCGGACGTGCTCGGCTTCGTCGCGGTGTACGTCGACGCTGGTCTCACGGCGAACGTGCAGCTGCTGGTCGGCCGGGAGAACCCACCGACGGAATGCGTGGGGGTCTTGGACACCGGTGGTGAACGCAACTGCTACGCGGCCACGATCGTCCGCCCCGGCGAGCACTGGCTGGCCAAGTCGACCCGCAAGGAACCCGACCCGGCGTTCAAGGTCCACTTCACCCCACTGTTCTGACGCTCCCCGCCACTCGGGGGCGGTCCAGCCGCGGGCAACCGGCACCGCGTCCGGTCGTCGGGCAGGGGTTCGGTCTGCGGGTGGCACAGCTCCGGAAAAGGGGAGGTGGCGGGGGCCGGCGTCGGACGTCCGCCGGCCCCCGCCACCGTGCAGGGATTTACTGCGTGCAGGGATCTACTGGGTGAAGCCCTTGAAGATGTTCGTGAATTCGTAGAGCGACTGCGAGATGCTGCTGCACGTCGGTGAGATGCCGCCACCGGGGCAGGTGCCGTTGTCGCGGCCGACCGACCAGAAGCCGAGCAGGCCGATCTTGTTCGTGTTCGCCCACGCCACCAGCTTGTTCGCGTGCGCCTGGGTGAAGATCTTGCCGTTGAAGTTGCGGCCGATCATCGGGGTCACGCCGAGCAGGCGCTTGAGCTCCGCGTCGGACTTCGCGGGCCAGATGGTCTTCATCTGCTTGAGCGTCGACTCCGCCGCCGCGATCACCGCGTCGCCCCAGTCCGGCCGCGACGTGCCGAACTCCATGGTCATCGGGTTGACCAGGACGGTGAGGCCCTTGGCCGCCGCGTTCTGCAGGATCGACACCGAGTACGGGTCCATGCCGTAGTCGTCGCCCTGGATGCGCATCGTGTAGCTGATCGACGTCCCGCGCTCGGTCTGGAGCTTCTTCAGCGCCGTGTTGACCATGTCGTGCGGGATGGACGCCTCGACGTCGACGTCCAGGTGGTTGCTGCCGACCGCGTCGAGCACCTTCTTGTACGCGGCGAGCAGGGCGTCGGCCGTGGAGCAGGAGTACTCCAGGTACGGGCCGGCCGCGCCGCCGGTCGCCACGATCACGTCGCCGCCGAGCGCCTTCAACGCCTTGACGTCGTTGATGATCCGGCTGTCGTTGAGCGGGATGGTGCCGCCCCACGACGGGTTGCAGCCCGAGCTGTCGGCGAGCGCGAACGCCAGCGTGTACACCTTCTGGCCGGTCGCGCGGGCCATCGACTCCAGCGACGGCGTCGGCATCGTGATGTCCACGTACGGCGCGGACTTGATGCTGCCGGGCGGCGGGGTCGTGGTCGACGTCGACGTCGTGGTGGTCGTGCTGCTCGACGTGGTGGACGTGGTCGTCGTGGTGCTGGTGGACGACGAGGTCGACCACGTCGTGGTGGTGGTCGGGTTCGGCGAGGTGGTGGTGGGCCCGCCGCCGCACGGCTGGCCGTTGAGCTTGCAGTTGGCCGGCAGGCCGGTGCCGCTCGCCAGGAACCCGAACGAGGCTTTCGCGCCCGCCGCGAGCGTGCCGTTGTACTCGCGGTTGGTGAACGTGTGGTGGTTGCCGGAGCTGGCCAGCGTGGCGTCCCAGTAGGAGCCCGGCTTGGTGCCGGCCGGCAGGTCGAACTCCAGCTTCCAGCCGGACAGCGCCGAGCTGCCCGCGGTGATCGTGTACTTGCCCTGGTAGCCGGATCCCCAGGACGAGTCCTGGCTGAACACGGCGGTGGGTGAGGCGGCCGCGCCCGCCGGCGCGACCAGGACGAGGCCCGTGGTCACCGCCGCGGCGACTCCGGCCGCGAGGGCGGCCAGGCTCTTGCGCTTGTTCGACATCGCACTTGCTCCCGTGGCAGGGGGACGGGGTTTGGAAGTGGTGCGGGAGCGCGGGGCGCGGCACGCCCCCACACCACGTCGTGTGCGGTGCCGTCGCAACTGTCAGCACCGACAAGGTGACGGTAGGTGGCCTAGACCACCTCGTCAATGGGTCTAGACCTTTTCAGTTTTGACCGGGCCGGAAACGGGGGTGGGAGACTGTGCCCCGTGGATGACGCACCTTGGCCCGCCGGCGCCGCTACCGGCATCGGTTCCCTGCCCGGCACCGACCCCCTGGAGGCCGCGCGGATCGTCCTGGGCGAGCTGCCCGACCTCCCCCACCTGCCCGAACTTCCCGCGCGCGGGGTCGGCGCGGACATCATCGGGCGCACCGCCGCGCTGCTGGTCGACCTGCCGGTGGAGCTCGTGCCGGCCGGCTACCGGACCGCCGCGCACGTCGGCAAGGACCACCGGCGCGGGGTGGACTTCCTGCGCCGCGACCTCGACGCGTTCGAGGAGGCGGCCGAGGGGCGGGCCCCGAAGACCGTGAAGGTCCAGGCCGCCGGACCGTGGACGCTGACCGCCAACGTCGAGTTGGCGCGCGGCCACCGGGTGCTGACCGACAAGGGCGCGCTGCGCGAGTTCGCGGCGTCGCTGACCGAGGGGCTGGCCCGGCACGCGGCCGAGGTGGCCAAGCGGACCGGCGCGCGGGTGGTCGTGCAGCTCGACGAGCCGACGCTGCCGGCCGTCCTGCGCGGGCTGCTGCCCACGCCCTCGAAGCTCGGCACGGTCGCCGCGGTGCCGGAGCCCGACGCGCGCGCCCTGCTGGCGTCGGTGATCGAGGGGGTCGGCGTCGACGTCGTCGTGCACTGCTGCGCGGCGGAGCCGCCGATCACGTTGCTGCGCGAGGCGGGGGCGAAGGCGATCGCGTTCGACGTGTCCGTTCTGGACGCCGGGCGGTGGGACGAGGTGGGCGAGGCGTGGGAGGAGCGCACGGCGCTGTTCCTCGGGCTCACCCCGAGCCTGGACCCGGGTCGCCCGCCGACCCTGCGCGAGCTGGCGAAGCCGGCGCTGGACCTGGTCGACCGGTTGGGCTTCCCGCGCTCGATCCTGGCCGCGCACGCCCTGCCGACCCCGGCGTGCGGGATGGCCGGCGCGAGCGCGGCGTGGGTGCGCCGGGCGCTGGCGCTGACCCGGGACACCGGCAAGGCGTTCCTGGAGCCGCCCGAGGACTGGTAACCGGTCGGGCCGGCGGCTAGTCTTCCCGGTAATTAGGGAAGTTTCTTTACTTAAGGCCACCGCCGCCGGCCGGAGCGGAGGTTCCATGCGGTTCCCACGTGGGGTGCTGGCGTTCGCCTTGATCGGTTCGGTGGCGGTGACACCCGCCCACGCAGCGCCGGACCCGGACGGGGTGTCGGTCCGGGCCTCGGCCCCGCAGGTGCGGGTCGACCAGGTCGGGTACGGCCGGTCCGAGGCGAAGCAGGCCTACCTGATGGTGCCCTCGGCGGTGTCGGGCAGGTTCACCGTGCTGGACGCGGCCGGCCGGACCGCGCTGACCGGCCAGGTCGGCAAGTCGCTGGGCAGGTGGAGCGCGAAGTTCGGCGCGGTGCACCCGATCGACTTCTCCGCGCTGGACCGGGCGGGCACCTACCGGGTCAAGGCGGGCGGCGCGACGTCCCCGGCGTTCAAGGTCGGCGACGACCTGTTCGCCCCGGTCGCGGCGAACACCGTCGAGTTCTTCCAGGCGCAGCGCGACGGCGCGGACGTCGTCCCGGGCCGGCTGGACCGCAAGCCCGCCCACCTGACCGACCGCAGGGCCACCGTCTACGAGACCCCCGTCTTCCGCGGCGAGGGCGGCGACGAACTGGCCGCGCCGCTGAAGTCGACCGGGACGACCGCCGACGTCGAGGGCGGCTGGTTCGACGCCGGCGACTTCGTGAAGTTCACCCACGCCTCCGCCTACGCGACCGCGTCGCTGCTGATCGCGCAGCGCGACCGGGAGAACCCGGCGCTGGCCGCCGAGACCAGGTTCGGCCTGCGCTGGCTGGACAAGGTCTGGGACGCCGACGCGAAGGTGCTCTACGCGCAGGTCGGCATCGGCACCGGCAGCGCCGAGCACGGCTTCGTCGGCGACCACGACGTGTGGCGGCTGCCCGAGGACGACGACCGGCTCAGCGTCAAGCCGGGCGACGAGAAGTACTTCATCAAGAACCGCCCGGTGTTCCGGGCCAACAAGCCGGGCGAGCAGATCAGCCCGAACCTGGTCGGCCGGGTGAGCGCGTCGTTCGCGCTGGCCGCCCAGGTCGAGGCGCGCCGCGACCCGAAGCTGGCCCGCGACCACCTGGAGCAGGCGGCGTCGCTGTTCGCGCTGGCCAAGACGACCGACGTCGGCGAGCTGGTCTCGGCGTTCCCGCACGCCTACTACCCCGAGGACTCGTGGGCCGACGACCTGGAGTTCGGCGCCACCCAGCTTGCGCTGGCCGGCAAGGCGCTGGGCGACTCGCGCGCGACCGGCTGGGCCAGGGCCGCCACCCACTGGGCGAAGGTCTACCTGGCCAGTGGTGACGCCGACACGCTCAACGTCTACAACACCAGCGCGCTGGGCCACTACGACCTGGTGAAGCTGCTGCGCGCGGGCATCCCGGGCGCGGAGGTGACCGAGGCGCAGGTGGTCGGCGACCTGCGCCGCCAGCTCCAGACCGGTGTGGACAGCGCGGCGCGCAGCCCGTTCCGCACGGCGGCGGACGTCGCGGCGTTCGACGCGGCCACCCGCAGCTTCGGGTTCGCCGCGACCGCGCGGCTGTTCCGCGACCTGACCGGCGACAAGTCGTTCGACGCGTTCGGCGTGCGGCAGCGCAACTTCACGCTCGGCGCGAACGCGTGGGGCACCACGCTCGTGGTCGGGGTGGGCAGCAAGTTCCCGCAGTGCCCGCACCACCAGGCCGCGAACCTCTCCGGCGACCCCAACGGCGGCAAGCGCGTGCTGGTCGGCGCGGTGATCAACGGGCCGAACGCCGCCGCGCTGTTCGCCGACCTCGGCGAGATGCCGCCGGGCGCGATCGCGTGCGCCAAGCCGTACACGAAGGAGTTCGACTCGTCGGCGTCGCGGTTCGTCGACGAGCTGACCTCGTGGCCCAGTTCGGAGCCGGCGATCGACTTCACCGCCACGGCGGCGGTCGCGTTCGCCCTGTCCTAGCCGCGGGTCCGGGAGGGCTCCCGCCGCGCCTGGCGGGAGCCCTCCCGCGCGTCACCGCCGGCGCGCCACGGCTCGCGTGTCACCGCCACGGTTCGCGCGTCACCGCCGGTGTGTCGTCAGAGGCGTGTCGTCACAGGCGTTCGAAGGGCTCGGCGTACCGGAACGTGCCGCGCTGGTTGGGGCGGT